>NZ_JBHTDK010000001.1:0-345046 GCF_042666355.1 Knoellia altitudinis
AGGATCGGACGCACACCACCACCCAACCCACACACGGGGCCAGACAACAGGGCAACCTCACAAAACCTACCCACGGCCACACTTGGGCGTCAAATCCGGCGACCGCACACTTTCACGGCCCGGACCCGACTGCGCTTGGATCTTCGCGGGGTTCCAACCTTAGCAGCCTCTCGGCGCCTCTCGAACCAGTGTTTCCACCGTTCCGGGCTGGTCGAGTCAACCTTGGGACCGGCCTACTTCGCACGGGGCCTCAAGCCCCACACCGTGGTGTCCGTTCCTCCCTTGCGGGCTGACATCGAGAACAGTAGATGACTCCCGGACCAGAACACAAATCGGCTCGGGGTCAGCGGGTCGCGGACCACCCGGCATACCCGATTATGTTGTGGGACAACGGTTCTAGACCTTGCGGGCGGCAGCCATGGACTTGCGGCCGCGCCGGAGGATCGCCACCGAGCCGTGGAGGAAGTGCTCATCGCGCAGGGTGAACTCCGCGTCGCTGACCTTCTCGCCGTTGACCGAGGCTCCGCCGTCGCCTATGGCGCGTCGGGCGGCGTTGCGGGAGTCGACCAGCCCGACGGCCACGAGGGCATCGGTCATGGTCATCCCCGACGACACCTCTCCCCCGGGCAGCTCGGCCGTCGCGTCCTGCAGCGTTCGCAGGTCCAGGGCAGCGAGGTCGCCCTTGCCGAAGAGGGCCTCGGACGCCGCCTGGACCGAGGCGGTGGCCTGCGCACCATGGACGAGGGTCGTCACGTCTGCCGCGAGGGTGCGCTGCGCAGCTCGCCGGAAGGGCTCCTCCGCGAGCTGACGCTCCAGCTCGGCCACCTCGTCCTGGGTGCGGTCGGTGAAGATCCGCAGGAGCTTGATGACAGAGGCGTCCTCGACGTTGAGCCAGTACTGGTAGAAGGCGTAGGGGCTCGTCATCGCAGGGGACAGCCAGACGGCGTTGCCCTCGCTCTTGCCGAACTTGTTGCCGGCAGCGTCGGTGACGAGCGGGGTCGTCAGCAGGTGGACGGACTCCCCCTCGACCTTGTGGATGAGGTCCGAACCGGCGGTGAGGTTGCCCCACTGGTCCTGCCCACCGGTCTGGAGGGTGCAGCCGTAGGCGCGGTAGAGCTCGAGGAAGTCGAGACCCTGCAGGATCTGGTAGCTGAACTCCGTGTACGAGATGCCCTCGTCCGAGCCCAGCCGCGCCGCCACCGCGTCCTTCTTGAGCATCTGGTTGACGCGGAAGTGCTTCCCGATGTCGCGCAGGAAGTCGAGCGCCGACATCGGCGCTGTCCAGTCGAGGTTGTTGACCATGACTGCCGCGTTGTCACCCTCGAAGTCGAGGAACGGCCGGACCTGGTCCTGGATGCCCGCAACCCACTCGGCCGTCTGTTCCTTGGTCTTGAGCACCCGCTCCGAGCTCGGGCGCGGGTCGCCGATGAGGCCGGTCGACCCCCCTACGAGGCAGATCACCCGGTGGCCAGCGCGCTGGAGGTGTCGCAGCACGATGAGCTGGACGAGGTTGCCGAAGTGGAGCGAGGGTGCCGTCGGGTCGAACCCGCAGTAGGCGGTGATCGGCCCGTTGGTGAGGGCGTCCCGCAGGGCACCCTCGTCAGTCGTCTGGGCGACAAGGCCGCGCCACTGCAGTTCAGCAAGGATGTCTTTCACAGGCGTCAGCCTGCCACGGACGACTCGGTGGACGCGGGGCGCATCTACGTGTGGGATGGCGTCCTGCCCACGCTTCCAGGGTGGGACCCCCGTGGGTCTCGAGACCGTCCGCGCTCTCGCGGATACCCTGCGCGAAGGGGCGGCCTGGTTCCACGCTCCCCGCCCCATGCCCTTGCGCCGCTCGGCGCCCGGGCCGTGGCGCAGGCCCTGGCGGACTGAGAGACTGCCGCCATGGTCGATGCGCAACGTGTGGTGGTGCTGTCCGACGTGCACGGGGTGCTGCCGGTCCTGGAGGCGGTGCTGGCCGAACCCGACGTCGCCGGCGCGGACCTCGTCGTCGTCACTGGGGACCACACGGCCGGACCCATGCCCGTCGAGACGCTCGATGCGCTCACCTCGCTCGGCGATCGCATCGTGCTCGTGCGGGGCAACGCAGACCGCGAAGCAGTCGCCATCCGGTCCGGCGCGGACAGTGCGCATCCCGAGTCCCTGTGGGCGGCCCATGCCCTGCGGGAGGACCAGATCGCCGTCCTGGCAGGGCTACCCCACCCCGTCACGGTCGACATCGCCGGTTTCGGCCCCGTCCTCTTCTGCCACGGGTCACCCCGCGACGACGACGAGGTCGTGCTCGTCGACTCGCCGGTCCCCGCGTGGCAGAACGCCCTCTCGACCGTGCCTGACGAGGTGGGGACGGTTGCCTGCGGGCACACCCACATGCCCTTCGTACGCCTCGTCGATCGCCGGCTGGTCCTCAACCCTGGAAGCGTCGGCATGCCCTACGGCCGCACGGGCGGAGCGTGGGCTCTCCTCGACCACGGCCAGGTCTCGTTGCGCCACACCGAGATCGACGTCGACGCCGTGTGCGCCCGCATCATTGCCGAGTCCGAGTACCCCGACCGCGCGGCTTGGGCCGACGAGTACGTCCGCTCGCGCAACAGCGACCTCGACGCGCTGACGGCGTTCACGCCGAGGGTCGGGAACCCCTCCACGGCGTGACTGGCAGACTCCGGGCATGAGTGAGCGGACGGCATACGCAGAGTTCATCGCAGGGCTGCCGAAGGCTGAGCTGCACGTCCACCACGTCGGCTCGGCACGGCCGGAGACGGTGGCGCGACTGGCCGGGCGACACCCGGATGCCGGTGTGCCCCAGGGCATCGAGGCACTGCGCGACTTCTACACGTTCTCGGACTTCGGCCACTTCATCGACGTCTACCTCGCGGTCGTAGGACTCCTGCGGACGCCCGAGGACATCCACCTGCTCACCTACGAGGTGGCCGAAGGGCTTGCGGCACAGCAGGTTCGCTACGCCGAGCTGACGATGACCCCGTTCACCAGCGTGCGGATGGGCATCGCGATCGAGGCCTACACCGAGGCCATCGAGGACGCTCGGCGGGCGGCTGAGCGCGACCACGGCATCGTCCTGCAGTGGATCTACGACATCCCGGGCGAGGCCGGGCTGGAGTCCGCGGACGCGACGCTCGGCTACGCGCTCGATCACGGCCCGCAGGCACTCATCGGGTTCGGACTGGGCGGCCCCGAGGTGCCCCGCCCCCAGTTCAAGCCGCACTTCGACCGCGCCCGTGCCGCCGGTCTGCGCTCACTCCCCCACGCCGGCGAGTCCACCGATGCCCAGTCCGTCTGGGATGCGCTGGATGCCCTCGGGGCCGAACGCATCGGCCACGGCATCCGCTCCGTCGACGACCCGCTGCTGGTCGAGCGGCTGGTCGCCGACCGCATCCCTCTCGAGGTCTGTCCGACGTCCAACCTCGCGACCCGCTGTGTCGAGCAGCTCGAGGACCACCCGATCCGGGCGCTGCGCGACGCCGGCGTCGTCGTCACCGTCAACAGCGACGACCCGCCGATGTTCGGGACGACGCTCAACCGCGAGTACGAGATCGCAGCCGACCTGCTCGACCTCGACGAGCGTGGGCTGGGTGCCCTGGCCGTGACCGCCGTGGACGCGAGCTATGCCCCCGATGCCGTCAAGGAACGCCTGCGCGTCGAGATCAGCGAGCACGTCGACGGATGACGCCGGGCCGGTAGGCGCTCACCGTCGGTTCCGCATCGATCCAGAACCGCCAGGGGTATGCCGCCCCGTCACCTCCCGGGCCACTGACGCCGACACGTGGTCCGGTGCGGACGAGGGACCGGTCGACCTCGGTCGTCGGCTCGAGGAGATGGACCTCCGCGTCGTCCGCGCACACGTCCGCCCCGGTGTGCGTCCCGTCCAACGCCAGGCTCCTGGCGAGCCGGGCCGGTCCACGGGCCAGGTCCCGGGACGTCACCCCGGGTCGGCGCTGCGCGACCAGGTCATGGCCCGCCTCGAGCTCCCCGGCGCGCAGCAGCACGGCGCTGGCCTCGCCCTCGACCCCGCACACGACGTTGGCGCACCAGTGCATTCCGTAGGTGAAGTAGACGTAGAGGTGACCCGCCGGCCCGAACATCACCGCGGTGCGCGGCGTCGGACCGCGGAAGGCGTGCGACCCCGGGTCCGCGGTCCCGGCATACGCCTCGACCTCGGTGAGCCGGAGGACCACGTCGCCGTGGACGAGACGGGCGCCGAGGAGCTCCGGCGCGACGTCGAGGACTGGCCGCGCGAAGAAGTCCCTGGCAAGGCGGCTCACCGGATGCTGGGCTGGACCTCGGCCCAGCGGCGGAGCTCGTCACGCTGCTCCGTCGCGCGGGCCAGCTGCTCGGCCACCCGCAAGGGGGCGGTGCCGCCCTTCGCGTCTCGCGATGCGAGTGAGCCCTCGACGGTGAGGACCTCACGCACGGAAGGCGTCAGGTGCTCGTCGATGCCCGACAGATCCTCGTCGGACAGGTCCCAGAGCTCGATGCCGCGACCCTCACAGACCCGCACGCACTCCCCCGCGACCTCATGGGCGACGCGGAAGGCGACGCCTTCACGCACCAGCCACTCGGCGATGTCCGTGGCGAGCGAGAAGCCCTGCGGCGCAAGGGAGGCGAGCCGGTCGGTGTCGAAGACCATCGTGCCGACCATGCCACTGAAGGCAGGCAGGAGGACCTCGAGCGTGTCGATGGAGTCGAAGACCGGCTCCTTGTCCTCCTGGAGGTCACGGTTGTAGGCCAGTGGCAGGCCCTTGAGCGTGGTGAGGAGCCCGGTGAGGTTGCCGACGAGTCGACCGGACTTGCCACGAGCGAGCTCGGCGACGTCGGGGTTCTTCTTCTGCGGCATGATGCTCGACCCCGTGGAGTAGGAGTCGTCGAGCGTGACGAAACCGAACTCCTTGGTCGCCCAGAGGATGACCTCCTCGGCCAGGCGTGACAGGTCGACCGAGACCATCGCGGTCACGAACGCGAACTCGGCGACGACGTCGCGCGCAGCCGTGCCGTCGATGGAGTTCTCGACGGCACCGTCGAAGCCGAGGTCTGCCGCCACCGCCTCGGGGTCGAGCCCGAGCGAGCTGCCGGCCAGGGCGCCAGAACCATAGGGGCTCAGGCCAGCACGGGCATCCCAGTCACGCAGCCGCTCCACGTCACGCAGCAGCGGCCAGGCGTGGGCCAGGAGGTGGTGGGCCAGGAGGACCGGCTGTGCGTGCTGGAGGTGGGTGCGTCCCGGCATGGCGACCTCGGGGTGGCGCTTCGCCTGGGAGATGAGGGCGTCGACGACGTCGAGGACGAGGCCGGCCACGGTCCGAGCGTGCTCCCGCAGATACATCCGCACGAGCGTCGCGACCTGGTCGTTGCGGGACCGTCCCGCCCGCAGCCGCCCACCGACGTCGGCGCCGGCGCGCTCGATGAGCCCGCGCTCGAGCGCCGTGTGGACGTCCTCGTCGCCGCGGGCGGGCAGGAACGCACCCGACTCGACGTCGGTGGCGAGCTGCGCCAGGGCTGCGAGCATCGCGGCGAGGTCGTCGTCACCGAGCAGGCCCGTGGCGTGGAGGACCCGGGCGTGGGCGCGCGACCCAGCCACGTCGTGCAGGGCCAGGCGCCAGTCGAAATGCGTGGAACGGGACAGCTCCGCCAATGCTTCGGCGGGGCCGCCGGTGAAGCGACCTCCCCAGAGGCTCAGACCTGTTCCCCCCTCCGACGCTGCCTCGCTGGTCTCGTGTGCGCTCACGCGTTCTCCTTGCGGGTGTAGGCCATGAGTCGGGCGGCGACCTTGCGAGACGCCGCGGCTCCGGTCGTGATGACCATGATCGTGTCATCCCCGGCGATCGTGCCGACGATGCCCGGGACGGTGGTGTGGTCGATCGCCGAGGCGAGGAAGTTCGCGGCACCCGGGGGCGTGCGCAGGACGACGAGGTTGGCCGACACCTCGGCCGACACGAGGAGCTCGTGGCAGCGCTGCGCCAGGCGGTTCGTCGTCTCCTGGCCCTCCAGTGCGACACGCACGGTGCGGTCACCACCCTGCCCGGGAACGGCATACACGAGGTTCTTCCCGGAACGGACCTTCTCGGCGCCCACGTCGACGAGGTCACGCGAGAGCGTCGCCTGCGTCACGTCGATGCCGTCCTCGAGGAGGACACCGAGGAGCTCGGTCTGGGAGCGGATGGCCCGGCTCGAGAGGATCTCGTTGATCCGTTGCAGGCGTGCGGTGCGGCTGGACGAGACGGTCACCGCCGGTCACCGCCCGACCTCTCGATGAGCCACGACAGGACGGCCTTCTGGGCGTGGAGCCGGTTCTCGGACTCGTCCCACACCACCGACTGCGGCCCGTCGATGACCGAGGCGTCCACCTCGAACCCGCGGTAGGCCGGCAGGCAGTGGAGGAAGATCGCGTCCGGCTTGGCACGTGCCAGGAGCTCGTCGCTCACGGCATAGGTCGCGAACGGGCTGGCCGAGCCCTGCCGCGACTCCTTCTGCTTCTCGAAGCCCATCGACACCCAGGTGTCGGTCGCCACCACGTCTGCACCCGTGACGGCCTCGACCGGATCCTCGAGGATCGTCACCGAGCCGCCCTGGTCGCCGGCGAGCGCCACGGCCCTGGCGAGCACGGCGGGGTTGGGCTGGTAGTCGGCAGGGGTGCCGATCCGGACGTGCAGTCCTGACATGGCCATGCCGAGAAGGTAGCTGTGGCTCATGTTGTTGGCACCGTCCCCGACGTAGGCGAAGGTCAGGCCCGCGAGGGTGCCCTTGTGCTCCTTGATCGTCAGCAGGTCGGCGAGGATCTGGCACGGGTGGAACTCGTCGGTCAGGGCATTGATGACCGGGACGCTCGAGTGCGCCGCCATCTCCTCGATGCGCTCCTGACCGTAGGTGCGCCACACGATGGCCCGCGCCTCACGGGTGAGGACCCGGGCGACGTCGGCGATGGACTCCCGGACTCCGACCTGGGCGAGCTTGCCGTCGATGACGAGCGGGAACCCGCCGAGGTGGGCGATGGCGCCGGCGAAGGACACCTGGGTGCGCAGCGTCTGCTTGTCGAAGAGGACGGCCACGACCTCAGGACCCTCGAGGCAGCGGTCGCTGAACGGTCGGGCCTTGATGGCGGCGGCGCGCTCCAGGATCTCGGCCTGCTCTGCGGGGGTGACGTCGTCGTCCCTGAGGAGGTGACGAACGGTAGCGCTCATGGTGACGACTCCTTGGCGGTGGAGATGAGAGAAGGCAGGGCGGCGACGAAGAGGTCGAGCTCCTCACGGCTGATGACCAGTGGAGGCACGAGGCGAATCGCACTGGGCGCCACCGGGTTCACGAGGAACCCCGCCTCGCGGGCGGCCGCTGCGATCCCCGCTGACAGGTCTGACCGCAGGACGATCGCGCGCAGCAGGCCTCGGCCACGCACACCCGCGATGTCGGGATGGTCCAGGGCCGTCACGGAGTGCACGATGTGCTCCCCCATCGCCGTCACGTGGCCCAGCAGGCCGTCGGCGTCGATGGTGGTCAGGACGCTCAGCCCCGCAGCGGCCACCAGTGGGTTCCCGCCGAACGTCGTCCCGTGCTGACCGGCGGTGAGCAGCCCGGTGGTCTCGGGACCGAAGGTCACCAGCGCGCCGATGGGCAGACCGCCCCCCAGACCCTTGGCGAGCGTGATGGCGTCCGGGACGATGCCGCTGCTCTGGAAGCCGAACCAGTCGCCCGTGCGGCCCACCCCTGTCTGTATCTCGTCGAGGATGAGAAGTGCCCCTGCCGCAGTGGTGATCTCACGCGCGGCCTGCAGGTATGCCGGGTCCGCGACGATCGCTCCTGCCTCACCCTGGACGGGTTCGAGGACGACGGCTGCCGTGTCCTTGGTGACCGCAGCTCGCAGGGCCTCGATGTCGTTGTAGGGGACGTGGGCGACGTCGGGGATGAGCGGGGCGAAGGGCTCGCGGTAGGCAGCCTTGTGCGTCAGGGCGAGGGCGCCGGTGGTGCGCCCGTGGAAGGCGCCCTCGGCCGCGACGATGCCCATGCGCCCGGTGCGGCGGGACAGCTTGATGGCCGCCTCGATGGCCTCGGTGCCGGAGTTCGCGAAGAAGACACCTGAGCCGGCAGGGGCTGCGGCGAGCTGGAGGACGCGCTCGGCGAGCTCGACCTGGACCCGAGAGGTGTAGAAGTTCGAGATGTGCGCCATCTCGCCGACCTGCTTGGACACGGCCGCCACGAGGGCAGGGTGGTTGTGCCCGAGCGCGTTGACGGCGATCCCACCGACGAGGTCGAGGTAGCGCTTGCCGTCGACGTCCCACACCCAGGCACCGTCACCTCGTTCGAGGACGAGCTGGGGCGCGCCGAAGACGCCGATGAGCGAGCGGGCGTAGCGATCGAGGACGTCCTGCTGGTCGTCGCTGTCGTGGACGCTCATGCGCGGTCCCCGCGAAGTATCGGAGGAGCGCAGCGGGGCGGGTCCCACGCTCTGCGTGGGCAGAACTTCGTGGGTGCGTTCATGCGTCCTCCTCGATGAGGGTGCCGATGCCGTCGGACGTGAAGACCTCGAGCAGCAGGGAGTGTGGTTCGCGTCCGTCGATGACATGGGCCTGGGGCACGCCTTCGGCGACGGCGCGGATGCAGGCCTCGAGCTTGGGGATCATGCCGGCGTCGACGGTCCTGACCAGGTCGCGCGCCTGGCTCAGGGGCAGGGACGAGAGGAGGGAGGAGCGGTCCGGCCACGCGGCATACACGCCCTCGACATCGGTGAGGACGACGAGCTTGCGAGCCCCGAGCGCGACGGCCAGGGCCGCCGCCGCGGTGTCAGCGTTGACGTTGAGCACCTGCCCTTCGTGGTCGAGGTCGGGGGCGATCGTGGAAACCACGGGGATCCGCCCTGCGTCGAGCAGGTCCATGACGGACTGGGTGTTGACCGAGACCACGTCACCGACGAGCCCCAGGTCATGCTCGACCCCGTCGACGACGACACCACGACGGCGGGCGCCGAAGAGCGCACCGTCCTCGCCGGAGAGGCCGACCGCAAGCGGTCCGTGCTGGTTGAGCAGTCCGACCAGCTCGCGGCCGACCTGGCCGGTCAGGACCATGCGCACGACGTCCATCACCTCGGGTGTGGTGACTCGCAGGCCGCCCTTGAACTCGCTCTCGAGCCCGAGACGGTCGAGCATGGCCTTGATCTGGGGGCCGCCTCCGTGCACGACGACGGGCCGCAGGCCGACGTAGCGCAGGAAGGCGATGTCCTGCGCGAAGGCGCGCTTGAGCTCGTCGTCGACCATCGCGTTGCCGCCGTACTTGACGACGACGAGGGCGCCGCGAAAGCGCTCGAGCCACGGCAGCGCCTCGACGAGGGTGCTCGCCTTGAGCCTGGTCAGTTCGTCGATCACCGGACGCTCCTCATGAGCTGTAGGCCGAGTTCTCGTGCACGTAGTCGTGCGTGAGGTCGTTGGTCCACACCGTCGCGGTGGCGTCCCCGGCGTGGAGCTCGATGACGACGCGCACCTCGCGCGGTGCCAGGTCCACGAGGTGGCGGTCGTCACCGATGGTGGCCGCCCGGCAGACCCTGACCCCGTTGATCGCGACGTCGAGGGCACTCGGGTCGAAGGCAGCACCGGTCGTCCCGACGGCCGCGAGCACACGCCCCCAGTTGGGGTCCCTGCCAAAGATCGCGGCCTTGAACAGGTTGCTCCGGGTGACGGACCGCGCCACCTCGACGGCGTCGGGCTCCGTTGCCGCAGAGCGGACTTCGACGGCGATGTCGTGGCTTGCACCCTCGGCGTCGGCCACGAGCTGACGGGCGAGCGCGGCACAGACATCGGTGACGGCAGCCGTGAGGTCCGCGCTCGAGACGGGGACGCCGGAGGCGCCCGACGCCATGAGCACGACCGTGTCGTTGGTCGACATGCACCCGTCGGAGTCGACCCGGTCGAACGTCACGGTGGTCGCGGCCCTGAGCGCGCCATCGAGGACCGCTGCGTCGACGACCGCGTCGGTCGTGATCACGCAGAGCATCGTGGCGAGCCCGGGTGCGAGCATGCCCGCACCCTTGGCCATGCCGCCCACGCTCCAGCCGCCCCGCGTCGAGGTGGCCTCCTTGGGCACGGAGTCCGTGGTCATGATGGCTCGGGCAGCCGCGGATCCGCCCTCGACCTCCAGAGCAGCGGCCGTCAGGGCGACACCGGCCTCGATCCGGTCCATCGGCAGGAACTCCCCGATGAGCCCGGTCGAGCAGACAACCACGTCCGTGGCGCTGCACCCGAGGGTGTCGGCGACCAGCTCGGCACTGCGGTGGGCGTCCTGGAACCCTCGAGGGCCCGTGCACGCGTTGGCCCCGCCGGAGTTGAGGAAGACCGCGTCGGCGCGCCCGTCGCTCACGACCTGGCGCGACCAGGTCACGGGTGCGGCCTCCACGCGGTTGGCGGTGAAGACCGCGGCGACATGATGGTCGGGTCCGTCATTGACGACCAGCGCCACGTCGCTCGAGCCCGAAGCCTTGAGGCCCGCTGTCGCGCCAGCCGCCCGAAACCCCTGTGCCGCAGTGATGCTCATGCGCCGCCCCGGCCGCTCAGGATGGTGGGCGTGATGATCAGCCCCGCCTTGCGCCACACCTCGCACGCCCGGTCCACCTTCCCCGCGGGCACGAGGACCCAGTCGGTGTCGTAGGTGGAGAGGGCGAGGACGCTGATCCCGGCCGGCACGAGGGGGCCGAGGATCTCGGCCATGACCCCGACGGCGTCGAACGCGAGTGGACCAGCGACCTCCACCGCCCGGAACGGGCCTTCCGACAGCACACCGGCAGGGATGGCATCGGCGAGGCCGACGACCGACGTCTCGTGCGGGGTGTGGCTCAGCGACGCGAAGGGACCGGCCGACCAGTCCCACGTCGGTACCTCTCCGGCATCGAGGCGCGCGACCGCGAGCAGCTCGGGATGGGTCATGAGATGCAGTGGCATGGCGCTCACGGCGCCACCCCCGATCCGAGGAGCCCGGTCGACTCGGGCAGGCCGACGGCGAGGTTGAGGCACTGGACGGCCGCGCCGGCCGTGCCCTTGGCGAGGTTGTCGATGGCGGCGACGGCCACGACCCGGCCCGCGCGCTCGTCCAGTGCGACCTGGACCGTGACGTGGTTGCTGCCGACGACGTGACCCGTGGCCGGCCACGCACCGGGCGCGAGGAGGTGGACGAACGTCTCGTGCTCGTATGCCGTGTCCCAGACCTCGCGGACGTCTGCAGCGGAGGTGCCGGACGAGACCTTGGCCGTGCACGTCGCGAGGATGCCACGAGGCATCGGGGCCAGGGTGGGGGTGAAGGAGACGGTGACTGGCGCTCCGGCGGCAGCGCCGAGGTTCTGCTCGATCTCCGGCGTGTGCCGATGGACTCCCCCGACGCCGTAGGGCGACATCGAACCCATGACCTCGGACCCGAGGAGGTGTGGCTTGAGGGCCTTGCCGGCGCCGGAGGTGCCCGAGGCCGCGACGACGACGACGTCCTGCGGCTCGACGACACCCGCCGCGAGGCCGGGCGCCAGGGCCAGGCTCACTGCCGTCGGATAGCAACCGGGCACCGCCACTCGGCGGGCCGCGGCGAGTGCATCACGTCCGCGCCCTCCGCCCGACAGTGTCAGCTCGGGCAGTCCGTAGGCCCACGACCCGGCATAGGGGGTGTCATAGAAGGCGGTCCACGCCGACTCGCTGCTCAGGCGGAAGTCCGCCCCGCAGTCGATGACGACCGTCTCGTCGCCGAGCCCTTCGGCCACGGCGGAGGAGTGTCCGTGCGGGAGGGCGAGGACGACGACGTCATGTCCCGCGAGCGTCTCTGGCGTGGTCTCGGCAAGGGTTCGGTCGCCCAGCGAGAACAGGTGCGGGTGAAGGGCGCCCAGCTGGGCACCGGCATTGCCTCCGGCGGTCACGGCGCCGATCTCGACCTCGGGATGACGCAGCAGCCATCGCAGGACCTCGCCACCGGCGTAGCCACTTGCTCCGGCGACTGCGACTCTCAGCATGTGCATAGTCTTGCATGTCACAACATCACTATGCAATTTCCGCCGTCTACCTGCCCCGCGTCCGCGAAGAGCGGTCCATGTCGACGGTCGTCGAGCTCCACGACCGTCTCCGGCCTCAGGCCAACGGGTCGTCGTCACCCCAGGCGATGAGTCCGAGCGTGCGATCGAGCTCCGACAGGCCAGCGGCGGCACGAGTCCTGAGCGACTCCACGGTGTCGGTGCCGGCACGCACCATCCGCCCGCTCCAGGGGTCGAGCTCGCCCCGCGCGATGGCGAGCAGCAGGTCGGTCACCTCCTGCGGAGAAGTCCACTCGGCCCGACCGCGGTGCATGACCATCGCCTCGGTCATGTCTGTCCTGACGACTCCGGGCGCTAGGTCGAAGACGAGCGCGGTGCGCTCCGATCCGAGACCGAGCTGCGACGTGAGCCGCGCCAGGGCACCCTTGCTGAGGTTGTATGCCGTCGCGTTGTCGGCGTTCTTGTAGGCGGCGCCCGAGTTGAGGTTGACGATCCTCCCGACCTCCGGGGCGAGGTGCGGGAGCACCGCCCGAGTCATGAGGTAGGGGCCGCGCACGTTGGTCTCGACGGTCTCCCACCATTGCTCGGGGTCACTGTCGACGAGAGCCACCTCGGCGTCGATGACGCCGGCGTTGTTGACCAGCAGGTCGATCCGGCCGTGGCGAGCCACGATGTCGCCGACCCAAGCCTCGACGGCCAGCCGATCCGTCACCGGCGCCGTGGAGCGTGAACCGCGCTCCACGGCATACCCGCTGTCCTGCAACGCATCGGCGATGTGCGCGCCGATGCCGCGGGACGCTCCCGTGACGATCGCGACCGGCTGCGTCATCGCTGCACCGCTCCCGTCGCCGCCGATGCCGAAGCCACCGCGGAGTCACGCAACGCGGACACCTCTTCGGTCCGGAGGGTGCGATCGGCCCGGAAGGTCAACCGGTAGGCCAGCGACTTCCTGCCCGAGTCGAGCTGGTCGCCGCGGTAGATGTCGAAGAGCGCCAGGGCCTCCAACGACTCTCCGGCGCCGTCGCGCAACGCGGACTCGACGTCGGCCGCCGCCACCGAGTCGTCGACCATGAGGGCCACGTCGGTGTGCGCTGCCGGGAAGGTGGACAGCTGGTGCGCCTGGACGGGAGTCCCGCTCGCCGCCACGAGGGCATCGACGTCGAGCTCACCGGCCACGGTGCCCGCGGGCAGGTCGAGCGTCGCAACGACCTTGGGGTGCAGCTCGCCGACCTGACCGACGACCGTGCCGTCGGACAGCGTGATGGCCGCACACCTGCCCGGATGGAACGGTGCACGGTCGCGAGCCGCGACGACGGACAGGTCGAGACCGACGGCTCGGCCGACCGCCAGGGCCCAGCCGACGCCGTCGGTGGCGTCGACGCGCCGGGACGGGCCCCAGGGGCCGCCCCGTTCGATGTCACCGGCAGCGGCGAACGCCACGTGCCGGGGCTGGGCCGGCACCGCCCCGAGGATCCGGGCCAGCGTCGCGTCGTCGGGACGGGCGTCGGCCGGGGGAACGGGAGCGGTCGCAGGGGCCGACGATCCCACCGTCACTAGGCCCACCTCGTAGAGCGCGACATCGCGCGCACCCCGTGAGACGTTGCGGCGCAAGGCATCCAGCAGGGTGTCCAGGATCGAGGTCCGCATGAGCGGCGCCTCGTCGGAGAGAGGGTTGGCGATGCGCACCGTCGAGCGACGCTCGTCGTCCGACGCGTAGCCGAGCTCGTCGAACCTGGCGTCGCCGATGAACGGGTAGGTCAGCACCTCGACGAGCCCCTGATGAGCGAGGGTCCCGGCGATCGTGCGTCGGACCCGCTGACCATGGGTGAGGCCACGACCGGCGCTCTTGGGCTGGGGGAGGACAGACGGGATCTGGTCATAGCCGCGGACCCGGGCGACCTCCTCGACGAGCTCGGGACCGTCGGTGAGGTCGGGGCGCCACGTCGCCGGGGTCACCGAGACGACGTCACCCTCCCGCTCCTCGACGTCACAGCCGATCGCACGCAGGGTGGTGAGGACCTCGGCCCGTGGGTAGTCCAGGCCGATGTAGCGCGTCGGGAGCGTGACCGGGAAGTCGAAGACCGTGGGCGGGTTGCGGCGGTCGACATCGGTGACGCCGGGGTCCGGCGTGCCTCCGCCGTGCTCGACGAGCAGGTCGACCGCAAGCTGGGCGGCAGCTGCCGTCACCGCCGGGTCCACGCCCCGCTCGAAGCGCTTGGACGCCTCGGTCGTGAGCCGGTGGCGCCGGGCGGATCGCGCGACCGTCACCGGGTCGAAGTGCGCAGCCTCGATGAGCACGTTGGTGGTCGAGTCACTCACCTCGGAGGACTCACCGCCCATGACTCCGGCGATCGCGAGCGGCGCGTCGGATCCGTCGACGATGAGCAGGTCCTCCGGGTCGAGGGCGCGTTCGACGTCATCGAGGGTCGTGAGCGTCTCCCCCGCCCGGGCACGGCGCGTGCCGATCGACCCGGACAGGGTGTCGAGGTCGAAGGCGTGCAGCGGCTGGCCGAGCAGCAGCATGACGTAGTTGGTCACGTCGACGGCGAGCGAGATGGGGCGCATGCCGACCTGGGTCAGCCGCTTCTGCATCCACGGCGGGCTCGTGGCAGTCGTGTCGACGCCACGCACGACGCGAGCGACGTAGCGGTCGCACCCCGCACGGCCCTCGAGCGGACTCTCGTCGGCCAGCGACACGGCATACCCGTCGTCGTTGGGCTCGGCCACGTCGAGGCGGGCAGGGTCGCGGAACGTCCCGCCCGTCGACAGGGCGTACTCGCGCGCGATCCCGCGCATCGAGAAGCAGTAGCCGCGATCCGGCGTCACGTTGACCTCGACGACCTCGTCGCCGAGGCCGAGCAGGGCGATGGCGTCGTCTCCGGGCTCGAGGGCGGCAGCTGCGTCCGCACCGAGCAGCTCGGTCAGGACGATGATGCCGTCGTGGTCCTCCCCCAGACCCAGCTCGGCGGCCGAGCAGATCATCCCGTTGGAGACGTGGCCGTAGGTCTTGCGCGCCGAGATCTCGAACCCGCCGGGCAGGACACCGCCGGGCAGGACGACCACCACGAGGTCCCCGGGTCCGAAGTTGTGGGCGCCGCAGACGATCTCCTGGGCCTTGCCCTCGGAGGTCCTCTGCCCGTGGTCACCCACGTCGACCGTGCACCAGTTGATCGTCTTGCCGTTCTTCTGTGGCTCGGGCTCCACGGTGAGGACGCGGCCGACCACGAGGGGACCAGCGATGTCGCCACCGTGCAGGCCCTCCTCCTCCAGACCGACACGGACGAGTGCCGCCGCGATGTCGACGCCCTGGGCGTCGGACGGGACGTCGGCGAGCTCACGCAACCACGAGACGGGGGCGTGCATCAGATCTCCATTCCGAACTGGCGGGAGAAGCGAACGTCTCCCTCGACGATGTCGTGCATGTCAGCGATCCCGTGGCGCAGCATGAGGGAGCGCTCGATGCCGAGGCCGAAGGCGAACCCCGTGTAGCGGTCCGGGTCGATCCCGGCGCTGCGCAGGACGCGTCGGTTGACCATGCCGGAGCCACCGAGCTCGATCCAACCGGTGCCCCCACAGGAACGGCACGCCTTGACCTCAGCGTCGGAGCCGCCGCGACACACCCAGCACTGGCAGTCGATCTCGGCGCTCGGCTCGGTGAACGGGAAGTAGTTGGGCCGCAGGCGCGTGACGATCCCGTCGCCGAAGAGCCGTTGCACGAAGGCGTCGAGCGTGCCCCGCAGGTGAGCCATGGTGACGCCCTCGTCGACGACGAGACCCTCGAACTGGTGGAACACCGGGGTGTGCGTCGCGTCCAGGTCGTCGGTCCGGAAGGTCTTGCCGGGGCAGAGGACATAGATGGGCGGCTCACGGTCGAGCATGGTGCGCACCTGCACGGGTGACGTGTGCGTCCGAAGGACCAGCCCGGACCCGGCCGGCGCGACGTAGAACGTGTCCGCCTCCTGGCGGGCCGGGTGGTCGGGTCCGATGTTGAGCGCGTCGAAGTTCAGCCACTCCGACTCGATCTCGGGCCCCTCGGCGATCTCCCAGCCCATGGACACGAAGATGTCCTCCACGCGCTCGGAGACGAGGTTGACCGGGTGCCGGGCCCCCACGGGGCGACGAGGCACACGGACGGTGAGGTCCTGGGTCTCCTCGACGAGCACTCGCTCGTCGCGCTCGGCCTCGAGCTCGACCTGACGCGCGGCGAAGGCCTGGCCCACCCGGCCGCGTGCCTGACCGACACGCTTGCCGGCCTCGGCCTTGGCACTGGGAGGCAGTGCGCCGATCTCGCGGTTGGCCTGGGCAAGGGGCGACCTGTCCCCGGTGTGCGTGGGCCGCAGCGACTTGAGCTCGTCGAGCGAGGTCGCTGCCGCCACGGCGCCCAGTGCGCTCGTCACGGCGTCCTCGATGGCTCGGGGGTCGAGCACGGCGACCTCCACCGGGTCGAAGTTCGTGTTGGGTCCAGACATGGCTTCCACTTCTCGTCGCGGGCAACGGGTTTGCCCTTGCGGGCCAGTGCGCTTGCGCGCCAGCGCCCTGCAGGCTTGGGTCATCGGATGCGTGAGGCCTCACGCGCCCCCGGGCCGGCCGTGGTCGCCGAGCCTCGATCGCACGAGCTCAGGCGGCCTGCGTCTCCGGGCCCGAGGGCACGGTAAATCGGCGCACGGCACGGGGCATGCGGGAGGCCGAGGCGGGAGACATGTCGACCAGCCTAGCGCCCGGGCGCGTGCCGGCGTCGACGGGTTTGGGCGGCCGCGGCACCGAGGAGGGCCACGACCAGACCCACGACGGCAGGCGCCACGAAGCCTCCACCGGCTCCGACCTCGTCGATGGCCAGACCGGCAAAGGGCGCGCCCATGGCGCCGCCCAGGGTCAACGACGAACCGTGCCACCCCATCGCCTCGCCGCGGGCCGAAGCCGGCACGATTCGGCTCGCCTGGTCCACGCTGGCGGTGATCGTCGGGGCACACAGGACCCCGGCGACGAAGGCGAGGACCGACAGGGAGAACAGGCCGTGGGCCAGTGCCATCGGCAGGGTGACCAGCGCCAGGGCACCGAGCAACCAGAAGGTCGAGATCGACCTGCTCAGCCCGCCGTAGACCAGGGCGCCGAACAGCGAACCGAGCCCCCAGAGGCCCAGGACGATGCCGATGGACGTCGGCGACCCCAGCTCCCGCATGCGCGCCACGATCCCGAGGTCCGTCCCGGACAGCACGAAGGTCGCGCACGCGGCAGCGCAGCACACGGCGATGAAGGGCAACCCCAGCCACGACGACCGCGACGGATGCTCCCCTGGGTCGTCGTCCTCGGAGTCGCTGCGCAGGGGCAGGTTGACGAGCCACAGGGTGAGGCCCCCGACGACCCCGAGCATCTGGACGGCGAAGAGCACCCACCGCGTGTCCCAGTGGGACGCCGCCCAGATCGTCGTGGCCGGGCCGATGATGAAGGCGATCTCGACGGCGACGGAGTCGAGCGAGATCGCGGTGCGACGCTCCTGGCTCGGCACCGCGGCCATGACGGCCTGGCGGATGATGGAGAAGCTCGGGATGACGAAGAGCCCGGCCACCCCCGCGAGGACGAGCAGCGGCAGGTAGTCGACCCACGGCGCGATGGACCAGCAGACGAGGGCCACCACCGTGGACGGGAGGACGACCCTGCGCAGTCCTATCCGGTCCAGCAGACGACCCCGCCACGGCCCACTCACCGCGATCGCGACCGTCGCGACGGAGGCGAGCAGTCCCGCGGCGGCATACGAACGATCGAGGGTGGAGACGACGTGCACCGTCAGGAGGACGCCGGCGGAGAACACCGGGATCCGCACGAACGACCCGAGGAGCAGGGCCAGCCTCAGGTCTCGACTCGCCAGGGCGACGCGGTAGGGCGCGATGGACACGACCGCCACCCGACACCCCTTGCTCGAAACCGCTCCTGCAGAACGCTTCGCAGCGTATGCCGGGTGGCTTCACCGACCAAGCCCGATACGGCGACGTGACCGCCAACCGTCCGGCCAGGTGTCCGCCAAGCGTCCGGCCGGTGTCCGGCTAGGTGGGCTCCCCGGGGAAGAAGACGCGGACGACGGCACCGCTGTCAGCACCATCGTCGATCTGGGCCCACCCACCGTGGGCCTCGACGATGCCCTTGACGATGTAGAGGCCCAGGCCGGTGCCGGTCCCGCTCGGCCCGTGCCAGAACCGGCCGAAGACGGCCCGCCGTTGTTCGGCCGGGATCCCTGCTCCGTCATCGCTGACGCTGATCAGCACCCCGGTCCCGTCGTGCGACGCGTGGGGGGACGCGCTGAGGTCCACCCGACCGTGGCCGTGTCGCACAGCGTTCTCGACGAGGTTGGAGAGCACCTGGTCGAGGCGGTCGCTGTCGGCGTAGACCTCTTCGGCTCCGGGCTCGATCGTGATGGTGAAGTCGCTCGCATCGCCGCCGGCTGCCACCGCCCGCTCGACGTGTCGGGTGAAGAACTCCCGCACCGGCACCGGGATCTCGTGGATCCGCAGCTTGCCCGTGTCGATGCGCGAGACGTCGAGGAGGTCGGTGATGAGTCGGGTGAGGCGGTCGGCGTCGGAGTCGACGGCCTCGATCATCGTCAGTCGCTGCGGCTCGGTGAACTGGTCCCACCGGCGCAGCAGGGTCGATGAGAAACCCTTGACTCCCGTCAACGGGGAGCGGAGCTCGTGGGCGATCGTCGAGATGAGCGCCGCGTGGTCGTGCTCGGCTCGACGACGTGCCTCGGCATCACGCAGGCCGAGCAGGATGCCGGCGAGGGGCCCGCCCCGGCCCGTCCGCTCATACTTGGCGGTGACGAGGAGCTCCGTGCCGTCACTGGTCTGGAGCAGCTTCTCCCGGTGGCCGGTGCGGATGCGCAGTCCGTTCCACGGGTCGGTGAGGGTCCACCACGACTCGCCGTTGCGCGTCTCGAGTGGGAGGGCCGTGCGGATGTCCCGTCCGACCAGCTCAGCCGCCCCCCGACCGAGGACCTGCTCGGCGCGCCTGTTGACCGAGGTCACGGTGCCGTCTGCGTCGGCGGTGACCAGACCGTCCGGAAGCATCTGCGCCGCCACCACGGTCGCAGACGGAACGGTCGAGGGATTCTCCGAGGCGGGGGACGCATCCATGGCAACATCCCACCACGTCAGGGGCGCCGCGTCGCCCCGGCGGACGTTGCGAGGCAGATCGTCGCGGCCATGGCGAGGTTCAGCGACTCGACGCGCTCGTGGATCGGCACCCTCACCACGTCGGTGCAGCGGTCGCGGATCTCGGGCGGCAGCCCCCATGCCTCGTTGCCCATGACCCAGGCGTGCGGCTGGCTCACGTCGACGTCGGGCAGCAGGGTCTCGCCGACTCCGTCGGCAGCAAGAGTCCGTATGCCGTGTGCGGCCAGGGCGTCCAACGTCGTGTGGGCGTCGAGACCCGTGACGACGGGCAGGTGGAAGAGGGATCCGGCGGTGGAGCGGACCACCTTGGGCGAGAGGACGTCGACGGAGCCGTCGGTGACGAGCACGGCGTCCGCGCCGAAGGCGTCGGCGCCACGGATGACCGTCCCGGCGTTGCCCGGGTCGCGCACGTTGCTCAGCAGCACGACGAGTCGCGGGTCGTCGGCGAGCACCCCCTCGAGGGTGTGGGGCTGCGCCGCGACCACGGCGAGCAGCCCCTGCGGCGACTCGGTGTCGGACATCGCGGCGAGCACGGCGTCGTCGACCTCATGGACGTGGAGGCCGACGTCCTGAGCGGCTGCGACGAGGTCGTTGTGACGCTCGATCGCGGCGGAGGTGACGTAGAGGTCGTCGATGCGCGCGGCGGCATACCGGATCGCCTCGCGCACGCCCTGCGGGCCGTCCACGACGAAACGACCCGTCCGCTCACGCACGGAGCGCCGGGAGAGCGATCGCACTGACTTGACCCGATCAGATCGGACGTTGGTCAGCACGGCTCTCCCGGCGCTGCGACAGGGACGCGGTGCGCCCTTGGGTGGCTCAGACGCCAGCCTTGTCGACGACCGGCTGGGCCGGGACGTTCGCCTTGGCGATCTCGACCAGGGCGGCGAAGGCAGCCTCGTCGTTCACGGCCAGCTCGGCAAGCATGCGACGGTCCACCTCGATCTCGGCGATCTTGAGGCCCTGGATGAGGCGGTTGTAGGTCATGCCGTTGGCGCGGGCCGCAGCGTTGATGCGCTGGATCCACAGGCGCCGGAAGTCACCCTTGCGGGCGCGACGGTCGCGGTAGGCGTAGCCGAGGGAATGGGTGACCTGTTCCTTGGCCTTGCGGTAGAGACGGGACCGCTGACCGCGATAACCGCTCGCGCGCTCGAGGACGACCCGGCGCTTCTTATGGGCATTGACTGCCCGCTTCACGCGTGCCACGTGAGTACTCCTTGCTGTTCTTGGACGTTCGGTGGGCCCGGCTCAGATGCCGAGAAGCTTCTTGACCTTCTTGACATCGGCCTTGGACACGAGAACGTCCTTGCTGAGGGCGCGAGCCTTCTGCGGGGTCTTCTCGTGGAACTTGTGGACGTGACCGGCCTGCTCGCGCATGACCTTGCCGGAACCGGTGACGCGGAAGCGCTTCTTGGTGCCGCTGTGGGTCTTGTTCTTCGGCATGGCTGCCGATCTCCTTCGCTGTCGGTGCTGCTGTGGTGCTGCTGTGTGTCGGTGCTGCGGGGAAAAGTGTGGCGACGCCTATTCGGCGGCGACGGCCTTCTTGGGGGCCCTGGGCTTGTTGTCGGCCTTCGGCTTCGGCGCGGCCTTGGGCTTCGGTGCGGCCTGGGGCTTCGGCTCGGCGGCGGGCTCGACCTCTGCAACCGGCGCGGTCTCCACGACCTCGGGCTGCGCGGTCTGGGGCTGCTCGGCCTCGACGACCTCGGGCTGCTCCGCCTCGACGACCTCGGGCTGCTCCGCCTCGACGACCTCGGGCTGCTCGGTCTCGACGACCTCGGGCTGCTCGGCCTCGAGCTCCTCGGTCCGGACCGGGGTGGCCTCGTCGGCGAGCTCGGTCGGCGTGGACTGAGCCGCAGCCGGGGCGACGTCCGCAGAGTCCTTCTTGCGGCGCTGCTCGGCGCGTGCCTCGGACTTCTTCTTGGTCGGGGCGAGCACCATGATCATGTTGCGACCATCCTGCTTGGGCGCCGACTCGACGGTGCCCAGCTCGATGACGTCCTCGGCCAGCTTCTGCAGGAGGCGGTAGCCGAGCTCCGGACGCGACTGCTCGCGCCCGCGGAACATGATGGTCACCTTGACCTTGTCACCGCCGCCCAGGAACCGGACGACGTGGCCCTTCTTGGTGGCGTAGTCGTGCGGGTCGATCTTCGGGCGGAGCTTGATCTCCTTGATGACCGTGTTGACCTGGTTCTTGCGCGCTTCTCGGGCCTTCATGGCGGCTTCGTACTTGTACTTGCCGAAGTCCATGAGCTTGGCGACGGGCGGCTTGGCCATGGGGGCCACCTCGACCAGGTCGAGATCTGCCTCTGCTGCGAGGCGCAGTGCGTCCTCGACCCGGACAATGCCGACCTGCTCGCCGTTGGGGCCAACCAACCGCACTTCCGGAACCCGGATGCGGTCGTTGATGCGAGGCTCGCTGATGTCGTACTCCTTCTGAAGGGAACGGTGGAGATCAGGCTGTCCTGCGACCGGAACGAGAAGAGGCTCCTCGCGCAGCGCACGAGAAGCCTCACATCCGTCCACGACAGCACCCACGACACTAATACTCTGCCGTGGACCGAGTGGAGAGAACCCGGCGACCTGAGGTCGACGCGGGTGGAAGCGAGCTTCACTTGCGCACTGTGTCGCTCCCCTGGTGGGGGGCGACGCAGCCGGTCCGGCAGCAAGGTTAGCAGTCTGGTGCCTTGGGACCAACTCCGTGTATGCCGCCCGCTCACCTCCGTGGGTTCCTCACCCCATTCTCCCGCAACCCCTGCGACACACCGGTCAGGTGATGCGGAAGGCCAGGCCGTCGATGCGGGCCCTCAGCTCACCGTCGGTGGCCAGCCGCTCCCCCACCCGAGTGGCGATCTGCTGGACCTCGTCGGGGTCAAGGCCCTCCGACAGCTCGAGGGCGAGACCAAGGATGCCGCGACCTGCCGGTCTGCCTTCCTCGATCCGGTGACTGCGCACAGCCGGCTCGTCCGCCAGCGCCCTCTCCACGGCCCTGGCGACGAACGGGTCGAGCTGCGGGATGACCCACTCGCGTTCCTGGGCCAGCGCCCACACCATGGAGGGGCGCAGAACCTGGGTGCGCGGGCCGGCGACGTCGATGACGATGACGTCACACCGCTCGCCGACCGCCGCCTGTCCGGCGCGAGCCGAGGTGACAGGGACCGGCCTGGCTCCGGGGTCCCACGCCGCGAGGGCGGCAAGGCTGGTGAACACGGGCAACGCTCGTTCACCGTCAGGCGCGAGGAGGGTCACGGCCGCCATGTCGGTCTGCTTGTCGACGGTCAGCCCGTCCCTGACCTCGCTCTCGACCGGCTCGGCGACGATCGGCACGAGGAGTCGGGCGGACGCCAGTGCCTTCATGAGCTCGGACGGGTCCTCGGCATCCAGGGCTGCGACGAGTGCCGGGTCGGCCGCGCCCTCGTCACCCTCGAAGCCGGTGAAGACGAGATCACGCGTCACGGGCGGCCGGCGACGTCGAGCGCGTCGGGGAGGGTGAAGGCGTCGCGGTAGAGAGCGGACCCGACGATGGCGCCCTCGACGCCGTCACCCACCATGACCCGGAGGGCCTCGATGTCCGCCAAGGTCGAGACTCCGCCGGAGGCGATGACGGGCCTGTCCGTCCGGGCGCAGACGTCCCGGAGGAGCTCGAGGTTGGGCCCCTTGAGCATGCCGTCCTTGTTGACGTCGGTGACGACGTAGCGTGCGCATCCCTCGGCATCGAGACGCGTGAGCGTCTCCCAGAGGTCGCCCCCCTCCTGGGTCCAGCCGCGCGCCGCCAGAGTCGTGCCCCGCACGTCGAGACCCACGGCGATGCGGTCGCCGTGCTCGGCGATGGCGGCGGCCGTCCATTCGGGGTTCTCAAGGGCGGCGGTGCCGAGGTTGACCCGCCGGCACCCGGTCGCGAGCGCGCGGTCCAGGGTCTCGGCGTCACGGATGCCGCCGCTCATCTCCACGTCGATGTCGAGCCGCCCGACGATCTGGGCGAGCAGCTCTGCGTTGTCGCCGCGCCCGAAGGCGGCGTCGAGGTCGACGAGGTGCAGCCACTCGGCGCCCTGCTCCTGCCAGCGCATCGCGGCCTCGACGGGTTCGCCGAACTCGCCACCGGTCCCCGCGACGCCCTGGACGAGCTGGACCGCGCGCCCATCGGCGACGTCGACGGCGGGGAGGAGCTGGAGACGTGGGGTGGTCATGGCGCCTTCACTGTGGGTCACGGGTGGGGTCGAGGAGGTCAGAGCGAGCCGACCCAGTTCTCGAGCAGGCGCAGGCCCGCGTCTCCCGACTTCTCGGGGTGGAACTGGGTGGCGGACAGCGGGCCGTTCTCCACGGCCGCGACGAACCGCTCACCGTGGGTCGCGTGCGTGACCCGGGGGGCCACCGCGGCGAAGGCCCCGGTGGGTTCGGGAAGCGTCCAGGTGCGGACGGCATACGAGTGGACGAAGTAGAAGCGCTCGGACTCGACTCCTGCGAACAGGGTCGACCCGGAGGGCACGTCGACCTCGGTCCATCCCATGTGCGGGACGATCGGTGCCTGCAGCCGCTCCACCGTGCCCGGCCACTCGGCGAGGCCCTCCTCCGTCGTGCCGCTCGGCTCGGTCGAGGACTCGAACAGCGCCTGCATACCGACGCACACTCCCAGGACGGGGCGCCCACCGGCCAGACGGACGTCGACGATGCGAGGTGCCTCGGCAGCGCGCATCCCCCGGACGCAGGCATGGAAGTTGCCCACTCCGGGGAGGAACAGTCCGTGGGCATCGAGTGCCCGCTGGCGGTCCGCGGTCAGCTCGACGTGGGCGCCGACCCGTTCCAGTGCCCGCACCGCGCTGTGGACGTTGCCACTACCGTGGTCCAGCACGACGACCCGTCGAAGCGTCATCGGTCGTCCCCGGTCCGGTGTGCGGCCTCCTCGGCGACGAGGGCGTCGAAGGTCGCGATCGAGCGCGGGCTCGGGTCGATCCGCTCGTGGCTCTCGTCCGCGTCACCCAGGAGGAGCTCCTCTCCGGGCAGGCCGAGGAGCCGCACGAGACCGACGAGGAGGTCGAGCGGCTGCCCCTGGGGGTCGGCGAAGTGCGCGGTCACCGCAGCCGCGGACGTGCGTGAACGAGCGCCCGCGACGTCGACGACGAGCCCTGCGGGAAGCGCGGGAAGGTCAGGGGTCCGTCGGATGCCGACGCCTGGTTCCCACACCAGCCAGCGCTGCTCCAGCCGCCAGCCGCGGGCCTGCACCGTCACCACGGCGCACCCGTCGATGACGAAGAGACCGATCGCGGGCCGGCGGCGGGTGGGCACGCGACGAGCGGCCAGGACCTCGAGACCGACGTCATAGGGCGGTGCCGACAGGGCTCGGTCCTCGGCGAGATAGATACCGGTCCACCCGGTGAGCGGAACCACGCGCACGGCGACGAGACCGCGACGGACCCACCGGGCGGAGGCGGCGCCGCCACCTCGGACGAGGACGACACCGTGGCCGAGCGCTGGTGTCTGGTCAAGGGTGGCCACGGCTCAGAGCGCACCCTTGGCGCTGGGGACCCCGACAACCCGGGGATCGCGGGCGACTGCCGCGCGCAGGGCGCGGGCCACGGCCTTGAACTGTGCCTCGACGATGTGGTGCGGGTCGCGACCGGAGAGGACACGGACGTGGAGCGCGATGCCGGCGTGAAAGGCGAACGACTCGAGGACGTGCCGGGTCAGCGACCCGACGTAGTTGCCCCCGATCACGACGTACTCCTGGCCGGCCGGCTCGCCGGTGTGCACGACGTAGGGGCGACCGGCCACGTCGACGACCGCCTGCACGAGCGCCTCGTCGAGCGGGACCGTGGCGTCGCCGAAGCGGGCGATGCCGCTCTTGTCGCCGAGCGCCTCGCGCAGCGCGTCACCGAGGACGATGGCGACGTCCTCGACGGTGTGGTGCGCGTCCACGTCGACGTCACCGGTGGCCTTGACGCGAAGGTCGATGAGCGAGTGCTTCGCGAGCGACAGGAGCATGTGGTCGTAGAACCGGACGCCGGTGCTCACCTCGCCCACGCCCGTGCCGTCGAGGTCGAGGCTGAGCTCGACGCTGCTCTCGGAGGTGGAACGCGTCACCGTCGCGGTGCGGTTGCTGGTCACGACTGTCCTTCCGGGTGTTCTGGGCGCAGGTGGTCAGGTGGCAGTGCGGCCACGGCGTCGAGGAAGGCAGTGGTCTCCGCAGGCGTCCCGGCGGTGACTCGAAGATAGTGGGCGATGCCCACGTCTCGAACGAGAACCCCCCGGTCGAGCAGCGCCTGCCAGGTCGCACGGCTGTCGCGCAGCCCTCCGAAGAGGACGAAGTTGGCGTCGCTGGGGACCGGGTCGAGGCCGAGGTCGGCCAACGCGGTGACGATGCGGTCGCGCTCGGCCTTGATGACGTCGACGGTGCCGAGCATCGCGTCGGCGTGCAGCAGCGTTGCCCGGGCGATCGCCTGCGCGGGCGATGACAGGTGGTAGGGCATCCGCACGAGCCGCAGGGCGTCGACGAGCTCGGGGTCCGCCGCGAGGTAGCCCAGGCGACCGCCGGCGAAGGCGAACGCCTTGCTCATCGTGCGGGTGACGACCAGACGCGGACGGCCCGGGAGCAGGGTGAGCGCACTGGGCGTGCCGGGTCGGGCGAACTCGGCGTAGGCCTCGTCGACGACGATGACCGCGCGAGGAGCGGCGTCGTGCACGGCAGTGACGACCTCGAGGGTCAGCGCTGTGCCTGTCGGGTTGTTGGGCGAGCAGAGGAAGACGACGTGCGGGTCGTGCGCCTGAGCCTGCGCGACAGCCGACTCGACGGAGAGGTCGAACGCTCCCCCACCCGCCACGCCGCGCAGCCCATCGACCCAGCTCGTGCCGGTGGTCGCCGTGATGATCGGGTGCATCGAGTAGGCCGGCGTGAAGCCCAGCGCCGTGCGCCCGGAACCGCCGAAGGCCTGCAACAGGTGCAGGAGAACCTCGTTGGAGCCGTTGCCGGCCCAGATTTGCTCCGGGCGCACCGTGGTCCCGCTGCGTGAGAGGTATGCCGCGAGGTCATCCCTCAGGTCCGTGAACTCACGATCGGGGTAGCGGTTCAGGCCTGAGGCCACCTCGGCCACGGCGGCGACGATCTCGTCGACGACCGCGGCGGGCACGGCATACGAGTTCTCGTTGGTGTTGAGGGCGACCGGGACGTCGAGCTGGGGCGCACCGTAGGCGGTGCGCCCGCGCAGGTCCTCACGCAGCAGCTGCTCGATCACGCTCATGTCGGTTCGGCCAGGCGGGCCATGACGGCCTCGCCGTGAGCCGGGAGGTCCTCGGCGTTGGCGAGGGTGACGACGTGGCCACCGACCTCGCGCAGGGCTTCCTCGGAGTACTCGATGACGTGGATGCCGCGGAGGAAGGACTGCACGGAGAGGCCGCTCGAGTGCGCGGCACACCCACCGGTGGGCAGGACGTGGTTGGAGCCGGCGCAGTAGTCACCGAGGCTGACCGGAGACCAGGTGCCGACGAAGACCGCGCCCGCGTTGCGGACGCGCGATGCGACGGCCGAGGCGTCGGTCGTGTGGATCTCGAGGTGCTCGGCGGCATAGGCGTTGACGACGTCGAGGCCGACGTCCACGGAGTCGACGAGGACGACGGCGGACTGACGGCCCGTCAACGACTCGGTGACCCGGCCGGAGTGCTTGGTGTCGGGGACCCGGCGCGCGAGAGCGACCTCGACGGCGTCGGCGAGGGCCGGGCTGTCGGTCACGAGGACGGCTGCGGCCATGGGGTCGTGCTCGGCCTGGCTGATGAGGTCGGCGGCGACGTGCTCGGGGTCGGCGGTGGCGTCGGCGAGGATCGCGATCTCGGTGGGTCCCGCCTCGGAGTCGATGCCGATGAGGCCCTTGAGCAGTCGCTTAGCGGCAGCCACATAGATGTTGCCGGGTCCGGTGACGAGGTTGACCGGATCGAGGACCTCGTCACCGTCGAAGCCGTGCGCGAACGCTGCCACGGCCTGCGCGCCGCCCATCGCCCAGACCTCCTCGACCTCCAGCAGGGCACAGGCGGCCAGGATCGTCGGGTGGGGCCACCCGTCGAAGTCCTTCTGGGGCGGGCTCGCGACGGCGATCGACCCGACGCCGGCGAGCAGGGCAGGGACGACGTTCATGACGACGCTGCTCGGATAGACCGCGCGCCCACCGGGGACATAGAGGCCGACGCGGTCGACCGGGACCCAGCGCTCGGTCACGGTGCCGCCGCTCGTGACCTGCGTCCTGCTCTCCGTGCGTCGCTGCGCGCCGTGGACGATCCGGGCGCGCCGGACGGACTCCTCCAGGGCCAGGCGGACCTGGGGGTCGAGGTCCGAGAGGGCCGCGGCGATGACGGTGGCCGGGACCCGCAACGTCACCGGGCGCACACCGTCGAACTTCTCCGAGGCGTCGAGGACCGCGTCCGCGCCGCGGGCGGCGACGTCGTCGCACACCGGCCGGACAGCAGCCAGCGCCGCCTCCACGTCCAGCTCGGCACGGGGCAGGGTGCCCCTGAGCTCGCGGACCGTGGGCGCGCGGCCGCGAAGGTCGAGAACGGGGATCATGGTCCCCAGTCTAGGTAGCGTCCCCGTAGAAGACGTGCTCGGCCGCATGCCGGGCACGACGGGCCACACCGCGATAGCGGTTGGCCAGCTCCTGCCCGGACCCCGCCGGTAGACCCATGATCCGAGCCATCCCGTCGGCGTCACGCAGATTGGACGGAACGGAGTCGACGGCCCGCCCGCGCGCCAGCAGTCCGGCGTTGCGCATCTGCGACGCGAGGCGCCAGGCCTGCGACAGGGCAAGGGCGTCGTCGGCATCGACGAGGCCCCCGCTCTGGGCGGCGGCCAGCGCCGTGAGGGTCGACGTCGTCCGCAGGCCCTCGTGCGCGTGGGCGTGCTGCAGCTGGATGAGCTGGACACACCACTCCACGTCGCTCAGGCCCCCGTGCCCCAGCTTGAAGTGGGTCTTGCGGTCGGCGCCCCGCGGCAGTCGCTCGGACTCCATCCGGGCCTTGAGGGTGCGGATCTCGCGGACCTGCCCTGCATCGATCCCGCCCTCGGGCCAGCGCAGCGGGTCGATCAGCCCCACGAAGGCGGCACCGAGCTCCGGATCGCCGGCCACGGGCGCCGCCCGCAGCAGGGCCTGCGACTCCCAGACGAGGGACCACCTCTCGTAGTAGGCGCGGTAGGAGTCGAGGGAGCGGGTCAACGGCCCGTTCTTGCCCTCGGGGCGCAGCCCGGCGTCGACCTCGAGCCGAGGGTCGGGGGCAGCGAGCGCGAGCAGGCGGATGAGCTCCTTGACGACCTCGAGCGCCTGCTCCTGGGCGGCGCGCGAGTCCGCACCCTCGAGGGGGTCGTGGACGAAGAGCACGTCGGCGTCGCTGCCGAAGCCGGCCTCGCCGCCGCCGAGCCGACCCATGCCGACGACGAGGTGCCGGCTCAGCGGGGGTGTGCCCGTCTGCTCCTCGACCGCCGCGAGGACGACCTCGAGGGTGACGTCGATGAGCGCGCTGCTCAGGTCGGCCAGGGCGGTGCCGAGGTCGTCGAGGGTCAGGTGACCCAGGAGGGAGGCCACGGCGAGCCGGAAGAGCTCGGAGCGTCGCACCGCCCTGGCCGCGAGGACGGCTGCCTCCGACCCGTCCTTGCGTCCGGCCGCGGCCCGCATCCGCCCCTGGACGTCCTCACGCGATCGTGGGCGCAGCCCGGTGGACTCGCCCAGGAACTGCACCGACTCCGGTCCCTGCTCCAGGAGCTCAGCGGCATACCGGCTCCGCCCCAGAGTGTGCGCCAGGCGTTCGGCGGCGCTGCCCTCGTCGCGCAGCAGGCGCAGGAACCACGGCGTCGTGCCGAGCTCGTCGCTGATCCGGCGGAAGGCGAGAAGGCCGGCGTCGGGGTCCGCCTCGTCGGCGAACCACCCGAGCATGACCGGCAGCAGCTGGCGCTGGATGGCGGCCCGCCGACTGACGCCCCCGGAGAGCGCCTCGAGGTGGCGCAGGGCCCCACGAGGGTCGCGGAAGCCGAGGGCGGCAAGCCGTTCACGAGCGGCCTCGGGAGTGAGGCGCACCTCGTCCGGACCGAGTCGGGCGACGGCGGAGAGCAGCGGACGGTAGAAGATGCGCTGGTGCAGGCGGCGCACCTCGCGGGCCGCCGAACGCCACTGCGCGACGACCGAGTCCTCGGGGTCGCGCTGGTGGCCGAGCGCCCGGCCGAGACGCCGGAGGTCGCCCGGCGCAGTCGGCATGAGGTGCGTGCGCCGCATCCGGTGCAGCTGGATGCGGTGCTCCAACGTGCGCAGGAGCCGGTATGCCGTCTGCAGGGTCTGCGCGTCCTCTCGCCCCACGTAGCCACCCTGGGAGAGCGCAGCCAGCGCGGTCAGGGTGGTGCCGGACCGCAGGGACCTGTCGGCCCGGCCGTGGACGAGCTGGAGCAGCTGGACGCTGAACTCGACGTCCCGCAGGCCACCCGGCCCGAGCTTGAGCTGTCGGTCGGCCTCTCCCGAGGGGACGTTGTCCTCGACGCGACGGCGCATGGCCTGGACGTCCTCGACGAAGTTCTCGCGAGAGGCCGCTGACCACACGAAGGGCGCGACGGCGTCGACGTAGGCGCGACCGAGGGCGCGGTCACCGGCGATCGGGCGCGCCTTGAGCAGCGCCTGGAACTCCCAGGTCTTGGCCCACCGCTCGTAGTAGGAGACGTGGGAGTCGAGGGTGCGCACGAGTGGCCCGTTCTTGCCCTCGGGGCGCAGGGCCGGGTCGACCTGCCACAGGGCCCCGGCGGCCGTCTGGCTCGAGCAGATCCTGATGAGCCGGGTCGCGAGCTCCGTGCCGACCGCGACCGCCGCGTCCTCGTCCGCCCCGTCGACCGGCTCGGCGACGAAGATGACGTCGACGTCGCTGATGTAGTTGAGCTCCCGCCCACCGGTCTTGCCCATGCCGATGACGGCGAAGCGGCACTGCCCGGCGTCGGGGCCGATGGCAGCGCGCGCGATGACGAGCGCTGCCTCCAACGCGGCCTCGGCGAGGTCGGCCAGGGCGGCGGCCACCTCGGGGAGCCGGGCCTGCGGGTCCGGGCGGGAGACGTCGAGCGTGGCGATCCCGAGGAGCTGCCGCCGGTACTCGATGCGCAGGGCGTCCTCGGCGGTCGTGCCCTCCTCCGGCGAGGTCACCGCCGCGGTCAGCAGGTCGATGCGCTCCTCGACCTCGAGCTGCACGGCGTCGACGACCGAGGTCCAGTGCTCGGGTCGGGCGACGAGATGGTCGCCGAGCGCGGTCGAGGCGCCGAGGACGGCGAAGAGCCGGTCCCGGGCCCGGCCGGGCTCGCGCAGGGCGGGGACGAGCGCCTCGCGCAGGGCCGTGTGCCCGGGCGTGGCGACGCACTCCATGAGGCGGACCAGGGTGAGCAGCGCCTGGTCGGGGTCGGCGACCTTGGCGAGGGTCACGGCGAGCCCGTCGGTCTCGACCCGCTCGCGGTCCTTGACCAAGGGGGCCAGCGCGGGATCGGCGAGGAGGGTGTCGGCGCGCCGAGGCTCCGCGAAACCGAGACGCGTCAGGTCTCCGGACACGGACGGCATACGAGCGCTCACGGTGCGCTCCTCACAACCGCGGGAGGTACCGCTCGAGCTCGAACGCGGTGACCTGCCCGCGGTAGTCCGCCCACTCGGCGCGCTTGTTGCGCAGGAAGAAGTCGAAGGTGTGCTCGCCGAGGGTCTCGGCCACGAGCTCGCTCTCCTCCATGACCTCGATCGCCTCGCTGAGGCTCGCCGGGAGCGGTCGGATGCCCATCGCCTTGCGTTCGGAGTCGGTGAGACCCCAGACGTCGTCCTCGGTCTCCGGAGCGAGCTCGTATCCCTCCTCGATGCCCTTGAGTCCTGCCGCGAGCAGCACCGAGAACGCGAGGTAGGGGTTGCAGGCCGGGTCGATCGAGCGGACCTCGACCCGGCTGCTCTGCCCCTTGTTGGGCTTGTACATGGGCACACGCACGAGGGCGGAGCGGTTGTTGTGGCCCCAGGTGAGGTGCGCGGGTGCCTCACCCCCACCCCAGAGCCGCTTGTAGCTGTTGACCCACTGGTTGGTCACCGCGGTGATCTCGGCGCCGTGGTGCAGGAGTCCGGCGATGAACTGCCTGCCGGTCCTGGACAACGAGTAGGGCGCACCTGCCTCGTAGAAGGCGTTGCTGTCGCCGTCGAAGAGCGACATGTGGGTGTGCATGCCCGAACCCGGGTGGTCGGCGAGGGGCTTGGGCATGAAGGAGGCGAAGATGCCCTGCTCGAGGGCCACCTCCTTGATGACCGTCCGGAAGGTCATGATGTTGTCGGCGGTCGACAGCGCGTCGGCATAGCGCAGGTCGATCTCGTTCTGGCCGGGGGCGCCCTCGTGGTGGCTGAACTCGACGCTGATGCCCATGGACTCGAGCATCGTGATGGCAGCCCTGCGGAAGTCCTGGGCCGATCCGTGCGGGACGTGGTCGAAGTAGCCCGCCTGGTCGATCGGGGTCGGCGGCTCCCCCGGTGCAAAGCCCCGCTCGAAGAGGAAGAACTCGATCTCGGGGTGCGTGTAGAAGGTGAACCCCTGGTCGGCCGCCTTGGCGAGCGTGCGCTGCAGCACATGGCGCGGGTCAGCCATGCTCGGGGTTCCGTCGGGCAGCGTGATGTCGCAGAACATCCGCGCGGTGCCCGGGTTGTCACCGCGCCACGGCAGCACCTGGAACGTCGACGGGTCGGGCTTGGCCAGCATGTCGGCCTCGTAGACCCTGGCGAAGCCCTCGATCACCGAGCCGTCGAAGCCGATGCCCTCGGCGAAGGCACCCTCCAGCTCGGCCGGCGCGACGGCGACGGACTTCAGCCCTCCGAGGACGTCGGTGAACCAGAGGCGGACGAAGCGGATGTCCCGCTCCTCGATGGTGCGGAGAACGAACTCCTGCTGACGATCCATGGTCGGCATCCTATGGGGAGGCAGGACGAGGGCCCCGGAGCATCTCGCTCCGGGGCCCTCGCTGTTGCGCTGTTGACGCGTCAGGTCTCGATCACTTGACGGGGACCGTGATGTCCAGCTGCATCTCGGTGCCCTGCTTCGTGGTCCTGGCCACCGTGATCTTGGTACCCGTGCCGGCGACCTTGACCGAGTTCCACGGGTTGTCCGCCGTCCAGTACTTGTTGGCGTCGGTGTCGTCGAAGATCGGGATCGCCGCCTGCTTCGTGATCGTCACCGGGACACCGTTGCGGTGGAAGGTGACCTCGTCGGTCTTCTCCTGACCGAAGGTGGCGTCCCACGGCTGACGGCGGTTGCCGAGCAGCTCGCCGGTGGGCCACTTCACGGGCGCCGGTCGGGCATCGACGGGGAGCGCCTGTCCGCCACCGGGGTGCACCGACGTGTTGTTGTCGGCGAACGAGCTGTCGACGTACCAGACGAGCATGCCGTTCTGGTAGGGGAAGCGCTCCACCCAGTCAGGCCTGGTGTCGGCCCAGCCGAAGTTGTAGGGACCGGTCCTGAGCGTCTCGTCGTAGCCCGAGTAGACCCGGTTCTCCACGAGGTAGTACCGCGGGTACATCTTGTCGATCGTGCCGTTGATGATCGTGAAGCCGGCAGCCGTCCAGCCGTTGGTGCCCGTCTCGACGGTGTCGTTGAGGACAGTGGCACCGTCGACCGTGATCGCGATGTCGTCGATGAAGGCACCCTTGGGCGCGAGCCCACCGTCGGTGACGTAGCTGAAGCGGACCTTGGTCTGCTTCCCGGCGAACTGCGACAGGTTCCACGACTTCTGGACCCAGCCGGCGCTCTTGCCGCCGATGGCGTCGACGTCGGTCCAGTTGGCACCGCCGTCGGTGCTGGCCTGGACATAGAGGTAGTCGTAGCCGGACTCGATCTCGTAGTCGAGCCACGCCGACATGCTGGCCGAGGTCTTGCCGGTCAGGTTGACGTCACGAGTGATCGAGTTCTTGAGGTCGTTGCCCGATCCGCTCCACCACTCGGCCGCACCGCTGTGAGGGGTGTTGTACTTCGTGACGACCCGCTTGTCAGCCAACGGGACGGCGACGGCCTGGGGCGTCCTGGCGCCGTCGAGGTCGGCCTGGCCGAGCGCGTAGCTGCCGCTCTTGTCAGCCACCGTGTAGTCGAGCCAGCCGAGCTGCAGCTTCTCGAGCGGACCCATGTAGCCCGGCTTGGAGCCGATGTCGACGGTGCCGTTGTTGAGCCACGAGCCACCGGACATGAGCGTCCAGAAGCCGGTGCCGTTGTCGCCACCTGCGGTGTCGTAGTAGTCCGGGAGGCCGAGGTCGTGGCCGAACTCGTGCGTGAAGACGCCGAGACCACCGTTCTCGGGCTCGGTGGTGTAGTCACCGATCCAGATGCCGGAGCTGCCGAGCTGCACGCCACCGGCCTTGTTGGCGGCGGGTCCGGTCTTGCCGATCTGGTTGGAGTAGGCGTACCAGCGGTGCGACCAGATGGCGTCCTCGCCCTGGGCGCCGCCACCGGCCTCCTCGCCGGCACCGGCGTGGATGGCCTGGAAGTGGTCGATGTAGCCATCGGCCTCGGCGAAGTTGCCGTCCGCGTCGAAGTCGTAGCGGTCGACCTTGTCGAACTGCAGGAGGTAGGTCTTGATCTCCGCGTCGCTCTTGCCGGCAGCCTTCTGGCTGTCGTACCACGCTGTCGCCGAGTCCTGGATGAACGGCCACGCGCCATCGGCATCGCTGATCTTGTTGCTGCCGTAGCGGGCCGCGTTGTAGGGCACCTCGACCCAGTCGGACACGTCGCCCTTGGCCAGGAAGCGGCCGTTGGACTGCTTGAGGTAGAAGTCCTTGAACGACTCGCCCTCGCCGAACATGAGGTCCTGGTAGTGCTCGCGGTTGAAGTCGGCGCGCCACTCGGTCGAGTTGTCATCCGTGGCGTTGCCGTCCCAGACGCGGTCGGGCGCCGGGATCTCGTTGTGCACGGGGCCGGGCGTGCCGCCGGTCGTGGCGTTCGACTGCGTCCCGAACTCGGCGAGGATCGTGAAGATGTCCTCCTCGCGGTTCACCGGGTAGGAGACGAACCGGTCCTTGGCCGCCTTGGAGCCCTTGGGCGCCTTGGCGTTGCCCTTGACCTTGATGACACGCTGGCCGCCGCGCGTCTCGGTGGTCGCCTCACCCTTGATGAGCTTGTTGACGGCGTCCTTGCGCAGCTCGCGCGCGGCGTCACCGAGCGGGTTGGGCAGGTCGTGGTCGCGGTGTGCCTCCGAGGCAGCCTTGTTGTCCGCAGGGGGCGCGGCGTCCTTCGCCTGCGCGCCCATGGGCGCCAGGCTCACCACCAACGCTGCTCCAGCCAGTCCGGCCAGGGCACGAGTGTGTCGTCTTGTCACGGTTCCTCCGAGTGTGATCGCTCGCCAGGGGTAGGCGCGCCATTGCAGAGAAACATGTGGAATTGGATTGCACAATGTTCTGTGCGTTTATTTTGCCTGCCTTTTACCTTCCGAGCACGGCAGTCCCGAAGCTCAGCGGCCCTCTGAGAGGATTCCCGACATGAGCGAACAGCCCACTCCTCCCGTCGAGACGACGAACCCCTACGGTACCGGCGCGCAGGCCGCGCCCCAGAAGCGGATCCGCGTCCCTCACCTCCAGAAGATGAAGGAGACCGGGGAGAAGTGGGCGATGCTCACGGCCTACGACATGTATGCCGCCGAGATCTTCGACGAGGCCGGCATCCCCTGCCTCCTGGTCGGCGACTCCGCGGGCAACAACGTCTACGGCTTCGAGACCACCGTGCCCGTCACCGTCGACCACCTCGTCCCGCTCTGCCGCGCGGTCACCTCGGCCGCCAAGCACGCCATGGTCGTCGCCGACCTTCCCTTCGGCTCCTACCAGGCGAGCCCGCAGCAAGCACTTGCGACAGCCACTCGGTTCATGAAGGAGGGCCTGGCCCACGCGGTCAAGCTCGAGGGCGGCAAGCCCATGGTGCCCGAGGTCGAGCTGCTCGTCCGAGCAGGCATCCCGGTGATGGGCCACATCGGCTTCACCCCGCAGAGCGAGCACGTCCTGGGCGGCTACCGCGTCCAGGGGCGCGGCGACGGCGCCGACCGGCTGCTCGACGACGCACTCGCCCTCGAGGCCGCCGGCTGCTTCGCGATCGTCATGGAGATGGTGCCCGCCCCGGCTGCCAGGAGGGTCACCGAGGCGCTGCGCATCCCCACCATCGGTATCGGCGCCGGCCCGGACTGCGACGCGCAGGTCCTCGTCTGGCAGGACATGGCCGGGCTCCGTGGCGGCCGCGCCCCGCGCTTCGTCAAGAAGTACCTCGACATGCGCGCCGACCTGGGCAACGCCGCGAGGCAGTACGCCGCCGAGGTCACCTCCGGCACGTTCCCCGCCGCGGAGCACAGCTTCGAGGCCTGACGGCCCTCGGACGCAACGGGAGCAGGTATGCCGGGTGCGCACCCGGCATACCTGCGCCTGTCGTCGTCGTCGTGGCCTGAGGACCCGCTCAGTCCTCGAGGTCCTTCTCGCCCTCCCAGGCGCGGTCCTCTGCGTCCCACTGCTCGGTGTTCCTGGCGGCACTGGCCAGGGCGTTGCGCGCGTCGTCCTCGGTGTCGTACGGGCCCATGACGTCGTCGTTGCGACTGCGGTTCTCGTCGGTCTCGACCTCTTTGGTCGCGATGTTGTACCAGTACGCCACGGTGTCCTCCTGAGTGTGTGAGCAGGCGCTCTGCCTAGACTCCACCGTATGCCGATGACGTACGGAAGTGTCGCTCCCGCGGAGGTCTCCAGCAGGCGAGCGGTCCCGGCATCGATCGAGCGCCCCGAGTACGTCGACAAGGCCTCGCCGGACAAGAACCTCTCCCCGGAGATCAAGGACGCCGAGACGATCGAGCTCATGCGTGTCGCGGGTCGCGTTGCGGCACAGGCGATGGAGGCGGCGGCCGCGGTCATCGCGCCCGGCGTGACCACCGACGAGATCGACCGCGTCGGGCACGAGTTCCTCCTCGACCACGGCGCCTACCCCTCGACGCTCGGCTACCGCGGCTTCCCCAAGTCGCTCTGCACGTCGGTCAACGAGGTCGTGTGCCACGGCATACCGGACTCCCGCCGCCTCGAGGACGGCGACATCGTCAACATCGACATCACGGCCTACCTCGGCGGCGTCCACGGTGACACCGACGCGACCTACCTCTGCGGCGATGTCGACGAGGAGTCCCGGCTGCTCGTCGAGCGAACCCGCGAGGCGATGATGCGCGGCATCAAGGCCGCCGTGCCCGGGCGTCAGATCAACGTCATCGGGCGGGTCATCGAGAGCTACGCGAAGCGTTTCGGCTACGGGGTCGTGCGTGACTTCACCGGTCACGGCATCGGTCGCTCGTTCCACTCAGGACTCGTCGTGCCCCACTACGACGCGGCGCCGTCGTACGACACGATGATCGAGCCCGGCATGACCTTCACCATCGAACCGATGCTCAACCTCGGCACGGAGTCCTGGGAGATGTGGGACGACGACTGGACCGTCGTCACCGCGGACCGCAAGCGCTCCGCCCAGTTCGAGCACACCATCCTCATCACCGACACCGGCAACGAGATCCTCACCCTCCCCTGAAGCACCCCTGCACCGACGGACGAAGGAGTCCCCATGAGCAAGAAGAGCGGCCTGCCCCTCGGCATCGACGTCGGCGGGAGCGGCATCAAGGGTGCCCCGGTCGACCTCAAGAAGGGTGAGTTCTCCGGCAAGCGCAAGCGCATCGACACCCCGGCCAAGTCCACGCCCGACGCGGTCGGCGACATCATCGGCCAGATCGTCGACCACTTCGACGAGGTGCGGGGCGACTCCCCCATCGGCATCACCATCCCCGGTGTGGTGACCAAGGGCGTCGTGCGGACCGCCGCCAACATCGACAAGTCCTGGCTCGACTTCGAGGCCGAGACGATGCTCGAGCAGAAGCTCGGCCACGACATCGTCCTCGTCAACGACGCCGACGCCGCGGGTGTGGCCGAGCTCCACTACGGCGCGGCCAAGGGGCAGCAGGGTCTGGTCATCCTCACGACCCTCGGCACGGGGATCGGGACCGCACTCATCCACAACGGAGTGCTGATCCCCAACTCCGAGCTGGGCCACCTCGAGCTCGACGGGTTCGACGCCGAGAAGCGCGCGGCCTCCTCGATCAAGGACAACGAGGGGCTCACCTACCCGGAGTGGGCCGAGCGTCTGCAGCGCTACTACAGCCACCTCGAGAACCTGCTGTGGCCCGATCTGTTCGTCGTCGGCGGCGGGGTGTCCAAGGATGCCGAGGAGTTCCTCCCGCTGCTCCGGCTCCGCACGCCCATCGTCCCGGCACAGCTCGAGAACAAGGCCGGGATCATCGGCGCGGCGCACCTGGCACAGGAGTACCACGACTCGCAGTGAGCGGTGCTGCGCCGCCAGCGCCGTGCCCCGCCGAGCGGTCAGCGCTGACGCGCGACGACCATCGCCTTCTTGGGGATGTTCTTGTCGAGGTCGTACTTCGCCTTCTTGCCCGTGGTCAGCTGCTCCGCGTAGCCCATCTTGGAGAGGCGCAGGAGGACCACCGGGCACGCCTTGCAGCGGGGCCTGTCCTTGCAGCACTTCTTCTTCGCGGAGACCTTGGGCACCCCATCGACAGTAGGGCAGCCATACCTACATCGCAAACACGTCCACGCGGTGGGCGCGTCGCCGGCCGCCGACCGGGTCGGCCCGGGCTGCGCACCTCGCGGCTCAGCGTCAGCTGCACCAGGCGTAGCGGCCGAAGTCGTAGTCCCGCCCGTTGTCGCGGATGGTCCCGGTGACATGGACGCACCGGCCGTTCGTGCTGCGGATCCCGACTGCGCCGGCATACGACGAGAAGGTGCCGTAGTCGCTCGCCCAGTCGACGGGAACCTCCGGTCGCCCGCCGATGGTGACGCGCATGTAGTGGTCACCGGCCTGGTTGTCGAGCAGCACAGCGCAGTTGGTGCCGCCGCTGGCGGTCGAGTAGTAGACCTTGACACGGGCACTGGGGTGCGTCGCTCCACCCGAGGCGTGCAGCTGGTAGGTGCCGATGACCGCGCCTGGGCACGCGGAAGCGCGGAACCCGTTGCCTCCCGTGCCTCCCGCCGCGTACGCCGCGGTCGTGGAGGCGAACACCCCCAGAGCCGCCAGAGCCGCCACCGCCACCGCTCTCGTCGCACCCATGCCAGAACCCCTCCCGTGAGTTGCCGACACGCTCGTGCCGGCGTTGCGATGGACGCTAGTGGCTCGCGAACTCGACCGCACCCCGAGTGGCCAGGTCACGGATCTCGGTGTCCGCTCCGCCGAGCTGGGCCGCCTGCCCGAGGTAGAGATCGCGGCCGGTCGGGTTGAGCAGGCCGTCGTGGATCGGCACCGCGAACCGAGGACTCAGCCGTCGCAGGAACCCGGTCATCTCGCGGCTGCGCTGCCACGGGGCGTTGAGCGGGAAGGCGACGACGTCCACGCTGCCCGGGACGCCGTCAAGGCTGTCCCCCGGGTGGAACAGGCTCGGCTCGCCGTCGGCACGCAGCACCACGCCGACGTTGGGGATGCGTGGGATGTCGTCGTGGATCAGCGCATGAACCTCGCCGACGGGCGTGATCGTCACAGCGCCCACAGGGGTCGCCTCGCCCCCGACCTCGGCTTCGAGGCCCAGGCCGGACAGGACCTCGAGGCTGCCGGGGTCGGCGAGGAGCCGGGCGTCCGGGTTGTGGTGCATGAGGATCGGCACGCGACGTTGGTCGAGGTGGTCGGGGTGCTGGTGCGTGACGACGACGGCAGAGAGGTCGCGCAGGTCCTCGAAGGCCGGGGTGAAGCCACCCGGGTCGATGAGGATCCGTTCGTCGGCGGTCTCCACGAGGAGGCAGGCGTGCCCGAGGTGCGTCAGTCGCATCTGCTCACGGTATGCCGTGTCGCCGGGGTTGTGTGCCTACCCGCGGGACGCCGTGGGCGAAGGCGCCACTGCGCAAAGGTTCATCGACGTGAGGCGGACGAGTCAGTCATAAGCCGGGTTCTGTCGCGTGGCCGGTTGCCCGGGTCACACTGACGGTCATCCATCTCGGACCACTGTTGCCAGTGGCCTCCAGCGCTCTACCCGTGTGCTCGGGCGGGCCGCCCTCGAACGCACACTGTCTGAGCTTGCTCCGGGTGGGGTTTACCTAGCCGACTCCGTCACCGGAGCCGCTGGTGGTCTCTTACACCACCGTTTCACCCTTACCGCCCCACCAGCTCTTGCGAGAGGGTGAGGAGGCGGTCTGTTCTCTGTGGCACTGTCCCGCGGGTCACCCCGGGTGGCTGTTGGCCACCACCCTGCCCTGTGGAGCCCGGACTTTCCTCGACGTGGTTGCCCACGACGCGACCGTCGGACTGACTCGTCCGCCCGCACAGCATACGCGGGTCGAGTGGCTCTCAGGCCACGACGAAGCGCACCTGGCCGGTCGGGACGTCAGCCGACTCGAGGCGGGCGTCGACGGTCGCCCCCAGCTCGCCACGGCCCTTGGCCTTGACGACGACCGGCAGGTCGAGCAGCTGGATCTCGACACCCTTGTCGTCCCGGTCGACGACGACCGCCGAGAAGGTCTGCCCGACCCGGGGGTGCAGGACCGCCGCCTCGACGGCGTCAGCGCACATGCGCTCGGCGGCGCCTGCCCTGCGGTCGGACTCCTTCATGATCGCCGGGATGGTCGGCAGGGCCTCACGCACCCAGGTGGGGACCTCCGATCCACTGCTGATGGCCTCGCAGATGACGAGCCCGAAGCGGTCGACGAGGCGGCGCAGCGGGGCGGTGACGTGGGCGTAGGCGTCGGCGACGGCCGCCTGCTCGACCTGCTCGGGCACGTCTCCGTCGAAGGGTGTGTAGGCCGCGCCCCGGAAGAGTGAGGTGGCCTCGTAGATGAGGGCCAGGTGCCTGGGGTCGGTGCGGTCCAGGCCGCGCAGGAAGTCGCCATAGCTCTGCTCGGCCGGCCAGGGCGCGCCGAGCGCGTTGGCCTGTCGTCGGAAGCGCGCCACGGCGTTGTGGTCCGCCTCGGGCATCGTGCGCAGGATGCCGACACCGGCGTGGAGCATCATGTCTGCCGCCGCCATCCCCGTGAGCAGGGAGATCTGGGCGTTCCACTCCTCGACCGTGCGCGGTGGGCGGAACTCCAGCGTGAAGTTGCCGTCGTCGCCCAGGTGCACCTCCTGCTCGGGCATCGGGAGGCTGGCGCCGCCGCGGAGCTGCTCCTGACGGATGCGCTTCTCGCCGATCTCCTGCAGCAGCACCCAGCGCTCGTCGGTGGTGCCCGCGTCGACCTCCGCCTGGACGCCGATGTAGTCGAACCGCTCGACCGACCTGACCATGGCGCGGTAGACCTCTGCGCTCGTTCCCTCACCCTCGCCGTCGAGGCGCATGTCCCAGACGAAGGCAGGCCGCACCTCGCCGGGCAGGAGGCTGCCGGCACCCTCGCTGACGACGGGCGGGTGCAACGGGATCCGCTTGTCGGGGCAGTAGATCGTCTGACCACGCCGGCGCGCCTCGGCGTCGATGGCTCCGCCTGCCGCCACGAACGCGGGCACGTCGGCGATGGCGTAGCGGATCCGATAGCCCTGCCCGTCACGCTCGAGGTGCATCGCCTGGTCGAGGTCCATGGAGGTCGCGGGGTCGATGCTGAAGAACGCCAGCGCGGTCTCGTCGCGCTCGGGGAGCGCCGGCGGTGCGGCGGCCACGGCCTCGGCCTCGGCCTCCACCTCGGGCGGGAACTCCTCAGTGACCTCGAGCTCCGCGCGGATCGCCGCGAAGCGGGCCAGCAGGGTCTCCCGAAGGGTCTCGGACGTCGTGGCGTCGGCCGGGGCGAGGGCGATCTGGCGCTGGGGCATGCCAGCCAACCTACAAGGGGTGCCCACACATAGGGTGTCCGCGTGCTCATCGTCCTGCCGCCGTCGGAGTCCAAGTCGAACCGTCGCCGTGGCAAGCCGGTGGACCCGAGCACGTGGTCGTTCCCCGCGCTTGCCGAGACCCGCGAGACGGTCGCGACGCACTTGCGCCTGGTCAGCGAGTCCCCTACTGCCACAGCGGATCTCGGCGTCTCGCCGGGCCTGTCGGGCGAGGTCGCTCGCAACCTGTCGCTCTACACCGCTCCGGCCACGCCGGCGGCCGAGGTCTACACCGGGGTGCTCTACGACGCCCTCGGACTCGACTCCATGCCTCCCTCGGCACGCCGTCGGGCCAACCAGTGGGTCGTCATCGTCTCCGCACTGCACGGCGCCGTCCGGCTCAAGGACCGGATCACGGCATACCGGCTCTCCATGGACGTCAACCTTCCGGGTCTCGGGCCGGTCTCGTCCGCGTGGCGACCGGTCCTCGACGACGTGCTCGCGCCCGCTGCCGGGCGCGAGGTCGTCGTGGACTGCCGGAGCTCGACGTATGCCGCCGCGTGGACTCCCCGAGGCGACGTCGCGGACCGGTGGGTGCAGGTCCGGGTGCCCGGGGCCAGCCACATGGCCAAGCACACGCGCGGGCTCGTGGCCCGTCACCTCTGCGTCAGCGGTCAGCGCGCCCGCACGCCCGAGGGGCTGGCCGCCATCGTGGGCGTGGCCTTCGACGTGGAGCTCACTCCCCCGGCTCGACCGGGCAAGCCGGCGATCCTCGACGTCCTCCCCCGCTGAGGCACCTCGCGACCCGGCCTGCGAGGTGGGTCGACTCAGGCCCCGAGGGCCCCGGCGAGTGCGGCCTCGACGTCCTCGATGAGGTCCTCGACCGACTCGAGCCCGACCGAGATGCGGATGGTCCCGTCGGTGATGCCGACCGAGGCCCGAGCCTCGGGGGCCAGACGCCGGTGGGTCGTCGTGGCGGGATGCGTCACCAACGACTTGGTGTCTCCGAGGTTGTTGGAGATGTCGACGAGCTGGAGGGCGTTCATGACCGTGAAGGCGACGTCCTTGCCGCCCTCGACCTCGAAGGTGATGACGGTGCCGCCACCGGTCATCTGCTGCTGGGCCAGCGCGTGCTGCGGGTGGCTCTCGAGCATCGGGTGGATGACCCTGACGATGCCGTCACGTGCCTCGAGGTGCCGACCGAGCCGGAGAGCGTTGCTCGACATCTGACCGACACGCAGCGCCATGGTCTCCAGACCCTTGACGAGGACCCACGCGTTGAACGGCGACATGGACGGTCCCGTGTGTCGCATGAGGTTCTTGACCGGGCCGTCGATGAACTCGGCCGGGCCGAGGACGGCGCCGCCGAGCACCCGCCCCTGCCCGTCGATGTGCTTGGTCGCCGAGTAGACGACGATGTCGGCGCCGTGCTCGAGGGGCCGGGAGAACACCGGGGTGCCGAAGACGTTGTCGACGACGACCTTGGCTCCGGCGGCGTGGGCCAGCCGGGACACCGCGGCGATGTCGACGAGCTCCTGCATCGGGTTGCTGGGGGTCTCGAAGAAGACCGCGGTCGTCGGGACGGACAGGGCCTCCTCCCACTGGGCGAGGTCGGGGCCGTCGACGAAGACCGCCTCGACCCCGAACCTGGGCAGGATCTCGTCGATGACGACGAAGCACGACCCGAAGAGCGCACGGGACGACACGATGCGATCGCCCTTGCCGCAGAGGGCTGCCAGGGTCACCCAGACCGCCGCCATCCCGGACGCCGTCGCGTAGCACGCCTCCGCGCCCTCGAGGAGGCGCAGACGCTCCTCGAACATGCTCACCGTCGGGTTGCCGTAGCGGCTGTAGATGAACTTCTCGATCTCGTCCTTGAAGGCCGCCTCGGCCTGCTCGGCCGACTCGTACACGAAGCCCGAGGTGACGTACATGGCCTCACTGGTCTCGTCGAAACCGCTCCGGTTCAACCCTCCCCGCACGGCAAGGGTCTCGGGGCGGAAGGACCGTCCGGCCCCTTCCAGGGCGTCGCCCATGTCAGCCCTGCTTCCACGGGAGTCCGGCGACCTTCCAGCCGGCCACCGAGCGGTGGCCTGCCGGGTCGTGCGGGCCTTCGAAGCCCTCGAGGACGTTGTATGCCGGCCCCAGACCCGCTGCCGTGGCGGCCTCCGCTGCCGCCACCGACCGCACGCCCGAGCGGCAGAGGAAGTACAGCGGGGTTCGCTCGGACACGCCCGCAGCCCGGAGCTCGTCGATGAACGCCTCGTTGACGCGTCCGTCCGGGTACTGCTGCCACTCGACGAGGACAGGCTGACGCGGCGAGTCGACCTGTGGGACACCGACGTAGGTCCACTCCGCACGGGTGCGCACATCGACGAGGACGGCGTCCTCGCTCTGCGTCACCGCAGCGAAGGCCTCGGACGGGGTGACATCACCGGCATAGGTCATGGGTTCAGCGTAGGTCCGGCCCTGCCCCGGGTGATCCGCCCGTTCAGAGACCGGACTCTGCCGTGCGCACCAGGATGCGACGGCACTCCTCGCAGCGGTGCACCTCGTCCTGCGGGGCAGCCTTGATGTCCCGGAGCGCCATCGGGTTGAGCTCGAGCTGGCATCCACCGCAACGGCGCTGCCGCAGTGCCGCGGCACCCGTGCCGCTCGTCGCCCGGATCTTGTCGTAGAGCGCGACCAGCTCGACCCCGACGGACCTGACCAGGCCGTCGCGCGGGGCAGCCACCTCGGCCTCGTCGGCCTCGAGCTCGGCCAGCCGCGCGTCGCGTGCGGACTCCAGGACAGTCAGCCGCTCGGTGATCTCGCTCCGGCCCCGCTCGAGCTCGGCCACGTCGGACTGGACCGCCTCGGCCCGCTCCATGACCTCGAGCTCGACGTCCTCGAGCTCGGACTGGCGACGGGCGAGCGACTCGAGCTCGTGCTGGATCGCGGTCAGGTCCTTGGCGCTGCCAGTGCCCGAGTCCAGGCGCTGCTGGTCGCGGGTGGCGCGGTCGCGCACCTGCTGCACGTCCCCGTCGGCCTTGATGACCTCGCGCTGGATGTCGCTGAGCTCGGTCCGTGAGCGCACGAGCTGGTCATCGAGGAGGGCGGCCTTGCCCTCGAGGTCGGCGATCTCGGCCAGCTGCGGCAGCGTCTTGCGGGCATGGGCGATCTGTGACAGCCGGGTGTCGAGGGCCTGGAGGTCGAGCAGCTTGGACTGTTGTCCTGGATCGGCTTTCACGGCATACCTCCGGCTGGGGTTGCTCCGACCGTGAACGTCCACGGGTCGGTGCGCACTGTGCTGATGTCGATGTCCACCCTAAGCGCTGACGTGAGGGCGTCCCGCAGGGTCGGGAGCCACACGGCCTCGCTCGACCAGTGGCCGGCATCGACGAGATAGGGCGGCCCGCCGCGAGACTCCTCGCGGGCCTCGAGCGCCGGGTGGTGTCTCAGGTCGGCCGTGACATAGACGTCGGCGCCCGAAGCCCTGACCGCCTCGAACTGGTCGTCGCCCGCTCCCCCGAGGACGGCCACCGTCTCGACGGTCGCGTCGGCCGGCCCGGAGACGCGCAGTCCGGCAGCGGCAGCCGGCAGGGCGGCATACAGGGCCGCAGCGAAGCTGCCCAACGTCATCGGTGAGGCGAGCCGCCCCACGCGGCCGAGCGGCTGCTCCTCGACGAGGGACAGGGGTCGGGTGTCCGTCAGGCCGGCAGCGGCCGCAAGCGCCTCGCTGACCCCGGACTGCGCGACGTCGGCGTTGGTGTGCGCGACATAGAGGGCGATGTCGGCGACGACGAGACCGGTGACGCTCGCACCCTTGGCCGTCGTCGTCGCCACCGAGTGGATGCCGCGCATCAGCAGCGGGTGGTGGGTGATGAGGAGGTCCACCCCCGTGCTCCTGGCCTCGTCGATGACGTCGAGGGTCGGGTCGAGCGCGAGCAGGATGCGCTCGACCGGTTGGGCCGGGTCCCCGGTGACGAGCCCCACCTGGTCCCACGACTGCGCTGTCCGTGGCGGGTAGAGGCGTTCGAGGACGTCGACGACATCGCGCAGGAGAAGAGTCACGTGGGCCCGGCCGGCCTCGAACCGACGACACCCGCGGTGTAAACGCGGTGCTCTACCAACTGAGCTACAGGCCCGGACACGGCCAGGGCCGTGATCGGTCGCCCATTGTGTCAGGACTTGGACGTGGTTCGGTCAGGCGGAAGTGGGTCAGGCATGCGAGGTCGCGGCGTGAAAGCCACTGAAGTCGCGTCGCTCGCCGAGGCCCGTCACGAGCGACCAGCGGATGACACCCTCACGGTCGATGAGGAACGTGCCCCGACGCGCCACTCCGGCCTTCGCGTCGAAGACTCCGTAGGCCTTCGCGACCTCACCGTGCGGCCAGAAGTCCGAGAGCAACGGGAAGAAGTAGCCGTCACGGTCCGCGTAGGCGCGCAGCGAGAACATGGCGTCGCACGAGATGGTGAGCACCTGCACGTCCTCGCTGACGAACCGCCCCAGGTCGTCCCGGATCTCGGTGAGCTCGCCCGTGCAGATGCCGGAGAACGCCCACGGGTAGAACACGAGAAGGACCTCGCGCCGGCCCAGGTGGTCAGCGAGCGAGACCTCGGACCCGTTCTGGTCACGCAGGGCGAAATGGGGGGCAGGCTGCCCCACCTCAAGTCCCGACATGGTGTCCGTCATGCCGTGAAGTCTGCCGTAGGCGGGTCAGAGCCGTCCCTTGGGTGCACCCAGCTTGGTGGCGCGCCAGTGCGGTGACGCGTGGAAGGCGCCGCCCGCGTGCAGGCCGGCCGTCGCTGCGGCCTCCTCGATCTCGGCCGGGTCGACGGCCCCGTCGGCCTTGTCCTTAGGGGTGAGGGCGACGACGAACCCGCCCTCGGCGAGCACGCCGACGAGGTCGACGAGAGCATCGGTGAGGTCACCGTCGTCGGCTCGCCACCAGAACACGACTGCGTCGGTCTCGCCGGTGTAGTCCTCGTCCTCAAGGTCGGAGCCGATGACGTCCTCGACGGCGAAGCGGAAGTCGTCGTCCACGTCGTCGTCCCAGCCGAACTCCTGCACGATCTGCTCGGCGGCAAAACCGAGGCGCTCGACGGCACCTGAGCCGCCAGGCCCGGAGTCGGCAGGCGGTGGTGCAGCGGTGTTCACGGTGGGACTACCTCTCGTCGGATGGTGCTGGGGTCACTAGTTGACTAGGAAGATCGTCGGTCGTGCAAGCGCTTCGTGAGATTTGCCGTGCTGCGCGAGCCCGGGCCGACTCGTCGATGAGCAGCCGCGCCGCGACGTCGTGGTCCAGATGAGGCACGCGGACGCCCACCGGGCCGGGCGTGGACACCAGTGTGACGGTTGCAAGGTCGAGAGGGCGATCCAGCGGCCCCTGCGAAAGGCTCAGCGACTGGACCCGGGCGTGCGGCATGACGGAGACCCGCCGGGACAGGCGACCCGCGCGCACCATGACCGAGTGCGGTGACACGGCGTATCCCGCCCGGCGCCAGCTCAGGGGGTCGAACCGCCTCGCCCGAGGTGAGACGAGGGTCCACCCGCCGGCCTCGCCGTCCTCGACGGCGGCCGCGCGCAGGTCGGCCTCGGAGAGCGCCGGGTCGAGCAGGGTCAGGACATCGAGGGCCTGGTCGAGGGTGCCGACCGGGAGCACCGTGGTCTCGTTGTCGGTGTTGCCCGAGGGGTCGTGGGCGATGCCCGCCACGTTGACCTTGACGCGCCACCAGCCCAGCGGCCGCCACCACAGGGGTTGGACCATGCCCACCGCCTGGATGCGGTGCAGCGGGACGGTCGTCGTCCGCTTGTCGGTGAGGCCGTGCTGGATGCGCGCCGAGGTGCCGGTGTCGGCGAGCCGGAAGTTGCCGTGCTTGAGCAGCTCCCCCACCCGGTTGACGACGATGCCGAACGCCAGCGGACCGAGCGCCGGGAGCGCGATGGCTGCGCCGGTGAGCGTCTCGAACGTCGACCCGTAGGTGGCCAGGGCCACGCTCCCCCCGAGCAGGGCCATGGCCCCCAAAAAGATCGTCCCGCCGTGCAGGATCGTGGCCACGAAGAGGCGGGAGTTCGGGACGCGCAGCACCTCACGCCCCTCATCGCCCCCCGTGTCGGCAGGCGTACCGGTCCGCGACGGGCCCGCCTCGTCACGGCGCCCGGCGAGGTCGAGCAGCTCGTGACGCACCTCGTCGGCTCGACCGGCACTGAGGAACGCGAGCTTGAGCTGCGCGTCGCCCCCACCGGCCGACTGCACGATCACCTGCGAGAGACCCGTGAGCTGGGCGAGCAGCGGACGGCTGATCTCGATGGCCTGCACCCGCTCGAGGGGGACCTGTCGGTGCTCGCGGAAGAGCCACCCCTTGCGGAACTCGATCTGCCCGCCGGTGACCCGAAACTTCGAGAACCGCCACATGAGCCAGCCGAGAAGGGCCACGACCAGCAGGCCCACGAGGATGACGGCAGCGGCGACGAGCGAGTGGTCGAAGACGAACCCCAGGCCCTCGCGGAAGCCCTCATCGGTGGCCTCGTCGCCCTGGTCACGTCCCCCTCCACCCCACCCACGGAAGATGTCGTCGACGAACTGCGTCGCGGCATACCCGAGGATCGCGATGCCGACCACACCGCCACGCAGGACGGGCGACAAGGGGTGCAGGTGCTGCCACTCGTGCAGCTCCAGGTCGCGCCCCTCGCGACCGGACGGGCCGGGTCGCGAATCCTCCTGTGTCACAGGCCTGCTCGCTGTGCCTCACCACGGGCGGCGAGTCGGCCCCGCAGCGCCTCGGCCTCGTCGACGGGCAGGCCCGGCAGCGTTCCACCACTCTCGGGCGAGGCGGTGTGGAACTCGCACGAGGCAATGCCCCGGGAGCGCATGAGCGGACCGGACTCGACGTCGATGTACTGCAGGCGGCCGTAGGGAATGCTCACGAGCGAACGGAAGAGCCGCCCCTTGCGGATGACGATCTCGTCGGGGAGCTCGATCCAGGTGATGGCCGAGACCTGGCGCACGATGAGCCAGGCTCCCCAGGCGATGAGGACGGCAGCGGCGCCCGCACCGATCCAGAACCACGGTGAGACGAGCAGCGCGAGCACGACGAAGGCGACGAGGAACGGCGCGAGCCACCCACCGAGGGTGATGAGTCGCACCGTCCGCAGCGCGGGGCTCACGGTGCGCCACGGCAGCTCCCCACCGCGCAGGGTCACGGCGGCCGGGTCCGGGGCCGGCTCCAGCGGGGTGGTCATGACCCCAGCCTGCCATTCGGCCCCCGAGTGCCTGCCATGTGAACCCCACTGTGACCGTGACCACTCCCAGTGGAAGGATGGACGGGTCGGCCCCACCGGGTCGAAACCGCAGAAGAAGGGACATCGTCGTGACGTTTCGCGAGGAAGCCGGCCCAATCCTCAATGGCCTCCCCAGCAGCCTCACCGACATCGACCCCGAGGAGACCTCGGAGTGGTTGGCCTCGCTCGACCAGGTGATCGACGAGGGCGGTCGGAAGCGCGCGCGCTACCTCATGCTGCGTCTCCTGGAGCGGGCGCGAGAGAGCCAGATCGGTGTCCCCTCGCTCACGGCGACCGACTACGTGAACACCATCGACCAGGAGCAGGAGCCCTGGTTCCCCGGTGACGAGGAGGTCGAGCGGCAGTACCGGCGCTGGATCCGGTGGAACGCCGCCGTCATGGTGCACCGCGCCCAGCGTCCCGGAGTCTCGGTCGGCGGGCACATCTCCACCTACGCCTCCGCGGCCACGCTCTACGAGGTGGGCATGAACCACTTCTTCCGCGGCCTGGACCACCCCGGCGGCGGGGACCAGATCTTCTACCAGGGCCACGCCTCCCCCGGGATGTATGCGCGCAGCTTCCTCGAGGGCCACCTCGGCGAGACCGACCTCGACGGTTTCCGCCAGGAGAAGAGCCACATCGTCGACGGCAAGATCCGGGCGCTGTCGTCCTACCCGCACCCGCGGATGATGCCGGACTACTGGCAGTTCCCGACCGTGTCGATGGGCATCGGCCCCATGAACGCGATCTACCAAGCGCAGTTCAACAAGTACCTCCACAACCGGGGCATCAAGGACACCGCCGAGCAGCGCGTCTGGGCCTTCCTCGGCGACGGCGAGATGGACGAGCCGGAGTCGCGCGGACTCCTGCAGCTCGCGGCCAACGAGGAGCTCGACAACCTCACCTTCGTCGTCAACTGCAACCTGCAGCGGCTCGACGGCCCGGTGCGCGGCAACGGCAAGATCATCCAGGAGCTCGAGGCCTTCTTCCGTGGCGCCGGCTGGAACGTCGTCAAGGTCATCTGGGGCCGTGGCTGGGACCCCCTGCTCGCGGCCGACCGCGACCACGCCCTGCGCCACATCATGAACACCACGACCGATGGCGACTACCAGACCTTCCGCGCCAACGACGGCGCCTACGTCCGCGAGGAGTTCTTCGGTCGCGACCCGCGAACCCGCAAGATGGTCGAGGGCCTCACCGACGACCAGATCTGGCACGACCTGCAGCGCGGCGGGCACGACTACCGCAAGGTCTTCGCCGGCTACCAGGCGGCGGTCAACCACACCGGACAGCCGACCGTCGTCCTCGCCCACACGATCAAGGGCTACGGCCTCGGCAAGGGCTTCGCCGGTCGCAACGCGACCCACCAGATGAAGAAGATGTCCGTCGAGGACCTCAAGGGCTTCCGCGACCAGCTGCGGCTGCCCATCACGGACGCCCAGATCGACGAGAACCCCTACCAGCCGCCCTACTTCCACCCCGGTGAGAACGACTCGACGCTCGAGTACATGCTCGAGCGTCGTCGGGCCCTCGGTGGCTCGATCCCGCAGCGCCGCAGCAAGTACACCCAGGTCTCGCTGCCCGGGGACGAGGCCTACACGCAGGTCCGCAAGGGCTCGGGCAAGCAGACGATCGCGACGACCATGGCGTTCGTCCGGCTGCTCAAGGACCTCATGCGCGACAAGGAGTTCGGCAAGCGGATCGTGCCGATCATCCCCGACGAGGCACGCACCTTCGGCATGGACTCGTTCTTCCCGACGCTGAAGATCTACAACCCCCACGGGCAGAACTACACCCCCGTCGACCACGACCTCATGCTCAGCTATCGCGAGTCGGTCTCCGGTCAGATCCTCCACGCCGGCATCAACGAGGCCGGGTCCGTCGCCGCCTTCACCGCGGCCGGGTCGAGCTACTCGACCCACGGCGAGCCGATGATCCCCATCTACGTCTTCTACTCGATGTTCGGGTTCCAGCGCACTGGTGACTCCATCTGGGCCGCCGCCGACCAGCTCTCCCGAGGCTTCCTCATCGGGGCCACGGCCGGCCGCACGACGCTGACCGGTGAGGGCACCCAGCACGCCGACGGACACTCGCCGCTGCTCGCCTCGACCAACCCCGGCGTCATCACCTACGACCCGGCCTACGGCTACGAGATCGCGCACATCATGCGTGACGGCCTGGAGCGGATGTACGGCGAGGACCCCGAGAACGTCATCTACTACGTCACCGTCTACAACGAGCCCTACGTGCAGCCGAAGGAGCCGGAGAACCTCGACCGCGAGGGCGTGGTGCGCGGGCTCTACCTCCTCGAGAAGGCCGACACCGCGGGCTGGACCCACACCCCGGCCCGGGCCCAGCTGCTGGCATCCGGCGTCGGTGTGCCGTGGGCGCTCGAGGCCCAGCGGCTCCTCGCCGACCACTGGGGCGTCGCCGCCGACGTCTGGTCGGTGACGTCCTGGGGCGAGCTGCGCAGGGACGGTCTCTCCTGTGACGAGGACGCGTTCCTCCACCCGGAGAACGAGGTTCGCGTGCCCTACGTGACGCAGAAGCTGGCCGACGCCGAGGGTCCCGTGCTCGCGACGTCCGACTACATGCGTGCGGTGCCCGACCAGATCGCGCAGTACGTCCCCGGCGAGTTCCACTCGCTCGGCACCGACGGCTTCGGGTTCGCCGACACCCGGCCCGCTGCCCGACGCTTCTTCCACGTCGACGGTCCCTCGCTCGCGGTGCGCACCCTGCAGGTGCTCGCCGCTCGCGGTGAGGTCGCCCCGGATCTGGCGACGAAGGCCGCCGAGAAGTACGACCTCCTCGACGTCCGCGCCGGCACGAGCGGCAACGAGGGCGGCGACAGCTGACCGTTGTCGGAGCGCCACCCGTCCGCAGCCCCGGTCGACCTCGGGTCGACCGGGGCTGCGGCGTGAGGGTCCCGCCCGGGTGTCGGGGATGCGGGGCCATCGCGGCTCCCGTCGGCCCGCATGACCGACACCGGGTCGCCATCACCCTCGGCGTGACCGCGTGCCTGCTGGACGGCGACGACCCCACCCTGGTCGAGGGTGAGGTCGTTGCCACGCACGCCCCGGGCCACACCTGCGGGTCGGGAGGGACTGGAGAGGGCGGTCAGCGGGCGAGGAACTCCGTGCGCGCCTTGACGCAGATGTCCGGCTGGTCGCAGAAGACGCCGTCGACGCCGGCCTCGAAGAAGCGGGTCACCTCGTCACCCATCCGGCCGTAGGTCGCCGGGTTGGTGCCGATCCGGTAGTCGACGGGCAGGAACGAGTTCTCGGCCCGGAACGTGTACGGCGTGACGTCGAGCCCGGCCTTGTGCGCATCGGCGACGAGTGCGGTGGGCGTGCCGAGCGTGCCGTCGGCGTTGCGCGGGATGACCCGGCTCTTGTCGACCCCGAGGCCGTCGACGTCCTTGACGAGTGCCTTGAGGCTGGTGGGGGTGAGCAGGTCGGTGTAGGTGCGCGGGTCACCCTGGTCCACGAGGTCGTAGGGTCGGCCGCTCCCGCTGACGAGGAAGACGAGACCGGCCTTGAAGCCGAGCTCGTCGTCGAGCCGGATCAGGGGGGTCAGCTCGAAGCTCTGCACGAAGACTGCGGCGTTGGGGCGGTTGAGGCCGTGAGCGGTGAGGGCAGACACCACCGCGACCTCGGGGTCGAAACCGGCGTCGTGGAGGAAGGTGGAGTGCTTGATCTCGGGGATGACGCCGATGGTGCGCCCGGTCTGCCTGCTGAGCTCCTCGCGGAGGTCGAGCACCTCCTCGAACGTCGGCACCTCGAACTGGCCGTCGAAGCTCGCGCTCTCCGGACGCTGCGCCCCGAGTCGCTCGACAGCCCTGAGGGTCTTGAGCTCGGCAAGCGTGAAGTCCTCCACCCACCAGCCCGTGACGGCTGCGCCGTCCAGCCGCTTGGTCACCTTGCGGTCGGCGAACTCGGGGTGGGCCGCGACGTTCGTCGTGCCACTGATCTCCGGCTCATGACGGGCGATGAGGACGCCGTCCCTGGTCAGGGTCAGGTCCGGCTCGATGAAGTCCGCACCCTGCTGCACGGCCAGGCGGTAGGCAGCGAGCGTGTGCTCGGGCCGATAGCCCGAGGCCCCGCGGTGCGCGTGCACGAGTGGCGTCGTGAACTTCGCCCGGCCGTTGGAGGTGGGCGGGGCGTCGGCCTGGGCCGACGCCGTCGCGGTCAGGGTCGACAGAGCCAGACCGGCAGCAAGGGAGAGGGAGACAAGGGTTCGCTTCATGCCTGCCAAGGTAGGGCGGTCTCGGTCCCACCGCCTGTCGGGGACATGGACAGTGGGTGACAAGACCACGACACCTGGCCGACCGGCATACGCACAGTTTGTGGTTATACGCTCGGCTGTATAGTCTTGCAGCGTGTCCAAAGTACTCACGTCCCTGCCGGTCGGCCAGCGCGTCGGCATCGCCTTCTCCGGAGGTCTCGACACCTCCGTCGCCGTCGCCTGGATGCGCGAGCGAGGCGCAGTCCCCTGCACCTACACGGCCGATCTCGGGCAGTACGACGAGCCCGAGATCGACACCGTGCCGGAGCGCGCCGGAGAGTACGGCGCAGAGGTTGCCCGACTCGTCGACTGCCGCAGCGCCCTCGTCGAGGAGGGTCTGTCCGCCCTCGCCTGCGGGGCCTTCAACATCCGCAGCGGCGGCAGGACCTACTTCAACACCACTCCCCTGGGCCGGGCCGTCACCGGCACCCTGCTCGTGCGCGCCATGCAGGCCGACGACGTCTCGATCTGGGGGGACGGCTCGACCTTCAAGGGCAACGACATCGAGCGGTTCTACCGCTACGGACTCCTCGCCAACCCGGACCTGCGCATCTACAAGCCGTGGCTCGACGAAGCCTTCGTCGGCGAGCTCGGCGGCCGGCACGAGATGAGCGAGTGGCTCACGGAGCGCAACCTTCCCTACAAGGCCAGCGCCGAGAAGGCCTACTCGACCGATGCCAACATCTGGGGCGCGACGCACGAGGCCAAGACCCTCGAGCACCTCGACGAGTCCATGGAGATCGTCGAGCCGATCATGGGCGTCAAGCACTGGGACCAGTCGGTCGTCATCGAGCCGGAGGAGGTGACGGTCCGCTTCGTCCAGGGTCGGCCGGTCGCCATCAACGGTGAGGACCTGGAGCCGGTCGCGCTCGTCGACCTCGCCAACACCATCGGCGGCCGGCACGGGCTCGGCATGTCCGACCAGATCGAGAACCGCATCATCGAAGCCAAGTCGCGAGGCATCTACGAGGCTCCGGGCATGGCGTTGCTGCACATCGCCTACGAGCGCCTCCTCAACGCGGTCCACAACGAGGACACCATCGCGAACTACCACGCAGAGGGTCGCAAGCTCGGTCGGCTGCTCTACGAGGGCCGCTGGCTCGACCCGCAGTCGCTCATGCTGCGCGAGGCCATCCAGCGGTGGATCGCGTCGGTCGTCACCGGCGAGGTCACGTTGCGACTGCGGCGCGGCGACGACTACTCGATCGTCAACACGACGGGTGAGAACTTCAGCTACCACCCCGACAAGCTGTCGATGGAGCGGGTCGAGAACGCCGCCTTCGGGCCCCTGGACCGGATCGGTCAGCTGACCATGCGCAACCTCGACATCGCCGACAGCCGGGCCAAGCTCGAGCTCTACGCGAGCCAGCCCGTCGAGCAGGGTCAGCTGCTCGTCGAGAACGGCACCCTCTTCGGCGACCTTCCGGCCGGCGGCTACGACCGGATCGCCGACAGCCCGGTCGACCGCAGCTCCGGCGACGACGCTCTCGACCGTGCAGCCATGGAGTCCGGCAGGGACTGAACCGGACCTGCGCGGCCAGTTCCGGAGGATGCTGGGTGCCATGGACGGGCGACAGGTTCTCGAGCGGGCCGTGGCGACTCTGGGAGTGCTGGGGCTGATCGGCGCGCTGCCGATCTATGTCTCGTCCGGACTGGTGGCTCCGCTGTGGGCAATCGTGCTCCTGCTCCTCTTCTGGGCGCTGCTCGCCGTGCTGTCCCTGCGGTGGTTCACGCGCCGACCCTGGCTCGTGCTCCTGCTCCCGGTCGTCGCGGCGGCGGTCTGGCTGCTCACCCTCACCCTCGGGGAGCAGCTCCTGGGGTGGCGGCCCTGAGGGGCACCACGACGCACGACGGCGTATGCCGGGAGGTTGTGCACGGCATACAAATAGACTTCCGTCGTGGCCACCTCGAGAACCCGCCCGTCGGCAGCGACACGCCGCCGGGTCGAGCGCACCGCAGGTGACCTCGGCGCGGCCGCGGTGCAGCAGATGGAGAGCGACCACGAGTGGTATCGCGCCCTCCCCGCCGAGGAGCGCTCGTGGGTGGGGCTCATCGCCCAGGCCGGCATCAAGTCGTTCATCGAGTGGTTCAGCGGGAGCCAGGACCATGCCCACGTCACGGCCGACGTCTTCGGCACCGCGCCGCGCGAGCTGACCCGGTCGATCAGCCTCGGCCAGACCCTGGACCTCATGCGCACCGTCGTCGACGTGGTCGAGCGGGAGTCCATGAACCTCGCGGCCCGGGGCGACGAGACCAAGGTGCGCGAGGCGGTGCTGCGCTACAGCCGTGAGATCGCCTTCTCCGTCGCCGAGGTCTACGCCCACGCGGCCGAGGCCCGCGGCGCCTGGGACGCCCGGCTCGAGGCACTCGTCGTCGACGCCGTCATCCGCGGCGAGGCCGACGACTCCATGCAGTCCCGAGCGTCCGCGCTGGGGTGGGGCACGACCACGGACGTGTGCGTCCTCGTCGGGTCCACCCCGAGCACAGGGACCGCACGGGTGGTCGACGAGCTGCACCGCGGCGCCAAGCGTCTCGGTGTCGAGGTGCTCGTCGCGATCCACGGCAGGCGCATCGTCAGCATCGTCGGACAGGTCACCGATGCCCTGACGACGGCGTCCCGCCTTGGCGAGCACTTCGGCGAGGGTCCGATCGTCGTCGGTCCGGTCGTCCCACACCTGTATGCCGCGGGGCGCAGCGCCCGCGCCGCACTGTCGGGTCACACGGCCGCTCCGGCGTGGCCCACCGCCCCACGTCCGGTCCTCAGCGACGACCTGCTCGCCGAGCGGGCCCTCCTCGGCGACCTCCCGGCGCGGGCGGCCCTCGTCTCACGGGTCTATGCGCCCCTGTCCGCCAGCGGTGGCGGCAACCTCCTCGAGACGGCCGCGGCCTACCTCGACGGAGGTCTCGGCCTCGAGGGCACCGCCCGTGCACTCTTCGTCCACACCAACACGGTGAGGTATCGGCTGGGCAAGATCGCCGACACCATCGGCTACGACCTCACCGACCCGCACGACGCGCAGACCGTGCGGCTCGCCCTGGCCTATGGGCGAGTGGCCCCGGAGCCGTCGACCCGCGTGGCCCGGGCGTCGGGGCCCCCGTCACCGCCGTTGTAGGAACCCTACAGATCTGGCGGCCGAGAATCGTCTCGGTCCGTCGCCCCCAGCAGGCTCGGTCACCGCCACTCTGAAGAGGTGCTTGTGATCGTGTGCCCGGGACAGGGCTCCCAGACCCCCGGCTTCCTCACCCCTTGGTTGGCCATCCCCGGCCTGCGCGAGCGGATGGGGTGGCTCTCCGCCGTCGCCGGCATGGATCTCGTCAAACACGGGACCGAGTCGGACGAGGAGACCATCAAGGACACGGCCGTCGCGCAGCCGCTCATCGTCGCCTCGGGCCTCGTCTCGCTCCTGGCGCTCTTCCAGCACCCCGCTGACGGCTTCCGCCTCGTGGGGGCCGGCGCCGGCCACTCCGTCGGTGAGATCACGGCTGCGTCCGCCGCGGGTGTGATCTCGGCCGAGCAGGCCATGGTGTTCGTCCGCGAGCGCGGCCAGGCCATGGCGGCCGCGAGCGCCGTCCAGCCGACCGGGATGAGTGCGGTCATGGGCGGCGACCCCGACGAGGTCCTCGCCGCCATCGAGCGCCACGGCCTCACACCCGCCAACATCAACGGCGCCGGCCAGGTCGTCGCCGCCGGCACGATGGAGCAGCTTGCCGCGCTCACGGCCGAACCCCCGGCCAAGAGCCGGGTCATCCCGCTCAAGGTCGCCGGGGCGTTCCACACCGAGCACATGGCGCCGGCCGTCCACGTCCTGTCCGGCTACGCCAAGGCCATGTCGACCCACGACGCCCGCGTGCCGCTCGTGTCCAACCGCGACGGCGCCGTCGTCCACAGTGGCCGCGAGGTCCTCGGGCGCCTCGTGAGCCAGGTGAGCAACCCGGTGCGGTGGGACCGCACGATGGAGACCTTCGCCCAGCTCGGTGTCACGGGGATCATCGAGATCCCCCCTGCCGGCACCCTCGCCGGTCTGGCCAAGCGCGCCCTCAAGGGCGTCGAGATCCTGGCGCTGAAGTCCCCCGACGACCTCGAGCAGGCGCACCGCATGGTCAAGGAGCACGCCGTCTCGTCCGGCGTCGCACAGGACCCGACGTGGCGCCTCGTCATCAGCCCCGCCAAGGGCATGGTCTCCTTCACCGCGACCGAGCTCGGGACCGAGGTCGAGACCGGCAGCGTCATCGCCACCGTCGGCACCCTGCGCGACACCTATGAGGTCGTCGCGCCGCACGGTGGCCGCATCGTCGAGTGGCTCGTGGAGGACGGCGACCCCGTCTCACCGGGCCAGCCGATCCTTCGCCTCCACCCCCAGGAAGGCTGAGCCGCCATGTCCGGACTCATCACCTCTCGCACCGGTGCGGCTCACACCCGCATCTCGGGCATCGGCGCCTACCGACCGCGCCGGGTCGTCCCCAACTCCGAGCTCGTCGAGGCGATCGACTCCTCCGACGAGTGGATCCAGGAGCGCTCGGGCATCAAGACCCGACGCTTCGCCGGTGACGGCGAGAGCGTCGTCGACATGTCCGAGTTCGCCGCCCGGGGCGCTCTCGAGATGGCCGGTCTCGACGTCTCCGACATCGACGCCGTGATCCTGGCGACCGTGACCTTCCCCTACCAGACCCCTGCCGCCGCACCGGCGCTGGCCGACCGCATGGGCATGTCCAAGCCGGCCGCCTTCGACATCTCGGCTGCGTGCGCGGGCTACTGCCACGGCATCTCTCTCGCGAACGACATGGTGCGCGCCGGCAGCGCCCGGCACGTGCTCGTCGTCGGCGTCGAGCGCCTCTCCGACTTCACCAGCCGCACCGACCGAGGGGTCGCGTTCATCTTCGGCGACGGCGCCGGGGCTGCGATCGTGTCGCCGTCCGAGACCGTGGGCATCGGGCCGACGGTCTGGGGGTCCGAGGGCGACAAGTGGGACGTGATCGCGCAGAACGAGAGCTGGATCGACGTCCACGAGAAGAAGCTCGAGTGGCCGACGATCGGCATGCAGGGTCAGCGGGTCTTCCGTTGGGCCGTGTGGAGCATGGCCCCCGTGGCCCAGCAGGCGCTGGACGCCGCCGGCGTGACGGTCGACCAGCTCGACGCGTTCATCCCACACCAGGCCAACGTCCGGATCATCGACGCGATGTGCAAGCAGCTCAAGATGCCCGAGCACGTGGCCGTCGCCCGGGACATCGTCGACATGGCCAACACCTCCGCGGCCTCCGTGCCACTCGCCACCGAGCGCCTCCTGCGCGAGCAGCCAGAACTGCGGGGTGCCCTCGCCCTGCAGATCGGCTTCGGGGCGGGCCTGTCGTATGCCGGACAGGTCGTCGTCCTGCCATAGATACTCCCGCGGTCCGCGGGTCATCACGGACCAAGCACGACAGCACCACCGCAGCACCCCAGAGCGTCCGCATCCGGCGGACCCGAACCATGAAGGAGCAGGACACATGGCTCAGAGCGAGCAGGAGATCCTCGCGGGTCTCGCAGAGATCGTCAACGAGGAGACCGGCCTCGACCCCGAGACCGTCCAGAGCGACAAGGCGTTCACCGACGACCTCGACATCGACTCGCTGTCGATGATGACCATCGTCGTCAACGCCGAGGAGAAGTTCGGCGTGCGCATCCCCGACGACGAGGTCAAGAACCTCCGCACCGTCGGCGACGCCGTCACCTTCATCAAGTCCAACCAGAGCTGACCTCAGCTGTTCCGTCGGTGCCGCCCCCATGTCGTGGGGGCGGCACCGGGACACCTTCCCACGCCAAGGAGTCATCGACATGAGCACCGAACGTCGCGTCGTCGTCACGGGTCTCGGAGCCACCACCCCGCTCGGCGGGACGATCACCCAGACGTGGGAAGCGATCCTCGCCGGCACGTCGGGTGCTCGCCCCCTGACCCAGGACTGGGTGGAGAAGTACGAGCTGCCCGTCACCTTCGCCGCCTCGATCCACACCTCCCCCGAGGAGGTGCTCACCAAGGTCGAGTGCCGCCGCATGGATCCCAGCGCGCAGTACGCCATGGTCGCCTCGCGCGAGGCCTGGGCCGACGCGGGTTCGCCCGAAGTCGACCCGGACCGGTTCATGGTGGCGATCGGCACCGGCATCGGCGGTGTCCACACCCTCCTCACCCAGTGGGACAACCTGCGGGAGAAGGGCGTGCGGCGCGTCTTCCCGCTCGCCGTCCCCATGCTCATGCCCAACACGAGCAGCGGCAACGTCTCGCTCGCCCTCGGCGCCCGCGCCGGTGCCCACACCGCCGTCTCCGCGTGCGCATCGGGCGCCGAGTCGATGGCCCTGGCGATGGACCAGATCCGTCTCGGCCGAGCCGACATCGTCGTCGCCGGTGGCACCGAGGCCGCGATCCACCCGCTGCCCTTCGCCGGCTTCACCCAGATGCAGGCGCTCTCGACCCGCAACGACGACCCGACACACGCCTCCCGCCCCTATGACACCGCTCGTGACGGCTTCGTCATGGGCGAGGGTGCGGGCGTGATCGTCCTCGAGTCCGAGGAGCACGCCAAGGCCCGTGGCGCACGGATCTATGCCGAGCTCGGAGCTGCCGGGATGTCCTCCGACGCCCACCACATCACCGCCCCCGAGCCGGAGGGTGCAGGCGCCTCCCGCGCCATGATCGAGGCCGTCGAACGGGCCGGGCTCACGGCCATGGACATCGTCCACATCAACGCGCACGCCACGTCCACCCCTGTCGGTGACGTCGCCGAGGCCAACGCCATCCGTCGCGCCTTCGGTGACGCGACCGACGGCATGTGCGTCAGCGGGACCAAGTCGATGACCGGGCACCTCCTCGGTGCGGCCGGCGCTCTCGAGGCCCTGTTCACCATCCTCTCCGTGCACCACCGCATCGCCCCGGCGACCATCAACATCGACGACCTGGACCCGGCCATCGCCCTCGACGTCGTCCGGGGCGAGCACCGCACGCTCCCCGACGGTGACATCGCGGCGCTCAACAACTCCTTCGGCTTCGGCGGTCACAACGTCGCCCTCACCGTGAAGAGCGTCTGATGTCACGCCAGCCCAACGAGTCCTCCGCGACTGCGTCCGCAGCGACGAAGCCCAAGCCGGACCGGGCCACCGACCCGCGCAACCCGCGGCTGCGCCTCGAGGCCTTCTTCGACGAAGGCACCGTCGAGCTGATCACCCCCGAGGACACCTCCGGCATGCTCGCCGCCGTGGGCACCTGCCAGGGCACCCGCGCGGTCGCCTTCTGCTCCGACGCCACCATCATGGGTGGCGCGATGGGGGTCGACGGCTGCAAGGTCGTCGTGGCGGCCTACGAGCGGGCGCTGGCGGACGGCATACCGGTCGTCGGCATCTGGCACTCGGGAGGCGCACGCCTGCCCGAAGGTGTCGTGAGCCTGCACGCGGTCGGTGAGGTCTTCGCGATCATGACCCGGGCGTCCGGCAAGATCCCGCAGATCTCCGTCGTCATCGGCGCGGCGGCAGGCGGCGCGGCCTACGGTCCCGCCCTCACCGACATCGTCATCCTCGCCCCGGACGGACGGATCTTCGTCACCGGACCCGACGTCGTCCGCTCGGTCACCGGCGAGAACGTCGACGCCCTGCGCCTCGGTGGACCGGAGCCGCACGGACGCCGCAGCGGCGTGGTCCACGTCGTCACCGAGTCGACCGAGCAGGCCTACGAGCGGGGGCGCCAGCTCTGCTCCCTCCTCGCCGACCAGGGGACGCTCGAGGTCTCGAAGGTCGAGGACTTCGACCTCGAGGCGACCTTCCCGGAGTCGGCCAAGCGCGCCTACGACGTCCATCCGGTGGTTGACAACGTGCTCGACAAGGGCGCCGACTCCGTTGAGCTGCACCCGCGTTGGGCCCCCAACATCGTCACGCAGCTCGGTCGTTTCGGTGGCCGCACCGTCGGCGTCATCGCCAACAACCCCATGCGCCTCGGCGGCTGCCTCGACTCCCCCTCGGCCGAGAAGGCTGCTCGCTTCGTGCGCATGTGTGACGCCTTCGGGGTGCCGCTCATCGTCCTCGTCGACGTCCCGGGATACCTGCCCGGAGTCGGCCAGGAATGGGACGGCGTCGTCCGCCGCGGGGCCAAGCTGCTCCACGCGTTCGCCGAAGCCGTCGTGCCGCGCGTGACTCTCGTGACCCGCAAGACCTACGGCGGTGCCTACATCGCGATGAACTCGCGCTCGCTCGGCGCCACTCGGGTCTTCGCGTGGCCGACCGCCCACGTCGCGGTCATGGGTTCGGTGGCGGCGATCCGCATCCTCCACCGTCGCCGCCTCGTCGAGGTCGACGACGCCGACCGCGCGGCGGTCGAGCAGCAGCTCGCCGACGAGCACGACGCCCTGTCCGGTGGTCTGGCCCGTGCCGTCGAGATCGGCGTGGTCGACGAGATCGTGGAGCCCAACGTGACCCGCTCGGCCATCGCCAGGGCGATCGCTGAGGCACCCCAACGCCGGGGCGACCACAACAACATTCCCCTGTGATCTCTTCGCAGGCTCAGAGCTCCCCGGAGGACCCCGCCCTGTGATCTCTTCGCAGGCTCAGAGCTCCCCGGAGGACCCCGCCCTGTGATCTCCTGACGCAAGCGTGAGGCCCGCTCCCCCTGTACGGGAGCGGGCCTCACGGCGTTCGGTGGCCTCGTGCGGGGTCAGCCGACCTTGTGCAGCCAGCGGACGGGAGCGCCGTCGCCGGCGTAGCGGAAGGGTTCGAGCTCGTTGTCCCACTCGGTGCCGAGGACCTCCTCGACCATCTCCTGGATGGCCTCGGGTGACCCCTGCGCGAGCATGAGGATCTCCTTGAGCCGCTCCTCGTTGATGACCGCGTCACCACTGGCGGACGTCGTCGAGTGGTGGATGCCCAGGCTAGGGGTGTGTGACCAGCGGGAGCCGTCGCAGCCGGCGCTCGGGTCCTCGGTGACCTCGTAGCGCAGCCCTTGCCACCCGCGCAGCGTCGAGGCCATGCGGGCACCGGTGCCCTGCTCGCCGATCCAGGACCACTCACCACGCATGAGGCCTGGCGCAGCGGGCTGCGGGGACCAGGGAAAAGTGACGCGAGAGCCCGTGGCGGACTCGAGCGCCCACGTGATGTGAGGGCACAGCGCTGCCGGGGCCGAGTGGATGAACACCACTCCCCGGGTCGAGATACGTCGCGTCGCGACAGACATCCTGGCCTCCTTCACGTGCAAGGGACGTCTTCCCCAACGCCTTCGCACGGTCCTTCGGAGGCAACAGATCTGTATGCCGTTCTGCTCGCTATGCAGGCACCCACCGAGTGCCGTTGACTCTCCTGCCACGCATGCCTCACGAGCGAACTCGTGAACCACGGGCCCCATGATGCCGCAGAAGCACCACGAACACCATGTCCGACACCCCATCTGCACGCGACGAAGATCCGGGCCAGTCCGGGAGTGCTAGTCATGAGCACTCCCATTGACCAGAGGTGGATTGCGACTCATAGTCATAACGGCCTAGAAGAAATAGCCATTAGGGGTTGTGGCCGGGGTGGTTGTCCTCCACTATCAGTCCCATCCCGACGCTTTCGGGCCTCCCTTCCTTTCCCTGAGGAGCACCACGATGGACACTCGAAAGACGTCAGGTCGGCCGCTCTTGGCCGTCTTGGCCGCCACCATCACTGGCCTCGGCTGCGTCGCCGGCCTCGCGGCCGGCCCGGCGCAGGCGGCCAAGCCGACCCCGCCACCCCCGCCCACCGCAAACCTCCCGACGTACCCGACCTCGGTGGTCGGCGTGAGCCCTTCCGCCCTGGCGAAGCCGACCGCGTCCGGCAAGACGATTCGCAGCCTGACCATGGACAACGGCACGTTCTACGTCGGCCACGGGGACTACATCGGGAACTCCGGGCCCACCAAGGTGAGCACCTTCGACCCGACCACCCGGACCTTCGCGGAGAGTGGTCTGACGGCTCCGACCGAGGAGATCACGACCTTCCGCAAGCTGGGCGGCAAGCTCTACGCGCCGTGGACCGATCCGACGGGGTCCGCCAGCGCCAACCAGGGCTTCTCCACCAACGCCAGCGGCACCTGGACCAACGAGTTCAAGGCGCCGGCCGAGCACGTCTACGACGTCGCGACCCTCACCGGGTCCGACCTGTGGATGGTGGGTTCGGCCAAGTATCCCGGCACGACCAAGGGTGGCGCGGCTGCCTACCGTTCCACCGACGGTGGGACGACGTGGTCGATGGTCGCCAGGGACACCTCGGTCATCGAGGGCGGGCGTGAGCGCTACTACTGGGCCGCTGCCCTCGGCGGCAAGATGTACCTGCAGGCGACCGACGTCGAAGGTGGCGCACCGCTGCGCGTCTTCGACGGCACCAAGTGGTCGACCCTGGCCGGCCTCAACCCCTGCCACACGGTCGAGGCGCGGGCGGTCGAGGTCTTCAAGGGCAAGATCATCTGCACGAACTACGCCAAAGGCGTCGTGGCCTTCGATGGGCAGAAGGCGACCACGGTCCTGCCCTCGACCGGCTGGAACGTCCTCGACTTCGACATTCCCGGTGACGGCTACATCTACGCCCTCGCCGGGGACGGTGTCTTCCGCAGCGCTGACGGCATGACCTGGAAGGGAGTGGCCAAGACGCCGGACCTCTCCTGGTCGATCGGCGTGCACAACGGCACGGTCTACCTCGGCCAACGCCTGAACGCCACGATCGTGAAGCTGGACGGGCTCAACGTGAACGCGCTCCCCACGACGACCGCGCCGACCACGACGTGCAAGGGCAAGGGCAAGGCCTGCTGATCCGCGGCACGTGACCGACCAGAGCGGGCCGACTCCGACGGGGTCGGCCCGCTCTGATGCCCGGACGGTGGGGCGGCTGGGGCTTGAACCCAGGACCGACGGATTATGAGTCCGCTGCTCTGACCGACTGAGCTACCGCCCCTAAAGCGGAGCCGAGCCTACCCGCGCACGGCGATCGGACGGCATACCCCGCCGTTCTCGCGAGGCACGGCACGTTGCGAATCGGTGTCGCCTCGGCGCAGGTTCGCGTGACGGGCGACGCCGGACGGTAGGTTGCCGCTCATGACTGAGCCCCTGGTCGTCCTCAAGGACGTCAACAAGCACTTCGGCGACCTCCACGTCCTCAAGGACATCCAGATGGAGATCGGCAAGGGAGAGGTCGTCGTCGTCATCGGTCCGTCGGGCTCCGGCAAGTCCACGCTGTGCCGGGCGATCAACCGTCTCGAGACGATCGAGTCCGGGACGATCACGATCGACGGCAACAAGCTCCCCGAGGAGGGCAAGGAGCTCGCCCAGCTCCGCGCGGACGTCGGCATGGTCTTCCAGTCGTTCAACCTCTTCGCCCACAAGACGATCCTCGACAACATCACGCTGGGTCCGATCAAGGTCCGCAAGCAGAAGAAGGACGCCGCCGAGAAGCGCGGCATGGAGCTGCTCGAGCGGGTCGGCGTCGCGCAACAGGCGCAGAAGTTCCCCGCGCAGCTCTCCGGCGGACAGCAGCAGCGGGTCGCCATCGCGCGGTCGCTCGCCATGGAGCCCAAGGTCATGCTCTTCGACGAGCCGACGTCTGCGCTCGACCCCGAGATGATCAACGAGGTGCTCGACGTCATGGTCGGTCTCGCCAAGGAGGGGATGACGATGATCGTGGTCACCCACGAGATGGGCTTCGCCCGCAAGGCCGCCAACCGCGTCGTCTTCATGGACGGCGGTCAGATCGTCGAGGAGAACACCCCCGAGGAGTTCTTCACCAACCCCAAGAGCGACCGGGCCAAGGACTTCCTTGCCAAGATCCTCGCCCACTGACCCAGCCCTAACAGGAGGAAACACATGAAGGTTCGTCAGCTCAGCGCGGTCATCGCCGCATCGGTGCTCACCCTCGGTCTCGCCGCGTGCGGCGACAGCGCCGACACCGGCGGCAACGCCGACGCAGGAAGTGGAAGCGAAGGCGGCGGCAAGGCCGTCAAGATCGGCATCAAGTTCGACCAGCCGGGACTTGGCCTCAAGGAGGGCAACGGCTACACCGGGCTCGACGTCGATGTCGCCAAGTACGTCGCCAAGGAGCTCGGCAGCTCGGAGGGCGACATCAGCTGGGTCCAGGCCCCCTCTGCCCAGCGCGAGACGCTCCTCTCCACCGGTCAGGTGGACATGATCTTCGCGACCTACTCGATCACCGACAAGCGCAAGGCCACCGTGTCCTTCGCCGGGCCGTACTTCATCGCGGGCCAGGACCTCCTCGTCCGCGCCGACGACAGCTCGATCACGGGCCCGGACTCGCTCGCAGGCAAGAAGCTCTGCTCCGTGACGGGGTCGACCTCGGCCGAGAACGTCAAGAAGAAGGTTCCAGGGGTCCAGCTCCAGGAGTTCGGGACCTACTCCGAGTGCGTCGCAGCCCTCGTGTCCAAGGGCATCGACGCCCTGACGACCGACAACACGATCCTCGCCGGCTACGCCGCGCAGGACCAGTACAAGGGCAAGCTCAAGGTCGTCGGCGCCCCGTTCTCCGAGGAGCGCTACGGCGTCGGCATCAAGAAGGGCGACACCGCCATGTGCGAGAAGATCAACACCGCCCTGAAGAAGATGATCGACTCCGGTGACTGGCAGAAGGCCGTGGACGCGAACCTCGGCCCGGCCGGCTTCAAGGTCGACACCGCGACCAACCCGCCCAAGCCGGACGCCTGTTCCTGAGTCCGTCCACAGCGCGGGTATGCCGTCCGCTCACCTTGAGGGGACGGCATACCTGCGCGAACCCACACGTGAGGAGGAAGGACTCCGCCCATGGGTGAGATCCTCAGCAACTACGACGTCCTCGGTGCGTTCTGGTGGACGATCAAGCTGTCGTTCTTCGGCGCCCTCGGCGCCCTGGTCATCGGCACGATCACGGCCGTCATGCGCGTCTCGCCCGTGGCCGTCCTGCGCATGATCGGTGCGGGCTACGTCAACATCTTCCGCAACACCCCGCTGACGCTGCTCATGGTGCTCAGCGTGCTGGGTCTGACCTACATCGTCGGCATCAGCCTGTCCGAGGACATCAACCAGAACGCCATCCGCTGGGCCATCGTCGTCATCGCGGTCTACCACGGAGCGTTCGTGTGCGAGGCCCTGCGGTCCGGCGTCAACACCGTGGACGCAGGCCAGGCCGAAGCCGCTCGCGCGATCGGCCTCACCTTCAGCCAGAGCATGCGCGAGGTCATCCTCCCGCAGGCCTTCCGTGGCGCGATCGCCCCACTGGGGTCAGTCCTCATCGCGCTCATCAAGAACACGACGGTGGCAGCAGTCATCGTCTCGGCCGAGGCAGCGGGTCTGATGCAACGGATCATCGAGTTCGAGGGCGGATCGTTCACGGTCTTCGCCATCTTCGCCCTGGGCTTCGTCATCCTCACCCTGCCGCTCGGGTTGCTCTTCACCTCCCTGTCGCGCCGTCTGGCGGTGAAGCGATGAGCACCTCGGTCCTCTTCGACGCCCCGGGCCCTCGTGCCCGGCGCAGGCACCGCATCCTCACGGTCGTCGGCATCGTGCTCATCGTCGCCATCCTCGGACTCGCCCTGCGCAAGATGCAGCAGGCGGGGCAGCTCGAGCCGGCGCTCTGGAAGCCGTTCCTCACCGACCGGGCAGTGTGGCGTGACTACCTGGTGAACGGGCTCGTGGGCACCTTCAAGGCAGCCGCGATCTCGATCGTCCTGGCCGCCGTGTTCGGGCTGGTCTTCGGCATCGGCCGACTCTCGCCGATCACGCCGATCCGCTGGTTCTGCGGAGTCGTCGTGGAGTTCTTCCGGTCCGTGCCCGTCCTGCTCATGATGATCTTCGCCTACTTCGGGCTCTTCGCCCGGGGCGACCTCTTCTCGGCCTCCACCGCACCGCTCGCAGCCGTGGTCACCGGCCTCACGCTCTACAACGGCTCTGTGCTCGCCGAGCTCGTCCGCTCGGGCGTCTACTCGCTGCCTAAGGGCCAGTCCGAGGCGGGCCTGTCCATCGGTCTGACCTCGTGGCAGACCCTGCGGTCGATCCAGCTCCCTCAGGCCCTCACGGCCATGCTTCCGGCGCTCATCGGCCAGTTCGTCGTCATCCTCAAGGACTCGGCCCTGGGCTACCAGGTGACCTATCCAGAGCTGCTCAACTGGTCCAAGACCCTGGGTTCCGCCTTCTCCAACACGGTGCCGGCCTACCTCGTCGCAGCGATGCTGTTCATCCTGATGAACTACACCCTCACGGTCATCGCCGGACGGGTGTCGCGACGGATCAACCGGCGCGGCAAGACCGCCGGCGGAGCGCAGACCAACGCGATGCCCGGCGCACCCCTGGGAACAGGGACCATGCCCGCCCAAGGAGTCGGTGGCTCCAACGTCCAGAACATCGACCCGACCAGCACCGCGCGCTGACCGGACCACGACGAAGGGCCCGGATCGCGATGATCCGGGCCCTTCGTCCGTCTGCTCCCCCGGTTGGACTCGAACCAACAACCTGCCGATTAACAGTCGGCTGCTCTGCCAATTGAGCTACAGGGGAATGACATCCACACCACACTGATTCAGTGCTGTCGGCGCCAGGCGGCGTGCTGCGGGCAGCGCGCTGCGCAACGATAGCAAAGGGTGGGGCCTGTCACGAAAACGCCCCACGTGACCCCTCTACCGCAACGTCGGTCAGTCGAGACCGACCTGCTCGCGCAGCCGGTCGAGCGCGGCTCGGGTCTCCTCGCGCACCCCGGGATCGGTGGAACGCACGCCGCGGCCGAGAATCGTCTGCCCCATCAGCGCACCGTTGGCGAGGTCCTTGCGGACGACCACGCGGGCCCTGCGCTTCGGGCCGAGCTCGACCTCGTCGGAGAGCACGACCGTGGCCTGGACCCGCTCGCGCAGCACCTGCGGGAACGTCCCGGGGTCGCCGAGCTCCCACACCGTCGCCGGCGCCTTGTCCACCCAGTTCACCGTGAGGTGTGCCGTCTCGTCGTCCCAGGATCCCGTGTCGACCATGTGCCACGGCCGGTCGAGCTCCACGGAACCGTCGCGGACGGCATACACGTGCGTCTTCGTCGCGACGAGGTATGCCGTGGTGCGCGCATCGCGCACCACGGACAGGACGTCGGCGGCTCGCTCGCCCAACGTCGAGCTGACCTCGTCGGGGATCTCGGGCCCACGTCGGCCCAGGCGTCCCAGCCTCATGACGTGAGCCGATCACGCATGCGGGCACGGTTCATCTCGAGCTCGATGAGTCGGCGGGAGCGGGCACGGAGGGCCTCCTGGTCGGGTTCGGGCGAGTTCTGCAGACGTCGGATCGCCGCGGTCTCGTCAGCGATCTGACGGCTCAGGCCCGAGTCGTGGACCCCGATGACGAGGGACTCGAGGTAGCGCTGCGGCGGCAGGCCGGTGGTGGTGTCGACCTTCGTCGGCAGGGGGGCCACGGACAGCTCGGCAAGCAGGCCTCGGACGGCCAGGGGCGCGGCCTCGGCGACGGCAGCGGCCCACCCCGCCGTCGAGAGCTGCGACGCACGAGCGGCCACGGTGCGCACTCCGTCGAAGATCGCCGCGTGCGCGGGGGCGGTGAACGCCACGGGTGGGATCGCGTCGATCGTCTCGGTCGTGAACCGGGTGGGGTACTGCAGCAGCGCCTGCAGCAGCTGCCGCTCGTTGTTGACGACCGGGTCGCGCAGGTTCGGCGGGGGCAGCGCGGCCGCGCCCTCCTGGGCGTTGGGCTCGGGAACGTCGTCGGTCGACGCGGGCGTGCGGTCCGCGGACCGACCCGATGCGGCGCCGTCAGCACCTTCACGGGCCTTGATCCGACCAGCGCGCTGGACCTCGATCAGGACCTGCTCGACCTCGACGCCGAGCATGCCGGCGACGCTGCGCATGTACTCGGGGCGCAGGGACGAGTCGCGGATCGAGTTGATGATGGGCGCGACGGCCTGCATCGCCTGGACACGACCTTCGGGGGTCTCGAGGTCGAAGCGCTTCATCGTGGTGCGCACCGCGAACTCGAACATCGGCACGGCGTCGTCGACGAGGGCCTTGACCGCCTCACCTCCCTTGGCGAGCCGGAGGTCGCACGGGTCCATGCCGTCCGGGGCCACGGCGACGAACGACTGCGAGGCCCAGCGCTGGTCCTCGCCGAACGCCTTCATCGCGGCCTTCTGCCCGGCGGCGTCGCCGTCGAACGTGAAGATCACCTTGGCGGGCGCCCCGTCGGCCTCGTCGCGCATGATGCGGCGCAGGATCTTGATGTGGTCGATGCCGAAGGCCGTGCCACACGTCGCCACCGCGCCCTCGACGCCGGAGAGCTGGGCGGCCATCACGTCGGTGTAGCCCTCGACGATGACGGCCTGCCGGTCGCGGGCGATCGCCTTCTTGGCGGCGTCGAGGCCGTAGAGCACCAGCGACTTCTTGTAGATGGGCGTCTCGGACGTGTTGAGGTACTTCGCGGCGATCCGGTCGTCGTCGAGCAGTCGGCGGGCACCGAAGCCCACCGTGTCGCCCGTGACGTCGCGGATCGGCCAGACGAGGCGGCCCCGGAACCGGTCGTAGAGTCCCCGGCTCCCTCGGCCGGAGAGGCCGGCGGTGACCACCTCGTCCTCGGTGAAGCCCTTCTCACGCAGGTGCCGGGTCAGGTCCTCGCCACCTCGTGGCGCGAAGCCCATCCCGAACTGCTCGGCGATCGCCCGGTTGAACCCGCGGTCGCGCATGAAGTCACGACCGGGGCGGGCGTCGGGCCGGTCGACGAGGATCGATGCATAGAACTCCTCGGCGACGCGGTGAGCCTCGATGAGCCGCGACCGCTTGCCGATGCCGCCCTCGCGCGGACCACCACCCTCCTCGTAGCGCAGCTCCATGCCGATCTTGGCGGCGAGGCGCTCGATCGTCTCGGAGAACGTCAGGTGCTCGACCTTCTGCACGAACGAGATGACGTCGCCGCCCTCCCCGCAGCCGAAGCAGTGGTAGGCCCCCACCGCCGGGCGCACGGTGAACGACGGTGTCTTCTCGTCGTGGAAGGGGCAGAGGCCCTTGAGGGAGCCGACGCCTCCGGGTCGCAGTGTCACGTGGTCACGCACGACGTCCTCGATGGAGGAGCGCTCCTTGACGGTCTGGATGTCGTCAGCGTTGATCCGGCCCGCCACGCGTCCTCCGTCCGTGCTCGTCTGCTGGTGTGCTCGTCTGCTGGTGTGCTCGAGCGTTGCTGTGCTCAACTCCGGGTGGGTGCTCAGTATGCCGCGACGAACTTTGCGGGGATGTGTCGTATCCCCAGCCCGCCGTTCGTGGAGGACATGACACCGCCCCACGGGGCTCCCCCTCTTGGAAGGATCAGCACCATGCGCACCCTCATCGTCTCCGAGTTCATCTCCCTCGACGGAGTCGTCGAGTCACCGGACTGGACGTTCGAGGTCGTCGAGCACGACGACGCCGCCTACGAGATCAAGGGCCGTGAGCAGGCCGACGCCGGTTGCCTGCTCCTCGGGCGGCAGAGCTACGACGAGTTCGCGCCGGTGTGGCCGACCATGGAGGAGTTCGCCGACTACAACGCCATGCCGAAGTACGTCGTCTCCAGCACCCTGACCGACCCCGAGTGGAACAACACCAGCGTCCTGCGCAGCCTCGACGAGGTGGCCGCCCTCAAGGAGTCCGAGGAGCCCGGGACGATCCTCGTCCACGCGAGCGCCACCCTCGCCCAGGGCCTTGCCGCGGCGGGCCTCGTCGACCGCTACCACCTGCTCGTCTACCCGGTCGTCCTCGGCAGGGGCAAGCGCCTCTTCCTGACCGACGGCGACAGCCGGCAGCGCCTCACGCTCACCGAGCACGCGGCATACGGCAACGGGGTGCAGCTCAACGTCCTCGACGTCGTCCGCTGAGCCGAGCCGTCAGCACCACTGACGGTGCAGGTGGAGCGCTCGCACGTCGGTGAGCGAGGCGACCTGGTCGATGACCACCCGAAGCGCGTCACCGTCGTCGACCGCCGCGTCGTGGTCGGCTCGCAGCTCGGGATCGAGCCGCGTGGGGTCGTGGCGGTAGGCCGCGACGAGGTCCGCGACGACGTCCCGCTCCCCCGCCATGAGCTCGACCCGCTCGACGACGTTCATGACGAAGTGGGCAGCCGTGGCCTTGAGGACGGCGCACTCGGCCCGGGTCGCGTCGGGGACGACGAGGTCGGCCTCGTGCCGCACGAGCTCCCCCCAGCCGTGACGCTCGCGCGTGGCCACCTCGACGGCCTGGACGAAGCGGCCGATGAGTCGTGACGTCATGTCCTTGAGATGGGCCAGGTCGGCACGGGTCGATGCGTATGCCGTGGGCAGGGTGTCCGTGGCGAGGATCCGTTCCAGCGCCTCACCGAGGGCGTCGCGTGACAGGTCCGTCGCATAGGTCGCCGTGGCCACGTCGAGCACGGCGTCGACGTCGACGCCGCTGCGGAGCAGCCGCGGATCCAGCCGGCCGGACGCGATGGCGTCCTCGACGTCGTGCACGGAGTAGGCGACGTCGTCGGACCAGTCCATGACCTCGGCCTCGAAGGCGCGCTGCCCGGCCGGGGCGCCCTCGCGGAACCACTCGAAGACCGGAAGGTCACCGGCATACACTCCGAACTTCGGTGTGGGAGAGGGTGACTCACCGCGCGCCCAGGGGTACTTCGTCGTGGCGTCGAGCGAGGCGCGAGTGAGGTTGAGCCCGGCAGGCCGCCCGTCGGCGTGGAAGCGCTTCGGCTCGAGCCGGGTGAGGATGCGCAGGGTCTGGGCGTTGCCCTCGAAGCCGCCGATCTCCGAGGCGATCGCGTTGAGCGCGGTCTCGCCGTTGTGACCGAACGGCGGATGACCGAGGTCGTGGGCCAGGCAGGCGGTGTCGACGACATCGGCGTCGCACCCGAGCGCCGCCCCGAACTCGCGACCGATCTGGGCCACCTCGAGGCTGTGGGTGAGCCGGTTGCGGATGAAGTCGTCGCTGCCGGGCTGGAGCACCTGCGTCTTGGCCGAGAGGCGGCGCAGGGACGCCGAGTGCACGAGGCGCGCCCGGTCGCGAGCGAAGTCGTCACGGTCGGCGCGCTTGTGGGCCGGGTCCTCGGCGACCCAGCGCTCCCGGTCGCCGGCGGTGTAGGTCACGCAGACGACCCTAGAGGGTCGAGCAGCAACGCCCCTTAGGGTGGCACCAGGTCGGGACACCATCCCGAGGAGAGCGACGAAGGGGCTGGCGCGTGCGGACAGGGGTGGCCTCGTGGGTGACGGGTGCGGTGGCCCTGCTGCTCTCGGTGAGCGCCTGCACGGGTGGCGACCCCGACGGTGGCTCGGGTGGCGACGGCGCGCAGTCCACCGACGGTTCGACCACCCCGGACCGCAGAGCCGACCCGACGGACACGACCGGGCCCATCAAGGCCGCCGCCAAGGCAGCAGGCTCGGTCGTCGTCACCCGGACGCTGACGGAGGCCGACGGTGACGTGACCCAGGAGGAGATCGAGACCGCCTTCACCACCCCGCCCTCAGCCCGGGTCCTGCACGTCGGCGAGGAGATCTGGACGCTCGACGTCGTCGAGGGCGTGGGCTGGGTCAAGGACCAGAGCGAGAAGAAGTCCAACAACAGGTGGAAGCAGCTGGGCGAGCGAGAGACGGCGCAGCGGCTCGAGGGCGCGACCCTCGACGGCCTGCTCGGCGTGCTCGACGCGGCCACCTCGGTCTCGAAGGCCTCGACGGCGTCGGTCAGGGGCGTGGAGGCCACCTGCCACACGTTCGGTCTGGACGCCAACCAGGGGACCGACGCCACGGCCAAGGTGTGCGCGGACGACAAGCAGCGCCCGGTCGAGGTCGTGGTGAGGTCCGGCGGGGACACCACGACCTCGGTGTTCATGAGCTGGGGGTCGAAGATCACGGCCATGGCGCCGCCGGAGCACCTGGTCGACCAGGCGGACTAGCCCGTCCCGCCGCCGGTCGCCTCGGCAGCGGCTGTCGCGGCGCGCTCGACCCACCTGGGTGCCGTGCCGTAGCGCTGGCTCGGGATGAGCCGACCGTGCGCGCAGTCGTCGATCAGCTGGAGGAGCCGCTTCTCACGGGTCTCCTCGCGCTTGGCGCTCGCCACCCAGTTCTCGGCCACCTTGCGGTAGGACGCCGACGCGACCTCCCAGAACGCCGCCGCAGCCGGGTCGGCGAGCAGCTGCGCACGCTGCGCCTCGGTCAGCTCCCGTCCCGCCTCGTAGGCGTAGATGCCACTCCGCTCGGGCTTGCGCTTCTCGTAGGCAGCGATGCCGGCCGGCAGCATCCTTCCCTCGGCAGTCAGCCGCTCGACGTGCGCGATGTTGACGGCGCTCCAGATGCTGGAGGACTTGCGCGGCGTCCACCGCTGGCGCCGGCTGTCCTCGTCGATGCGCTGCGAGACGCTGTCGATCCAGCCGAAGCAGAGTGCCTCGGGGACGGCGTCCTCCCACGTGAGACCGCGCTCAGGGACGTGCTTCTTGTGCAGCCCCATCCAGAGCTCGGTGGCGGTCTCGTGGTGGGCCTCGAGCCAGGCACGGAACTCGGCTGCGTCACGGAAGAAGAGCGCGGGACGCTCGGGCGAGCCGCCCGGCACACCGATCTGGGTCATGCACGCAGTCTGTCAGCCACCTGAGACAGAGAGCTCGGCCTGGGCGATCTGGGCGCGCTGGGCCTCGTTGAGCTCGCGCGAGCGCAGCCAGTTCTCGGGGAGGGCCACGACGCGGGGAGAGCCGGCGCGTCCACGCTGGCCCTCGGCCGGATCCCCGGGCCAGGGCGCGTCGAGGTCCATCGTGCCGATGAGGTCGTCGAGCGCCTGGAGCCCGTCGACGAGGGCGAGCTGGTTGCGGACGGTGGAACCGGCCGGGAAGCCCTTGAGGTACCAGGCGATGTGCTTGCGGATGTCGCGGCACGCGCGCAGCTCGTCGCCGTCATAGAAGTCGACGAGGTATGCCGTGTGCCGCCGGAGCGTGTCCGTCACCTCACGCAGCCCCGGCTGGACCCGGGTCGGCGTGCCCGCGAAGGCTGCTGCGAGGTCGGTGAAGAGCCACGGGCGCCCGAGGCATCCGCGCCCGACGACGACGCCGTCGCAACCCGTCTGGCGAACCATCTCGAGCGCGTCCTCGGCGGACCAGATGTCACCGTTGCCGAGGACCGGCACCGTCGTCACGGCTTCCTTGAGCCGGGCGATGGCAGACCAGTCGGCCTGGCCCGAGTAGGCCTGTGCCGCAGTCCTCCCGTGAAGGGCCACGGCGGCGGCGCCCTCACCCTCGGCGATGCGCCCGGCGTCGAGGTAGGTGATGTGGTCGGCGTCGATGCCGATGCGCATCTTGACCGTGACAGGCACGTCGTAGGGGTTGGCCTCGCGCACCACGGCGCTGACGATGCCGCGGAAGAGCTCGGTCTTCCAGGGCAGGGCCGCTCCCCCACCCTTGCGGGTCACCTTGGGCACGGGGCAGCCGAAGTTGAGGTCGATGTGGTCGGCGCGGTCCTCGGTGACGAGCATGCGCGCGGCGAGCCCGGCGGTCACCGGGTCGACCGAGTAGAGCTGCACCGACCTGGGGTGCTCCTCCGGGCCATGGCTGATGAGCCGCATCGTCTCGGGGGTGCGTTCGACGAGGGCGCGCGACGTCACCATCTCGTTGACATAGAGGCTCGTCGCACCGCTCGCTCCACCGGCAACGGATCCGGCAGAACCGTATTCACGGCACAGTCGCCGGAACGCCCGGTTGGTGATCCCGGCCATCGGCGCGAGGACGACGGGCGACTGGATCGTGTGACGGCCGATCTGCAACGGGGGCAGGACGGGCTTGGCGGTGGCGGCTGGGCCGATCGTGGAAGCACTCATGACCCCTCGATTGTCCCACTGGTTGACTGGGCCCCATGTCCACGCTCCTCACGCCTGCCGAGCTCACCGCCCTCGTCGACGCCGGCGAGGTCCGGGTGCTCGACGTGCAGTACTCGTTGGCGGGGGACGGACCCAGCCTGTATGCCGCGGCGCACGTCCCTGGCGCTCCGCACCTCGACCTCGACGCGGTCCTGGCAGGACCTCCCGGCGAGGGCGGCCGACACCCGCTGCCCGACCCCGATGTGCTCCAGGAGGGACTTCGAGCTCTTGGGGTGCACGACGGTGACGGTCTCGTCGTCTATGACCAGCAGACGTCCTTGGGCTCGGCCCGGGCATGGTGGGTGCTGCGCTGGGCCGGCCTCACGGACGTGCGGGTGCTCGACGGTGGGCTTGCCGCGTGGCAGGACGCCGGTCTGCCGGTGACCACCGACGTCCCGGCCCCGGCCACGGGTGACGTGACGGTGCACGTCGGATCGGTCCCCGTCCTCGATGCCGAAGCGGCAGCGAGAGTGGCGCAGGACGGCATACTCCTCGATTCACGTGCAGGAGAACGCTTCAGGGGCGAGACCGAGCCGATTGACGCGGTCGCCGGCCACATCCCCGGCGCCCGCAGCGCACCGATGGCGGACCAGCTGCAGGCTGATGGCCGGTTCAGGTCCCCCGAGGAGCTGCGCGACTACTTCACGGGGCTCGGCGCGGAGAACGCACGTCACATCGGCACGTCGTGCGGGTCGGGTGTCACCGCGGCCCACACGGCCCTCGCCCTGCACCTCGCCGGCTTCGAGGCCACGCCCTACATCGGCTCGTGGAGCCACTGGATCACCGACCCCGAGCGCCCCGTGGAGACCGGATCAGGGGGCTAGCGCCACGGCCGCGGCGGAGGCGCCGATGACCGCCTGCTCCTGCGACCCGGGCAGGGTCGACACACGGCGCAACCCACCGGAGCCGACGTCCCAGGCGAGCAGGTCCCTGGCGTTCCAGCGGATGAGGACCTGGTCGTTGTAGGCCCACCCGAGGACCTCGCAGCACCCCTTGGCCACCCCCTCGCTCCCGGGAGCGATGAGGAGCCGCGCCGAACCCATGTCCTCGGTGTCGACCGTGAAGACACCCTGGAACAGCCGCTCGGGATGCCGGGTGTTCGCCTCCCTCGCGGCGACCTGGCTGAGGAACCCCCCGGTGGCGACTCGACTGTCGGCGTTGGTGAAGGTCGACCCCCAGACATCGCCGAGGACTCGTGGCCCCGTGAGTGTTCCGCTCGAGGCGCCCTGCTCGTCGAAACTCAGAACGCGCAGCTCGTCGTCCCCGGCGACGACGACCTCGTGGCGCCCGGGCCGAGTTGCCGGACCCAGTCGCTGCACCACCCCCGTGTGGAGGGTGATCCGCCAGTGAGAGGTCCGCGACGAAGCGATGATCGATGCCCCGTTCGAGGTCCACCCGCCACTCTCGAGGTGCTGGTCCGGGACGGCGAACGTCTGCGTCTCACCCGTGAAGGCATCGAGCACGAGGACCTTGCCCGACTGGAGGAAGAGCACGTGACGCCGGTCGCCGGCGATCGCCGTGACCTCCAGTGGCTCCGACGTGGTGCCGCCCTCGTCCACGTTCGGCACGAGCGTGATCGTGTCCACGAGCATGAAGGGGTTGCTCAGCGTGGGGCGCACGAGCACCGGCCGCAACCCCTCGGCCGAGTAGCGCAGCAGCACGGCCCGCACGGGTGCTCCGTTGCCGCCCACCTCGCTCAGCGTGGGCATCTGCAGGACGGGGCTGAAGGCCAGCACCTCGGGCAGCGCGAGCTGCCGTCTCGTGAGGTCGTCGATCTTGGGCAGGGTGCCGATCTGGGCCGGGTCGGGACCCACCTGGCTCGTGACCTCGAGCAGGCTGAACGCTCGCGGGTCCCACGGCGTGTCCCGCGACGCCGTGATGGACGTCGAGGGGGCGGGGGCCGGGAGCGCGGAACCCCGGTCGGCGTCGTTCGGGAGGACGAGGGCGACGGCCATGATGCCGGCCGCACCGAGGACGACCCCGGCTGCGACACGGCGGCGCCGGTGACGACGCGCCGCCGCCCCCGCCCGTGCGGCATCGACGAAGTCGCTCTCGGCCACCGACTCGGCTGCGTCAGCCAGCAGCCCGGCGAGCGCCTCGCCCGCGCGGGCCTGGCTCCGGACGCTGCCGAGCGTGGTGCCCAGGATGTCTGCTGTCTCCCGCTCGCTCCGGTGCTCGAAGAACCGCAGGACGGTGACAGCGCGTTGTCTCGGCGGGAGGCGGTCGAGCACGAGGCCGTGGTGGGGTGCGGCGCGGCCGGCCGAGCGCGGCAGGGACGTCGGTGGGCTGCGTCGCGCCGAGATCGCGGCACGATACATCTGTGATCGCACGAACGTGTCCGGACTGTCGTCCTTGACCTTGGACCAGTGCAGGGCGAGCGCGCTGAACGCTGCCTCCACGAGATCCTTCGCGATGCTCACGTCCCCTAAGACGAGGTATGCCGCACGGAGCAGCTGGTGCTGGCGCGCGCGGACGAAGTCGGCGAACTCGTCCTCGACTTCGTTCTGCGCCCGGGTCACCCCGTCAGTGTCCACCTCATCCGCATCAGCCGGAGGCGCGGCGCAGCAGCTCCGTGAAGTCGGTGACCTCGTCGAAGCGCTCCGTGAAGCCGGCCTCACGCTCTTCGTCCCGTGCGGGCAGGAAGCCCGAATGAGCCGACGCCGCACCGGCTGTGGCACCCAGCAGCGTCACGACCAGCTCGGCCGCGGCGCGGTCGATCCGACGGTCGAGGCCGACCGTGCCGAAGTCGTCGGTCGCTGCCATGACACCGGTGGGCACGACCGACGCGTGCAGATAGCTGAAGAGCGGGCGCATGGCGTGGTCGAGCATGAGCGAGTGCCGAGCCGACCCGCCGGTCGCCCCGAGGAGGACTGGCTTGCCGTCGAGCACGCCGACGTCGAGGTTGTCGAAGAAGGCCTTGAACAACCCGCTGTAGGAGCCCGAGAAGACCGGCGTGACGGCGATGAGCGCGTCCGCCCCGGTGACCAGCTCGATGGCCGCGGTGAGCTCCCCGCTGGGGAAGCGGGTGAGCATCTGGTCGGCGATGAGCCGTGCGAGCGGACGGAGCTCGATGACCTCGACGCTCGCCTCCTCGCCGTGAGCGGTCACGTGGCGGTCGACGGCCTCGACGAGCCGGTCGGTGAGCAGCCGGGTCGAGCTCGGCTCGGACAGGCCAGCGGTGACGGCGACGATGCGACGGGTCATGTCAGACCTCCACAGGTGTGTTGAGACGGTCGGCGTGACGGGGTGCGGTCGCCGGGACGTGGGCGGGTCGGCGGGCATCCGCGATCCTGCGCAGCTCGGGCACGACCTCGCCGCCGAGGATGTCGAGCTGCTCGAGGACGGTCTTGAGCGGAAGGCCGGCGTGGTCGATGAGGAACAGCTGCCGCTGGTAGTTCCCGACGTGGTCGGCCATCGCGCCGTAGCGCTCGATGACCTGCTGCGGCGAGCCCACGGTGAGCGGCGTCTCACGGGAGAAGTCCTCGAGCGAGGGGCCGTGGCCGTAGACCGGCGCATTGTCGAAGTAGGGACGGAACTCACGCACGGCGTCCTGGCTGTTGGCGCGCATGAAGACCTGACCCCCCAGCCCGACGATGGCCTGGTCGTGCTTGCCGTGGCCGTGGTGCTGGTAGCGACGGCGATAGAGGTTGACCATCTGCTTGGTGTGCGACAGCGGCCAGAAGATGTTGTTGTGGAAGAACCCGTCCCCGTAGAACGCGGCCTGCTCGGCGATCTCGGGACTGCGGATCGAGCCGTGCCAGACGAACGGGGGTATGCCGTCGAGCGGGCGAGGCGTGGATGTGAACCCCTGGAGCGGGGTGCGGAACCTGCCCTGCCAGGTGACGTTCTCCTCGGTCCAGAGGCGGTGCAGCAGCGCGTAGTTCTCGATGGCGAGGTCGAGACCGTCGCGGATGTCCTTGCCGAACCACGGGTAGACCGGGCCGGTGTTGCCGCGGCCCAGCATGAGGTCCATGCGCCCGTCGGAGAGGTGCTGCAGGTAGGCGTAGTCCTCGGCGAGCCGCACCGGGTCGTTCGTCGTGATGAGGGTCGTCGACGTCGACAGGACGAGGCGCTCGGTCTGGGCGGCGACGTGGGCGAGGAGGACGGTCGGGTTGGCGGGCGCGGTGAAGGGCGGGTTGTGGTGCTCCCCCGTCGCGAAGACGTCGAGTCCCACCTCCTCCGCCTTCTGGGCGATGGCGAGGGTCGCCTTGATGCGCTCCTTCTCGCTGGGCGCCCGGCCGGTCGTCGGGTCCACGGTGACGTCACCGACGGTGAAGATACCGAACTCCATCTCAGCCACTCCTTGCTAGGTCGTTGAACATTCATCTAACATAACCGGCGCGCACGCGCGGACATTCCGCGTGCCGGGCACCAGCCCATAAGTCGAGGGTCGGAGATCTGGGCCTTCACTCGGACCTGACAGCCCGGATCTCCGACACCGGGCAGGCGTTTACGTGCCCTATGGTCACTTCAGCGCAGCGCGGAACGAGCGGCGTCGAGGCGCTTCTGGACGGCGACCACGGCTTTGCGGGCGGCGCGAGCAGCGTCCTCGGCGGACTGGAGCTCGGCCTGGGCGGCCTTCATCTCCGCTTCCGCCTCGGCGACCTCTGCCTCGGCCTGACGCCGCACCCTGGCCGCGGCCTTGGCCGCCTTGGCGTCGGCCACCGCCCGGGCGAGCTCCTCGTCCGTCAGCTCGTCGTCGTCGTCGTCGTCGGGCTGCTCCTCCGCGGGCTCGGACTCAGCCTCCGACTCAGGGTCGACCTGCGGCTTGCCACCCTTGATGACCGACATGATCGAGCCCGAGCTCGTGACCCCGACGGCACCGGACAGGTCGACCTCGCCGAACCCGCTGTAGCTCAGTGCCCGAGTCAGCTGCCCCGAGGCCAGCGCGTCGGAGGCGCTCTCATCCGCGAGCGCGGCGATCGCCGTTGCCCGCACCTCGTCGCGGCCACTCGCGCTGAGGGCGGCACCTGCCGCCGTGGCCACCTCTGCGACGCGTTCGACGTATGCCGCCACGCTCGCGTCCCGCTCGCCCCTCACCGACGTGAGGACCTTGGCGTCCAGACGGGCCTGGGCGGCACGCATCCGGGCGCCGAGCCCCACGAGGTCGGCGATCACGCCCGAGTCGTCGCGGCAGGCGAGGTTCATCGCCCACGCCGTCACTGTCGGCTTGCGCAGCGCGAGGATCTCCTTGGCCGAGGCGGCGTGCCCGTCGGCCTTGGCGGAGGCGGCCAACGCCTTCCGCGAGGCGATGAACTCAGCCAGCGGGACGGCATACAGGCTCGCCGCGGCAGCGGCAACGACCTCGTCACTCACCGCGCCGCCCTGCTCTCAGCAGCCGAGGAGGCGCCCAGCGAGGTAGCCCTCGACCTGGTCGAGCGCCACCCGCTCCTGCGCCATCGTGTCGCGCTCGCGGATCGTCACGGCCTGGTCCTCGAGGGTGTCGAAGTCGACGGTGATGCAGAACGGCGTGCCGATCTCGTCCTGGCGGCGGTAGCGCTTGCCGATGGCGCCGGCGTCGTCGAAGTCGACGTTCCAGCTCTTGCGCAGGGTCGCCGCGAGGTCGCGGGCCTTCGGCGAGAGGTCGGCGTTGCGCGACAACGGCAGCACCGCGGCCTTGACCGGCGCGAGGCGACGGTCGAGCTTCAGGACGACCCGCTTGTCGACCCCACCCTTGGTGTTGGGCGCCTCGTCCTCGGCGTAGGCGTCGACGAGGAAGGTCATGAGGCTGCGCGAGAGCCCGGCCGCCGGCTCGATGACGTAGGGCGTGTACTTCTCGCCCGAGGTCTGGTCGAAGTAGACGAGGTCCGTGCCCGAATGCTTGCTGTGCGTCGACAGGTCGAAGTCGGTGCGGTTGGCGATGCCCTCGAGCTCGCCCCACTCGCTGCCGGCGAAGTTGAACCGGTACTCGATGTCGACGGTGCGCGTGGAGTAGTGGCTCAGCTTGTCGGCGGGGTGCTCGAAGTGGCGCAGGTTGTCGGGGTTGATGCCGAGGTCGACGTACCAGCGGGTGCGCTCGTCGATCCAGTACTGGTGCCACTCGGTGTCGTCGCCGGGCTTGACGAAGAACTCCATCTCCATCTGCTCGAACTCGCGGGTGCGGAAGATGAAGTTGCCCGGCGTGATCTCGTTGCGGAAGCTCTTGCCGGTCTGGGCGATGCCGAACGGCGGCTTCTTGCGCGACGTCTGCATGACGTTGAGGAAGTTGACGAAGATGCCCTGAGCCGTCTCGGGCCGCAGGTAGTGCAGGCCCCCCTCGTCCTCGATGACCCCGAGGTGGGTCTTGAGCATCATGTTGAACTCACGCGCCTCGGTCCACTGACCGCGGGTGCCGCAGTTCGGGCAGGCGATGTCGGCCAGCTGGATCGAGTCGGGGTCAACCTGTGCGTCTGCCGCTGCGCGCTTGTTCTGCTTGTCGGCGATGGCTTCCTGCATGTGGTCGACACGGAAGCGCTTGTGACAGCTGAGGCACTCGGTGAGCGGGTCGGTGAAGGTCCCGACGTGGCCGGAGGCGACCCAGGTCTCGCGCGGCAGGATGATCGAGGAGTCCAGGCCCACGACGTCGTCACGGCCGATGACCATGGACTTCCACCACTGGCGGCGGATGTTCTCCTTGAGCTCGACGCCCAGGGGCCCGTAGTCCCACGCCGACCGCGTGCCACCGTAGATCTCTCCGCTGGGGAAGACGAACCCCCGACGCTTGCAGAGGTTGACGACGGTATCGACGGTGGAAGTCTCCTTGGCCATGCGCGCAAGGTTACTGGCCGGAGAGCGCCCTCCCCGCACCGGTTTGGCCGGCTGCGACCGACGCTCCGGCTCCGGTCAGGCAGCCGGGTGTGCCGACTGCTCGCGTAGGCTGCTCGCTCGTGTCACCCCTTCGCGAATCCTTCGAGCGCACGAGTGCGCCCTTGCTCCAGACGTTGGCCGGGCTGCCCCGCGCCGTCCCCTTCCTCCTCGTCCTCGCACTCATGGTCGCGGGCGTCGTCATCCCCGGGTGGGGCTGGATCCTCGTCGCCGTCGTGACGCTCTTCCTGTTGTGGCTGCTGCTGCTCGGGTGGCCCCGCCTGTCGGTGCCGGAGCGGCTCATGCGGGTCGCCGTCGTCGCGATCGCGTTCGCCGTCACCGTCACCCAGGCCTTCCCGAACTGACTCCCCACCGGTCCGGCATTTGACAACCATTCTCATCTGAGTTGAGAATGGTTGTCATGAAGCGCGCACTCCTCGTCCTGCCGGTCGTCGGCGCCCTCGCCCTGAGCGCCTGCGGCGGTGGCTCGTCCGACTCGGACGCCGGGTCTCAGGGCGGGGCCAGCGGGAGCAAGACCCTGCCCGTCACCGCGGCCTTCTATCCGTTGGCTTATGCCGTGGAGCGCGTCGGTGGGGACCATGTGACGGTGTCGAGCCTGACCAAGCCCGGTGCCGAGCCCCACGACGTGGAGCTCACGCCCAAGGACGTGGCGTCCCTGGGTTCGTCGTCCCTCGTGGTCTACGAGAAGGGGTTCCAGCCCGCCGTCGACGACGCCGTCAAGCAGGTCGACGCGGCCAGGGCCATCGACATCTCCACAGCCGTGGACCTGACGATCAAGGCGACGGAGGACGGACACGAGCACGAGGCCGAGGGCGAGGAGCACGCCGACGAGGAGACTCCCGGCGTCGACCCGCACTTCTGGCTCGACCCGACCCGCTACGCCAGCGCCGTCAAGGCCATCTCCACCAAGCTGGGCGAGGTCGACCAGGCCAACGCAGCGGCATACGCCAAGAACGCCGACACGTTCGTCGCGGAGCTGACCGCGCTCGACGCCGAGTTCACCGCCGGGCTCAAGACCTGCACCAACCGCGACCTGGTCACCGGGCACGCGGCGTTCGCCTACCTCGCCGACCGCTACGACCTGCACCAGGAGGGCATCTCCGGGCTCTCCCCCGACGCCGAGCCCGACGCTGCCGCGATGAAGGAGGTCATCGAGCACGTCAAGGAGCACAAGGTGAGCACCGTGTATGCCGAGACGCTCGTGAGCAAGGACCTCACCGAGACCATCGCCCGCGACACCGGGGCAGCCGTCGCAGTCCTCGATCCCATCGAAGGTCTGACTGACGCATCCGCCGGGAAGAACTACCTTGAGGTCATGCGCTCCAACCTCGCGACCCTCAAGAAGGGGCAAGGCTGCACGTGAGCAGTCCGCCCCTGATCTCCCTGCGGTCGGCGTCCTTCGGGTATGCCGACCGCACGGTTGTCGACGGCGTGACCCTCTCGCAGGGGGCCGGTGAGGTCATCGCCCTGCTGGGCCCGAACGGCTCCGGCAAGACGACTTTCGTCAAGGGCCTCCTCGGGCTCTCCGAGCACCTCGGCGGCGAGGTGCTGCTCTTCGGGACGCCCCTGGCCCGGTTCCACGAGAAGCCGCGCATCGGCTACGTGCCGCAACGCCACTCACTCTCGGCGTCGGTGCGCGCGACGGTCCGCGAGATCGTCGAGACCGGCCGCCTGCCACTGCGCCCCTGGTGGCGCCCGGCCAACGCCACGGACTCCTCTGTCGTCGACCAGGCCCTCGACGCCGTCGGCCTGCGCGACCGCGAGCGCGAGGACGTGGCCGCGCTCAGTGGGGGCCAGCAGCGGCGGGTGCTCATCGCCCGTGCGCTGGTCGCCCAGCCCGATGTCCTCGTCATGGACGAGCCGACCGCTGGTGTCGACATCGCCAACCAGCGCATCCTCGCCGAGGTCCTGTCGACCCTGGCGGCGCGCGGGACGTCGATGCTCATCGTCACCCACGAGCTGGCGTCGCTGCGTGACGTCGTCACGCGGATCGTCTGCATGAACAACGGCCACGTCGACTTCGACGGTGACCCGAGCGCATACGCCGCCGGTCATCGCGGCCACGAGCTCGGCGACGGCCACCACCACGACTCCCCCGTCGTCGACGACCGGCGCTCCGGGCTGGCGGCGATCGTCACCGACGCGATGCCGCCGCGAGGGCTGCGCCATGAGTGAGCTGCTGGCCCTCGACTTCATGCGACAGGCACTCATCGCGGCCGTCCTCGTCGGCCTGGCCGCACCACTCGTCGGTGCCTTCCTCGTGCAGCGGCGCATGTCGCTCATCGGTGACGGCATAGGCCACGTCGCGCTCGCCGGGGTCGCCGTCGGCATCCTCACCGAGTCGATGCCGGTGTTGACTGCGTTGGTTGCCGCCGTGGCTGCTGCGATCGGCGTCGAGGTCATCCGTGCTGCCGGCCGCACGAGTGGCGACATCGCGCTCGCCGTCATGTTCTATGGCGGCATCGCCCTGGGCGTCGTCCTCATCTCGAAGTCGACGTCCACCTCGCCCGGCAACCTCACCGGCTATCTCTTCGGAGCGATCCTCACGACGAGTCGCACCGACATCGTCGTGTTCGCCGCGCTCGCCGTCGTCGTCGTCACGGTGACGTGGCTGCTGCGACACCGGTTCTTCGCCGTCGCGAACGACGAGGAGTACGCCCGCGCCGTCGGGCTGCCCGTCATGGGCTACAACATCGCCCTGTCGGTGCTCACCGCCGTCACCGTCGTCGTCTCGATGCGGGTCGTCGGACTGCTCCTCATCACGGCCCTCATGATCATCCCCAACGCCACGGCCCAGCTCGTCTCACGCAGCTTCCGGAGCAGCCTCGCCTGGGCCTCCCTCATCGGCGTCGCGTCCAGCGTCAGCGGCGTCATCGTCTCCTTCTATGCCGAGACCCCGTCCGGCGGCACCATCGTGCTGCTGGCGATCGGGACCTTCCTCGTCGTGAGCGTCGTCAGCGCCCTGGTGACGCGGGCCCGGCGCGCGGCCCACGAGCGGGCCGAGCGACACGACCACGAGCACGGTCCGGTGTGCGGCCACCCCGCGGTCCCGCACGACAACCACGTCGACTACCTTCACGACGGCCACCGCCACGCCCCGCACCGTGACCACTACGACGAGCACGAGGACGCTGGCCACCACGAGCACGCCGGTCCCGCAGAGGGCCGCGGTCACACCACCCACGAGGACACCGAGGAGATCTCTCGATGACTGCTTCGTCCACCGGGCCGGGCAGCGCGACCGGCATCGGCACCGCGGCCGACCCAGGCCCTGCAAGCACGGCAGGCACTGCGGGCGCTGCGGGCACCACGCCCAGCGCCTCGCGGCGACCCACCCGCCAGCGCGCCGCCCTCGCCGAGCTCATGTCCGCGACATCAGAGTTCCTGTCGGCGCAGGACCTGCACTCCAAGCTGCAGTCGCGCGGTGACCAGGTCGGCCTGGCGACGGTCTATCGCAACCTGCAGGCCATGGCTGCCGACGGCGACGTCGACGTGCTGAGGACCGACGACGGTGAGTGCGTCTATCGCTCCTGCGCGACCGACGCGCACCACCACCACCTCGTGTGTCGCGAGTGCGGGCGCACGGTCGAGGTCGAGGGCCCTGCCGTGGAGAGATGGGCCACCGATGTCGCGAGCCGCAACGGCTTCACCGACGTCACCCACACCATCGAGCTCTTCGGGACCTGCACCTCCCACTGACCGACCCAGCGGCCAACGCCTGCGCGGCTCGCACCACCCGCGCACTACCTGACTGGCCGCGCTCCGATGGCTGCGCGGTTCATCAGCCTCTGCGCGGTGGGCGCCAACCGCACACAGACCTCACTCGTAGGGGTTGGTGGGGACGTCGACCTGCTGCACGTTGCGCGCCTCGATGACGGGCAGGGTGGTCGGGTCGTCGACCGAGGTCGAGACCTGCCTCCAGCTGCCGGTGAGCGTCACCCAGTCGTTGTCCACCGGCGCCGGCGCGCCGAGCACGCGCACCTTGATGGCCTGCGCATCGCCGGCACAGCAGTTGAGTGACATGCGGGTGAGCGCCCAGCCGTCACCGGACGGGAGGGTGGACGCGAAGCCGGTGAGCGAGAAGGTCTTGCCCTCGAGGTTCTCGGGATCGTCATAGAGCGCCCTCATCGAGTACTCGCCGACTGCCAGGGCCACCTCGCCGTCACTGTCGGCGATCGGCTCGAAAAGCGGCGCCTCACCGTCGGTCACGATGCGACCCGAGTCTCGCTCTGCCGAGAACGCACCCAGGGGGCCCGGAGTGACGACACCCAGGAGCAGGAAGGGGACGAGGAGCAGCCAGCCGATGCGCGGCCCTCGCCCGTGGTCGTGCCCGTGGTCCGCCTCGTCCATGATCTCGTAGGGCGCGACCGGGTCGAGCTCGCCACCATCGTCCGCGCGCCCTCGCGAACCCAGACCGATGATGGCCACGACGATGAGGAGCACGGCGGCCGCGACGATCGGCCAGCGCATGACCGGCTTGACGAAGTTGAGGTAGAGCCCACCCAATGCCGCGACCACCGAGATCACCCCGATGACCGACAGCGCGGTGCTCTGCATCGACTTGTTCATGCGAGGACCTCCACGATCCTGGGAAGAGCGGTCATCAGACGAGCACCATCCCCGTCGCGGTCGCCACAAGCACCGCGACGACGAAGGTGAGCGGGGCGAAGAGCATGGCGAAACGCCTCCCGAACGTCGCGACCTGGAGCGCGAACAGCTTCACGTCGAGGACCGGTCCGACGACCATGAACACGAGCCGGGCGGTCATCGGGAAGGCCGACATGCTCGCGGCGACGAAGGCATCGGCCTCGGAGCAGATCGCGACGATGACGGCGAAGAGGGCGAGCACGATGACGGAGACGAGCAGGTTGCCGGCCAGGGTGTCGATCCACTCGCGGGGCACGACGACGTTGACGGTTGCTGCGACGGCGGCCCCCACGACGAGGTAGCCACCGGCGTGGAGCACGTCGTGCCGCACCTCGTCGACGAACCGGGCAAGGCGAGAACCGCCGGCACGCGCGCGGCGCGGCATACGGATCACGGAGTCCTTGCCGAGGCGGAGCCAGACCCATCCCACGACGACGGCGGTGACGAGCGACGCGATGAACCGCGCCAGCACGACACGCCAGTCGCCGGCGAACGCCACCGCCGTCGACGCGAGCACGATGGGGTTGATGGCCGGCGCAGCCAACAGGAAGGTGAGCGCGACGGCGGGCTGGATGCCGCGGGACACCAACGCGCCGGCGATCGGCACACTGGCGCACTCGCACCCGGGAAGTGCCATCCCCGACAACCCTGCGACCGGCACCGCCGCGGCCGGGGACTTCGGCAACCACCGGCTCAGCACCTCGGGCGGGACGAGCACCGCCACAGCCGCTGACAGCGCCACGCCGAGGGCGAGGAACGGGAGCGCCTGGAGCGCGATGGAGACGAACACGGTGAGCCACGCCTGCACCGCCTCGTGGTCCTCGAGCAGGCCGGTGAGCCGCGGTCGGGCGAGTGCGAGGGCGAGCATGAGGGCGGCCAGGACCCAGACCGCGTATCCGCCCGTCTCCGGCTGCGCCTCGGCGTCGTGCCCATGGTGACGCGTGTGCCGTGCCGCACGCCGGGTACGCCCCTCACCTTCCTGGGCGAGGTCAGGGCTGTCATCGGAGGGCGTCAGGGGCGGGGCCTCGACGTGCGGCTGGTCGGAACTCACTGGCCACTTCCGCCATCGATCGACGAGCTGGGCAGGTCGACGGCGCCACCGTAGCGGCGGTCACGATCGGCATAGATCTCGACGGCTCGCCACAGGTCGCGACGGTCGAAGTCCGGCCAGAGCGTGTCGAGGAAGACCATCTCGGCGTAGGCGCTCTGCCACAGCAGGAAGTTGCTCGTCCGCTGCTCGCCCGACGAGCGGATGAAGAGGTCGACGTCCGGCATGGTCGGCTCAGGGAGATAGCGGGCCAGTGTCCGCTCGTCGACGTTCTTGGCCTTGATCCGGCCGTCCGCGACATCCTGGGCCAGCGCTCGAGCGGCATCGCCGAGCTCGGCCCGCCCGCCGTAGTTGACGCAGAAGTAGAGGGTCAGCCCTGTGTTGTCCTGAGTGAGCTCCTGGGCGACCTCGAGCTCCTTGATGACCGAGCCCCACAGTCGCGGTCGGCGACCGACCCAGCGCATGCGCACACCCCAGTCATTGAGCTGGTCGCGCCGACGACGGATGACGTCGCGGTTGAAGCCCATGAGGAAGCGCACCTCGTCGGGTGAGCGCTTCCAGTTCTCGGTGGAGAAGGCGTAGGTCGACAGGTGCGTCACGCCGGCCTCGATCGCGCCCGCGACGACATCGAGGAGGGCGCCCTCACCGGCTTCGTGACCCTTGGTCCGGGGCAGTCCGCGCTGGTTGGCCCAGCGTCCGTTGCCGTCCATGACGATGGCGACGTGGCCCGGAATCAGTGCCGGGGCCAGAGTCGGCGGCTGCGCGCCGCTGGGGTGGGCGAAGGGCCGGCTGGTCACCGCTCCACCATACGGAGCGAGCGCACTCCGTGCTCGAGGTGCCATTGGAGGAACGCCGTCGTCAGCCCACTTCCCTCCCGCCGGTGGCGCAGCTCGGAGGCATCGGCGATGAACCAGTCGCCCGCGAGGAGCGCCGCGAGCAGTCGGAGAGTCTCGGGGGCGGGGGCGGCGGAACCCGGCGGACGGCACGAGGAGCAGACCGCACCACCGGAGACGATGTGGAACGCGCGGTGAGGCCCCTCTGCTCCGCACTTCGCGCAGTCGTGGAAGCTCGGCGCCCAGCCGGCGATCGCCAGCGCGCGCAGGAGGTAGGCGTCGAGGACGAGGTTGGGGTCGTGCTCCTTGCCCGCGAGCGAACGCAGGGCGCCGGTCACGAGGAGGTACTGCTGCAGCGCCGGCTCGCGCTCCTCGGTGAGGCGGTCACACGTCTCGAGCACCGCGTTGGCGGCGGTCCACGCGTCGTAGTCGCGCGAGACGACGTCACCCCACGACTCGAGCGTCTCGGCCTGCGTCACGGTGTCGAGGTTGCGACCCTCGTAGCACTGGAGGTCGACGAGCATCCCAGGCTCGAGCCGGGCGCCGAAGCGGGACCGGGTGCGGCGCACGCCCTTGCCGACCGTTCGGACCTTGCCGAGGCTGCGCGTGAGGACCGTGATGATCCGGTCCGCCTCACCCAGCTTGTGGGTGCGCAGGACGATCCCCTGGTCTCGGTAGAGCGGCACGCCCCATTGTCTCCCCGCACCCTGACAAAGCGGGTATGCCGTGCCGCCCACGGCCGGGGGTTATACCGATGAGGACCAGCAGCCATGACAGGGAGCTCCTCCCATGGACGACCCCCTCGGGCGCCCATAGGTTCGGAAGGCCCAGACCATTTCCGTGCATCCGACAGGGGTAGGACCATGTGTGAACTTCACGACCACCAAGGGCTCCACGACCACGACGCTGTGACCTCGCAGCCTGACGTCGGACGTCGTCACCTCCTGCGTGGCGCCGGCGGACTCATCCTCGGTGGCGGGCTGGTCGTCGCGGGTGCGAGCGCCGCCCATGCGGCCACGTCCCAGAACGGCTGGCCCGCCAGCAGCAGCCCGAGTGCCATCGGCATCACGGCGCTCTCCGTGTCAGGGCACAGCTTCCCCGCCGGCGTGCGCGGCGGTCAGGTCCACACGATCCTCGGCTACGTCGCTCAGCGCTTCAACAACGAGGTCGAGGCCCTCGTCACCCCCGGGTGCTGGGGCTACAACTACCGCGAGATCTCGGGGAGCACGAGCCTGTCCAACCACGCGTCGGGCACGGCCATCGACTGCAACGCGCCCCGGCACCCGCTCGGGGCGTCCGGCACGTTCTCCTCGACCCAGGTGAGTCGCATCCGCTCGATCCTGACCTACTGCAACGGCGTCGTGCGCTGGGGCGGCGACTACTCGAGCCGCAAGGACGAGATGCACTTCGAGATCAACGTCGCTCCCGGTGACTCCCGCATTGCCCCGCTGGTCTCCAAGATCGGTGGCACAACTCCCCCACCTCCGACGACCACCTGGTCCACGGTGAGCTCGGGAGCCACTGGCTTCCGGGTGGTGGCGATCCAGCACCTCCTCCGGGCCCGGGGTCAGTCGCTGACCGTGGATGGTGTCTTCGGTGACATCACCGTGAGCAGGGTCAGGGCCTTCCAGACCTCGCGCGGCCTCGCCGCCGATGGGGTCGTCGGACCCAATACCTGGTCTGCCCTCGTGGTCACGGTGAAGTCGGGCTCCTCGGGTGAGGCGGTCGTCGCTGCCCAGAAGACGCTCACGGCCCGCGGGTACGCATGCACGGCCGACGGCATCTTCGGTGCGACCACGACCTCCCAGGCCAAGGCCTTCCAAAGCAGCCGTGGTCTCGTCGCCGACGGCATCGTCGGGCCCGCGACCTGGGCCAAGCTCACCTTCTGACCCTTCACGAGCCGCATTATCGGATGACCCGATAATTGCCCGCTCGACCCGAGTTGCCAAGTCGGGTCGAGCGGGCCGAACTGGGGCCACCTGATCATGCGTCGGCTGGGGCCGAGTTCTGGGCTAGAACACACGTTCGATTTCGGGTATGCTCGGCAGCATGGCCGCAGCGTTGCAGCACTCGCTCTTCGACACCGGTGACGCCATCGACCTCGGCGCCCTCGCGCCCACGCGCACGCTTCTCGACCGCGGCGCCTGGGTCGACTACCAGCCGAGTTGGCTCACCGGCGCCGACCTCCTCTTCGACGCCCTGCACCACGACGTGCCGTGGAAGGCCGAGCGCCGAGAGATGTACGAACGCGTCGTCGACGTGCCGCGCCTGCTGAAGTTCTACGAGTCCGACGAGGCCCTCCCCCACCCTGCCCTCGACCAAGCCCGAGAAGCGTTGTCCCACAGGTATGCCGGTGAGCTGGGTGAGCCGTTCGTCTCCGCCGGCCTGTGCCTCTACCGAGACGGCCGTGACTCCGTGGCGTGGCACGGCGACCGGATCGGAAGGGCGAGGGACCAGGACACGATGGTCGCCATCCTCTCCGTCGGCTCCGCTCGGTCGCTCATGCTCCGACCGCGCGGAGGCGGGCGATCGATCGGCTTCTCTCTCGGGCACGGTGACCTCGTCGTCATGGGTGGCTCCTGCCAGCGCACGTGGGATCACGCCATCCCCAAGACCAGCAAGCCCGTCGGGCCGCGGATCTCCATCCAGTTCCGACCGCGCGGCATCCGCTGACCCCCGGCTTCACGCACCATCAGCCCCTTGACCCATTCATTTCTTTGCAATATATTGCATATGAGAAGCTATCCACCGACATGAGAGAAGGAATGCCATGAGCACCACCACGGATGGATCGATCAGGAACGTCGTGCTGGTGCACGGCGCCTTCGCCGACGGCTCGGGCTGGCGTGGGGTCCACGAGCGCCTGACGGCTCGGGGCTACCGGGTCTCGATCGTGCAGAACCCGCTCACCTCGCTCGAGGACGACGTCGCCGCCACCACGCGGGTGCTCGACCGACAGGACGGACCGACCATCCTCGTCGGCCACTCCTGGGGCGGCACCGTCATCACCGAGGCCGGCCTCCACGAGAAGGTCGCCGGCCTGGTCTACGTCGCCGCCCTGATCCCCGACAGCGGCGAGAACTCGGGGCAGCAGTACGAAGGCTTCGCCGCGACTCCTGACTTCGTCATCGACGTCGGCGACGACGGGTTCGGGTTCCTCGACCCCGAACAGTTCATGAAGGGTTTCGCCGCCGATGCCAACGACGCCGACGCCGACCTGATGCGCGACGCGCAGGTGCCGGTCAACATGTCGGTCTTTGCCCAGACGGTCTCCGAGGCCGCCTGGCGTCAGAGGCCCAGCTGGGCCGTGTTCGGGACCGAGGACAAGGCCTTCGACCAGGCCATGCTGCAGCACATGGCGAAGCGGGCAGGGGCGGACATCACCACCGTTCCGGGGAGCCACGCCGTCTACCTCACGCAGGCCGACGCGGTCTCCGACGTCATCATCGCGGCGGCCGAGGAAGCTCCGGTGGCGGCCTGAACCCCGTGCCGCACCCGGACCGCACGGCGCTTTGACTCTCCCCGTGATGCAAGGTGCAATACGTTGCATGCCGATCCCCGGGACGTCCACCCCTTCGAGCCGGGCCCTCCTGCGCGACGACGTCTACGGCCGGCTGCGCGAAGCCATCATCGACGGGACGTTCGAGCCGGGTGAGCAGCTGCGGGATGGCGATCTCGCCACCTGGCTCGGGGTCAGCCGCACCCCCGTCAGGGAGGCCCTGCTCCGGCTGGGCCAGAGCGGCCTCGTCGTGGCCCGGCCGGGGCGCTCGACCATGGTCAGCACGATCGACTCTCGGCCTCTGCACGAGGCACGGGACGTCGTGGCGGCCATGCACCAGCTTGCGGTCCGCGAGTCCGTGCCCAGCCTGACCGCCGACGACCTACGCCTCATGAGCGAGGCCAACGAGAGGTTCGAGGAGGCGGTCGTGGCCGGAGATGTCGAGGCCGCCCTCGCAGCGGACGACGCGTTCCACGGCGTGCCCGTGAAGGTCTGCGGCAACCGGTCCCTGGCCGTCGTCCTCGAGCAGTTCACACCGGTGCTCCGCCGGGCTGAGCGGCTCCAGTTCGCTTCAGCGAAGGGGCACGACTCGATCGTCCGGCACCAGGAGCTGATCCGACTGTGCTCGAAGGGTGACGCGGACGGCGCCGCGGCTGTCGTCTTCACCACCTTCCACTCGCTGTCCACGGCCGACGGGGCCTGACCGTCGGCTCTCCCCACGGTCCCGTTCCGGCCGAGCCGGCACGCCAGGCACATCACCAACCGCCCTCCACCCAGGAGTTGTCGTGAAGCTGCACGAGTTCCCGCGCCACCCGCTGACGTTCGGCCCGAGCCCGGTCCACCGCCTCGACCGCCTCACCGCCCACCTTGGCGGCGCCGAGGTCTGGGCCAAGCGCGAGGACGTCAACAGCGGGCTGGCCTACGGCGGGAACAAGATCCGCAAGCTCGAGTACATCGTCCCCGACGTCCTGGCATCCGGCGCTGACACCCTGGTGTCCATCGGCGGCGTCCAGTCCAACCACACCCGCCAGGTCGCGGCCGTCGCTGCGCACCTCGGGCTCAAGGTCCGTCTGGTGCAGGAGAAGTGGGTGCCGTGGGACGACCCGGTCAACGACAAGGTCGGCAACATCCTGCTCAGCCGGATGATGGGCGCCGACGTCCGGCTCGACACGGCCGGCTTCGACATCGCCATCCGACCCTCGTGGCAGGACGCGCTCCGCGAGGTCGAGCAATCCGGCGGCACTCCGTACGCCATTCCCGCTGGGGCCAGTGAGCATCGACTGGGTGGTCTCGGCTTCGCCAACTGGGCCTTCGAGGTGGCCGAGCAGGAGGAGCGGCTGGGCGTCCACTTCGACACGATCGTCGTCTGCACGGTCACCGGATCGACCCACGCGGGCATGGTCGCGGGCTTCGCTGCACTCGAGGACCTCACGGGAGTGCGCCGCCGTGTCCTCGGCATCGACGCGTCGGCCACCCTGGCCCAGACGACCGACCAGGTCGGCCGGATCGCACGGCACACCGCTGAGCTCATCGAGCTCGGTCGAGACCTCCGTGACGACGAGATCACCGTCCTCGGGGGCTGGGCCGGCGACCTCTACGGCATACCCGTCGACTCCACGATGGAGGCGATGCGGCTGGGTGCCGAGCTCGAGGCGATGATCACGGACCCGGTCTACGAAGGGAAGTCACTGGCGGGCCTGATCGACCTGGTCTCCGGCGGCGAGATCCTGAGCACGTCCACGGTCCTCTACGCCCACCTCGGCGGGCAGCCTGCCATCAACGCCTACCACTCCCTCTGGCCCGGCCAGTAGCCGCAGCGCCTGTCAGCGGATGGTCAGCGCGCGGATGAGGTCCCCGCTGAGCGTGAACCGGTAGGTGAGGTCGGCGACGTGACCGGGGAAGTCGCCCTCGATCCGGTTCACCACCGCCCACTGGCTCGCGTCGATCCGGCGAGCCGTCACGAGCTCGGTCGTGTAAGTGAACTCGCTTCCCGCGCGCTGGAGGAAGTCGAGCACCTGGGCGGAACCGGCATACCTCTCGTCCTGGTCGACGACGACGGCGTCCTCGGTGAAGCTGCGCACCGCGGCGTCGGCCTCGCGTGCCGCGTGGGCCGCAAGGAACTTCTGGATCGTCGTGGGCAGCTCGGTGGGCGGGATGCTGGTCTCGGTGGGGTTGATCATGCGGACGAGCGTGCCGCCTGCCCCGCACGGAGGGTCAAGCACTGGATCCTCCCCCTGGGAGAGGGGGCAGAATACGGCGCGTGGACGGACGTCTGAGCATCGGAGAGTTCTCCCGCCTCACCCACCTGAGCGTGCGCACCCTCCGGCGCTACCACGAGGCCGGACTGCTCGCTCCCGCCGACGTCGACGAACTCACCGGCTACCGCTACTACGCGGCCGACCAGATCCCGAACGCCCAGGTCATCCATCGGCTACGTGACCTCGACGTCCCGCTCGCGGTGGTGCGGCGCATCCTCGAGACCAACGATCCTGGCGCCCGCTCCCATCTCGTCGGCGAGCACCTCCACCGCCTCGAGTCCGAGCTCGATCGCACGCGTGCCGCCGTGCGGTCGCTGCGACGCCTGCTCGCGCCCGAGCCGGCCCCGGTGCAGGTGGAGGTGCGCTCCCTGCCCTCCGCGACGGTCGCCGCGATCGAGGGCGAGGTGGCCCTCGACGACGTGCTCAGCTGGTATGCCGGCGCCATGGCCGAGCTGGACGCGACCCTGGTCGGCTCCGCCAGGGACAGCAGTGGCCCTGCGGGTGGGGTCTACGACAACGCGCTCTTCGAGGGGGGCCGTGGCCACGTGCTCGTCCACCGACCCTGCGCCGACCCTCCCACCAGGGGGCGCGTCCATCCGGTCGAGCTGCCCGCCGTCGAGCTGGCGGTGGCGACCCACGTCGGCGACCACGACGACATCGACGTCACCTACGGCGAGATGGGTGCGTGGGTCGTCGCCAACGCCCTCGCTGTCGCCGGACCGGTGCGCGAGACCTACCTGACGGGACCACGCGACACCCCGGACCCGTCGCAGTGGCGCACCGAGATCGGTTGGCCCGTCTTCGCGGTGACGCGCACGACCTGACGCGAAAGGCCGCACGCCCCGCCCTCCCTCCGGGGCGCCGCCCGGCTCTCGCCGCGCGGACCGCCCCGATCGGTGCCAGAATCCCCATGTGAACAAGTTACGTTTGCCGGCCATTCATCGGGGAAATGTTTCCACGTCATGCCGCCGCGGTGGAATCCTCGACATGCCCGCCTCCTCGCGCTCGACTCGCTCCCGCACCCGGAAGGCCCTCGTCGCGGCGACGGTCGCCCTTCCCCTCGGCCTCCTTGCTCCCACTGCGGCGCAGGCCTCCACCCATGGTCCCGACACCGACGACCGCGCCCCGGTCACGCTCGACCTCAACCCCGCAGCCAGTCGCGTGGCCGCGGGCAGCTCGGACGTCAGCGAGCCCAGAGTCCTTGCGGCGCAGGCCAACCAGATCGACGACCGCCTCTGGCTCAGCGACGTCACCCGACCCGTGGCCCCCGCCGTCTCACTGCGGTCCTTCGAGTGGCTCGACGCTGCCGGGTTCATGCGAGGAGACCTGCTCAAGGTCGACCTTGCCGCCGGGTCGGTCAAGCCGGACTACATCAACAACGGCAAGGTCGCATCGGCCAGCCCGCTCATGGAGCAGGCGGAGCCGCGTCGAGCGGTCGCCGCCGTCAACGGTGACTACTTCGACATCAACAACTCCAACGCCCCCCAGGGCGGGGCGAAGCAGCTGGACGGGACCGTCGTCAAGGGACCCAACCCGGGACACAACTACGCCGTGGGCGTGGGCGATGACAACCTCGGCCGCATCACCTCGATGTTCCTGCAGGGCAGCATCACCCTGCCCACCGGCGCCATCGCACTGGACGGCCTCAACCAGGCCGCGATCCCCGCGGACGGCGTCACCGTCTTCACGCCCCTCTGGGGCGACTACACCCGCAGCCGGGTCACCGGAGGCGCGACCAAGGTCCGCGAGGTCGTGACCCGCGGCGGCGTCGTGGAGTCGGTTGCCACGGTGGCCGGAGCCGGCCAGCTGGACCAGGACCAGGTGGCCGTCGTCGGCCGTGGGGCCGGCGCCGACAAGCTGGGAGCGCTCAAGGTCGGTGACAAGGTCTCGGTCGACTACGCCCTGCGCAACGAGGGCGCCAACCTCAAGATGGCCATCTCGGGCAACACCATGCTGCTCAAGGGCGGCGCCGTCCTCCCGCAGACCGACAAGGCCATCCACCCCCGCACGGCCATCGGCTTCGACGCCGACGGGTCGACGATGTTCGTCCTCACCGTCGACGGGCGCACGGCCGCGTCCCGCGGGATGACCTATGCCGAGACCGGCGCCTTCCTCAAGGAGGCCGGCGCCACCACCGGGATCAACCTCGACGGTGGCGGCTCCTCGACGATGCTCGCGCGCGAGGCCGGTGAATCCGACCTCGACGTCGAGAACCAGCCCTCCGACGGCGGGCTGCGCTCGGTGCCCGATGGTGTCGGGCTCTTCGCTGCGGCCGGCTCCGGGGAGGTCCGCGGTCTGCGGCTCGTCACCACGTCTGACGAGGAGAACGTCGACCTGCTGCGGGTCTTCCCCGGCCTCACCCGGCAGCTCACTGCCCTGGGACACGACGAGACCTACGCACCCGTGGCGGCCTCACCGGCATACCGGGCACAGGGCAACGCCACCATCTCCGGAACAGGACTCCTGCGTGCGAGCGCTCCCGGAGACGTCGTCGCCAGCGCCCAGATCGGCGGCCTGAAGGAAGACCTCCCCCTGACCGTGCTCGGGTCGCTCAAGAGCCTGCGGCCCAGCGTCGACAAGGTCTCGATCCTCGACCCCGCGCAGCCGTCGACCTTCCGGATCGTCGGTGCCGATGCCAACGGGTTCGAGACCCCTCTCGAGACCGGCGACGTCACGCTCGACCACGACCCGGCGCTCGTCGACGTCACCCGCAGCGGGGTGGACTTCACCGTCCGGGCCAGGCCCGGCGTCACGACCGGCGCCGTGGTCATCAAGGCCACCGCCAAGGGAGTGGTCACCCACATCCCTGTCGCGATCGGGTCGGTCAGCACGACCCTGAGCACGTTCGACGACGCGTCGACCTGGCGCTTCACGCAGGCCCGCGCGGCCGGCTCGGTCGAGCCCACGGCAGGTCGCGAGGGCGGCACCGGCCTCAGGATGACCTACGACTTCACCCAGTCGACGGCCACCAGGGTCGGCTACGCCCGCCCGGCCACGCCGATCACGATCACCCAGGGCCAGCCCCTCGCGCTGGGCGTGTGGGTCCTCGGCGACGGCAAGGGCGCCTGGACGTCGTTCGGCATCAGCGACGGCGAGGGCAAGGCCGCCTCGCTCTACGGGCCCTACATCACCTGGACCGGATGGAAGTACATGGAGGTGCCCGTCCCGCAGACCCTCCCGGGGCCGATCACCCTCAACTTCGTGGCTGCCATCGAGACAGGGGCGTCCCGCTCCTACACCGGGGCCGTCGTGTTCGACGACCTCGTCGTCAAGACGGCTCCACCGGTGAGCGCCCCCGACGCTCCGGTCGTCGCCGACCCGGTCGTGCAGCAGCACACCGCGCTCAGCACCACGGGCGAACAGTTCTCGTACGCCGTGATGTCGGATGGTCAGTTCACTGCCGACAACCAGTCGCTCGTGCCGGCGGTTCGCCGCACCTTGCGCGAGATCGTCGCCAGCACACCGGACTTCGTCGTCATCACCGGTGACCTCGTCGACACGGGCTATCCCGCGGACTTCGCGCTGGCCAAGAAGGTGATCGACGAGGAGCTCACTGCCAAGGGCGTGAAGTGGTACTACCTGCCGGGCAACCACGAGATCTACGGCCCCGGTTCGACGAGCAACTTCAGCGCCGTCTTCGGCGCCACGCACCACAGCTTCGTCCACAGGGGCACCCGCTTCGTGCTGCTCGACTCCTCCACCGGCACCCTGCGAGGTGGCGGCTTCGACCAGTGGCAGATGCTGCGCTCGGCCCTCGACGACGCCTCACGCAACGACGCGGTCAACGGCGTGGTCGTGGGCTGGCACCACCCGCCGCGCGACCCGAGCCCGGTGAAGGGGTCGCAGATGACCGACCGGGTCGAGGCCGAGACCGTCGAGGGGTGGCTCTCGGACTTCCGCCTGCGCACCGGCAAGGGCGCCCTGTTCGTCGGTGGTCACGTCGGGGCCTTCTCGGCCGGACGGGTCGACTCCGTGCCCTACGTCGTCAACGGCAACTCTGGCAAGGCACCGTCGACCTCACCCGACGAGGGCGGCTTCTCCGGATGGACGACGGTCCGCATCGATCCGGAGGCGCCTCGGGTCCCTGCGCCCAAGCTCTACCGGGTCGACCCCTCGGAGCCCGGTCCGCACCCGTGGGCACGTGTCCAGATCCGTCCGCACGTGGACCGGCTGACGGTCAACGCCCCGACCGTCGTCGTCGGAGCGAGGGTCCCGGTGACCACGACGATCACCCAGGGCACCCGCACGTTCCCGCTCGCCTACCCGGTGAGCGCAGCATGGAGCGGGAGAGGCGTCCACATCGGCACCGCGAACGTCCCCGGAAGCGCGGTTGCGGCATACGATCCGGCGACCGGGAAGCTGACCGGCCTGCGACCCGGGACGGGCACGCTCACGGTCACCGTCAACGGCGTGAGCCAGGAAGCCACGGTCACCGTCGGCTGACCAGCTGCCTCGTGTGCCTGAGCGCGACCCCGAGGTTGCGCTCAGGCACACGTGGTCGTGGGGTCAGGCCTCGGCGTCGCGCTCGGCCCGGTTGACGGCCGAGAGGACAGCGCGCATCGACGCCTTGACGATCGACTCGTGCAGGCCGACTCCCCACAGCACCCGGTCGCCCACGGCGCACTCGACGTAGGCCGCCGCGCGTGCGTCGCCACCGGCCGACAACGCGTGCTCGGCGTAGTCGAGGACCCGCACGTCGACGTCGATCCTCGACAACGCGTCGATGAATGCAGCGATCGGCCCGTTGCCGCGGCCGATGATGTCGACCTCGCTTCCGCCGTCGAGGACGGTGGCCTCGATGACGTCCGTCCCGTCCTCGTCACCGCTGATGGTCGAGCGCACCGGGGTGAACCGGCCCCAACGCTCCTCGGCGGTGTCGGCGTGGAGGTACTCGTCCGAGAACATCTGCCAGATCTCGCCGGCAGTGAGCTCGCCGCCCTCGGCGTCGGTGCGCTTCTGCACCACCCCGCTGAACTCCACCTGGAGCCGGCGCGGCAGGTCGAGACCGTGCTCGGCCTTGAGCAGGTAGGAGACACCGCCCTTGCCGGACTGGCTGTTCACGCGGACGACGGCCTCGTAGGAGCGGCCGATGTCGTGCGGGTCGATGGGCAGGTAGGGCACGCCCCAGTCGAGCTCGTTGATCGTCTTGCCCGCCGCCTTGCCGCGGCGCTCCATGTCGTCGAGGCCCTTCTTGATCGCATCCTGGTGCGACCCGGAGAAGGCGGTGTAGACGAGGTCGCCACCCCAGGGGTGCCGTTCGTGCACGGGCAGCTGGTTGCAGTACTCGACCGTCCGGCGGATCTCGGCCATGTCGGAGAAGTCGATCTGCGGGTCGATGCCCTGGCTGTAGAGGTTCATGCCGAGGGTGACGAGGCAGACGTTGCCGGTGCGCTCGCCGTTGCCGAAGAGGCACCCCTCGATCCGGTCGGCACCGGCGAGGTAGCCGAGCTCGGCGGCGGCCACCCCCTCACCGCGGTCATTGTGCGGATGCAGGCTCACGACAACGGATTCGCGACGGTCGAGGTGACGCACCATCCACTCGATCGAGTCCGCATAGGCGTTGGGCGTCGCCATCTCGACGGTCGCGGGGAGGTTGATGATCATCTTGTGGTCGGGCGTCGGGTCGATGACCTCGATGACGGCGTTGCAGATCTCGACCGCGAACTCCAGCTCGGTGCCGGTGTAGGACTCCGGCGAGTACTCGTAGTAGACGTCGGTGTCGGCGACCGTCTCCTCGAGCTTGCGACACAGGCGCGCGCCCTGGAGGGCGATGTCGATGATGCCCTCCTTGGGCAGGTCGAAGACGACGCGCCGCTGCAGCACCGAGGTGGAGTTGTAGAAGTGGACGATGGCCTGCTTGCTTCCCCGGATCGCGTCGAAGGTCCGCTCGACCAGGTGGTCCCGGCACTGCGTGAGCACCTGGATCGTCACGTCGTCGGGGATGTGCCCGCCGTCGATGAGCTCTCGGCAGAAGTCGAAGTCGGTCTGGCTCGCACTCGGGAAGCCGACCTCGATCTCCTTGTAGCCCATCCGCACCAGGAGCTTGAACATCCGCATCTTGCGCTCGGAGTCCATCGGGTCGATCAGGGCCTGGTTGCCGTCGCGCAGGTCGACCGCACACCAGCGCGGCGCCTTGGACATGACCTTGTCGGGCCAGGTGCGGTCGGGAAGGTGGACCTCGATCTGGTCCTGGAACGGGGCATACTTCGTCGTCGGCATGCCGGACGACTGCTGGGGGTGGATCATCTTGCGCCTCTACTCACTACTCGTCGTGTGCTCAGCCGGGCACAGCGAACTCCGCGACGAGGAGGGCCGATTCAGGCCTCGCCGCGGCAGAGAAGGAGGAGGCGGTGCTGCACGACATGGAGTATGCCGTGTGCGCACCGATCCGTCGACGGCCGGTCCGCCTCGTGGTCACCTTCTCACCCGTCGTGTCTGCGCTGATGGTCCCTGCAACATCCGCATCCGCAGGCGCAGCCCCAGCGGTAGGTTGCCGTGCATGATGATCCGCCCCGACACCTTGGCTGCGATCAAGGCGGGTGAGGTCGACCTCGCCTTCCGGCGGTGGGACCGGCCTCGAGTGCTGGTAGGCACCCGCCTGCGCACGCGCGTCGGCCTCATCGAGGTCACCGGGGTGGAGCAGGTCGCGCCCAGCCGGATCACGGCCGCCGAGGCGAAGCGAGCGGGCGCCGGCTCGGTCGTGGAGCTGCGTCGGATGCTCGATGCCAAGGCCGAGCGACCGGCGTGGCGGGTCACCCTCAGGTATGCCGGCGCGGACCCGCGAGAAACCCTGCGCGCCACCGCACCCGACGCGGTCGAGGTGGGCACCATCAGGGCCCGCCTCAACCGGCTGGACGCTGCCTCGTCGATCGGCCCGTGGACGCGCGCGACGCTGGCGATCATCGACCGGTCGCCCACCGTGCGAGCGCCGGACCTGGCCGCGGAGCTGGGCCGGGACACGCCGAGCTTCAAGAGGGACGTGCGCAAGCTCAAGGAGATGGGGCTCACCGAGTCCCTCGACATCGGCTACCGCCTCTCGCCACGTGGTGCCGCCGTCGTCGATGCCGAGTCCGGCGCGCCGCGGCTCGACCGCGAGGCCGCGCCCACCGGCCCGCCCCTGCCCCGCATCGGAGCACCCGCCACCCGTGCTCTGCGCGCCCAGGGCATCTGGACGCTCGAGCAGGTCCGCGACCTCAGCGAGGCCCGGCTCACCGGGCTGCACGGTGTCGGGCCGGTGGCGGTGCGACTCCTCCGAGACGCGCTTGCTGACCGGGGCTGGGCCTTCTCCGGCTGAAGGCGTCAGCCTCGGCAACGCACCGACAGGCAGGTGACACAGCCCTCGAGCTTCTCGAACTCGCTGATGTCGACGGTGACGACCTCGTGGCCGCGACCACGCAGCAGCTCGGCGGTCCTCGGGGCACTGGCCGCCATGAGCAGCACGTTGTCGTCGAGCAGCACGACGTGGGCGCCGGGCTCCTCGGGCATCCCTTCGTAGGAGGGGAACGCCCCGGGCCAGTCCACGACGGGGTCCCAGCCGATGACAGTGCCGTCAGGCAGGGCGGTCACGGCCGACTTGAGGTGGAGGACGCGCTCGACCGTGACGGCCTGGGTCTTCATGCCGACCGTGGCCAGATGGGCGGAGAGCTGTTGGACCCCCGCACCGTTCGTGCGTCCACCCAGACCGACGTATGCCGTGTCCCCGATCTTGAGGACGTCTCCCCCGTCGAGCGTGCCCGGGTCCTCGATCCGCACGACCCGGTAGCCCAGGTCCCGCACCACGGCCTCGACTCCGGCAACCTCCGGCTTGCGCTCTGCTGCACCGGGATTGGTCAGGACGGCCATCTCGCCGCTGACCACGACCGCGTCCTCGACGAACACCGCGTCGGGGCAGTCGTCAGCAGGAGGGACCTCGAGAGTCTCCCAGCCTGCGGACCTCAGGCACGCGGCATACGCCTCCCACTGCTCGATCGCGAGATCGAGGTCGATGGGTGACTTCTCGAGGTGGGTGACGAGCCCGTCGGCGAGGCGCGGGCCGGGGCGGCGGATGAGGGCGGTTCGGCGGGTCACGGAAACGACCCTATGCCCCTGACCCAGCCCGGAATTCACAGGACAGGGCGCCGCCTCGTGAGGCACTCTCCCCTCATGGACCTTCCTGCGGGCTACAGCGCGAGGCCGCACGTGCCTGCCGATGCGCAGGCCGTCTGCGACCTCGTGGCGGCCACCGAGCTCGTCGACGCCGGCGAGGTGGCCATCGAGGTCGAGGACATCCAGGGCGACTGGGCCCGAGGCAGCTTCGACCTCGAGACCGAGAGCATCGGCGTCTGGGAGGGCGACCGCCTCGTCGCGTCGGGCGAGGTCTTCAAGGGGCGCCGGGCGGATGCAGGGGTCCACCCGGAGCACCGCGGACGCGGGCTGGGCTCGTGGCTGGCGGGTTGGGTCGAGGAGTGCGCTCGCAGCTCGGGCTCGGTGCTCGTGGGTCAGACCGTGCCCGGCGGCAGCAACGCCGAGGCGTTCCTCGAGGCCCGTGGCTATCGGCAGGGCTGGACGTCGTGGGTGCTGCAGCTCCCGCGGAACTCAACCATCGGGCCCCAACCGCTCCCTCGCGGCTACGCACTGCGCGAGTTCGCGGGGGGCCAGGACGGGCGCACGGCCTTCCAGCTCATCGAGGACGCGTTCAACGAATGGCCTGACCGCGACCCGTCAAGCTATGCCGACTGGGCACCGCGCGGACCACTGCGCCCGGGCTTCCAGCCGTGGCAGATCCGGTTCGTCACCGACGACGCCGACACCGAGGTCGGGGTCTGCTACACGATCCATGCCGGCGAGACGGGCTACGTCGATGCTCTGGCGGTGCGCGCGGACCAACGCGGACAGGGCCTCGCCCGAGCCCTGCTCGCCGATGCCTTCGCTCGGGCGCGCGAGCATGGAGCCCGTGTCAGCGAGCTCTCGACCGACTCACGCACGGGGGCGCTCGGCCTCTATGAGCACGTGGGTATGCACGTCAGCAAGACCTGGCGCCACTGGATGACCGACCTCTGACACCCGCTCTGAAGCGGGGTCAGCGGCGAGCGAGCAGCTCCTCGGCCACCTGGACGGCGTTGAGGGCAGCACCCTTGCGCAGGTTGTCACCGACGACGAAGAGCGTCAGCCCCCTGCCCGCCGGCGCAGCCTGGTCGACGCGCACGCGTCCGACGAACACCTCGTCTCGGCCGGCTGCCTCGAGCGGGTTCGGGACGTCCGTGACGATGACACCGGGCGCCTTGCCGAGCAGCTCGAGCGCGTGCTCGGGCGTGATGTCGTCGGCGAACTCGGCGTGGATGGCGAGCGAGTGGCCGGTGAAGACCGGCACACGCACACACGTGCCCGAGACGCGCAGCTCGGGGATGTGCAGGATCTTGCGCGACTCGTGACGGAGCTTCTGCTCCTCGTCGGTCTCGAGCGAACCGTCGTCCACGATCGACCCCGCGAGCGGGATGACGTTGAAGCCGACGGGCACGGCATACACGTTCGGTTCGGGCAGGGTGACCGCACGACCATCGAGGGCAAGGTCAGCAGGCTGACCTGCGGCATACCCACCGCGCAGCTGACCGTCCAGCTCCTGGACTCCCTTGCCACCGGAGCCGGAGACGGCCTGGTAGGAAGCGACCCGCAGGGCGACGAGCCCGGCCACGTCGTGCAGCGGCTTGAGGGCCGGCATCGCGGCCATCGTCGTGCAGTTGGGGTTCGCGACGATGCCCTTGGGGATGGTGTCGAGGTCGTGAGGATTGACCTCCGCGACGACGAGGGGGACGTCGGGGTCACGGCGCCAGGCCGAGGAGTTGTCGACGACGACGGCGCCGGCGGCAGCGACGCGCGGGGCCCACTCCTTGGACGTCGAGCCGCCGTTGGAGAAGAGCGCGATGTCGAGGCCCGAGAAGTCGGCGGTCGCCGTGTCCTCGACGGTGACCTCGCCGTCCTTCCACGGAAGCGTCGTCCCGGCTGACCGGGCGGACGCGAAGTAGCGCATCTCCTCGACCGGGAAGTCCCGCTCGACGAGGAGAGCGCGCATGACATTGCCGACCTGACCGGTCGCACCGAAGACACCGACTCGCATGGACCCAGTCTAGGAGCCATGCGAGTCGGGGCGCTTCGGGCGCTCAGGACGTGGGCGCGGTGAGCACCTCGTCCTTGTGGTGGTCCCCGTGGTCGTCCTCGCGGTGGACGCTCTCATCAGCCGTCACGTTCGGACCGGCCAGGGTGACGAGGTCGCCGACACCCTCACCGGGTGCGGCCTGCTCGTAGGTGAGGGTGAAGTCGTCACCGTGCTGCGTCACTCCCGCGACGATGGCCTGCTCGACGGCCGCCACGGCATACGCCCGGCGGACGACGAGCGGGTCGCTGGAGAGGTCCTTCACGAGGGCGACCGCCAGCCCGACCATGACGAGGAGGAAGGGCAGGGCCGCGACGATCGTGATGTTCTGCAGACCGGACAGGGCGTCCTCACCACCCACGACGAGCATCACCGCAGCGACGGCGCCCGTGGCCGCTCCCCAGAAGATCACCGTCGGACGGCTCGGGGAGAGGGTGCCTCGCTCCGACAGCGTGCCCATGACGATCGACGCCGCGTCGGCGCCGGAGACGAAGAAGATCGCGACGAGCAGCATGACGACGACTGAGGTCAGCGTCGACAGCGGCATCGTCTGGAGCATGCTGAACAGGGTCGCCTCGGGAGAGTCTGCGCCGGCGAGGTCGGTCCCGCCCTGCTGGGTCGCGATGCCGGCCCCACCGAAGACGGCGAACCACACGAGCGACACCAGGCTCGGGACGAGGAGGACACCGGTGACGAACTGGCGGACGGTGCGGCCGCGCGAGATGCGGGCGATGAACATGCCGACGAACGGGGTCCACGAGACCCACCAGGCCCAGTAGAAGATCGTCCAGCCCGAGAGCCAGGTCTGCATGGCGTCGCCACCGGCGGCGTCGGTGCGTGCTGACATCATCGCGAGGTCCTGGAAGTAGGACCCCACGGCCGTGGGGACGAGGTTGAGGATGAAGACCGTCGGGCCGACGACGAAGACGAAGACGGCAAGCACGAGGGCAAGCACCATGTTGGTGTTCGAGAGCCACTGGATGCCCTTGGAGACACCGGAGACCGCCGACAGGACGAAGCACAGGGTCAGCACCGTGATGATCGCGACGAGGACACCGTTGCCGGCGCGACCGATGCCCGCGACGAGCTCGAGACCGGAGCCGATCTGCAGCGCACCGAGTCCGAGGGATGCGGCCGATCCGAAGAGCGTGGCAAAGATGGCGAGGATGTCGATGACGCGACCGACCGGGCCGTTGGCCCGGCGCTCGCCGATGAGCGGCGCGAAGGCCGAGCTGATGAGCAGCGAACGACCGCGACGGAAGACGCCGTAGGCCACCGCCAGACCCACGACCGCATAGATCGCCCACGGGTGGAGCGTCCAGTGGAACAGGGTCGTCGCCATGGCGGTCTGGACCGCCTCGGGGTTGCCGACCGCGCCCGTGCCGGGGGGCGGCTCGACGAGGTGCGCCACGGGCTCGGAGACGCCGTAGAACATCAGGCCGATGCCCATGCCCGCGGAGAACATCATCGCGATCCACGAGACGGTCCGGAACTCGGGCTGTTCGTCGTCTCGCCCGAGCGGGATGCGGCCGAACTTGCCGGCCGCGAGCCAGATGACGAAGAGCACGAAGCCGGAGGCCACGAGCGAGAAGAGCCAACCCATGTTGTGGACGACCCACGACAGGCCGCTGTCCGAAGCGGACCCGAGGGTCTCGGTGCTGACGAAACCCCACAGCACGAAGCCGATCGCGATCACCGCGGTGACACCGAAGACGACGGTGTCGAGCTTCTGCGGGGCGTCTGCCCGGTGCTCCTCGATCGTGTGGTCGAGCGCGGGGTGGGGGCTGTCCTGGAGCGGTCCGTCGAGGATCTCGCGCTCCCCCGCGGCGTCCGCCGGGGCTGTGGGGCCGGAGTTCGTGAGTTTCAGGTTCACTGGTGATCGGCGCGGACGCCGCTCCTTCGTTGTTCTCGTCAGTCGCGTACGCGGCTCCGCTGCCGCTCGGTCTCGGGTTCGTGCAAGCGGCCCACCATGCCGAACGCAGACCGCGATGACAAACTGGCGAGGGCGCGAGAGTGCCCCGGTCGTCGCATGGGGTGGTCCACTGCCCCACACCACCCGGGTATGCCGGGTGCGCACCCTCGCGGCGTCAGAAACCCAGTCGTTGGAGCTGTTTGGGGTCGCGCTGCCAGTCCTTGGCGACCTTGACGTGGAGATCGAGGTGGACCCGCTGGCCAAGGAGCTTCTCGATGCCGACGCGGGCGTTGGTCCCGACCTCGCGCAGGCGCGAGCCTCCGCGGCCGATGATGATCGCCTTCTGCGACGAACGCTCGACGAACACGTTGACGCGCACGTCCATCATCGGCTTGCCCTCGGGCCGGTCCTCCCGCGGCAGCATCTCCTCGACGACGACGGCCAGCGAGTGCGGGAGCTCGTCGCGCACGCCTTCGAGGGCGGCCTCGCGCACCAGCTCGGCGATCATGATCGCGTGCGGCTCGTCGGTGAGGACGTCATCGGGATAGAGCGGCCCCGGGGACGGCGGGAGGTGCTTGGCGATGACCGAGGCCACGGTGTCGACCTGGTCACCCTTCGTCGCCGAGCACGGCACGATCTCGGACCACTCGCCGAGCTGGTCGATGGAGATGAGGTGCTCGGCCAGGCGCTGACGGTCGACCTTGTCGGACTTCGTGGCCAGGGCGATGATCGGCGTGCGCTTGGCCTGCCGCAGCTCGGCCAGCTCCCGGGCGATCCACTGGTCTCCGGGGCCGATGCGCTGGTCGGCCGGCAGGCAGAATCCGACGACGTCGACATTCAGCAGCGTCTCGCGGACGAGGTCGTTGAGCCGCTCCCCCAGGAGGGTGCGCGGCTTGTGCAGTCCTGGTGTGTCGACAAGGACGATCTGGCTCGTCGGGGACGTGACGATGCCGCGGATCGTGTGCCGCGTCGTCTGCGGCTTGCTCGACGTGATGGCGACCTTCTCGCCGACGAGGGCGTTGGTCAACGTGGACTTCCCGGCGTTGGGACGGCCGATGAGACAGGCGAAGCCGGCGACATAGCCCGGCTTCGCGGTGGGGCCGGACTCGGCGCTGACGTCTTCACTCATGGGAGCTCCCGAACTCGGCTGGATGCATCATCTCGCGGTTGGCTGCCGTGACGCGCTCGACGATGACGGTGGCGATGCGGTGCCGGCGCCCCGCCATGCGCTCGGCGGTGAGGCGCAGCCCGGCCACCTCGCAGGTGGACCCCAGGATGGGGACGCGTCCGATGGTCTTGCCGATGAGTCCTCCGACGGTGTCGACCTCGTCCTCCTCGATCGTGACACCGAGCTCCTCGGCGAGGTCGTCGATGTCCATCGTCGCGTCGACCCGCCAGCGTCCCTCTGCCAGCTGCTCCAGGTCGGGTGTCTCGCGGTCGTACTCGTCGGCGATCTCACCCACGATCTCCTCGATGATGTCCTCGATGGTCACCAGACCGGCCGTGCCTCCCCACTCGTCGACGACGAGCGCGAAGTGGGTCTGGTCACGCTGCATCTCGCGCAGCAGGGCATCGACGGGCTTGGACTCCGGAATGAACGGCATCGGTCGCATGAGGTCGATGACCGGCGCCTTCGCACTGGCCGGGTCGGCCGTGATCCGGCGCACGACGTCCTTGAAGTAGAGGAGGCCGAGCACGTCGTCGGAGTCCTCGCCCGTCACGGGGATGCGCGAGTAGCCGCTGCGGAGGAACAGGTTCATCGCCTTGCGGGCCTCGCGGTCGGAGCCGATCGTCACCATGTCCGTGCGGGGGACCATGACCTCGCGGGCGAGGGTGTCGCCGAGCTCGAAGACCGAGTGGATCATCTGGCGCTCGCCGGCCTCGATGAGCGAGGACTCGCCGGCCATGTCGACGAGGTCGCGCAGCTCGGACTCGCTGTCGAACGGGCCGTCGCGATAGCCGCGACCCGGGGTGACCGCGTTGGCGAACTGGACGAGCAGTCGAGAGAGCGGACCGAGCAGCCGGCGCAGCCAGATCGCCACAGGCGCCGCGAGGAGCGACACCTGGGTGGCGTTCTGCCCGCCGAGAGTGCGCGGGGACACCCCGACGAGGGCGAACGACACGACGGCCATGATCGCGATCGCCGTGAGCAGCGGGGTCCACGAGCCGTCGACGACACGGTGGACCGCCACGGTGACGAGGACCGCCGTGGTCATCTCGGCGATGACGCGCACGAAAGAGAAGACCGACAGGTATGCCGCGCTGTCGGCGACGACCACGGCGAGAGCCTGCGAGCCGGCCCGTCCCTCGTCGTGCAGCTCCTGCGCTCGCACACGCGACATCCTCGAGAGGGCGGCCTCTGCGGCTGACAGCGCGAAGGCGAGGACGAGCCCGAGGACGCTGATGACGACGAGCCTGGTCATGGGGCCACCGCCGGGGTTCCCGACGCCGAGCGGGCGTCGGGACTGGCTGGGTCAGGCACCGTGTCGACCCCTCGTCGCGAGGAAGGTGAGGAGGAGCTGACGCTGCAGCTCGAACATCTCTCGCTCTTCCTCCGGCTCGGCGTGGTCGTAGCCGAGCAGGTGGAGGATTCCGTGGGTCGTGAGGAGGAGCAGCTCCTCCTCGGTGGCGTGACCCGCCTCGGCCGCCTGCTTCTCGGCGACGCTCGGGCAGAGGACGATGTCACCGAGCACGCCCTCCTCGAGGTCGTCGTCGTCGCTGCCCGGGCGCAGCTCGTCCATGGGGAAGCTCATGACGTCGGTCGGTCCGGGCAGGTCCATCCACTGGACGTGGAGGGTCTCCATCGCTGCCTCGTCGACGAGGCGCAGGCAGAGGTCCGCCTGGGGGTGGACCTTCATCTCGCCCAGGACGTAGCGCGCGCACGCGACGAGCTCGAGCTCGTCCAGCGCGAACTCGGTCTCGTTGAGGACGTCGATGCTCACGCGTCTCCGTCCCGGTCCGCTTGATCGGCACGATCGGCGTGATCGCCGCGATCCGCTCGGTCGGCGGGTCGGGGTCCGCGGCGCGATCGGGTGTGGGTCGACCGTCCCTCCTGGTCGGCGTCCCACCGGCCGTAGGCGTTGACGATCTCACCCACGAGACGGTGGCGCACGACGTCGAGGGCCGTGAGCTCGGCGAAGTGGATGTCCTCGAGGTCGGTCAGGATGTCGCGCACGATGCGCAGACCGCTCGTCGTGCCACCCGGGAGGTCGACCTGCGTGATGTCACCGGTCACGACCATCTTGGAGCCGAACCCCAGACGGGTGAGGAACATCTTCATCTGCTCGGGGGTCGTATTCTGCGCCTCGTCGAGGATGACGAACGAGTCGTTGATCGAGCGACCTCGCATGAAGGCGAGAGGCGCGACCTCGATGGTCCCGGCCGCCATGAGGCGAGGGATCGAGTCGGGGTCGACCATGTCGTGGAGCGCGTCGTAGAGCGGGCGCAGGTAGGGGTCGATCTTGTCGTTGAGCGTGCCCGGGAGGAAGCCCAGCCGCTCCCCCGCCTCGACGGCAGGACGGGTGAGGATGATCCGGTTGACCTGCTTGGCCTGGAGCGCGGCCACCGCCTTGGCCATCGCGAGGTAGGTCTTGCCCGTGCCGGCCGGACCGATGCCGAAGGTGATGGTGTGCTTGTCGATCGAGTCGACGTAGTGCTTCTGCCCCAGGGTCTTGGGTCGGATGGTGCGACCCCGGGAGCTCACGATGTTCATCGTGAGGACGTCGGCGGGGCGCTCGCTGGTCTGCGCGCGGAGCATGCCGATGGAGCGTTCGACGGCGTCACGGTTGAGCGGCTGGCCACCGTCGATCACGGCCAGCAGCTCGTCGATGACGCGCTCGACGAGGGCCACCTCCGCACTGGGGCCGGAGATGTGGAACTCGTTGCCGCGCACGTGGATGGCGGTGAGCGGGAAGAGGCGCTCGATCGTGCGGAGCAGCTCGTCCCTCGGCCCGAGGAGCGCCACCATCTGCACCTCGGCAGGGATGGTGACCGTGTGGACGGGGAGGTGCGCCGACGCCTCGGTGGGCGTGGACGGGTGGGGTGCGTCTGTCATGTCACCCCTGAGTCTACGGTTTGGTTCAGCCGGGAGGCCATTGCATGGCCCGACCGCCCAGCAGGTGCAGGTGCGCATGGAAGACGCTCTGCCCCGCACCGGCACCCGTGTTGAGGACGAGGCGGTAGTCGCCGCCCAGCCCTTCCGACTCCGCGACCGACCGCGCGAGGAGCACCACGTCGGCCAGCTCGTCGGCCGAGGCTCCGGCCAGCTCACCGGCATTGGCGACGTGCCGCTTGGGGACGACGAGGACGTGCGTCGGCGCCTGCGGGTTGATGTCACGGAAGGCGAGACTGTGCTCGGTCTCGGCCACGACGTCCGGTTCGACGTCGCGGGAGACGAACTTGCAGAACAGGCAGTCGGCGGAAGACATGCTCCGACAGTAAACCGATCGCGCCACCCGCGCGTCCTACCACCGTGACAATGACCCTCGTGGGCACACGACGTGACGCAGCAGCGCGCGCAGCCGCCGATGACGGCGTCTCGAGCCTGTATGCCGTGCACTGGCGTCCCATGGTCCGCCTCGCCTGGCTGTTCGTGCACGACGACCTCCTCGCCGAGGAGATCGCGCAGGACGCCTTCGTCTCACTCCATCGCAAGTGGGACGACGTCCGCGAAGGGCGCGGTGCGGCATACCTGCGGCAGAGCGTCGTCAACGGTGCGCGCTCCGCGCTCCGTCACCACAAGGTCGAGCAGCGCTATCTCGACTCCACCCGGGCCGGCACCCGCCTGCGGGTGGCGAGCGCAGAGGACGAGGCGATGTCGGCGGACAGGGCCGCCGATCTCTTCGCGCGGCTGCAGCGCCTGCCCGCCCGGCAGCGGGAGGTGCTCGTCCTGCGCTACTACCTCGACCTCAGCGAGGCCCAGATCGCCGACGCCCTCGGCATCGCCCCCGGATCGGTCAAGGCCCACGCCCACCGGGGCCTCGCGGCCCTGCGCACCCAGATGGAGGAGCGATGACGACCCAGCTGGATCCGTCCGACACCGAGCGGGTGCTGCGCGAGGTGCTTGCGGCACGGGCCCGTGGCATCCGGCCGGCCGACCGCCTCGACGAGATCCTGCGGGAGGCGTCCGAGCCGGCGCCTTCTCCTGTCCGGAGCCGCTGGGTCACCGGTCTGGGGGTCGCTGCCGCAGCAGCAGCGGTCGCCGGCGTCGTGTGGGCAGCAGGACCGGCACCCGAGCGGTTGCCGGGTCAGCCCGTCGGTCCCCCGTCGGTCACCTCACCGACGCTCCCGGCGCCGTCCCTCTCTCCGTCGACCGCCTCGACGCCGCCGACCTCGGCCGGTGCTGCCCTGGCCATCTATCGCGTCGGCACCAACGGCGGCACCGACAACCGGCCCGGCCTCGTTCGGGAGTTCTGGACCTCCGGGGTGGGCGTGTCCGCCTCGGAGTCGGCCCGGGTCAGCGCAGCCGTCGGCGAGTCCCTGCGGCGATCCGAGCTCTGGCAAGGGGTGACGCTGGATCGCGCCCTGGTGTCGGACGACGTCATCACGTTGCGGCTCAGCGCATCCGGCGACCGCGCACCAGATGCCGAGCGGGCCCGGCTGGCCATCTCGTCGCTGGTGTGGACGGCGCAGGGAGCCGTGGGTCGGGGTGACGTGCCGGTGTCGATCCGGCCGGCGAGTGGAGGCGAGCTGCTCGGACACCTGGAGTCGTCCACCCGCTTCACCCGAGCGGCCACCCCACCAGAAGCCTTGTGCGACATCTGGGTCGATGACCCCTCTCCCGGTGCCACCCTGCCCCTGGCCAGGGCGGTGAGTGTCCGGGGTCAGGCGGTCGCCTTCGAGGCCAACGTCGAGTGGGAGCTGCGGCGTGGGACGACGACGGTGCGTGACGGCTTCGTCACGGCGTCGATGGGCGCTCCGGCACGAGGGACCTTCACCATCGACCTCGGGCGCCTCGAGGCCGGGACGTGGACCATCCGCACGTTCGTGTCCTCGGCGGAGGACGGTCAGCAGGCGGTCGCCGAGAGACTCGTGACCTTCACCGTCGGCTAGCGCCAGCGGGACGCGGCGCTGAGCACCGCGAGCGCCGCCGGTCCGGCGCTGGATGAGCGAAGGACGGTGTCGCCCAGGCGGACGATGTGGGCTCCCGCCTCGCGGAAGGCGTCGAGCTCGGCGGGCGCGATGCCGCCCTCGGGGCCGACGACGACGAGCACGTCACCCTCGCTTGGAAGGGTCAGGGTGGCCAGCGGATCGTCGGCGTCCTCGTGGAGCACGTATGCCGTGGCACCGGCAGCGATCCGCCCCGCCACTGCGGCCGTGGTGGCCGCCGGTGCGAGCACGGGTCGTCGAGGTCGACGGGACTGCTTGGTCGCGGCGACGAGGACGGCGTCCCACTTGGCCCACGCCTTGGCGCCCCTGTCGCCGCGCCACTGGACGATGCTGCGGCTGGCCTGCCACGGGACGACCTCGTCGACCCCCAGCTCGGTCGCGGCCTCGATCGCCTGGTCGTCACGGTCGCCCTTGGCCAGTGCCTGCACGAGGACGAGTCGAGGGCTCGGCTCGGGCACGTCGTCGACCGTGTCGGCGCGCACGGTGAGGCGGTCGCGCCCGGCCGACTCGACCACACCGGTGACCACTCGACCGGCGCCGTCGGAGAGCCGGAGACCCTCGCCGGGCTGGGTCCGCTTGACCATCGCCGCATGCCGCCCCTCCGGCCCGTCGAGCACGACGACATCCCCAGCCCGAGTCGCGTCGAGCGAGCCCGGAGCCACGAGGTAGAGGTGGAGGCTCACACCGCCATCCCATCGACCGACGAGTGGCGTGTGGCAAGGGACGCGTTTGCGACGAAGGAGCAATCGAGCGTGCCTTGCCACATACCACTCGGCGGGGTGTGGGACATGGGATCAGCGGGCCTTGAAGGCGTCGCGGAGCTTGCCGAAGAGCGAACCCTCGGCGGGGTTGGCGATGCGACCGGTCGGCTTCTCCTCGTCACGGAGCCGGGCCAGGTCGCGGAGCAGGCCCTCCTGCTCGTGGCTGAGCCGGGTCGGCGTCTGGACCATGGCGTGGATGATGATGTCGCCACGTCCCGACCCACGCAGGTGGGTGACACCCAGGCCGCGCAGGAGGATCTGTTCGCCGGACTGGATGCCGGGGTGCACCTCGAGGTCGCTCACGCCGTCGAACGTCTCGAACGGCACCGTGGCACCCAGCGCGGCTGCGGTCATCGGGAGCTCGAGCGTGGCGTGGAGGTCATCGCCCTGGCGCTGGAAGCGCTTGTCGCGGCGCACGGCGACCTCGACGTACAGGTCTCCGGCAGGACCGGCGCCGGGGCCGACCTCACCCTCGCCGGCGAGCTGGATCCGCGTGCCCGTGTCGACGCCAGCAGGAACCCGGATCGTCAGGCTGCGGCGGGTGCGCACGCGTCCGTCACCGGAGCACTCGTAGCACGGTGCCTCGATCACCTGACCGGTGGCAGAGCAGTTCACGCACGGGCGCGACGTCATCACCTGGCCGAGGAAGCTGCGCTGAACCTGCTGGATCGAACCCTGCCCTCGGCACACGTCGCACGTGCGGGTGCCGGTGCCCGGCTGGGTGCCTGCGCCGTGGCACGTGGAGCACCCCACGGCCGTGTCGACGACAAGCTCCTTCTCGGCGCCGAAGACCGCGTCGACGAGGTCGAGGTCGAGACGGACGAGGGCGTCCTGACCCCGGGCCTGGCGTGATCGCGGTCCCTGTCCCTGACCCTGACCGGCCCCCTGCCCGAAGAACGCGTCCATGACGTCGCTGAACGAGAAGCCCTGTCCGAAGCCGGCAGCAGCGCCGGCATACGGGTCGGCTCCCATGTCGAAGTTGCGCCTCTTCTCGGCATCGGAGAGCACGTCATAGGCCTGCGAGACCTTCTTGAACTGCTCCTCGGCCTCGGGGCCGGGGTTCACGTCGGGGTGGAGCTTGCGGGCTGCGCGGCGGTAGGCCTTCTTGATGTCGTCGGCGGTTGCGTCGCGGGCCACGCCGAGGTCGGCGTAGTAGTCGTTCACTTCGGTGGACGTCCTTCGCTGGGGGCTGGTGGGGTCACGTGTCGGGCTGGGGCAGGCAGGCGGTCAGGCGGTGTTCGGTGCTCAGTCGGCGAGGATGCGGCTGACATAGGTGGCGACGGCACGAACAGCCGCCATGGTCGTCGGATAGTCCATGCGGGTCGGACCGACGACGCCGAGCCCGGCCACGAGGTCGCTCCCGGCGCCGTAGCCCGAGGTGACGAGCGAGGTCGACTGCAACCCGGCATACGGGTTCTCGGCTCCGATGCGCACGGCGACGGCGTCTCCCTGCTCGGTCACCGTGCCGAGGAGCTTGAGGAGGACGACGTGCTCCTCGAGTGCCTCAAGGACCGGCCCGATCGAGGTGGGGAAGTCCTCTCCGGCGCGCACGAGGTGGGAGGCGCCGGCCATGACGACCCGCTCCTCCCGCTGCTCGACGAGGACCTCGGTCAGCTCGGCCGCGATGGCGGCGAGCAGACCGCGTGCGCCAGGGTCGACCTGGGTCGGCAGCTCACCGAGCCCACCGGCCGCGTCGGCGAGCGTCTTGCCGACCGTCGCACCGTTGACGTCGGATCGCAGCGACGCGAGCATGCGCTCGGCCGCGGGCTCGGCGAGGTCCGTCCCCGTCTCGAGCACGCGCTGCTCGACCCGACCCGTCGTCGTGATGAGCACCACGAGCAGACGCGAGCCGCCGATCGGCACGAGCTCGATGTGCCGGACCGACGAACGGGTGAGCGACGGGTACTGGACCACCGCGACCTGGCGGGTCAGTGAGGCGAGGAGCCGCACGGTGCGGTCGACGACGTCGTCGAGGTCGATCGCACCGTCGAGCAGGGTGCTGATGGCGCGTTTCTCGGCACCGCTCAGTGGCTTGACCCCGCTGAGACGGTCGACGAAGAAGCGGTAGCCAGCGTCGGTCGGGATGCGTCCGGCGCTGGTGTGCGGAGCCGCGATGAGGCCGTCCTCCTCGAGGGCCGCCATGTCGTTGCGCACCGTGGCCGCCGAGACGCCCAGCCGGTGACGCTCGAGCAGCGCCTTCGAGCCGACGGGCTCGGACGTCTCGACGTAGTCCTGGACGATGGCGCGCAGCACCGCGAGCCGACGTTCATCACTCATGACCGACACCTTCCGTCCTCACTGGCACTCATCCTTGGTGAGTGCCAATTCTACGTCTACCCTCGCGCAGGTGACTGATCGCTACGGCCGGGACGTGCTCTCCGGCGACTGGAAGGCCCCTCGCGGCGGCCGGTCCGTCCCTCTCGCGGCCGAGCTCGGCGTCGTCGTCGAGGACGTCGAGACCGGCTGGGTGGGCGCCGTGGTCCGCGTGGAGAAGGCCGGGGGCATCCACGTCGTCCATCTCGAGGACCGGCGCGGACGGACCAGGGCCTTCCCTCTGGGACCGGGGTTCCACGTCGACGGCTCGCCGGTCACGCTCACCAAGCCGTCCACCGCCGCCGACGCCCGGCTCACGGCCGCCCGCGCCACCGCCTCCCGCACGGCGAGCGGCTCACGCGCCGTCGCGAACGCGCCCGCCCGGGTCGCGAGCGCGTCCCGGATCTTCGTCGAGGGTCGACACGACGCCGAGCTCGTCGAGAAGGTCTGGGGCCACGACCTGCGCGTCGAGGGTGTCGTCGTCGAGATGCTGGACGGGGTCGACGACCTCGAGGCCGCGATCCGTGACTTCGCCCCGGGACCGGGTAGACGGATGGGCGTCCTCGTCGACCACCTCGTGCCCGGCACCAAGGAGACCCGCGTCGTGGAGGCGGCTTCGCGGCTGCAGCCGTTTGCGTCGCACGTCCTCATCGTCGGCCATCCCTACGTCGACGTGTGGCAGTCGGTCCGGCCGGAGCGGCTGGGCATGGGCCAGTGGCCGGTCATCCCACGCGGCACGTCGTGGAAGCACGGCATCTGCGCCCACCTCGGTTGGCCCCACGCCGAGCAGGCCGACATCGCCCGCGCCTGGAAGCAGATCCTCGGCACGGTGCGGTCCTATGCCGACCTCGAGCCGTCGCTGCTCGGCCGGGTCGAGGAGCTCATCGACTTCGTCACCGCGCCCTGAGGGACGCAGTTCCCTGCGCCGACCCGGGTATGCCGGCCCACGCAGCGCGTGGGACCTGCGCCCGCCCTCCGCAGCAGGGTCACCCCTGACCTCACCCTGATCTCACCCCGAAGCGGGGATGAATCCGGTTCGGCATGGGTTTGACTGGGTGACAGCACCCCGTCCCCTGAAGGAGGACACCATGACCACCCCGCCCCCCGAAGTCCCGCAGGGCCACCACCCGGAGAACTCGCAGACCCCCCCGCCTCCGCCGGCGCCCTACGGGCAGCAGCAGACCACACCGCCTCCGTACCAGCAGCCGCCCGCGGCCCAGCAGCCCTACCAGCAGCCCGCCGCCCATCAGGCGTACCCGGGCCAGCCGACGGCTACCGGTCAACAGGTCCTCGACCCGGCCCAGCAGCGCCAGTGGGGCATGTTCGCCCACCTCGTCCCGCTCATCGCCATGGTGCTGAGCGCCGGCCTCCTCGGCTTCGTCGGGTCGCTCGTCATCTACGTGATGTACAAGGACCGCGGTGACTTCGTGCGCCAGCACGCAGCCAACTCGCTCAACATCCAGATCATCACGGGGATCTTCCTGCTCGTCTCGTTCCCGTTGATGCTGCTCCTCGTGGGCTTCGCGACCTATTTCCTCGCTCTCGCGTTCGCGTTCGTCCTCCACGTCATCGGAGCCATGCGCGCCAACGAGGGCCAGCAGTGGTCCCCACCGTTCACTCCGCAGTTCGTCAAGTAAGCCGCTGGAAGCGGAACGAGGCCACACTGACCCGTTGCGTGAGCACATCGCGATGGGTGCGTTCGGGACGAAGTCCCGACTGAGCGCCCATCGTGATGTGCGCGCCACGGGTCCCTTGCGCGCCCGCCGAGAGCGCCTCAGACGCCGCCCTTGAGGAGCAGGCCACCGTCGACGACGACGAGCTGGCCGGTCATCCAGGCGGCGTCGTCCGACAGCAGGAAGGCGACCACCCCGGCGATGTCCTCGGGCACGCCCAGCCGACCGAGCGGGTAGCCAGCGGCCACCTTCTCCTCGCGGCCCTCGTAGAGCGCCGTGGCGAACCGCGTCTTCACGACCGCCGGGGCGACGGCGTTGACCCGCACCGTCGGCCCCAGCTCGACGGCGAGCTCCTCGGTGAGGTGGGTCAGCATCGCCTTGCTCGCGCCATAGAACCCGATGCCCGGCGCCGGGCGCACCCCCGCCACCGACGAGACGTTGACGATCGCACCTCCGCGCTCCTCCAGACCACCGGCGACAGCCTTCTGGATCCAGGAGAGCGCAGCGATGCAGTTCACCTCGACGATCTTGCGGGCCGCGTCGAGGTCGAGGTCGACGAGCCGTCCGTATGCCGGGTTGATCCCGGTGTTGTTGACGAGCAGGTCGACAGAGCCGAAGGTGTCGGCCACCCTGGCCAGGACCTCGTCCTGGTGGGCCGGGTCGTCCGCCCTTCCAGCGACGGCCATGGCGACCTCAGGGCTCCCGAGGGCAGCGACGGCCGCGTCGAGTGCTTCCTGCTTGCGTGCGGTGATGCACACCCGTGCGCCCTCCGAGATGAGGCGCTCGGCGATGGCTAGGCCGATCCCGCGGCTGGCGCCGGTGACGATGGCGGTGCGGCCCTCGAGCCGGCGGCTGTGTGTGGCAGTCATGAGCGCCACCCTAGATCCGGCCTCGTGTGCCTGAGGCCACGGTGGAGCGTGGGCTCAGGCACACAAGGCCGGAGTTCAGCCCAGGAGTCGGCGGACGACGGTGTCGGCGAGGAGCCTGCCCCGCAACGTCAGCACGACCCGACGGTCGCGCACTGCCGCCGTCCCGTCGACCAGCCCGTCGGCGACGAGTCCCGCGACGGCGAGTCGACCGACCTCGTCGAGGTCATCGACCCCGAGACCATCACGCACCCGCACCCGCAGCAGCACCTGCTCGTCGCGGACCTGCTCCGCAGTCAACGTCTCGCGCCCCGCAGCCGGAGACAGGCGCTCGGCCAGCCGGCCGGCATACGCCCTGGGGTGCTTGACGTTCCACCAACGCACGCCGCCGACGTGGCTGTGGGCACCGGGACCCACGCCCCACCAGTCGCCGCCGGTCCAGTAGCCGTCGTTGTGCCGGCACCGCCCAGCCGGGGTTCGCGTCCAGTTGCTCACCTCGTACCAGTCGAAGCCGGCTGCGGTCAGCACCTCGTCGGCGATCTCGTACTTCGTCGCCTCGTCGTCGTCATCGGGCCGCACGACCTCACCACGACGCACCTGGGCAGCCAGCTTGGTGCCCTCCTCGACGACGAGCGCATAGGCCGAGACATGCTCTGACCCGAGGGAGATCGCCTGGTCGAGGCTGCGTCGCCAGTCGTCGACCGACTCCCCCGGCGTGCCATAGATGAGGTCGACGCTCGTCACGAGCCCGGCGTCCTGCGCGGCGCGCACAGCCGTCCCCACGCCCGCGGGGTCATGGGTCCGGTCGAGCGTCGCGAGGACGTGCGGGACGGCCGACTGCATGCCGAGCGAGATGCGGGTGAAGCCACCGTCGGCGAGTTGTTGCAACGAGTCCGGCGTGACCGAGTCGGGGTTGGCCTCCGTGGTCACCTCCACGTCATCCGCCAGACCAAACCTTTGGCGTATGCCGTCCACGGCCTTCACGAGATCGGCTGCGGCAAGCATCGTGGGCGTCCCACCGCCGACGAAGATCGTGTCGACGGGCGGTGCCGACTCCCCGAGCACGGCCCGCGCGAGGTCGAGCTCGGCCAAGGTCGTGTCGACGAAGGTCGACGTGCTGGCGCCCGGCCCGAGCTCGGTGAGGGTGTAGGTGTTGAAGTCGCAGTATCCGCAGCGGACCCGGCAGAACGGGACGTGCAGGTAGATCCCGAACGGGCGCCTGCCGAGCAACTCCAGGGCCCCAGCCGGCAGCTGCCCCGAGTCCGGGGCAGGGTCTCCATCGGGCAGGCGGGGCATGCCGCAGATCCTCCCATCCCCCGACCTCTCCCTCTCCGCCAGACACATCAGCGCAGGGCGGCGCCAGGGAACGCTCCCGGACCGAGCGCTCCCCTCGCCGGACCACTTTCCGCGGCCCCATCCATGTCCGCCGATAAGTTGGCGCTCGTGCGCATCCTCACCGACGACGACGTCCGCGCCTGCCTCCCGCCCCTGGTCGAGGTGGTCGACCTCGTCGCAGACGCCCTCTGCGCCCTGGCGGAGGGCCGTGCAGACGTCCCGCCCAAGCCCACCGTGCGGACCTCGCCCGGAATGTTCGCCAACGCCATGCCGGCGGCCTATCCCGAACGAAACCTGTTGGGCTGCAAGTGGATCAGCATCGTGCCCGACAACCCCGTCCGTGGTCTGCCGACGGCCAGCGGCGTCATGGTCGTCAATGACGGGACCACCGGTGTGCCCCGCGCCCTGCTGCCGGCCCACGAGCTCACGGCCATCCGGACAGCCGCCGTGACGGGCGCCTGCGTGCGCGCCCTCGCAGATGCCGACGGCCCCATCGCCTACCTCGGAGCCGGCCTCCAGGCGCGTTCCCACCTCCGCGTCCTCGAGGCCCTCGGCCACACCGAGGTCCACGTCTGGGCGCGCCGCCGTGAGGCGATCGACGCCCTGGCCAGGGAGACGGCAGAGGTCGCACCCGGCATACGCGTCGTGGCCTGCCCGTCGCGGGAGGCAGCCGTCCGAGACAAGGTCGTCGTCATCACCGGGCTCTCGATCGGGCTCACCGACATGGCCATCCCGGTGACCTGGCCGCGCGAGGACGCGCTGCTCCTGCCCATCGACTACGCGAGCTCGGTGGGCGCCGACCTCGCCGACAGCGCCGTGCTCGCGGCCGACCACCTCCCGCAGTTCGCGGCGGTCCGGACAGTGCGGGGCAAGCTCGACGGCTACCCGACACCCACCGCGTGGACGGGGCACCTCCTCCACGCGCCACGTCCAGACGGTCGGCTCGTCATCCAGAACCTCGGCACGGGCATCAGCGACCTCGTGGTCGCGAGCGCCGTCGCCGACTGGGCCGAGGCGACAGGAACAGGTCAGCTCATCGCCCTGTGATCCACCTACGATGGCGAGGTGACCGACCCGAGCGAGCACCCGACTCTTGACGCGCCCCCGGACGAGCCTGCGACCGACCGGTGGATCCACCTCGAGGGCGTCGTCAACATGCGCGACTCGGGCGGGCTCCCGACGCGCGACGGCGGGGTGATCCAGCCGCGCCGGCTGCTGCGCTCGGACAACCTGCAGGACCTCAGCGAGGCCGACGTCCGCGAGGTGGTCGACGTCCTGGGCGTGAGCGACATCGTCGACCTGCGCAGCGACACCGAGGTGAGCACCGAGGGCCCGGGCCCGCTCTGGGCCGTCGAGTCGCTCACCCACCACCACCACTCGCTCTTCGGCGACGGCCGGGCGGTCACGGCCGAGCAGGCCCTCGCGATGCCCGAGCACTCTCGGCGTCCGACCCGCGATGCGCAGTTCTGGTCGGAGCACTACCTCGGATATCTCGCCACCCGCCCCGACTCGATCTCTGCCGCCCTCGACGTCGTCTCTCGCAGCACCGGTGCCACCGTCATCCACTGCGCCGCGGGCAAGGACCGCACGGGCACCGTGGTCGCTCTCGCCCTCGACGCGGTCGGAGTCCCCCACGACGCGATCGTCGAGGACTACGCCCTGACCGGCGAGCGCATCGAGCGGATCATCGCCCGCCTCATGCCCCGAGACCTCTATGGCACCGCCCTGCGCCAGCAGAGCGTCGATGACCAGCGGCCGCGCCCCGAGACCATGCGCACCATCCTGGACACGGTGCGCGACGAGTTCGGTGGGGCCCGGGGATGGCTGCGTGACCAGGGCTGGACGGACACGGACATCGACCGGCTGCGTCAGCGGCTCACGTCGTGACCATGGCCCACCCGGTGCTGTCCGCTCCTGCTCCGGACGAGCGGAGCCGCAACCGCCGACGGGCGATGCGGGTCCTGCTCGTCGACTCCGACGACCGGCTGCTCCTCTTCCGCGACAGCGACCCGGGCATCGTCCCGAGGCCGACGTTCTGGATCACTCCCGGCGGCGGCGTCGACCCCGGGGAGACCGACCTCCAGGCGGCCGTGCGTGAGGTCGCCGAGGAGACCGGCCTCTCGATCGCCGAGTCCGACCTCGTGGGCCCCCTTGCCGAGCGAGTCGTCGTGCACGGCTACAGCGACGTCGTGACGACCCAGGACGAGCTGTTCTGGTTCGTGCGCTGCGCACCGTTCGAGGTCTCGACCGACGGCCACACCGAGGTCGAGATCGCGACGATGACCGCACACCACTGGTGGACCCGGTCCGAGCTCGAGGTCACCGACAAGGACATCTGGCCGCGCGACATCCTGCGGATCTGGGACCACGCGGCTGCCGACGACACTGCCGCTGCCGAGCCCTTGGACCTGGGTCAGGTCGACGAGTCGACGGTCGCGCCGGGCTGAGCACGAACCGTCGGCGTCAGCTCGGGTCGTGCGGCTCGAGCGCAAAGACCGGGATCAGCCGCTCGGTGTTGCGCTGGTACTCGGCGTAGTTCGGGAACGCCTCGACGCACCGCGCCCACCACTCGTCACGCTCGGCGCCCTCCAGCTCACGGGCCTTCGCCACCCACGTCCGGTCGCCGTCCTGGACCTCGAGAACGGGGTTCTTGCGCAGGTTCGCGTACCACTTGGGGTGCTCGGGTGCCCCACCCTTGCTGGCCACGGCGGCATACACGCCGTCGTGCTCGACCCGCATGAGGGGGACCTTGCGGACGGTGCCGGTGACGCCGTTCATGGTGAGCAGCACGACCGGGCGACCCTGGATGTCCACGGACTCGGTGGTGCCGGTCTCCTCGATCGTGTCGACCTGCTGGCGGACCCACTCGCTGGGGCTCGGGACGTATGTGCCGGTGATGGTCATGCCCACCACAACACCACACTCGGCCGAACTATTCGCTACGACTTCTTCTCGCTCACATAGATCGTGATGATTCCCTCGACGACCACGGCGCCGTCCTCGCGGATGGCTCTGACCCGCACCGGCACGTCGCCCGGGTGGTCCCAGTCCGCCGGGTCGGTGTCGGCGGTGCAGAGCAGGTCGGTCGTCGACTTCGCGGTGTAGGCGACCTCCATGCCCTTGGGGATCCAGCGGCGGTCCTGGGGCGTCGTCGCCTCGGCGAGCAGTCCCATCGCCGCTTCGAGTCCGTTGCACACGGCGATCGCATGGACCGTGCCGATGTGGTTCTGGACCGCGCGCCGCTTCCTGATGACGAGCGCGGCGTGGTGCGGGCGCACCTCACGGACCCGGGGCCGCACGGTCCAGAAGTACGGCGCCTTCTGCGCGAAGAGGAAGGAGAAGGCCTGCTTGCCCAGGGGCAGCGAGGTGAGCTTGCGGTAGAGCGCGAAGGTGTCCGGCATACCGTCATGTTACTGCTCGGTATGCCGTCCGTCCGCCACCCGTGGGCTGCCTCACCTCCCACGTGGGCAGGCGTCCTACTTCTTCTTGGTGTCGCCGTCGTCGGAGGACAGGGCGGCGATGAAGGCCTCGGGCGGGACCTCGACGGTGCCGATGTTCTTCATCCGCTTCTTGCCGGCCTTCTGCTTCTCGAGCAGCTTGCGCTTGCGGCTGATGTCACCGCCGTAGCACTTGGCGAGGACGTCCTTGCGGATGGCGCGGATGTTTTCTCGCGCGATGACCCGGGCACCGATGGCGGCCTGGATCGGCACCTCGAACTGCTGGCGCGGGATGAGCTCCTTGAGCTTGCCGGCCATCATGTTGCCGTAGGCGTAGGCCTTGTCCTTGTGGACGACGGAGCTGAACGCGTCGACGTTCTCGCCCTGGAGCAGGATGTCGACCTTCACGAGGTCGGCGACCTGGTCACCGGCCTCCTGGTAGTCCAGCGACGCGTAGCCCCGCGTGCGTGACTTGAGCTGGTCGAAGAAGTCGAAGACGACCTCGGCCAGGGGCACGGTGTAGCGCAGCTCGACGCGGTCCTCGGAGAGGTAGTCCATGCCCTGCAGCTGGCCACGCTTGCCCTGGCAGAGCTCCATGATCGCGCCGATGAACTCGCTCGGCGCGAGGATCGTCGCCTTGACGACGGGTTCGCGCACCTCGGCGACCTTGCCGTAGGGGAACTCGCTCGGGTTCGTCACGACGATGACCGAACCGTCGTCCATGGTGACGTCGTAGATGACGTTGGGCTGGGTCGAGATGAGGTCGAGGTCGAACTCGCGCTCGAGGCGCTCGCGGACGATCTCGAGGTGGAGCAGGCCGAGGAAGCCGCAGCGGAACCCGAAGCCCAGCGCGACCGAGGTCTCCGGCTCGTAGACCAGCGCCGCGTCGTTGAGCTTGAGCCGGTCGAGGGCGTCCCGCAGGAGCGGGTAGTCCGAGCCGTCGATCGGGAAGAGCCCCGAGAACACCATCGGCTTGGGGTCGCGGTAGCCGCCGAGGTCCTGGTCGGCCGGCTTGCGCTCGTTGGTCACCGTGTCACCGACGCGCGACTGCCGCACGTCCTTCACCCCGGTGATGAGGTAGCCGACCTCACCCACGCCGAGGCCCTTGCCGGGCACCGGCTCTGGCGAGATGACACCGATCTCGAGCAGCTCGTGCGTCGCCCGCGTCGACATCATGATGATCTTCTCGCGCGGGTTGAGGTTGCCGTCGACCACGCGCACGTAGGTCACGACGCCGCGGTAGGTGTCGTAGACCGAGTCGAAGATCATCGCCCGCGCCGGAGCGTCGGGGTCGCCCACCGGGTGCGGGATCTGGGTGACGATCGCGTCGAGAAGCGTCTCGACGCCGACACCGGTCTTGCCGGAGACCCGGAAGCAGTCGTCGGGCTCGCACCCGATGAGGTGGGCGAGCTCCTCCGCGTACTTCTCGGGCTGCGCCGCGGGAAGGTCGATCTTGTTGAGGACCGGGACGATCGTGAGGTCGTTCTCCATCGCGAGGTAGAGGTTCGCGAGGGTCTGGGCCTCGATGCCCTGTGCCGCGTCGACGAGGAGCACGGCGCCCTCGGACGCCGCGAGCGAGCGCGAGACCTCGTAGGTGAAGTCGACGTGGCCCGGGGTGTCGATCATGTTGAGGATGTAGTTGCCGGAGGTGCCGTCGGCACCCACGCTCTCCCACGGCATACGCACCGCTTGGCTCTTGATCGTGATGCCGCGCTCGCGCTCGATGTCCATGCGGTCGAGGTACTGCGCGCGGGCGGCGCGGTCGTCGACGACGCCGGTGATCCCGAGCATGCGGTCGGCGAGGGTCGACTTGCCGTGGTCGATGTGGGCGATGATGCAGAAGTTGCGGATCGCCTCCGGCGGCGTGGCGTGCGGCTGCAGCACGGTGCGGGCACGGGGAGACACAGTCGGTTAGGTCCTCGAGGTGGTGGAACGGGAGTCGGGACAGTCTCCCACGACTACGTCACCTGCCCGAACCCCGACAGTCCGGGTCACGGCTAGCCTCGGGCCATGCCTGTCTATCCCGGAGACTTCGTCGGACCGCTGGACCCGGCCTACCACCCCGAGCCCGACGGGGCACCTGATGCCGGCGAGGTCGTGTGGGCCCACGTGCCCTATGAGGACGACGCCACCCAGGGCAAGGACCGACCCGTGCTCGTCCTCGGCTGGGACGGCGGCTGGGTGCTGGGGATGTATCTCACGAGCAAGGACCACGACCGCGACCACGACCAGGAACGCCGCGCCGGCCGCCACTGGGTCGACGTCGGGCCGGGCGGCTGGGACAGCAAGGGACGCCCCTCCGAGGTGAGGGTCAACCGCATCGTCCGCGTCGACCCGGCGACGATCCGGCGCGAGGGTGCCGTCCTCGACCGGGAGCGGTGGGACGAGGTCGTGGTCTCCCACCGCGAGCACGGTGCCACGACGCTCAAGCGCTGAGCCGGGCGACACGTGCGAGGGCCCGTCACCGTGGTGGTGACGGGCCCTCGTGCGCTGTGGAGCCGGAGCGGCTCGGGTCAGCTGTGCGTCAGCTCAGAGGCTGGCGGCCTTCTTGGCCATGGCCGACTTCTTGTTGGCCGCGTTGTTCTTGTGCAGAACGCCCTTGCTGACGGCCTTGTCGAGCTTGGTCGACGCCACCTTGAGCGCGTCCTTGGCCTCGTCGACCTTGCCGGCCTCCGCGAGGTCGCGGAACTTGCGGGCAGCGGTGCGGACGTCGGACTTGACGGCCTTGTTGCGCTCGGTCGCGACCTTGTTGGTCTTGATGCGCTTGAGCTGGGACTTGATGTTTGCCACGAAGAAATATCTCTCTGGTGAGGTCGGTAATTGCCGTAGAGGGCGGCAGACGCGGTTCGGGACCGGGAGTGGGGACACCCTTGCGTGAACCGCTTCTGGATGGAGCAACGTGCGCGCACGACCTGAGCGCGCACGCAGGGAGCAAATCTACCAGCGGGCGACAGAGATGAGCAAAACGCGGGTATGCCGCGTGCTCCCCAGCCGCTCAACCGTCACCGGCCGCCTTCTCGCGGGTGATCGTCAGGACGGCTCGCTCGACGGCATAGACCGGGTCGCGCCCGCCGCCCTTGACCTCGAAGTCGGCGGCCGCGACCGCCTGCAGGGAGCGAGCCAGCGCCTCGGCGGTCCAGCCCTGGAGCGAGCGCCGGGCCTTGTCGACCTGCCACGGAGCCATGCCCAGGTCGCGGGCCAGGTCGGCCGAGCGACCTCGCCCCGCGGAACCGACTTTGATGAGCTGGCGCAGCTGTTGGGCCAGGACCGCGACGATCGGCACGGGGTCGACGCCGACGGCGATGGCGTGACGCAGCAGGCGCAGCGCCTCGCCCGCGTCTCCGGCGACGGCGGCGTCGGCCACCTTGAAGCCGGTCGCCTCGACCTTCCCTCCGTGGTAGGTCAGGACGACCTGCTCGTCGATGGTGCCTGTCGTGTCGGCAATGAGCTGCTGGCAGGCCGAGGCGAGCTCGCGCAGGTCCCGGCCGATGGCGTCGACGAGAGCCTGGACGGCCTCGCCGGTCGCGCGTCTCCTGGCTCGGCGGAACTCGTTCATGGCGAAGTCGGCCTTGTCGCGGTCGGTCTTGATGGCAGGGGCGTCGATGAGTCGCGCGCGCGACTTCTTCAGCGTGTCGAGGACCTTCTTGCCGCGGTTGCCGCCCTTGTGGATGACGACCAGGGTGACGTCCTCGGGTGGCGCTGCGAGGTAGGCGAGGAGGTCCTGCTGGAGCTCGTCGGTGGCCTCGTCGAGGTCGTGCACGACCACGGCCTTGTCCCCACCGAAGAGCGACGGACTGGAGTGGACCATGAGCTCGCCCGGCTCGTAGGCACTGGCGTGGAGACGGATCACCTCGACGTCGGGGGTGTGCTCCTTGATCAGCTGGATCGTCTCGGCGAGTCCCCGCTCGGCGAGGACCTGCTCGGGTCCTGCGATGAGGACGAGCGGCGGAACGCGGCGCTGCACCTCGACGAGATCACTCACGGCGGTCACTCTGCCACGGAGGTACGACGGGTCCCTGGGTCGTTTCGGGCGCACCCGTCGTCATGCTGCCGTCACCACCCTTGGGGAACCACGGGCCCGCAACCATCGAGATCCCGACGAGGACTGCCACGAGCAGTGCGACGACCGCCACGACCACGGCTGCGGTCAGCAGCGCACTCCGCATCACCCGGCGGGGTCGCCGGGACGGGGTGGCCGGTCGAGGATCGTCGTGGGTCGCCATGTCAGTCGAAGCTCAGGGTGGCTCCGGAGCCGGCGTTGATGCCGAGCCCCTCGAGTCGGGCAGCGATGGCGTCGGCAGGGAGCTCGAGGGACTCGCTGAGCTCCTCGACGTTGAGGCCGAGCTCGACACCGTCACGCAGCTCCTCGTCCTCCTGCTCCGTCCACGGGTGTCCGTGGGTCACTGCCGTGCGCGACGACGGGGCCGGCGGCGGAGCGACGGCGACGGGACGCGTGTCGGTCGCGTCGACCGCTCCGCTCGTCTCCGCGTCGCCCATCGCCGTGCCCTTGACCGCGCCGGTGAGACCGCGCAGCGCCGGGTCGGCGACGTCGAGCGGTGGTGGGGCCGTCTCGTCGAGTCGCTTCAACGCGTTGAGCACCAGGGCACGGTCCGACGTGGGCCAGAAGGGCGGGAGCGAACGCTGGAGGAACCCGGCATACCGGGCACTCATCATGCGGGAGTCGAGGAAGGCGACGACACCGCGATCGTCACCGCGACGGATGAGGCGACCGGCGCCCTGCGCCAGGCGCAGCGCGGCGTGGGTCGCGCTGACCGCCATGAAGCCGTTGCCGCCCATGCGGGCGATCGCCTGCGAGCGTGCGGAGGCCAGCGGGTCGTCGGGGCGTGGGAACGGGATGCGGTCGATGATGACGAGCTGGCAGGACGAGCCGGGGACGTCGACGCCCTGCCAGAGACTGAGGGTGCCGAAGAGGCAGGTGCGGGGGTCGCGGGCGAACTGCCGCACGAGGGTGGAGATCTGGTCCTCGCCCTGGCAGAGCACGGCGATCTCTCCGTTGAGGTCCTTGAGCCGTTCGCGCATCTCGTCAGTGGCGGCGCGGGCGGCACGCATGGACGAGAAGAGACCCAGGGTGCGGCCGCCGGCAGCGCGCACGAGCGCCTCGATCTCGTCCATCGTCTCGGGTGCCGCGCCATCGCGCCCCGGCGGCGGCAGCTGCTTGGCGACGTAGGCGATGCCCTGCTGCGGGTAGTCGAAGGGGCTGCCGACATCGAGGCCAGTCCACTTCGGCGAGCCCTCGCCACGGAGGCCGATCGTGCCGGCGACCGCGTCGAAGGTGCCGCCGAGCTCGAGCGTGGCCGAGGTGAGCACGACGGTGCGGTCCTCGAAGATCTTGTCTCGCACGAGCATCGCGACGCTCATGGGCGCGACGCGCAGGACACTCCCGCGTCGCGGGTCCTTGCTCACCCAGACGACGTCGAGCTCGCGCTGCTCGAGCACCCGCGACGCGTTGTCGTTGAGCTCGTCGATGGCAGCGCGAGCAATCTGGCGGGCGCCGTCGACCTCCTGGCCGGGAGGCGGCTTGAGCTCGGTCTGCACCTGACGTGTGGTGTCACGCAGGCGCGCCAGGGCGAGTCCGAGGTTGTCGGGTATGCCGGAGAGTCGCCCTTCGGGGATCTCGTCGAGGACCGACTCGAGGAACGTCCCTGCGTCATCGACCAGCTCGCTGGAGTCCGCCTGCCTGCCGGCGCGCTTCGCCGCGTTGCGGACCATGGCCGGTGTGACCTCGTCGGTGATCGTCGCGGTGACGCGGTCGACGAGCTCGTGAGCCTCGTCGATGACGAGGACGTCGTGCTCGGGGAGCATCTGCCGTCCCTCGAACGCGTCGATCGCCATGAACGAGTGGTTGGTGACGATGACGTCGACACCCTTGGCCGCCTCTCGCGAGCGCTCGACGAAGCACTCGGCGACCATCGGGCACTTGCTGCCGAGGCACTCGTGCGCGCTGACCGACACCTGGCGCCAGGCCCGCTCGGAGACCCCGGGCACGAGCTCGTCCCGGTCGCCGGACTCGGTCTCGTCGGCCCACTCCCGCAGCCGGACGACCTCCTTGCCGAGGCGCCCGGCCTGCTGGTCGACGTCGCCGACGCCGAAGAGGCCCTCCTCGTCGTCGGGGAAGCCGCCCTCGAGCTTGTGGGCGCAGAGATAGTTACGCCGGCCCTTGACGATCGCGTAGGTCGGTCGCCGGCCCAGGAGCGGCTCCAGCGAGTCGGCCACCCGGGGCATGTCCCGGTCCACGATCTGTGCCTGGAGCGCGAGGGTCGCCGTGGCGACAACGGCAGGCTTGCCGGCGTCGATGGCGTGCTGCACCGCGGGGACGAGGTAGGCGAGGGACTTGCCGGTGCCGGTGCCGGCCTGCACGAGGAGGTGCTCACCGGTGTCGACGGCGTGCGCGACGGCCTTGGCCATGCTCACCTGCCCGGGGCGCTCGCTGCCCTTGAGACCGCTGACCGCTGCGGCGAGGAGGTCGTCGAGGGTCGGCACCGAGACAGCCTATGCCGACGGGCGGACACCCCTGCGCCGTCCATCCACAGGCGAGTCGGACGGCGGTGACCGGTCCAGGGACGCGAGCCGACGGCATACCGGCGTGTCTGTCCCCTTCTCACCCAGTAGGACGGTTGGGGACGTTGACGGCGGAATGTCCGCAAGCGTCCTCTTGGGCGAGCTCGGGACGGGACGGGTTGGGGGTCAGACGGCGCCGGGCTTCTGCATGAGTCCGCCGTCGGCGATGATCGTCGTCGCCGTGACGTAGGACGCCGCCTCGCTCGCGGCAAAGCAGACGACCCGGCCCATCTCCTGGGGTGAACCGATGTAGGACAGCGGGATCGCGCCCGTGAGCGCCTTGGTCTCGGCGGGGGTGTCGTCGTCGTTGATCGAGGTGTTGATCGCGCCCGGTCCGACACCGACCACGCGGATCCGGTCGGCGCCGAGCTCGACACCCGTGGTGCGGGTCAGCATCCGCATGCCACCCTTGGAGATGCAGTAGGCGAGGTCGCTCGGCATGGGCCAGTCCTCGTGGGTCGAGGTGATGTTGATGATGACGCCGCCGTCCCCCTGCCGGCGCATCTGCTCGGCGGCGAGCTTCGAGCCGAAGACCGCACCTTTGAGGTTGATGCTCATGAGGAGGTCGTACCTCTCCTCGGTGAGGGTGGCCAGCGTCTCGCCGAACTCGACACCGGCGTTGTTGACCATGACGTCGAGGCGCCCGTAGGTGTCGACGGCCGTCGCGACGAGCCTCTCGAGGTCGGCGACCTTGGAGACGTCGGCCTCGCAGCCGACGGCCTCTCCCCCGGCGGCCTCGATGTCCGTGACGATCGCGTCCGTCGCCTCGGGGTGCGACACGTAGTCGATGACGACCTTCGCGCCCTGCGCGGCTGCCTCGCGCACGATGCCCTCGCCGATGCCGCTGTTGCCGCCGGTGACGATGACGACCTTGCCCTCGAGCGGCCTCTGCGGCGTCGGCGTGGTGTCCTGCTTGTCGGTCGGGCTCATGTCTCGATCTCCTCGCGCAGGGTGTCAGGGGTCGTGCAGATGAGGTGGGCCACGAGCGCGGTCCACCCGGTCTGGTGCGAGGCGCCGAGGCCGACGCCGGTGTCGCCGTTGAAGTGCTCGCTGAAGGTCGGGTGTCCGTCCCAGAGCGGACCGGCCGGGTGCTCGCGCGGGGTGCCCGGACGCCGGCCGTCCCCGCCGGGCAGGAAGAGCGAGATGAGTCGCTCGCGGATGCCGATTGCCGCCTCCGCCAGCGCGATCGAGTGAGCCGAGCCGGTCGGGAACTCGACCTCGACGTCCCCGCCGGCCCCCTCCGCGAGGACCAGCAGCGCGTCGAGGATGAGGACGTTGGTCGGGAACCAGATGGGTCCTCGCCAGTTGGAGTTGCCGCCGAACATGCCGGTCGAGGACTCACCGGGGTCGTACTGGATGTGCACGCTCGTCCCACCCACCTCGAGGTCGGTCCCGCCCCGATAGGCGGCCGACAGCGAACGTATGCCGTGCGGCGCCAGGAACTCGTCCTCGTCGAAGAGCCGACGCAGGATCGCCTCCAGTCGTGACCGCACGACCGGGGTCAGGCTGTTGTGGACGACGTCGCCGTCCTGGCTGTGCAGGAGCGAGTCGGTGAGGTCGGGGCGCCGCTCCTGCAGCCACCGCAGGCGTGAGGTGAAGTCGGTCAGCTCCGAGAACGCCCACGCCGGGACGTTGGCGACGGCGATGAGCGGGAGCAGTCCGACGAGCGAGCGGACCCGGACCGGGGACCCGTTGCCCTCCTCGTCGACGAGGACGTCGTAGAAGAACTCGTCGGTCTCGTCCCACAGCGAGATGCCCTGCGTCCCGAACGTCTCCATCGCCTCGGCGATCGAGAAGAAGTGCTCGAGGAACGTCGTCGCCAGACCGTCCCAGTCGCGGTCGAGGCGACTCAGCTCGAGCGCGATCCGCAGCATCTGCAGACAGGTGAACGCCATCCAGCTCGTCGCATCGGACTGCTCGAGCCGCCACCCGTCGGGGACCTCACGAGACCTGTCGAAGACGCTGATGTTGTCCATGCCGAGGAAGCCGCCCTCGAAGAGGTTGGAGCCGTCGGAGTCCTTGCGGTTGAGCCACCACGAGAAGTTGAAGAGGAGCTTGGTGAAGACCCGCACGAGGAAGCCGCGGTCCCGGCAACCGTCGAGGACGTAGACGTGCCACGCCGCCCAGGCGTGCACGGGCGGGTTGACGTCACCGAACTGCCATTCGTATGCCGGGAGCTGGCCGTTCGGGTGCTGGCTCCACTCCCGACACATGAGGAGGAGCTGGTTCTTGGCGAAGGCCGGGTCCATGTGGGCGATCGCGACGGTGTGGAAGGCGAGGTCCCAGCAGGCGAACCAGGGGTACTCCCACTCGTCGGGCATCGAGATGACGTCGGCGAGCGCCAGGTGGGACCACGACGTGTTGCGGCCATGGGGCTCGCGGGCCCGGCGCGAGGCCGGCGGTTGCGGGCCGGCCGGATCGCCCTCGAGCCACTCGCGCACGTCGTAGCGGTAGAGCTGTTTGCCCCAGTTGAGCCCGGCGAAGGCGCGGCGGGCCACGAGCCGCTCCTCGTCGCCGGTGTGCTCCGGGATGACGGACCCGTAGAACGCATCGGCGTCCCTGCGGCGGGCGCTGAGGACGTCGTCGAAGCCCTGGCCGAACGCCCCTTCGAGCGGCGGAGCGTCAGACGCACCCTCGACCCACGCGTCGTCGTGCAGCCGTAGTCGCACCCTCACCGTCTCGCCGGGCGCGACGGCGTCGAAGCGGTAGCGCAGGGCGACCTTGGTCCCACGACCGTCGGTGGCGAGCAGGCTCGGATCGCCGTCCACGACGGCGCGGTCGATGGCGTTCTTGGGGTGTCTGCCTAGGCTCTCGCCGTCGCCGAAGACCTCCGGCACGTTGGTCTCGTTGTCGCAGACCAGGACCTCGGGCGAGCCCTGCGCGAGGACGTGGATGACGCCGATGTGGCCGTGCGTGGCTCGCAAGACGACGGTGTCGGCGGGAGCTTCCGGGAGGACCTCGATGACCGGCTTGCGGTCGTCACGCCCCCAGGCCCAGGTGTTGCGGAACCACAGCTGAGGTATGAGATCGAGCGGTGCCGCCTCGGGTCCGTGGTTCGTCGCCTCGTAGGTGATGCAGACGTCCCCCGCCGCGGCCTTGGCATGCGTCGTGACCACGTCGAAGAACCGGTCCTCCGCGAGCACACCGGTGTCGACGAGCTGGAGCTCGGGGACGTCGCGTCCCCGCGCCACCCCACCCTCGCGCAACGCGGCATACGGAAAGGCGGCCTGTGGGTAGCGGTAGAGGTGTTGTGCCCAGCTGTGGGTGGGCGTGGCGTCGAGGTGCCACCAGTACTCCTTGGCGTCCTCGCCGTGGTTGCCCTCGCCGTTGGTCAGGCCGAAGTAGCGCTCCTTGAGCCTGTCGTCCTGCCCGTTCCACATCGCGATCGCGAGGTTGAGGAACCCGTAGCGGTCGCAGAGCCCGGCGATGCCGTCCTCACCCCAGCGGTAGGCGCGGGCGTGGGCGTGGTCGAACGGGAAGAACGACCACGCGTCACCGTCGGCGGAGTAGTCCTCACGCACGGTCCCCCACTGGCGCCCGGAGACGTAGGGACCCCAGGCCCGCCAGGCGTCTCCGTCCTGCGGTGAGGCGTCGAGTCGCCGGTGCTCCTCGGTCCGGGGTCGCCCCTCGGGCTCGACAGACGTCATGGAGCCCACCTTGGCACGGGGCTGCGAGAATGAACGCAATGACTTCGCACCCGTTGGCCGAGCGCGCCCTGTCCTCCGTCACGACGGATGCCGACGAGCTGTATGCCGTGTTCTCGGACTGGGCGGTCGAGTCCGGGATCGCGCTCTATCCGCACCAGGACGAGGCCGTGATCGAGGTCGTGTCCGGGCGGCACGTCGTGCTGGCGACGCCGACCGGTTCCGGCAAGTCGCTCGTGGGCGTGGCCGCGCACTTCGCAGCCCTGTCGGGTGACCGCGTCAGTTTCTACACCGCGCCCATCAAGGCCCTGGTCAACGAGAAGTTCTTCGCGCTGTGCGACGTGTTCGGCGCTGAGAACGTCGGTCTGCTGACCGGTGACGCGGCGGTCAACGCGGACGCCCCCATCATCTGCTGCACGGCCGAGGTGCTCGCCAACATCGCTTTGCGAGAGGGCGGCTTGGCTGATGTCGGGCTCGTCGTCATGGACGAGTTCCACTACTACGCCGACGGACAGCGCGGCTGGGCCTGGCAGGTGCCGCTGCTCGAGCTGCCGCAGGCGCAGTTCCTCCTCATGTCGGCGACGCTCGGCGAGATGACGCAGATCCGCGAGGACCTGGTGCGGCGCACCGGCCGGGAGGTCGCGGTCGTGACGACAGCCGAGCGACCGGTGCCGCTGTCCTTCACCTGGTCGCTCACCCCCCTCCCCGAGATGGTCGAGGAGATCGTCACGACGCACCAGGCGCCGGTCTACGTGGTGCACCCGACACAGCAGCTGGCCGCCGAGCACGCAGCATCGTTGACCACGTTGAAGCTGCTCACCTCGGAGGAGAAGCTCGCGATCGCCGAGCGACTGGCGCCGGTGCGCTTCGCGGCAGGCTTCGGCAAGACGCTCTCGGCGTTGCTGCGCAAGGGGATCGGTGTGCACCATGCCGGACTCCTCCCCCGCTACCGGCGCATCGTCGAGCAGCTCGCGCAGGCCGGCCTGCTCAAGGTCATCGCCGGGACGGACACCCTGGGCGTCGGCATCAACGTGCCGATCAGGACGGTGCTCTTCACCGGGCTCGCCAAGTTCGACGGACAGCGCGACCGCGTCTTCCGCTCCCGCGAGTTCCACCAGATCGCCGGCCGGGCGGGACGCGCCGGCTACGACACGAGCGGCTCGGTCGTCGTCCAGGCACCACCCCACATCATCGAGAACGAGCGCAACATCGCCAAGGCCGGTGACGACCCCAAGAAGCTGCGCAAGGTCCAGCGCCGCAAGCCGCCCGAGGGCTCGATCGTGTGGACCGAGCAGACCTTCGACAAGCTGGTGTCGAGCGAGCCCGAGGCCCTCACCTCCAAGATGCGCATCGACAACTCGATGATCCTCGCGCTCATGGCTCGCCCCGGGGACCCGGTCGCGGCCCTGAGCCGGCTCGTGCGCGACAACCACGAGAGCCTCCCCGGTCAGGCGCGGCTGGCCCGCCGGGCCATCCGGCTGGGTCGCTCCCTGCTCGACTCCGGCGTCGTCGTACGACTGCCGGAGCCTGCAGCCGACGGCCGCACGGTCGAGCTCACCGTCGACCTGCCCGCCGACTTCGCCCTCAACCAGCCGTTGGCCCACTTCGCCCTTGCCGTGCTGGACCTCCTCGACGCCGAATCCCCCACCCACGCCCTCGACGTCGTGTCGGTCGTCGAGTCCGTGCTCGACTCACCGCGGCCCGTGCTGCGGGCCCAGCAGTGGAGCGCCCGCGGCGAACGCATCGCCGAGCTCAAGTCCGAGGGGGTCGACTACGACGAGCGGACCGCGATCGTCGAGGAGATCACCTGGCCGCGCCCGCTCCTGGAGCTGCTGGAGCCGGCCTACGAGACCTACCGACAGACGCACCCCTGGCTCCCGGACGAGGCGCTCGACCCCAAGAGCATCGTCCGTGAGATGTGGGAACAGGCCATGAGCTTCGGTGACCTCATCCGCCGCTACGGGCTGACCCGCTCCGAGGGAGTGGTGCTGCGCTACCTGTCCGACGCCTACCGGACGCTGCGCCAGACGGTCCCAGAGGCGCACCGCGGCGAGGAGCTCGACACCCTCATCGAGTGGCTCGGCGAGACCATCCGCCAGACCGACTCCTCGCTCATCGACGAATGGGCCGCGCTCACCGATCCCGAGTCCGTGCGCAACGCCGCTGCGACCCATGGCGAGGCCCCGCCGCCTCCGCGTCCGATCACCGCCAACGAGAGGGCCTTCCGAGCGATGGTTCGACAGGCCATGTGGCGCAGGGTCGAGCTGGCTGACCGCGACGACGTCAACGCGTTGGCCCTGCTGGAGTCGGCCGCCGCTGCCGTTCCGGAGGACGGCCGAAGTGCAGTGATGACGTATGCCGCCTGGGACCAGTCGCTCGCTGCCTACTGGGACGAGCACGGGTCGATCGGCCTGGACGGTGATGCGCGAAGCCCACAGCTCCTCCAGATCGAGCCGGACAAGGCCGAGGTCCCGGGGCTGGAGGACGACGAGGAGCACCGCATCTGGCGGGTCCGCCAGGTCCTCGCCGACCCCGCCGACGACCGGGAATGGGTCATCGAGGCCGTCGCCGACCTCGATGCCAGCGACGCGGCTGGCGAGCTCGTCATGACCGCCACGGCCCTTCGTCGCCTCTGAGACCCGGCCACGACCGAGCCCCATGCCCACCAGCACCTGACCACCGAGCCTGAGAGCCGCTTGGAGACGCAGATGCAGATCAGCCGATTCCGTCACGCAGGCATGACCGTCACCGACCACGAGGTCCGAGTGGCCCTGGCGCACGACGAGCCGGACGGCGCCACGATCTCCGTCTTCGCGCGCGAGGTCGTCGCAGCCGAGCGGACCGGTCTCGACCAGCCGTGGCTGCTGTTCCTGCAGGGAGGTCCGGGAGGCAAGGGTCCACGCCCGGCCAGCCCGGCGTCGTGGCTGACCCGCGCCCTGAAGGACCACCGGGTGCTCCTGCTGGACCAGCGCGGCACCGGTCGCTCGGCCCCGATCACGCGCCAGACCCTTCCCCGGGTCGGCTGGCCCGAGCTCCAGGCGGAGCACCTCGCCCACTTCCGGGCCGACTCGATCGTCGCGGACGCCGAGGTCCTGCGACGCGAGCTCGTAGGCGAGGAGTCGGCCTGGCACGTCCTCGGCCAGAGCTACGGCGGCTTCTGCGCCCTCACCTACCTGTCGCAGGCACCAGAGTTCCTTGCATCGGTCGCCATCACCGGTGGGCTCCCTCCCCTGACGGCGCCGGCTGAGGAGGTCTACCGCATCAGCTACGACCGGGTGGCCGAGAAGAACGCCAGGTTCTTCGACACCTTCCCGCAGGACCGCGACCGGGTCACGGCCGTGGTGCAGCACCTGCGCACCCATGACGTGCGCCTGCCGACCGGCGAGCAGCTCTCCCCCGAGCGCTTCCTCACCATCGGGGTCGAGCTCGGCGCGACGAGCGGCTTCGATCCCCTGCACTACCTCCTCGACGAGGCGTTCGTCCCGGGCAGCGACACCCCGGTCCTCTCCGAAACCTTCCTCGCCGGGGTCCATGCCGTCGTCTCCTACGCCACCCGCCCGCTGTTCCCCGTCATGCACGAGCCGAGCTACGGGCAGGGAGAGGCGACACGGTGGGCGGCAGACCGGGTCCGACGTGAACGCCCGGACTTCGACCCGCAGCTGGATGAGCCCCTGCTCACCGGGGAGATGACCTATCCCTTCCAGCTCCGCCAGGACCCGGCCCTCGCCGACCTCGCCGACGCCGCCGACCTCCTCGCCGAGCGCACCGACTGGCCGGCGCTCTATGACCTCGAGGCCCTCGCCGCCAACGACGTGCCCGTCGCCGCCGCGATCTATCACGACGACATGTACGTCGTGCGCGAGCACAGTCTCGAGACAGCGCGGCGCGTCCGCGGGCTGCGCACGTGGGTCACCAACGAGTTCGAGCACGACGGCCTCCGTCAGAGCGCGGACGTCCTCGACCGGCTCCTCGCCATGAACGCCGGCCGCCTCTGATCCCGGAGCGACCGCAGCAATGCCGATTCGCCGCTGGCCCCGCTCACGGACCACTGCCGATTCGCCGCAGTCCCATCCGCCCTCGGGCGCTGGGCGCCCTTCGGGCTCCCGCCAGGCCCAGCCAGCGGCGAATCGGCAGTGTTCCGTTCGCTCCCAGCCCTGTCCCCGCTCGTTAGTTGCGGGGGTCGGGGCGCAGCACGCGGTCGTCCAGACGGCGGGTCATGGTGATGTCGTCGCGCTCGTCGCCCGGGGCGACGCGGATGGCGCCCAGCACCCGGCCGCTCTCGTGGTAGCCGCAGGCTTCGTAGAAGCGCGATGTACCGGTGCCGCTGCGCACGCCGAGCGAGAGGATCTCGACACCGAGTTTGCGGGCCACGCGGTGGGTCCCGGCCATGAGGAGGCGGCCGAGGTTGCGACCACGGGCTGCGGGGTCGGTCATGACGGTGTAGACCCAACGGGTGTGCGAAAGAAGGGGATTCGGGCCCTCGGACAGGAACGCCAGACCCAGGACGCGCTCGTCGGCTGCTGAGCGTTGGACCACGGCGACCCTCATCCCGGACTCCATCTCGCTCTCGGCCGCGGACAGGCGGGCGTCGACGTCCGCGCGGGACGCTCCCGCTGTGAAGCCCACCGCTCCCCCGGCGTCGTTGGTGCGCACCCACAGGTCGAGGATCTGCTCGCGGGTGGCCTCGTCGAACGAACCCACGGCCTCGGCGCTCGGCGCCTCGAAGACGGTCGACGGCGGTTCGTCCGGCAGGTCGTCGTGGAGCACTCGCGTCCCCACCCGCTCGAGGCCCGCGCCGAGGGCGGTCCGCACCGACGGGGTGTTGACCTCCTTGACCAGGGCTCGCACGGACAACCGGGGCAGGAACTCGACCGCGTGGGCGGCGGAGGTGCGGGACATCTCCTTGCCGAGCCCGTGGCCCTGGTGCTCGAAGCCGAGCCGGTAGTAGAGGTTGAGGAAGTGCGCGTCTCGGTCGACCTCCCTGAGCCCACACACTCCGACGACGTCGCCGGACCCATGAGAGCTCGCCACCCAGACCCCGAACCCGCGGTCGTCCCAGTGCTGGCGGGTCGCCTCGAAGAACTCCTCGGCAGCCTCGTCGCTCTCCGCCATCGCGTGCGGGGCGTGCCAGTAGGTCCGCGGGTCCCGATGCAGCGCCACCCAGGCGTCGCGGTCACCTGCGACAGGGGGGCGCAGCGTCAGGCGAGCGGTCTCGACGACAGGAGCGGGCGGCATACGCACATCTTATTGCAAGGAGTTCGCAACAAGCACTCAGGCGCGGTATGCCGTGAGCTCTGCTGCGAGGTCGGCGTTCACCCGCGCGGTGACGTGCGTTCCCTCGCCCACGTGCTCGCTGGCGAGGACCTCGCCCTCCTCGTGAAGACGGCTGACGAGGTCGCCCCGGTCGTAGGGCACGAGGACGTCGACACTGATGTCGGGTTGCGGCAGCTCGTCGGCGATGAGCGCGCGCAGGGCGTCCATGCCCTCGCCGGTGCGCGCCGAGACGACGATGACGTGCTTCTCCTGGCGCAGCAGCCGGTCGATCACCTCGGTGTCGGCGATGTCGGCCTTGTTCACGACGATGACTTCCTTCACGTCGGTCGCGTCGACGTCGGCGAGCACCGCGCGTACCGCGGAGATCTGGCCCTCGGGGTCGGGGTGCGAGCCGTCGACGACGTGGAGCAGCAGGTCGGACTCGGCCACCTCCTCGAGCGTGGAGCGGAAGGCCTCGACCAGCTGGTGCGGCAGCTGCCGCACGAAGCCGACCGTGTCGGTGAACGTGAACTCGCGACCGTCGGGCGTCTCGCTGCGACGCACCGTCGGGTCGAGGGTGGCGAAGAGCTGGTTCTGCACGAGGACGCCGGCACCGGTGAGCCGGTTGAGGATCGAGGACTTGCCCGCGTTGGTGTAGCCGGCGATCGCGACGCTGGGGATGGCGTTGGCTCGGCGGCTTCCACGCTTGGTGTCGCGGTGGGTCTTCATCCCTGCGATGTCGCGCTTGAGCTTGGCGACGCGGGTGTTGATGCGTCGACGGTCGAGCTCGATCTTGGTCTCACCCGGTCCACGCGAGCCCATGCCCTGGCCGCCGGCGGCCTGTCCACCGGCCTGGCGGGACATGGACTCACCCCAACCACGCAGACGTGGCAGGAGGTACTGGAGCTGGGCGAGCTCGACCTGGGCCTTGCCCTCACGACTCTTGGCGTGCTGGGCGAAGATGTCGAGGATCAGGGCGGTGCGGTCGATGACCTTGACCTTGACGACGTCCTCGAGGGCGCGCCGCTGGCTGGGCGCGAGCTCGCTGTCGCAGATGACGGTGTCGGCACCCTCGGCGATGACGATCTCACGCAGCTCCTCGGCCTTGCCCTTGCCGAGGTAGGTCGCCGTGTCGGGCTTCTGGCGGCGTTGCATGACCCCCTCGAGCACCTCGGCCCCGGCGGTCTCGGCGAGCGCCGCGAGCTCGCGCATGGAGTTCTCGGCTTCGAGCAGGGTCCCCTCGGACCAGACGCTGGCGAGGACGACGCGCTCGAGCCGCAGCTGGCGGTACTCGACCTCGCTGATGTCCTCGAGCTCGGTGGAGAGGCCCGCGACGCGGCGCAGGGCCGCGCGCTCCTCGCGCTCGAGCTGGTCTCCGTCATAGAGGGCAGAGGGTGCGGCCTCGTCGCTGTCGCCCTCGACCAAGAACCCGTCTTCGTCGAAAGCATCGTCGGAGAGGGCGTCGGCCTGGCCCGTGAAGAGGTGATGTCTCGCAGTCATGTTGCGTCTAGGGTCTCATCTATGACCGACTCGGGGCCAACGGATTCGGGGGACCACTACTTCACCGCCTCCCCTGCGAGCCCGGACGAGCGCCGCCCGCTCACCGTCAGCCTCGCCGGCCGGACGCTCACCGTCGAGGTCGCGCCCGGCATCTTCAGCCCCGGTGGGCTCGACAAGGGCACGGCCGTCCTCCTCGACGAGGCGCCCGATCCCCCGCCCTCCGGTCGGTTCCTCGACCTTGGTTGCGGCTGGGGTCCGATCGCCCTCACCCTCGGGCTGCTCTCGGAGCACGCGGAGGTGCTCGGCGTCGACGTCAACGAGCGCAGCGTCGAGCTGACCAACCGCAACGCGGCCGCCCTGGGACTCGACCACGTCCGTGCGGCGACGCCGGACGAGGTCGGCAGCGACGCGGCATACGACCTCATCTGGTCCAACCCGCCGATCCGCATCGGCAAGGCAGCGCTGCATGACCTGCTTCGGCGGTGGCTGCCGAGCCTGGCACCCCGTGGGACGGCCTACCTCGTCGTGCAGCGGAACCTCGGCTCCGACAGCCTGCAGCGCTGGATCGAGTCGGACCTGCGTATGCCGTGTGCCCGCTTTGCGTCGAACAAGGGCTTCCGCGTCCTGCGCGTCGACCACGCCTGATGCCTCGTGTGTATGAAAGCACGCCAGAGCGTGTTCTCATACACACGAGGCGGCGGGTTCTCAGTTCTGCGGGTCGACCACCATGGCCGAGCCGCCACCGCGGCGCGTGGGCTCGGCAGCGGCCGTCCACAGCGACGGCGACAGGCTGCGGATGGCCGTGCCGTTGCCGATGACCGGACGGTCGCGCAGCACGTGACCCTTGGACCTCAGCTCGGCGCCGATCTCGGTGGCGAAGATGGCCCGCTCGGCCTCCTCCGCACCGTTGCGTGAGGAGAGGCGCGGGGCAGCGACGGCGTCACCCACACTGAGGCCACGGTCCACGACCCCGGCGATGATCTGCGCCACCGTGGTGATGATCGTTGCGCCACCGGGGCTGCCGGCGGTGAGGTAGGGCCGGCCGTCCTTGAGGACGATCGACGGGCTCATCGAGCTGCGGGGCCGCTTGCCCGCGCCCGGGAGGTTGGGGTCCGGGACGCCGGGCGTCGTCGGTGCGAAGTTGAAGTCGGTGAGCTCGTTGTTGAGCAGGAAGCCCCAGCCCGGGACGACGATGCCGGAGCCGCCGTACTGCTCGATGGTCAGCGTGTAGGTGACGACGTCGCCCCACTTGTCGGCGACGGTGAGCGAGGTCGTGGAACCACCGTCACCGGGCAGCAGCGACGTGCCGGAGCCTGCGCACTCCCCGGCGTAGCTGCCGTCGGGTGAGCCGAACGGCACGGGCCGCGCCTGCGCCTTCTCGGGGTCGAAGAGGCAGGAGCGCTCGTCGGCGAACTCCTGCGAGGTGAGCTCAGCGGTCGGGACGCCGGGGACGTCGCCGACGTAGCGGTTGCGGTCGGCGAACGCCATCGCCGAGGCCTCGCTGAACCAGTGGAGGTACTCCGCCTCGGACAGGTCCTTGACCTGCCTTCCCGTCCGCTCCTCGAACGACTCGAGCAGGTTGAGGATCTCGGAGACCGCGATGCCACCGCTGCTCGGGGTGTCCATGCCGTAGACGTCGAAACCCTTGTGCTCGGAGTGCGTCGGAGCCTTTGGCCTGACCTTGTATGCCGCGAGGTCGGCTGCCGTGAGCTGCCCCTTGGGGACCGTCACCCCCGGCGCCGTCGTCGGGTCCTGGACCTCCTCGACGATGGCCGCTCCCATGCGTCCGGTGTGGAGCGAGGCGATGCCGTGGGTGCGCAGCTCGCGGTAGGCCTTGGCGAGGTCGGGGTTGCGCTGCACGCCCCCGACCGGGACGGGCGCGCCTCCCGGCAGGTAGATCTGCGCCGTCGCCGGGAACATCGAGAACCGCTTGGCGTTGTCGAGCGTGTCCTGGTGGAAGGTCTGGTCGACGACGAACCCCTTGCGGGCGATCTCCTCGGCCGGCTTGAGGATCTGGTTGAGGGACATCGACCCGTACGTCTTGAGGGCCACGTCCCACGTGGCCGCCGTGCCTGGGGCACCCACGGAGAGGCCGGAGTTCACGACCGTGTTGAAGTCCATCGGCGTTCCGTCAGGGTTGAGGAAGACCTTCTCGTGGAACGTCGCCGGCGCCGTCTCCCGACCGTCCAGCGTGGTCACCTTCTTGCTCTGCCCGTCGTAGTGCACGAAGAACCCTCCACCACCGATGCCCGACGAGTAGGGCTCGACCGTCGCGATCGCCGCCGCCGTGGCCACCGCAGCATCCGCAGCAGTGCCGCCCTTCTCGAGGATGTCGATCCCGACCTGCGAGGCGATGGGGTCGACAGAGGCGACCGCTCCCCCACCGCCCGTCATCACCGGAACCTTGGGGATCTCATGCCCGACGGGTGGTGGCCCACCTCGGGTCGGGTTTGGCGCTGCAGTGGCCGGGCCGGCAAGTGCGGCCACCACACCACCTGCAGCAACGAGAGCGAGGACAGTCGTGGGAGTTTTCATGCGTCGACGCTACGACTGACTCGCGAGTACCGCACCCGGAGTCTCCACGACCACGCCATCGCCGACCCTGATCATGGCCGTGCGTGCGTTCGACCGCAGGGCCCCGCTCGCGCATACCTGCGTGCGCTCAGTCTCCCTTCGGGCTACGCGCGCCATATCCCCGGTGGGTGCGCCTCCGCTTGAGTGGCGCGCTACGCCCTGCGGTCGAACGCACACGCAGGCATGCGCTTCGCTAGGTCGCGGGTCAGAGGGCGGAGAGGTCCACGGTGCCGTCGGCGACCAGGGCTGCGGGGCCCGCGAGCTCGACCTCGTGGTCGGGCAGCCCTCGTACCCGGAGGCGGCCGCCCGGCACGTCGACCGTCCAGTCCTGGGTGGGCTCGGAGTGGCCGGACCAGAAGCTCGTGGCGAGGGCTGCCGCGCACACGCCGGTGCCGCAGGAGCGGGTCTCGCCGACGCCACGCTCGTGGACGCGCATGGCGATGTGCGCGGATCCGATGACGCGGACGAACTCGATGTTGGTGCCGTGGGTTGGGACCGGCCGCACCTCGGGAGCGTGGAACAGGTCGAGCGTGGCCAGGTCGACGGACTCGGGCAGGGCCACGACCGTGTGGGGGTTGCCCAGGTCGACGGAGAGAGCCGACCACGGGTCCTCAGCCAGCGGCCGGTCGCGCAGCAGCACCATGGAGTCGAACCCGTCGGCCTCAGCCTTGGTGGAGTCGAGGAAGCGCCAGGGCCCCATGTTGGTGGCGATCGTCGCGCTCTCGCCCCTGCCCTCGAAGCGGATGCCCTTGGTGCCGCCGCGGGTCGCGATCTCGAACTCGTCGGCCCTCACCAGACCCTCACGGCGCAGGTATGCCGCGAAGACCCGTGTGCCGTTGCCGCACATCTCCGCGACCGAGCCGTCCGCGTTGCGGTAGTCCATGAACCACGGGGCCCGGTCGGCCTGGGCCCGCACGGCCTTCTCGGTCGACGAGGCGGTCGGGACGACGCGGATGACACCGTCACCGCCGATGCCCGCCCGCCGGTCGGCCAGCCGACGCACCAGGTCGGCGTCGAGGTCAAGGCGCCCGTCGACGTCGGGCAGCAGCACGAAGTCGTTCTCGGTGCCATGCCCCTTGGTGAAACGCTGCGCGGTCATGTCAGCCATTGTCGGCGATGGCCCGCTCGACGTGCGCCACGGCATCATCGACGCCGGTCGTGGTGCTCGGGTCGAACCAGTCGATCCGCGGGTCGGGTCGGAACCACGACTCCTGGCGGCGCGCGTAGCGGCGAGTCAGCTGGGCGGTCTCGTCCCGGGCTGCAGTCTCGGTCATCGTGCCGTCGATCTCGGCCAACGCCTGCGCATACCCCAGAGCCCGAGAAGCCGTGCGACCTTCGCGAATCCCCTGTGGCACAAGGCCTTTGACCTCGTCGATGAGACCAGAGGCCCACATGTGTGCGACCCGCGCCACGATGCGCTCGTCGAGCAGCTCCCGTGGCGGGCGCAGGCCGACCATCACGGTCGGATGCAGGTGACGTCGATCGGGCATCGATGCGCTGAACGGTCGACCGGTGAGCTCGATGACCTCCAAGGCGCGGACGAGCCGCCGCACGTTGTGGCGACCGATCGACCGGGCCGCAGCAGGGTCGCGCTCGGACAACGCGGCATACGTCGCCGCGGTGCCCCGATCGTCAGCCTCTGCCTCGAGGCGGGCCCGCACGTCCGGGTCGGTGGGCGGGATCTCGAGGTGGTCGAGCGCCGCGCGGACATAGAGCCCGGATCCACCCGCGACGACGGGGTGCAGCCCGCGGCCGCGGATGTCGTCGATCGACTGCCGCGCCTCGCGCTGGTAGCGCGCGATGGTCGCATCGTCCATGACCTCGAGGACGTCGATCTGGTGGTGCGGCACTCCACGTCGCTCGCTGACGGGGAGCTTGGCCGTGCCGATGTCCATGCCGCGATAGAGCTGCATGGCATCGGCACTGACGACCTCACCACCCACGCTCTCGGCGATCCGCAGGGCGAGCTCCGACTTGCCGCTGGCCGTCGGGCCGACGACCGCGATGACGAGCGGGTCGTCAGCGGGCAACTTCGTCCTCGGACCGGGCGTGGTCCTCCGCGTGCCCACCGCCTTCGGCGTAGTTGTCGAACTCGGCTGTGTCCTCATCGTCCACGTCGTCGTGGCCGAAGGGGTCGCGGTCCCGGCCCGGCATCCAGGTCAGCCCCGGCGTCCCCCACTCGTTGGCCCGGACCGCCTTCTTGGCTTTGCGAGCCCACTTGCCCTGGAGCCGGTCGACATAGAGGAAGCCGTTGAGGTGGTCGTACTCGTGCTGGAACATGCGCGCGAACCAGCCCGTCGCGGCATACGAGACCTCGTTGCCGTCGAGGTCGAGACCGGTGAGCGTGGCCGTCTCGCCACGGCGCAGCGGGAACGACTCACCGGGCACGGAGAGGCAGCCCTCGGACTCGTCGCTCGGGCTGGGGTCGCCGGCCACCGGCTTGCTCGCCGTGACGAACGGGTTGATGACGACCCCTCGCGGCGGGACGCCGTCGTGGTTGTCCATCTGCCAGGTGAAGATCCGCAGACCCACCCCGACCTGCGGCGCGGCCAGGCCGACACCGCGCGCGGCGTCCATCGTCTCGAACATGTCGGCCACGAGCTCGCGGATGGCGTCGTCGATGACCTCGACGGGTTCGGCGCGCCGGTGGAGCACCGGCTCGCCCGTGATGGTGATGGCGCGGATCGTCATGCAGTCATTGTCGCAAACCGTGAGGTGGTGATCCGACCCACGGCCCGGCCTGCCAAACTCCCCCGGCTGGTCCGACCCCGGCTGCGGCCCTCTCCATCCGTGCGGGACATGCCCGGTATGCCGGTCAGGTGCCGCAGGCGGGCACGCTCGCCGGCGCGGTCGCCGGCTTCCCGATCGACGGCATCCCGAGGCTGACCCCCGGCTTGCCAGGGACGGGTGCGTCCTGCAGGGCCGCCCAGGCGTTGCCACCGGCGGTGCGGCGCACGGCATACGTCCCGCCGTGCAGGGCACCATCGGCGACGAGGTGGTGCGGCGCTCCGTAGGTGACGTCGACACTCACCACGTCGCCGGGACGCGGGACCTCGCCCCCGCTGGGGATCGAGAAGTGGACGAGCCGGTTGTCGCGGGCGCGCCCACTCATGCGTGCTGTCTGGCTGTCCTTGCGGCCCTCCGACGGCGCGACGAGGACCTCGACGGTGCGGCCCTCGACGGCTCGGTTCTCGGACCACGACATCTCGTCCTGCAGCCGGACGAGCCGCTCGAACCGTTCCTGCACCACGGCCTTGGGGACCTGGTCGTCCATCGTGGCGGCAGGCGTGCCAGCGCGGATGGAGTACTGGAAGGTGAAGGCGCTCGAGAACCTCGACTGCTCGACGACGCGGAGGGTCTCGGAGAAGTCAGCCTCCGTCTCACCAGGGAAGCCCACGATGATGTCGGTCGTGATCGCGGCGTCCGGGATCTGCTGCCGGACGCGGTCGATGATCCCGAGGAACTTCGCGCTGCGGTAGGAGCGCCGCATGTCCCTGAGGACCTTGTCGGAGCCGGACTGCAGCGGCATGTGCAGGCTCGGCATGACGTTGGGCGTCTCAGCCATGGCCGTGATGACGTCGTCGGTGAAGGCCGCCGGGTGGGGGCTGGTGAAGCGGACCCGCTCCAGGCCGTCGATCTCCCCGCACGCCCGCAGCAGCTTGCCGAACGCGAGCCGGTCGCCGAACTCGACGCCATAGGTGTTGACGTTCTGGCCGAGCAGCGTCACCTCGACGACGCCCTGGTCGACGAGGGCCTGAACCTCGGCGAGGATCTCGCCGGGTCGCCGGTCGGCCTCCTTGCCGCGCAGGCTCGGCACGATGCAGAACGTGCACGTGTTGTTGCACCCGACCGAGATCGAGACCCACGCGGCATACGCGGAGTCTCGTCGGGTCGGGAGCGTCGAGGGGAAGCGCTCGAGGGACTCGAGGATCTCGACCTCGGCGCGCTTGTTGTGGCGCGCCCGGTCCAGCAGGGCTGGGAGGCTGCCGATGTTGTGGGTCCCGAAGACGACGTCGACCCAGGGCGCCCGCTGGACGATGGTGGCCCGATCCTTCTGCGCCATGCAGCCACCGACGGCGATCTGCATGTCGGGGCTGAGCTTCTTGGCCTGACGCAGCTGGCCGAGGTTGCCGTACAGCTTGTTGTCCGCGTTCTCACGCACCGCGCACGTGTTGAAGACGACGACGTCGGCCGCTTCGGGCCGCTCGTCCAGCCCGACACTGGCGACGTCGACATAGCCCGCTGTCTCGAGGAGGCCCGCCAGGCGCTCCGAGTCGTGGACGTTCATCTGGCAGCCGTGCGTGCGCACGTCGTAGGTCTTCAGCTCACTCATCGCCCCCCAAGGGTACGTGCTCCCCCAGCCCGGAACACGTCACGCCTCGACGCCCCACAGGGCGGCCACGTGCCTGACGTCGGTGCCGCAACACCCCCCGACGATGTCGAGTCGGGGCAGGCGGGCAGCGAGCTGCGCGTGGTCCCGCACGAGTTCGGGTATGTCCCCCTCATCGAGCCCGGTCGCGTTGTCGAGCTCGGCGTGCGACTGACGTGAGGCGTTGACGCGCAGACCGGTGATGTGTGCGGTCCAGCTGTCGTCGACCGTCAGCGCCGCCGCGATGTGGCTCGGGTGGGCGCAGTTGAGGAGGAGTCCGTCCGGCGCGGCCTGCTGCCGCAAGGACTCGACGGCCTCTCCGAGGGGCGTCCCGTCAGGCAGTCTCCCGTCGGTCTCCACCGTGAACGAGACCGCGACCGCGACCCCCGCGGCCCGGGCCGCCAGCACCACGCCAACCGCCTCCGCGACCGTCGTCAGCGTGTAGGCCGTGACCCGCGCCGCGCCGCTCTCGGCGAACGCCGCGATCTGGGCGCTGTGGTAGTCACCGAACTCCTCGGCACTGGTGAGATCTCCCGGCACGTAGCCGTCGCCACGAGGCCCTAGCACCCCGCAGACCCGGACGTCCGGCCCGTGCCCGCTGCCGTCGTAGCCCTCGGCGCCACCCGGAGCGACCCCGTCGTCGACGAGGATCTCAGCGAGACCGGCCAGGAACAGCACGCTCTCGAGGTTGATCCGGCGGACATCACTGCGTGACCCGCCGAGCACACGCACCCAGTCGGGACTGGCCCGCCAGGTGGGCGTCTCGAGCAGGAGTCCGGCGCCCGCTCGGCTGGCCACCCGGGAGAAGCCGGTGTAGTAGCTCGCGAGCAGCGCGCGACCCTCGGCGTTGTCGAGCAGCGGGTAGGCGGCGAAGCCCGGCAGATCCACCCCGTGGTGGAAGATGAGGTCGGTCTCGAGACCACCGTCGGTCACCCATCGAGGTCGGGTGGTCAGCCGATCAGCGGGGGCTACCCTGCGTGCCACGTCGGACATCACCGCACCGCCCTTCCCGCGCACCGGACCTCCACCGTTGCCCATGTGCGGAGCGGGCGCCAGAGCCCGACTGGGTCAGTCGCGCTGGTGCTCAGGTGTGACGGCGGTGGCGTCTCGGATCACTCGCATGGACACGTCGGACGGGTACCCCTTGCGCGCGAGCATGCCGGCCAGCCTGCGTTGCTGCACCACCGCATCGAGGCCGTGGAGTCGTCGCAACCGCTTCTCGACGAGCTCGCGGGCCCGCTCCTCCTCGGCTGCGGGGTCGACCTCGTCCAGGACGGACTCGGCCACGTCGTCGGCGACGCCCTTCTGTCGCAGCGTCTGGGCCAGGGCCCGCCGCGCGAGCCCCCGACCGGCCTGCTGGGATCTGACGAGCATGCCGGCATAGGCCTCGTCGTCGACGAGGCCGACCCCTTCCAGGCGATCGAGCACGGCCGCCGCCACCGCCGGGTCGCAGTCCCGCTTGGCCAAGGCCTGCTCGAGCTGGGCGCGGGACTTCGGGGCATTGGTCAGCTGTCGCAGCACGATCTGGCGCGCCACGTCATGGGCATCCGGCTCGACGCCCTCGACAGCAACGTCAGGCGGCGGTGGAGCAGTGATCTTCCCCCGTTTCGCGGCGGCGGCCGACCTCGCCGTGAGCTGGGCCTCCAGCGCGCGAGCCACCTCGCGCACGGGAGACGGGTCTCCCGTGGGTGCAGGGCCGGGCGCGGGAGGACGCACCTCCACCCACGGGGGCGGAGGTGCGTCCGAGTCAGCGAATCCCACGGTGACAGAACCGGTTCGAGGCGATCAGGTGCGCGCGGCGACTCAGAAGTCGACCGGCACCTCGGGGACCACTTCGAGCGGCGTGTCGACCTGTGGGCCGATGCCGAGCTTCTGCTTGATCTTCTTCTCGAGCTCGTCGGAGAGGTCCGGGTTGTCCTTGAGGAAGGTGCGCGCGTTCTCCTTGCCCTGGCCGAGCTGGTCGCCCTCGTAGGTGTACCAGGCGCCGGCCTTGCGGACGAAGCCGTGCTCGACCCCCATGTCGATGAGGCCACCCTCGCGGGAGATGCCCTGCCCGTAGAGGATGTCGAACTCGGCCTGCTTGAAGGGCGGGGCGACCTTGTTCTTGACGACCTTGATGCGGGTGCGGTTGCCGACCGGGTCGGTGCCGTCCTTGAGGGTCTCGATGCGGCGCACGTCGAGGCGGACCGAGGCGTAGAACTTGAGCGCCTTGCCACCGGTCGTCGTCTCGGGCGAACCGAACATGACGCCGATCTTCTCGCGGAGCTGGTTGATGAAGATCGCCGTCGTCCCGGTGTTGCTGAGCGCACCGGTGATCTTGCGCAGTGCCTGGCTCATGAGGCGGGCCTGGAGACCGACGTGGCTGTCACCCATCTCACCCTCGATCTCGGCTCGCGGCACGAGAGCCGCGACGGAGTCGATGACGATGATGTCGAGCGCACCGGACCGGATGAGCATGTCGGCGATCTCGAGCGCCTGCTCCCCCGTGTCGGGCTGCGACACAAGCAGGTTGTCGGTGTCGACACCGAGCTTCGCGGCGTACTCGGGGTCGAGGGCGTGCTCGGCATCGATGAACGCCGCGATGCCACCCGCGCGCTGGGCGCTGGCCACCGCGTGGAGGGCGACCGTGGTCTTGCCCGAGCTCTCGGGGCCGTAGATCTCGACGACACGGCCGCGTGGGAGCCCGCCGATGCCGAGGGCCACGTCGAGCGCGATCGACCCGGTGGGGATGACCTCGATCGGGGCCCGCACGTCGTCGCCCAGACGCATGATCGCGCCCTTGCCGTGCTGCTTCTCGATCTGGCCGAGGACCATGCCGAGGGACTTGTCGCGGTCATTCGCGTTCCTGACGGCTGCTGCTGCCATGTCGCACCTGCTCTTCCTGTGTCGTTCGATGTGCGCGTCCGCCGGCGACCCGTCTCGCGGTCGGTCTCGTCGCGATCTCGGGTCAGACGCTAGGTCGTCGCACCGACAACCGTCTGCAGCTGCCGTGAAGCTGTGGACAGATGCTGCCGGTCCGGCGACCTGTGGACAAACAGTAGACGAACACGTGTTCGACGTGGGGAGGCGCGTCCACGACACGCCGCGAGGTCAGCTGCTTCCCGCCTCGCGACGCATCGGCACGTGCGGGATGCCGTCCTCGTCCGCGTACTCGGCGCCGGTCACGACGAAGCCGAACGCGGCATACCAGTCCCTCAGCTGCGTCTGCGCGTCCAGGACGATCGTGCGGTCCGACGCCGTCGCGACCACCTCTCGCATCATCGCGGCCGCCAGACCGCGGCCCCGAGCCGACCGAGCGGTCGCCACCCGACCGACGCGCCACCCACCATCGTCGTCGAGCACCCTCAGGGTGGCGACCGGCATACCGGCGTCGTCGGCGCACCAGAGGTGCCACGTCCCTGACTCCGTGTCACCGCCGTCGAGGTCGAGATAGGCCGCACCCTGCTCGACGACGAACACCTCGGAGCGCAGCGCCCAGAGCCGGTAGGCCACGACCGGGTCGAGGTCGGCGAAACGCTGGCGGCGGATCTGCACGGGGAACTGGTCCACGCCGCCAGCCTAGGCAACTGGCAGACTCCTGCGCCGTGACGATCATCGCGGCAGCAGACGGCTCGGCCCTCGGCAATCCGGGACCCGCGGGGTGGGGCTGGTTCGTCGACGAGGACCACTGGGCCTGTGGCGGTTGGCCGCACGGCACCAACAACCAGGGTGAGCTGACGGCCGTCCTCGACCTGCTCGAGCAGACCGCCGGCGTGGACGACGAGCTCGTCATCTACTGCGACAGCACCTATGTCATCAAGTCGATCACCCAGTGGATGCCCGGCTGGAAGCGCAAGGGCTGGAAGAAGGGCGACGGCAAGCCCGTCATGAACGTCGAGATCATGCAGGCGCTCGATCGCGCGATGGCCGGTCGCGACGTGCGCTTCGAGTGGATCAAGGGCCACTCCGGCCATGCGCTCAACGAGGAGGCGGACCGCCTCGCGAACGGTGCCGCGACGGCATACCAGAAGGGCAGGGTTCCCGACCCCGGCCCCGGGTGGTCCGGACGGGGCACCGCCGCGCCCGAGCGCTCCGACCCGGCAGCCGCTCCCTCGGCGGCGCCTCGGGCACCCGAGCCGGACCTCTTCTCGGAGCTGGCCGACGCCCCGGTGCTCTCGGATGCCGAGCACGTCATCGCCCTCGAACGCCAGCTCCTCGAGGACGACACCCGCTCCGACAGCGCCGCCGTCGCCGCACTCCTCCACCCGCAGTGGTCCGAGATCGGCCGCTCGGGCCGCCTCTGGACACGCGACGAGATCCTCGACGAGATCGCTCCCCTCGCGGAGCCGGTCACTTTGGACGTCATCGCCTGTATGCCGGTCGGTCCCGACACGCTGCTCCTCACCTGGCGGGCGGTGCGCGACACGGAGACGACCCTGCGGTCCTCCCTCTGGGTCCGGACCAGCGGCCACTGGCAGCAGCTGTTCCACCAGGGCACGCCCGAGGGCTGAACCGGGCCTTCCGAAGTGCGCCGCAGCTCAACCCGACTTTGTGCCGCCTGACCCGAGGTGCCACCTCGGGTCGAGCTGGCCATTATCGGGTGACCCGATGATGCGGCGGGGGGCGGGGTTGAGGGACGAGGCTCAGACGCGTGACTGCAGGTGCGCGACGATCTCGCTCGCCGGGCCCTGCCGCGCGCTGCGGTGCCCGGTCCCGGCCCACAGGTGCACGAGGTCGGGCTGGCCGGTCGCCTTGCCGTGTGCGCGTAGGGGCGCCGTGAGGTGGTGGACCTGGGGGTAGGCCGCGGGTGCGACCTCGGTGAAGACCTCGGTCCACGAGGTGACCAGGGCCCTGGCGCTGCGCCCCGTGAAGGCCCGCGTGACGACCGTGTCAGCACGCCGGGTCAGCTCGTGACGGTGCACCTCGACCGTGCCTGCCTCGTCGGCACGGAGGAAGGCCGTCCCGCAGGCGACGGCGTGGGCGCCCGCAGCGAGGAGCCCGGCGAGGTGTGCCGGGTCGGCGACACCCCCGGACGCGATGACCGGCAGGGAGGTCAGTGACCGGATGCTCTGCAGGAGCATGCGGGTGGGGGCCTGGTGGTGGCCGCTGTCGACCGGGCCGCCACGGTGCCCACCGGCCTCCCAGCCCTGCGCCACGATGCCGTCGACGCCGAGCTCGTCGGCCCAGGCCGTCTCGCTCGCGTCGTTGACGGTGACCCACACCTCGATCCCCGCCCCTCGCAGGCGGTCGACGACGTGAGCGGGTGGCCAGGCGAAGGCGAACGACACCACGGCCGGCCCCTCGGCGAGGAGCACCTCGATCTTGGCGTCGAAGGAGTCGTCGTCGTGGATCGCGTCGCCGAGGCCGATGCCGGCCTTGTCGGCGAGTGGCTGGAGCCGGTTCGCGTACTCGAGCACCCGGGCGGCGCTCCCCGGCTCGTAGGGGCTGGGGGCAAAGAGGTTGACCCCGAACGCCGCACCACCGACGGCCGCGCGCAGCAGGACGATGTCGTCGCGCAGCCGGTCAGGTGCGAGGTAGGCGCCGGCGAGGAAGGCGAACCCTCCCGCCGAGGTGACCGCCGCGGCGAGGTCGACGCTGCTCGGCCCTCCCGCCATCGGCGCGAGCACCAACCGTCGATCGAGGAGGGTCACCGGTCAGCCGCGCCGCGGTGCGTCGACCCGACCCAGTCGACGCTCCGGCGGCACGTCCATGTCGTCACACAGCGCCAGCCAGACGAGTCGAGGGTGCATGCCCTCCTCGAGGGCCTGGGTGACGCTGCGACCGCCGAGGACTCCGAGGACGTGGTCGCGCGCCAGCGTGGGCGCGTAGGTCTCGCCGAACTCGTCGTTCATCAGCGTCCAGAACTGGCTGATTCGCATGTCCGCGAGTCTGTCACACGGCATGCTGGCGACCGGGCCCGTGCGACCCGGACGCACGGGCCCCGTGCTCATCCAGCGATCACAGAGATTCCTTTGTAAGGTCAACGCCATGCCAGTTCCTCTCGAGCCCGACCCCCGTCGGGACGTCGTCCTCGATGCGACGACGCTCAAGGCGCTGACGCACCCGCTCCGACCACGCATCCTCAGCGCCCTCCGCCTCCACGGACCGGCCACCGCCTCCCGCCTGGCCGCCCATCTCGGCGTGAACACGGGAGCCACGAGCTACCACGTGCGACAGCTCGCCGAGGCCGGCTTCGTCGTCGAGGCCAGCGAGCTCGGCAACGCCCGGGACCGGTGGTGGCGGGCTGCCCACGCCCGCACGTACTTCGACACGCACGACGCCGACAAGGTGACGTCTGCGGCATACCTGTCCGCGGTGGCCGCCGGCTATGCCGAGAACGCCCAGCGGGCCATCGCCGAGATCGCCACCCTGCCCACGGAGTGGGAGGACGCCGGGACCTTCAGCAACTACACCCTGCGGCTCACGCCGGAGGAGACGGACTCGCTGATGCGCGACGTGATCAGCGTGATCCGTGGCTACCGACCGCACCAGGGGACGGTGGACGCACCCGAGACGGCACGCCCGGTGTCGGTCAACCTGGAGGTCTTCCTGGCTCCCGGGATGTCACCGGAGTGAGCCTGCACGGGCGCCCTAGCCGGCGCAGTCTCTACGGCATGTTCGCGGCTTCGAGCGTGTCGATCGCGGGCACCCGCGTCGCGACGATCGCTCTGCCGTGGCTCGTCCTCACCGAGACCAACTCCCCCGCTCTCGCCGGACTCGTGCTCACGGCGGAGATGGCGCCCTACGTCATCGCCAAGGCGCTGGGTGGACCCCTCATCGACCGCTACGGCCCACGGGTCGTCAGTGTCCTGGGCGACGTCGTCAGTGGCGTGTTCCTCGGCCTCATCCCGATCCTGTATGCCGTCGGGCACCTGTCGCTGCCCGATCGCATACCGCTTTTGCTGGGTATCGTCGCCCTGGCCGGGGCGTTCCGTGGCCCCGGCGACGGGGCGCGCAACGCGATGATCCCCGCCGTCGCGGACGCCTCGGGCGTCCCCCTCGAACGCCTCACCGGCCTCGACAGCACGATCGACCGCGCGAGCGGGCTGCTCGGCGCGGGACTCGGTGGACTCCTCGTCATGGCGTTCGGTGCCGCCCAGACCGTCGCCGTGACGGCAGGGGCGGCCCTGTTCAGCGCCCTGGTCGTCGCCCTGTTCATCCCCCGGGTCACGCTCGGCGACTCGCGCGAGGGCGGGTCCTACCTCTCCCGCCTGAGGGCCGGAGCCTCGTTCCTGCGCCAGGACCGGCTGCTGCGGTCCATCCTGGCGATGATCACCGTGACCAACCTGCTCGAAGCCGCCTATCTCGGGGTCATGCTTCCCACCTGGGCTCTGACCAACGGCTACGACGCCGGACTCGTCGGGCTGGTCGGGGTGCTCTACGGCGGAGCGGCCGTTGCCGCCAGCCTCGTCGCGACGACGATGGCCGGTCGGTTCAGCCGGCGCACGGCCTACCTCGTCGGCTTCACCCTCTCGGGAGCTCCGCGCTACCTCGTGCTGGCCCTTGATGCCCCCCTGTGGCTCATCATCGTCTCCAACGTCGTCGCCGGTCTCGGTGCCGGCTTCGTCAACCCGACGATCAGCGCGCTCTTCTTCGAGCGCGTGCCGCGCCACATCGTCGGTCGTGTGGGTTCGCTCGCCGACGCCCTGGCCTGGGCCGGTCTCCCGGTGGGTGGTGTCGTCGGCGGTGTGGCGGTCGCGGCCATGGGCGTCGCCCCGGCACTGGGAGTCGCCGGCGCTGTGTACTTCGTGTCCACCACGGTCTCCGGCCTGCAACCCGAGTGGCGCGCCATGGACCAGGCCCGCCCCATCCGTGGTGCGGGACAGAACGTCGACACCTGACGAGCGCTTCACCCGGCTCCACCTGCCAAGGCGCCCCCGCGAACAGCGACCCGCAACCGACGCGGCTGTCGGCACCGGGTGAGAGGCTGGTCCCCTCATGACGGCTGACGTTCTCGAGCGATTCTCCCCGGCCACCGCGGCGTGGTTCCGCGACTCCTTCAGCGCGCCCACCCAGGCCCAGGCCGGGGCCTGGGAGGCGATCAGCTCGGGGCACCACGCGCTCGTCGTCGCGCCGACCGGCTCGGGCAAGACGCTGTCCGCCTTCCTCTGGGCGCTGGACCGGCTCGGCACCGAGCCCCCGCCGGAGGAGAAGCTCAGGCGCTGCCGCGTCCTCTACATCTCGCCGATGAAGGCCCTGGCCGTCGACGTCGAGCGCAACCTGCGCAGCCCCCTCGTCGGCATCGGTCACGCCGCGACCAGGCTCGGGGTGGCACAGCCCGACATCACCGTGTCGGTGCGCAGCGGGGACACCCCGGCCGCCGAGCGCCGCACCTTCGCCCGGGCACCGAGCGACATCCTCATCACCACGCCCGAGTCCCTCTTCCTGCTGCTCACGTCGCAGGCGCGCGAGGCCCTGCGCGGCGTCGAGACCGTGATCCTCGACGAGGTGCACGCCGTCGCCGGCAGCAAGCGTGGCGCGCACCTGACCCTGTCGCTCGAGCGCCTCGACGCGCTCCTCGACCGACCGGCGCAGCGGATCGGGCTGTCGGCCACCGTCGAGCCGGTCGACGAGGTCGCCCGCTACCTCGCCGGTGGCCGGCCCGTCGACGTCGTGCGCCCGCCGTCGACCAAGGAGTGGGACCTCGACGTCGTCGTGCCCATCCCCGACATGTCCTCCCTCGGTGAGGTCATCGAGGGCGACCTGAGCGGACCCGCCGCCGGCGCCGAGCGACGCGCCTCGATCTGGCCGCACGTCGAGGAGCGCATCGTCGACCTCGTCGCGTCGCACCAGTCCACCCTCGTCTTCGCGAACTCGAGGCGGCTGGCCGAGCGCCTCACCGCCCGCCTCAACGAGATCTGGGAGGAGCGGCTCGAGGCCGCTGCCGCCGAGGTGGCCGGGTCAGCGGCCAACGACGGCGACGGTGAGCCGGTCGCAGAGGCGGGCAGACGGCATACCGGCTCCTCCTTGCCCTCGCGCACCCCCGCCCAGATGATGGCCCAGTCCGGCGCCTCCGCAGGGGCTGCGCCCGTCCTCGCGCGCGCCCACCACGGCTCGGTCAGCAAGGAGCACCGCCAGCTCATCGAGGAGGACCTCAAGGCCGGTCGCCTTCCCGCCGTCGTCGCGACCTCCAGCCTCGAGCTCGGCATCGACATGGGGGCGATCGACCTCGTCATCCAGGTCGAGTCCCCACCGTCCGTGGCGAGCGGCCTGCAGCGCGTCGGTCGCGCCGGCCACCAGGTCGGAGCCGTGTCGCGCGGGGTGCTGTTCCCCAAGTTCCGGGGCGATCTCGTGCAGACGGCCGTCGTCGTCGAGCGGATGCGGGCCGGGGCCATCGAGTCGCTCCGGGTGCCCGCCAACCCGGTCGACGTCCTCGCCCAGCAGATCGTCGCCATGACCGCGCTCGACGACTGGACGGTCGACGACCTCGAGCAGGTCGTCCGCCGCGCTGCGCCCTTCGCGGGCCTGCCCCGGTCGATCCTCGAGTCGGTCCTCGACATGCTGTCGGGTCGCTACCCCAGCGACGAGTTCGCCGAGCTTCGCCCCCGCATCGTCTGGGACCGCGTGGGTGGGGTCCTCTCCGGACGACCCGGAGCCCAGCGCCTCGCCGTCACCTCGGGCGGCACGATCCCCGACCGCGGACTGTATGCCGTCTTCCTGGCCACCGGTGAGGGCACCGGTCGCCGCGTGGGAGAGCTCGACGAGGAGATGGTCTACGAGTCGCGCGTCGGCGACGTCTTCACCCTCGGCACGTCCACCTGGCGGATCGAGGACATCACCCACGACCGGGTGCTCGTCACCCCGGCGCCGGGCCAGCCGGGGAAGCTGCCGTTCTGGAAGGGCGACCAGCTGGGTCGGCCGGCCGAGCTGGGCAAGGCGGTCGGCGCCTTCGTCCGCGAGGTCGCCGGGTCCACCCCCGCGGCTGCTCGCGCCCGGGTCTCGGCCGCCGGGCTCGACGCCTGGGCCACCGACAACCTGGTCGGCTACCTTGACGAGCAACGGGCCGCGACCGGCCACGTCCCGGACGACCGGACCATCGTCGTCGAGCGTTTCCGCGACGAGATCGGCGACTGGCGAGTCGCCGTGCACAGCCCCTTCGGCGGCCAGGTGCACGCCCCGTGGGCCCTCTGCGTCTCGGCGCGGATGCGCCAGCGGTTCGGGGTCGACGTGCAGGCCATGCACGGTGACGACGGCATCGTCTTCCGGCTCCCCGACCTCGAGTTCGACGGTGAGGGTTCGTCCGGGCGCGGGGCGGCGGCCGAGCTGCTCGAGCTCGTCCGGCTGGACCCCGACGACGTCCACGACCTCGTCACCGGTGAGATCGGCGGATCGGCCCTGTTCGCCGCGCGGTTCCGCGAGTGCGCGTCGCGGGCCCTGCTCCTGCCAAGGCGCCGCCCCGACCGCCGTCAGCCGCTGTGGCAGCAGCGCCAGCGCGCGGCCCAGCTGCTCGAGGTCGCCAGCCAGTACGCCTCGTTCCCGATCGTCCTCGAGACGGTGCGCGAGTGCGTGCAGGACGTCTTCGACGTGCCGGGTCTGACCGCACTCATGTCCTCGATCGCCTCTCGTGAGGTGACGCTCGTCGACGTCGAGTCCACGCAGCCTTCCCCCTTCGCCCGGTCGCTGATGTTCGGCTACGTCGCACAGTTCCTCTACGAGGGCGACTCCCCGCTCGCCGAGAAGCGCGCTGCCGCGCTCTCGCTCGACCCCACTCTCCTCGCCGAGCTGCTCGGTCGCGGCGAGGGTCTGTCTCTGCGTGACCTCCTCGACCCTGAGGCCATCGCCCGGACCGAGTCCGAGCTGCAGCGCCTCGCCGAGGACCGCCGGTGCCGCGACGGCGAGGACGTGGCTGACCTCCTGCGGACCCTGGGTCCGTTGTCGCTCGCCGAGATCGAGCGGCGCACCCGCGACACCGTGCCGACCCGCGACATCGGCGGCTGGCTCGTCGACCTCGAGGGCAGTCGCCGAGTCATCAGGGTCCGGATCGCCGGGGAGGAGCGCTGGGCCGCGATCGAGGACGCCTCGCGGTTGCGCGACGCGCTCGGTGTCTCGCTCCCGGTGGGCGTCCCCCAGACGTTCCTCGAGCCCGTGCCCGACCCGCTCGGTGATCTCGTGGCCCGCTATGCCCGCACCCACGGGCCCTTCCCGACCCAGGCCGTGGCGCAGTGGTGGGGCGTGGGCCCGGCCGTCGCCCTCGATGCGCTCCGCCGCCTCGTCGCGACCGGCCGCGTCGTCGAGGGTGAGCTCCTCCCGACCGAGAGCGGTGGCGGGCAGCACGGTCTCGACCACTGCGACGCCGAGGTCCTGCGCACGTTGCGCCGCCGGTCCCTGGCGGCCCTGCGTGCCGAGGTCGAGCCCGTGGCGGCCGTCGAGCTCGCCCGGTTCCTGCCGCAGTGGCAGTCGGTGGGCGGTGGCCTGCGTGGTCGTGAGGGCCTCATCCGCGCCGTCGAGCAGCTCTCCGGGGCCGTCCTCCCCGCCAGCGCCCTCGAGTCGCTCGTGCTGCCCGCTCGGGTCTCCGGCTACTCCCCCGCGCTCCTCGACGAGCTCATGAGCGTGGGCGAGGTGCTCTGGCGCGGTCACGGGTCGCTCCCCGGTGACGACGGCTGGGTCTCCCTCCACCTCGCCGAGAACGCCGACGTGACCATGGCCGCTCCGGACGGCACCGAGCTCGGTGACCGGGCCCAGTCCCTGCTGGACGTGCTCTCGGGGGGTGGCGCCTACTTCTTCCGCGCCCTGGCCGACACGGTCGAGGGCACGGACAACGAGGTGGTCGAGGACCTCTGGTCCCTCGTGTGGTCCGGTCACGTCTCCGGCGACACCTTCGCGCCCGTGCGAGCCCTGCTCGCCGGTGGCCGAACCTCGCACAAGCGCTCCGCCGCCGGCCCACGCACCACCCGGTATGCCGGTCGCACCGGTTCCCTGGGAACCCTCGGTGGCCGTCGGGGTGCCTCCCGACCCCTGTCCGTCGCACGGACCGCACCTGCGGTGGTCGCAGGGCGCTGGGCGCTCCTGCCCGAGGTCGAGCAGGATGCCACCGTGCGCCTGCTGGCCACGGCCGAGGTCCTCCAGGACCGCTACGGCGTCCTCACCCGGGGCAGCGTCGTCGCCGAGGACGTCACCGGTGGTTTCGCCGCCGTCTACCGCGTCCTCGCCGCCGCCGAGGAGTCCGGCCGGGTCCGGCGCGGATACTTCGTCGAGTCCCTGGGGGCCGCCCAGTTCGCGACGACCGGAGCCATCGACCGGTTGCGGGCCCACGCCCGGCAGCTCGGCGCCACCCCCGATCCTGTCGCGCAGCCCGCTCTCGTGCTCGCGGCCACCGATCCGGCCAACGCCTACGGCGCGGCTCTGCCGTGGCCCGACCGGCCCGTCGCCGAGGGTGCCGATGAGGCTGAGGGTGCGGGGACCACCGGTCGACGAGGCCACCAGCCCGCCCGCAAGGCCGGCGCCCTCGTCATTCTCGTCGACGGCGACCTCGTCCTCTACGTGGAGCGGGGTGGCAAGACCCTGCTCTCCTGGACCGACGACCCCACGATCCTCCAGGCCGCCGCCGACGCCCTCGCCCTGGCCGTGCGCGAGGGAGCCCTGGGTCGGCTCACTGTCGAGAAGGCCGATGGTGGCGCCCTGCTCGGCTCGGGCCATCCCCTCGTCGATGCCTTGGCGCAGGCCGGCTTCCACGCGACGCCGCGTGGCCTCCGGCTGAGGCGTTGACGCCATGACCACGAGGGACCTCGATGCCTGAGGGCGACACGGTCTGGCGCACCGCGACCCGCCTGCACCGGGCGCTGGCCGGCGAGGTGGTCACCCTGAGTGACCTGCGCTTCCCCGAGATCGCGACTGCCGACCTGCGCGGGACGACGACGATCGAGGTCGTGAGCCGTGGCAAGCACCTGCTCCACCGGTTCGACTCCGGGGTGACCCTCCACTCTCACCTCAAGATGGAGGGCCAGTGGCGCGTCGAGTCGCCGGCCGATACGGCCCGATGGCTGCGCCGCGCTGATCTGAGGGCGGCCATCGGCACCAGCGCCTGGACGGGACTCGGCCTCCGGCTCGGCCTGCTCGAGCTGCTACCGACCCACCGCGAGGGCGACGTCGTCGGCCACCTCGGACCCGACACGCTCGGTCCCGACTGGGACCTCCAGAGCGCCGCCGAGCGGGTCGTCGCTGCTGGTGGTCCCATCGGGTCGGCCCTGCTCGACCAGCGCAACCTCGCAGGCATCGGCACGATGTATGCCGCGGAGACCCTGTTCATCGAGCGCCAGCACCCGTGGAGCCCGGTGGCCGAGCTGCCCCGGGAGCGGGTCGTCGCGATCATCGAGCGCGCCCAGCGCCTGCTCGACACCGGCAGGCTCCACGCGATCCAGGCGCCCACCGGTGTCCGGCGCAAGGGTGAGGAGATGTTCGTCCACGCGCGCTCGGGTCGCCCGTGCCGACGCTGTGGAGACACCGTGCGCGTGGCCATGACGGGCCCCGCGGGGCAGGAGCGGACGATGTTCTACTGCCCGACCTGCCAGGGCGGGCTCGCTCCCAACGACGACGGCCGACGCCAGCGGCCCCTCGGGTCGTCGGGCGGCCGTTCGACCCCCTACCGTCGGGCCTGAGGCTCGTCGGCGCCCGGTTCCCGCGGTCAGCACCTTCTCGCTACTCCCACACGGCCGGCGGTCGGATGCCTGTGGTCACGCCAGGAGCGTCGCTCGGGCGGGCGGCTCCCGCAGCAGCACTCCCCTGCAGCGACGGGAAGTCGTACGTCGTCCCGACCACGGTGACCGGGAACGTTCCCGACGCCGCCTTGGCACCGACGGTGATCTTCAGAGGTCCGAGCGTGAGGGACTGTCCGGGGGCGATGACGTGGTTGAGCGAGCTGCCCGGTCCCACAGCCTGGGACAGGCGGATGTCGGGGTAGTCACCGATGAACGGTTGCCACATCTCGACCAGGTGGACGGTGACGCCCTCCTTGTCGAGGTACTGGTCATAGCCGGTTCTCACCCGCGCGTCGATGGCCACGAACTTGCCTGCTCGGCCACTCGGCACCGCGATCAGCTGCGTACCACTCACCCCGACGGGAGCGACGCTCTCAGTGGTGCCACTGACCTTGTGGACCCGAACCTCGGGCGGGTCGATCCAGCCGGCCATCAGGCGGTTCACGGCGAGCGTCGCATCCGGAGCACCTTGGCCCGCGGCTCCGAGGTGACCTCTGCTCATGAGGTCCACGGCGTTGTTGTACTCGTCGAAGGTGCCGTCGTCCCAGTAGGAATGGCGCCACGAGAGCATGTGGCCGAGCTCGTGGTCGACGACATCGAAGAACGGCTCTGGTTCACCCTGTTTCGCGAGCGTCGTCGACGTGACCACCCCGTCGCGGAGGTTGGAGGGGTAGGTCGCAGTGCCGCTGCGGGCGTAGCCGGGTCCGGCGAGACCGGACGCACCGAAGGCATTGGCCTGGTAGAAGACGTTGAGAGCGGCTTCCCGGCCAGCGGCCTGAGGACGCGTCGAGGACGCGTCGAGGCAGGACTCGGAGGACGGCGACGTGAGCACCGGAGCGCCGACGTCGGTGAACGTCTGGACGTAGCGGTTGCGGCTCAGCCACTCGAAGTACGGCCGCACGGTGCCGTTGAGCGTGGCCAGCAGGCTCGCCCGGTTCATCGCCGGCGACCCGGCAGGGGCGCAGAACAACACAGCGATGCGGTCCTCACCGTTGGCGTAAGCCTTGAACCGTGGGACGGTCAGGGTCAGCCCGACGCCGTCGACCGGGAAGTAGCCCGACACGTCGACGATCACGTGGGTCACACCGTCTGCAGCCGTCCTGGCCTGGATCCCACCGAGGGGTGACCCGACGATGGCCCCGTTGGCGACGGTCTGGCCGGCACCGTAGTTGACCGTCGACGAGGCCGGTGCCGGCTGCTCCGCCGGCCACACGGTGAGGTAGCCGCCGGCGTAGGAACCTGTCACCGTGACGTTGGTGACGGCGGCCGCGGGGCCGAAGGGCACCTTGGCTGTCGACCCCTTCCTGGCCTGCGTGACATTGAACTCCGCAGGCATCTCGCCGACCCATCCGTCGCCGTATGTGGCCCCGGTCCGGTAGTAGTCGCCATACGGGGCACGGGTGTCCATGATCCGCACAGGGGTCAGTGGGATGTAGCCGCTCGTCGGTGACAAGTAGCCCGTGATGTCGACGATGACGTCGGTCGAGCCACTCGCGTTGTAGACCTGGATCGCGCCGGCAGAGCCGACGGTGGCTATCAGGCTGTTGGCGACGGTTTGTCCGCGGCTCATGTTGACCGACGACGTCCCGGGACGGGCCGACCCCGACGGGTAGACGGTCAACCAGCTCGAGGGTGCTGTCGATCGAGTGGCGGTCATGGTGAGGGCCACCGCGATCGCGTCCGCGGGCACGCCTGCTCCCATGCCGGTCACGGTGAGGGACCTCGTCTGCCCGGGCCCGATCTGGCTGGTGCCACGGGTGTCCAGCAGTCGCTTCGGCGACACGGGGGTGACTCCCGATCCCGTCGGGAACCACCCCGTGACATCGACGACGACGTGCGTCGAGCCGCCGCCGTAGTTCCCGACGCTGAACCGCTCCAGGGAGTCCACGCCTACGACCACCGTGTTCGCGACTGTCGCCGCTCGTGCAAAGTTCACCGTCGAGGTCGCGGGGGCGACCTGGTCTGCCGGCCACACCTTGAGCCACCCGGACGCGGTGGGCTGGGTCGCCGTGACGTTGAGCGCGACCGAGCCCACACCCGACGTCGGGATCCCGGCACGACCGCCGGCGGTCACCGTCCGGACAGAGCCCGTCGCCAGCTTGTTGCTCGGAGATCGGCTGTCGTAGAGGCGAGTCGGGGTGATCGGCTGGAACCCGAACAGCGGTGCCACGGCGAGCGCGGTCGGTGCCGCCGTACGCACGTCGGTGCCGACGGTCGAGGTCTGTGCTGATGCCTCGACGCCGGTGCCGGCGCCCAGGGCCACCACAAGGGCAGCCACCGCTGCCCATGCCAGCCGGCTGGATCGTTGCATCACTCGTCGCATGGGTCGTCCCGTGTCGTTCGGTGGGCGCTGAGGGCGTGCCCCACACTCTGGCACGCGCAGACAGACGAGGGAGAGGAACCGAGATCCCCGCGACGACCCCAGCGGCTCGGTCAGGCCGCGGAGGCGGAGACCACGGAGGCCCGGTCGCCCACGGGCAGCGACACCGGCGCAGTGATCGACTCGACGCGGGCCACGCGCTGGGCGGTCTCGTCGAGGACGACCGACATCGGGATGTCGAGCGCCTCGCAGATCGCCCCGAGGAGCTCCGAGGAGGCCTCCTTGACGCCACGCTCGACCTCGCTGAGATAACCGAGGGAGACGGCCCCGGCCGCAGCCACGTCGCGCAGGGTGCGGCCCTGCTCCTGCCGCCGCTCGCGCAGCACCTCACCGAGCTCGTGTCGGAGCAGGATCATGGTGGGTGCCTCCCTTCGGCGTCCGGGCAACTCGTCTGTGACCACGCTACATCGCATGGGTCCCATCACGTCGAAGTGTTCCGTACGAAGTCCTATTCCTCCTGGTGGTTCGGCGTGGCGGTGCGAGGGGGGCCCGGCGTGTCGCCCACGCCCCGTCGGGGAACGGCTCAGGGGCCGTCCGCCACGGACTCCTCCGTGACGCGCGACGCGCACAGGTCGAGGGCCGCGACGACCGAGGCCGCCCGGATGGTCTCGCGGCTGCCCGAGAGCTGCAGCTCCTGCACGGTCACCGTCCCCCGGTGCGCCACGGCGACGAAGACGGTGCCCACGGGAACGCCGTCCTGCGGCCCGGGTCCGGCCACGCCGGTGGTCGAGATCCCCACGTCGGCGTCCAACACCCGACAGATGCCCGCAGCCATCTGCCGAGCGACCTCGGCCTGGACCGGACCGCCGGCGCTCAGCAGTGCGGTGTCGACCCCGAGCTGCTCGCTCTTGACGTCAGTCCCGTAGGCGACGATCGCGCCACGCACGGTCGCGGACGACCCCGGGACCTCGGTGAGCGTCGCCGCGACGAGCCCCCCGGTGAGTGACTCGGCGGTGGCGACCGTCAGGCCCCGGTCGACCAGGGCCTGGACGAGGGCGCCCGGGCCGGCGGCGCGCGTTCCCACCCGCCCCTGGGCAGCACGGCTGGCCCGCTTCATGGCGGCGCGCTCGCTGGTCTGCCGCAGTCGCAGAGCCTTCATCGAGATGTCCAGCCCGGTGCCCACCGTGACGACCACCGCGATCGCGAGCAGCGTGGAGGCGCCCCACCGCCACACGTCGGGCTCGGGGAACGTGGCGAGGGGCAGGCTGAAGAAGAACAGTCCAAGACTCTGCAGCACTGTCTTGATCTTGCCGCCACGACCCGCGGGCATGACGCCGTGACGGATGACGAAGAACCGCAGGACGGTGATGGCCCACTCCCGGACGAGGACGACGATCGTCACCCACCACCAGACCTCGCCGAGGAGCGAGAGGCCGACGAAGGCCATGCTCATGAGCATCTTGTCGGCGATGGGGTCGGCGATCACGCCGAAGTTCGTCACGAGCCCGCGGCTGCGCGCCAGATCGCCGTCGATGCGGTCCGTCAGCGTCGCGAAGGCGAAGACCACCGCGGCCCACCAGCGCATCGCCGGGTCGGTCCCGTCCGAGCTCAGCAGGAGCACGCCGTAGACGGGGACGAGCAGGATCCTGAGCATGGTCAGGCCATTGGGCAGGTTCCAGGTGCTCACCGCGGTCGGCGCTCCACCCGGAGCAAGCGTCACGACGCAGACCTCACGCCGGGGCCGCGACGAGGTCGATGCCCTCGGTGGCGACCACGGTGGCGACGACGGTCTCGCCGATGGCGGCGTCGACGCCCACGACCCGGGTGGTCCCGTCGACGTCCGGACCCTGGTGCTCGGCGCGCCCGAACACGTCGCCGCTCTCGTCGTCCACGCCCTCGACGAGGACCCGCACGCTCTCGCCGACGCGGTCCTCCGCCCGCTGGGCGGTGAGCTGCTCGATGAGGTCGGTGAGGCGGTCGACGCGGTCGGCGATGTCCTGGGGCGCGATCTTGCCGGTCAGCAGCTCACCCTCGGTGCCGTCCTCGTCGGAGTAGCCGAAGACACCGACGACGTCCAGACGTGCTGCGGTGAGGAACTCGGCGAGCTCGTCGACCTCGGCCTCGGTCTCACCCGGGAAGCCGACGATGACGTTGCTGCGGATCCCGGCGAGCGGCGAGCGCCGACGGACGTCCTCGATGAGCCCGAGGAACGCCTCGGTGCCGCCGAACCGGCGCATGCGACGCAGCAGCGGCGCGGAGGCGTGCTGGAAGGACAGGTCGAACCAGGGCATGACCTCGGGGATCGCCACCATCGCGTCCAGCAGGCCGGGCCGGACCTCGGCCGGCTGCAGGTAGGACACCCGCACCCGCTCGATGCCGTCGAGGTCGGCGAGCTCGGGCAGGAGCGCGTCCATGAGGGCCAGGTCGCCGAGGTCCTTGCCGTAGGAGGTGGAGTTCTCGCTCACGAGGAAGAGCTCGCGCACCCCCTGGGTGGCGAGCCAGCGGGCCTCCTCGATGACGTCGGTGGGTCGGCGTGACACGAAGGAGCCGCGGAACATCGGGATCGCGCAGAAGGCACAGCGCCGGTCGCAGCCGCTGGCGATCTTGAGCGGTGCCCACGGGCCGGTCTCGAGACGGGCGCGAGGCGCCGCGTGACCCGGGAGGGCGACGTCGGCCGACGCCTCCTGGCGCGTCACCGGTGAGAGCGGCAGCAGCTTGCGACGGTCGCTGGGCACATGGCTCGCCACCTTGCCGCCGTCGAGGATGGTGCGCAGGTGCGTCGACATGTCGGCATACGAGTCGAAGCCGAGCACGGCGTCGGCCTCGGGCAGCTCGTCGGCCAGCGTCTGGCCGTAGCGCTCGGCGAGGCAGCCCACGGCGACGACCTTCTGGGTCCGGCCGGTCTCCTTGAGGGAGGACGCTTCGATCAGGCTGTCGATCGAGTCCTTCTTGGCCTGCTCGACGAAGCCACACGTGTTGACAACGGCCACGTCGGCGTCGGCTGCGTCGTCGACGAGGGTCCAACCACCGGCCTGGAGGCGCCCCGCGAGCTCTTCGGAGTCGACGTCGTTGCGCGTGCAGCCCAGGGTGACGACGGCCACCGAGCGCGTGGTCGTGTCGGGTGAAGGCATGGGCCCACTCTAGTTGCGCGCGCGCTGCGCTCCCGACGGTGCCGGGTCGACGTGTCCTAGGTTGGGGCGATGACGTCGACCGGCCAGCGCATCACCGACCTGCTCGCGAGCCAACCCGTCTGGGACGGCCACAACGACCTCCCGTGGGCGGCTCGCGAACAGGTGGCCTACGACCTCGACCGCCTGGACCTGGGCACCGAGCTCGCCACGACTCACACCGACCTCGTCCGCATGCGTCGCGGCGGCATGGGTGCGCAGTTCTGGTCGGTCTACGTCGACGCCAAGTGGGCCGGCGAGCGCGCGGTCACCGCGACGCTCGAGCAGATCGACTTCGTCCGGACGATGACGACCCGGTATGCCGGTGAGCTTGCTCTCGCTGTCAGTGCGGCTGACGTGCGAGCAGCGCGTGCGAACGGCCGCATCGCCTCGCTCATCGGCGCCGAGGGCGGTCACAGCATCGACTCCTCACTGGGAGCACTTCGCATGTTCCACGCGCTGGGAGTGCGCTACCTCACCCTCACCCACAACGACAACGTCCCCTGGGCCGACTCCGCCACGGACGAGCCGGTGCTCGGGGGCCTCTCCCCCTTCGGGCGCGAGGTGGTGCGTGAGATGAACCGCGTCGGCATGGCCGTCGACCTCTCCCACGTCTCGGCCGACACGATGCGCGACGCCCTCGCCACCACGACCGCGCCGGTGATGTTCTCGCACTCCTCGGCTCGCGCCGTCTGCGACCACCCGCGCAACGTCCCCGACGACGTCCTCGCCCAGCTCCCCGCCAACGGTGGGCTCTGCATGGTCACCTTCGTCCCGAAGTTCGTCTCCCCCGCCGTGCGCGAGTGGGACCTGGAAGCGGCGGACGCAGCGGCGGTCGAGGGCGTCCACTGGGCCGACCACACGGCATACACGCCGTTCCTCGAGCGCCATCGCGTGACGCATCCGCAGCCGGAGGCGACTCTCGACGACGTCGTCGCGCACGTCGAGCACGTCCGCGAGGTCGCCGGGGTCGAGCACATCGGTCTGGGCGGCGACTACGACGGTGTGGGTGTGCTGCCGACGGGTCTCGAGGACGTGTCCTGCTACCCCCTGCTGCTCGAAGCCCTGGCCGAGGGCGGCTGGTCCGACGACGACCTCGGCCGGTTGACGTGGAGGAACGCCCTGCGCGTGCTCGAGGGTGTCGAGGCGACCGCACGCGACCTGAGCGGACGCGCTCCCAGCACTGCTCGGATCGAGGACCTCGACGGCGTCTGAGCCGCTCAGCCCCGGTTGCGCATGACGGTGAGCGCGACGAGGCGCGAGATCACCATGGCGACATACATGACGCCCGCGAGCTGCTCGATGATCGCGACGGCACGGGCCTGGGACCCGACCGGCAGGACGTCCGAGAGCCCGACACTCGTGAGGTTGGCGCCGGAGAGGTAGAGCAGCTCGAGGAACGTCCGCTCGGACCCCTCCGTGTGCCCGATGAACGACCCGGGCCACAGCTCCTGGACCGCAAGGAACAGATAGGCGAACGCGAAGAGCAGCACGGTGAAGGCAGCCCCCACGGCGAACAGCTCGTCCTTGGTCACCCAGGCGTCCTCGAACATGTAGGCGACCAGGCCGTAGGCCGTGTAGAAGTAGAAGAGCGAGAGCGCCGTGTGCGCAAGGGGGACGACGACGGCGTTGTCAGGTGAGACGACGGTCCAGACCTCGAGGACCCCGGCCGGGAGACCGATGAGGACGGAGAGCCACGTGAGCGCCGGGGTGCTCCGCACGGTGAAGACGGCAACGGTGAGCGCGGACAGACTGAGGACCGAGAGGGCCACGCGACCGTAGTCGAGGTCCTGGAGCCACGGCAGCAGCACGATGACGAGCAGCTGGACCGCCAGGAGGAACGCCGACGGCTGCTTGCGGAGCACTGCCGCCCAGCGCTGCGTCCGGGTCAGCGGTTCTCGCAGGTCGTCCCAGGAAGTGGTCTCCATGGCGTCACTCTAAGCGCCTCCGTGGGCACGGGCTCCGACCTACGATGACGACATGCACCATGCCGCCTGGGTGATCGCGCCGCTCGTCCTTGTCGGCGTCCTCGGGTTCAGCGCCGTGGCCAAGCTTGGCAAGGGCGCCTCGCTCCAGCGGATCATCGGCAACCTGCACCTTCCGGACTGGGTCCTCCCCGCACCGCTGGCCCGGGCGGTCCCGGGGATCGAGCTGGCACTCGCCGCCGGCCTGCTCACCCCGTGGGGACCGGTCTTCGGTGTGGCCGCGGCCGCCACCCTGCTCCTCATGCTCACCTACTGGGCCCTCATCGCGCGCGGTCTGACGATCACCCCGCGGCCCAGCTGCGGCTGCTTCGGCCAGGCCGGTGACCACCGCATCTCCGGACGGACCCTCCTGCGCAACACGCTCCTCGTGTCAGCCGCGGCCGCTGCCCTCGCCCTCGCGGGGTCGGGTCGCACCCTGTGGTCGCTCGTCGCGGACTTCACCGCCGAGGACGGCCTCTGGCTCGCCCTTGCGGGCCTGGCCTGCCTGGTGACGGCGCTCGTCCTCGGCAGGTTCGAGCAGTCAACGCCGATCGAGCAGGCGGGGCCGTTCGAGGGAGCCGATGCCCTCACGCCCGGTCAGTCCTTCGAGCCGTCCCCCGTGGACGAGGACGACTACGTCCGGAGCCCCACGCCCGAGCTCCTGCTCCACGACCCCGCGTCGGGTCCCGTCACGCTGCTCGAGCTCTCGGCGCGGCGGGCCCAGCTGCTCGTGTTCGTCAACTGCTACTGCGTCTCGACCCGGGGCATCATCACTGAGCTCGAGGCCTGGCAGGAGGGGCTGCAGCTCGTCGACGTGCGCATGGTCTTCTCCGTCCCTCTCGTCGAGACCCTCCTCCCGAGCACCCCACGGCTGACCCTGGTCGACCACCGAGGCCTGACGTGGCGAGCCCTCGGACTCACGGGATCACCGAGCGCGGTGCTCCTCGGCGTCGACGGATTCCTCGCGGGCGGGCCGGTGTCGGGATTCGACGACGTCCGCGACTTCGTCGCCGAGCTCGCCCAGACGCTGAGCGAGGCGCCTGCTGCCGGCGATGCGCCGGGGGCGTCGGACACGGGTCCAGCCGCCGTCGACGTCGGTCAGTCGCAGGGACAGCTCACCGGCGACCGGTGAGCTCCCACGCGTCCTCGCTGTCGTCCTCGTCCTCGTCCCAGGCCTGCACCTGGGGCCGGCTCTCGAGGCCGGCCGCGACCGCATCGGGGCCGTAGCGGTCGGTCGGGACCTGCTGGGTCGGTGCGGTCGCCGGCGACATGGGCGGCGCGTCGATCGAGGGAACGCCAGCCTGGGGCACCTCGTCGGTCGCCTCGTTGTCGAAGGCGGGGTCGTCGTCGGGGATCTCGTCGCCGCGCAGGACCGCGAGCGTGGTCTCGAGGTCGTCGGGGCGCACGAGCACGTCGCGCGCCTTCGACCCCTCGGACGGGCCCACGACGCCACGGGACTCGAGCAGGTCCATGAGGCGACCGGCCTTGGCGAAGCCCACCCGCAGCTTGCGCTGGAGCATCGACGTCGAGCCGAACTGCGTCGTCACGACGAGCTCGGTGGCCTGCAGCAGCAGGTCGAGGTCGTCGCCGATGTCGTCGTCGAGGTTCTTCTTGGGCGCGACGACGGCGACGTCCTCGCGATAGGTCGGCTTCAGCTGGCCGGTCACGTGCGCGACGGCGTCCTGGATCTCGGTCTCGGTGACCCAGGCACCCTGGACGCGCATCGGCTTGCTGGCCCCCATGGGCAGGAAGAGCGCGTCACCCTGGCCGAGGAGCTTCTCGGCGCCGGGCTGGTCGAGGACGACGCGGCTGTCGGCGAGCGACGAGGTCGCGAACGCCATGCGGCTGGGCACGTTGGCCTTGATGAGGCCGGTGACGACGTCCACGGAGGGGCGCTGGGTGGCGAGGACGAGGTGGATGCCGGCGGCGCGCGCGAGCTGCGTGATGCGCACGATGCACTCCTCGACGTCCCGTGGCGCGACCATCATGAGGTCGGCGAGCTCGTCGACGACGACGAGGAGGTAGGGGTAGGGCTGGATGACCCGCTTCGAGCCCGGCAGCGGCTGGACCTTGCCGGACTTCACCGCCTTGTTGAAGTCGTCGACGTGCTTGTAGCCGTAGGCCGCGAGGTCGTCGTAGCGGGCGTCCATCTCACGCACGACCCACTGGAGGGCCTCGGCCGCCTTCTTGGGGTTGGTGATGATCGGCGTGATGAGGTGCGGGATGCCCTCGTATGCCGTGAGCTCGACCCTTTTGGGGTCGACGAGCACCATGCGGACCTCGTCGGGCGTCGCGCGCATGAGGATCGAGGTGATCATCGAGTTCACGAAGCTCGACTTGCCCGAGCCGGTGGCGCCGGCGACGAGCAGGTGGGGCATCTTGGCGAGGTTGGCGATGACGTAGCCGCCCTCGACGTCCTTGCCGACCCCCATGACCATCGGGTGGTGGTTGTCGCGCGCGACCCGGCTGCGCAGGACGTCGCCGAGGCAGACCATCTCCTTGTCCGGGTTCGGGATCTCGATCCCGATCGCGGACTTGCCCGGGATCGGACTGAGGATGCGCACGTCAGCCGACGCGACGGCATACGCGATGTTCTTGGACAGCGCGGTGACGCGCTCGACCTTGATGCCCGGGCCCAGCTCGACGACATATCGGGTCACCGTCGGTCCGCGGGTGAAGCCGGTGACCTGGGCGTCGATGCCGAACTCGTCGAGCACTGTGGTTAGGGCCTCGACGACGCGGTCGTTGGCCTCGGAGCGCTCCTTGTGGGGCGCGCCCTGCTTGAGGACGGAGTTGTCGGGGAGCGTGTAGGTGACGTCGCCGGCGAGGGAGAGCTGCTCGACGCGCTGCGGCAGCGGAGTCGTCGGCGGCGCCTCGAGCCGGGTCGGTTCCAGCGGTGCCTTGGCGGTCGCGCCAGGAGCGAGGACGCCCGGTGCCGTGGGTCGCTTCTCGCCGGGGCGCGGCCCGCCCTCCTCGGTCACGGGTGCGGCGTCGGCGGGACGGTTCTTGCGGCCCTTGCCGCCGACGCGGTCCTCGTAGGCGACGATCGCGGCCTGCTCGAAGGCCTCGTCGCCGACGAGCGGCTCGTCGGGCACGGCGCGGCTCCGGCGCGGCTTCTTGGCCGGCGACGCGTCAGTCTCGGCATCGTCCTCGTCGGTGTGTGCCGGGTGGCCGAGGAGCGCGGCCTTCAGCTGGTCGAAGCGGTCCGGGATCTCATGCACCGGCGTCGCGGTGAGCACGAGGAGGCCGAAGATGCCGAGGAGGATGAGCAGCGGGATGGTCCCGTAGATGGAGACCGCGGTCTCGAGGGGGCTCGACGCGAGGAAGCCGATGATGCCGCCGGCAGCGCGCATCCCGTCGGCGCCGGCCGGCGGCTCCGGGATGCCGGCGGCGACGTGGACGATGCCGGTCGAGGCGAAGGCGAGGAGCGCGGTGCCGATGGCCATGCGGTTCGTCGCGGGGTGCTCGCGCGGGGTGCGCCACAGGTGGAGGCCGAAGAGGAGCAGGACGATCGGGACGACATAGGCGACGCGGCCGAAGGTGCCCGCGACGACGGCGTGCGTGGCGTCGCCCACCATGCCGGCGAGGCCCCACCACTCACGTGCGGCGACGACGACGGCCAGGGCGATGAGGGTGAGGCCGGCTCCGTCGCGGCGGTGCTCGGGTTCGAGGTCGTGTCCGGCGTGGGAGACCTTGCGGACGGTGCCTCCGGTGGCGTGGGCCAGGCCCATCCAGGCTCCGCGCACGGCCGCCACCGGCATGGGGGTGCCGCCCTTGGCCGGGGCCTTCTTGCGGCTCGCGGGACGGGCGGGTGCGCGGCGGTTCGCCGGTCGACCGGAGGCCGGGCGGGAGCGCGCAGGAGAAGTCGAACGGGAGGCCATGTTCGCACCCTAGGCGAAAGTCACCACAGACACACGCGTCACACGCGCCACAGGCCCGCTCGCCTTTCCCACCGGCCGCATTATCGGGTGACCCGATGATGTCCCGCTCCACCCGAGTTGCCAGATCGGGTGGAGCGCCCCATTATCGGGTGACCCGATGATGCGGCGAGGGGTCTGGGTGCGAGGTGGGAAGTCGGGAGTCGGGAGTCGGGGGTCTCAGACTTCGGTGCGGCCGTCGTTGTCCTTGTTGCGGACGCCGATCTTGCTGCCCAGCCACACCAGCGGGTCGAACTTGCGGTCCACGACCCGCTCCTTGAGGGGGATGATCGCGTTGTCGGTGATCTTGATGCCCTCCGGGCACACCTCGGTGCAGCACTTGGTGATGTTGCACATGCCGAGGCCGGCTGCGTCCTGCGCGAGAGCCCGTCGGTCGTGGGTGTCCAGCGGATGCATGTCGAGCTCGGCATAGCGCAGGAAGAAGCGCGGACCGGCGAACGCCGGCTTGTTGTCCTCGTGGTCACGCACGACGTGGCAGGTGTTCTGGCAGAGGAAGCACTCGATGCACTTGCGGCACTCCTGGCCCCGCTCCACGTCGATCTGCTGCATCCGGCGCTTGCCGTCCGGGTCACGCTCCGGTGGCGCGAAGGCCGGCAGCTCCTTGGCCTTCTCGTAGTTGTAGGAGACGTCGGTGACCAGGTCGCGGATCACCGGGAAGGCCCGCATCGGCGTGACCGTGATGACCTCGTCCTCCTCGAAGTCGGAGAGCCGGCACATGCACATGAGGCGCGGCCTGCCGTTGACCTCGGCGCTGCACGAGCCGCACTTGCCGGCCTTGCAGTTCCAGCGCACCGCGAGGTCCCCTGCCTGCGAGGCCTGCACGCGGTGGATCGCATCGAGCACGACCTCGCCGTCGGAGACCTCGACGGGATAGTCCTTGATCTCCCCGCCGGAGGCGTCCCCTCGCCAGATCCGCAGCTTCAACATGTAGCTCATGCGAAGTACCCCTTCAGCTCGTCGGGCATCTCGGGCAGCGGCTTCTCGTGGAGGCTGACGCCCGTCCCCTCGGGGTTGAGGGTGACCACGAGGTTCTTGGTCCCCCACTCCTCGTCAGGCCCGGGGAAGTCGTCCCGGGTGTGGCCGCCGCGCGACTCCTCGCGGGCGAGCGCCGCCTTGGCGATGCACTCGCTGACGATGAGCATGTTGCGCAGGTCGAGAGCCAGGTGCCAGCCCGGGTTGTACTGCCGGTGCCCCTCGACGACCATCGTGCTGGCCCGTGCCTTGAACGCCTCGATCGCACTGAGCGACTCCTCCAGCTCGGGCGCCGTGCGGATGATCCCCACGAGGTCGTTCATCGACTGCTGGAGGTCGGACTGGATCGTGTAGGGGTTCTCCCCACCCTCGACCTCGAACGGAGCCAGGGCGCTCGTCTGGGCCGACTTCACGTCCTTCTCGTCGACCTGCGGTCGACTGTCGCCGAGAGACCTGGCGTATGCCGTCGCGGCCTCCCCCGCGCGCTTGCCGAAGACGAGCAGGTCACCCAGGGAGTTGCCCCCGAGCCGGTTGGAGCCGTGCATGCCGCCCGAGCACTCGCCCACGGCATACAACCCCGTGACCGCGCTCTCCTGGGTGTCGGCGTCGACCTCGACCCCGCCCATGACGTAGTGGCAGGTCGGGCCGATCTCCATCGGCTCGGCGGTGATGTCGACGTCGGCCAGCTCCTTGAACTGGTGGTACATCGATGGCAGCCGCTTGCGGATGAACTCGGGTGAGCGCCGCGAGGCGATGTCGAGGTAGATGCCGCCGTGCGGGGTCCCTCGACCCGCCTTGATCTCGGAGTTGATGGCGCGCGCGACCTCGTCGCGGGGCAGCAGCTCGGGTGGGCGCCGGTTGTTCTTCTTGTCGTCGTACCAGCGGTCGGCCTCCTCGACCGTGTCCGCGGTCTCGGTCTTGAAGAAGTCCGGGATGTAGTCGAACATGAAGCGCTTGCCCTCGGAGTTCGTGAGGATGCCGCCGTCGCCGCGCACCGACTCGGTCACGAGGAGGCCCTTGACCGAGGGTGGCCACACCATGCCCGTCGGGTGGAACTGCACGAACTCCATGTTGATGAGGCTGGCGCCGGCCCGCATGGCCAGGGCGTGGCCGTCGCCGGTGTACTCCCAGGAGTTGGAGGTCACCTTGAAGGACTTGCCGATGCCGCCGGTGGCGAGGATGACACTGGGGGCGTCGAAGACGATGAAGCGACCGGACTCGCGCCAGTAGGCGAAGGCGCCGGCGATCCTGTCGTCGGCCTTGAACAGGTCCGTGACCGTGCACTCCATGAAGACGTCGATGCCCAGTGCCACGGCTCGCTGCTGCAGGGTGCGGATCATCTCGAGTCCGGTGCGGTCGCCGACGTGGGCGAGCCGGGCGTACTTGTGGCCGCCGAAGTCGCGCTGGCTGATCAGCCCGTCCTCGGTGCGGTCGAACAGCGCTCCCCAGTCCTCGAGCTCCATGACCCGCTCGGGCGCCTCCTGGGCGTGCAGCTGCGCCATCCGCCAGTTGTTGAGCATCTTGCCGCCACGCATCGTGTCGCGGAAGTGCACCTCCCAGTTGTCCTCGGGGTAGGAGTTGCCCATCGACGCCGCGATCCCACCCTCGGCCATCACCGTGTGGGCCTTGCCGAGGAGGGACTTGCAGACGACCGCGACCCTGGCGCCCGAGTCGTGGGCGGCGATCGCCGCGCGCAGCCCGGCACCGCCGGCCCCCACGACCACCACGTCGTAGCTGTGGCGCTCCATGCCTCCCGGGGCGTCACCGGACATGGCGTTGCCTGTCATCGGGTGCCGGCCCTCGCCGGGCGCCGAGGCCTGGGTCATCAGAAGAACCTCACGTCGTCGATGACGCCAGCCGCCAGCAACCAGATGTAGAGGTCGACCAGGGCGACGGAGAACAGGGACACCCACGCGTAGCGACCGTGGTGGACGTTCTGCTTCGAGACCCAGGTCCACAGCCGGTAGCGCACGGGATGCTTGGAGAAGTGCCGCAACCGACCGCCGACCGCGTGCCGGCACGAGTGGCACGAGAGGGTGTAGAGCCAGATGAAGACGACGTTGACGAGCATGAGCACCGTGCCGAGGCCCACGTGGCCCCACTCGTGCTCGGCGTTGCGGAAGGCCAGCACCACGTCGAAGGTGAGGACCATCGCGACGAGCACCGCGGCATACCAGAACCAGCGGTGGACGTTCTGCAGGATGAGCGGGAAGCGCGTCTCACCGGAGTAGGCCGAGTGCGGCTCGGCGACCGCGCAGGCAGGCGGCGAGAGCCAGAACGCCCGGTAGTAGGCCTTGCGGTAGTAGTAGCAGGTCATCCGGAAGCCCAGGGGGAAGATCAGGATGATCAGCGCCGCGGACAACGGGAACGCCCTGAAGGGCTGCCCGAAGTCGGAGGCGCCCTCGACGCAGTCACCGAGGCAGGGCGAGTAGAACGGCGAGAGGTAGGGCGAGGCGTAGTAGTCGCGCCCCATGAACGCGCGGATCGTCGCGTAGACCACGAAGGCGCCGAACACCACGAAGGTCACCAGTGGCGAGAGCCACCAGCGGTCCTCACGCAGGGTGCGCGCCTCGATCCCCGCCCGCGTCGGTCCTCGGACGCCGGTCCGGTCCTGAGTCGCCACCGCCAACACCTCCCTGTGTTGGCTACACCATGGTGGAAAAGCCCCCACAAGGGAAGGGGGCGCGCGGGCGACCGACTGTGCCTCAGGCCTCGATGACGACGGGAATGATCATGGGGCGACGGCGGATCTTGCGACCGACCCAGCCACCGACCGAGCGGCGCATGACCTGCTCGAGCTGGTAGCTGTCGTTCATGCCTCCGGCCGTCGCGTCGTCGAGCGCCTTGACCAGGCTCGGCATGACGTCGTCGAAGACCACGTCCCCCTCGACGAAGCCGCGGGCGGTGATCTCGGGGCCGGCGACAATCTTGCCGGTCGTCGAGTCCATGACGACGATGACGGAGATGAACCCCTCGTCGCGCAGGATCCGGCGGTCCTTGAGCAGACCCTCGTCGGCCTCTCCGACCGACGACCCGTCGACGTAGACGTAGCCACACGGAACCGCACCAGCCACTCGCACCTTGCTGTCGACGAGGTCCACCACGACGCCGTCCTCGACCACGACGACACCCCTGGGGTGCACACCGGTCGCGAGCGCGAGGTCGGCGTTGGCGCGCAGGTGGCGCCACTCGCCGTGCACCGGCATGACGTTGCGCGGTTTGACGATGTTGTAGCAGTAGAGGAGCTCGCCGGCGCTCGCGTGGCCCGAGACGTGGACCTTGGCGTTGCCCTTGTGGACGACGTCGGCGCCGAGCCGCATGAGCCCGTTGATGACGCGGTAGACGGCGTTCTCGTTGCCGGGGATGAGCGAGGAGGCCATGAGCACGGTGTCGCCCTCCCCCACCTCGATCTGGTGGTCACGGTTGGCCATCCGCGACAACGCCGCCATGGGCTCACCCTGCGAGCCGGTGCAGATGAGCGTGACCTTGTCGTCCGGCAGGACCCCGAGCTTCTTGAAGTCGACGAGGATGCCGTCGGGGACGTGGAGGTAGCCGAGGTCGGCGGCGATGCCCATGTTGCGCACCATCGAGCGGCCGACCATGGCGACCTTGCGGCCGGACTTCTCGGCGGCGTCGAGGACCTGCTGGACGCGGTGCACGTGCGAGGAGAAGCAGGCGACGATGACTCGGCGGCGCGCGTCCCGGAAGACGCGGTCGATCGCCGGGGCGATGTCCTTCTCGGGCGTGGTGAAGCCCGGGACCTCGGCGTTCGTCGAGTCGGTCATGAAGAGGTCGACGCCCTCCTCACCGAGCCGAGCGAAGGCACGCAGGTCGGTGAGTCGCCCGTCGAGGGGCAACTGGTCCATCTTGAAGTCGCCGGTGTGCAGGATCGTGCCGCCGGAGGTGCGCACGAAGACGGCCAGCGCGTCGGGGATCGAGTGGTTCACGGCCACGAACTCGCAGTCGAAGACCCCGAAGCTCTCGCGTCCACCCTCCTTGACGGCGAGCGTGTAGGGCTTGATCCGGTGTTCCTTGAGCTTGGCCTCGATGAGAGCCAGCGTGAGGTTGGAGCCCACCAGCGGGATGTCGGACTTCAGGCGCAGGAGATAGGGCACCGCGCCGATGTGGTCCTCGTGACCGTGCGTGAGGACGATGGCCTGGACGTCGTCGAGCCGGTCGGCGATGTAGCTGAAGTCCGGGAGGATGAGGTCGATGCCCGGGTGGTGGTCGTCGGGGAAGAGGACGCCGCAGTCGATGATGAGCAGCTGGCCCTTGTGCTCGACGACGGCCATGTTGCGGCCGACCTCACCGAGACCACCGAGGGCGACGACGCGCACGCCACCGTCCGCGAGAGGGCCGGGCAGGGAGAGCTCGGGGTGCGGATGACTCACCGCAGGCCTGCTTCCGCCAGACCCTTCCGAAGGATCTCGAGGTGCTCCGGCGGGGACTCGACCAGCGGCAGCCGGACGAAGGCCGACTCGATGACGCCCAGCTCGACGAGCGCGGCCTTGGCCATGATGGCGCCCTGCGAGGTCGTCATGATGGCGTCGACGGCCGGAATGAGCCTCTGATGGATCGAGCGCGCGGTGGTGAGGTCGCCGGAGTCGGCGGCCGCGACCATCGCGGCATACTCCTGGCCGGCCACGTGCCCGACGACCGAGACGCAGCCGACCGCGCCCTGGGCGAGAAGGGCCAGGGTGAGCACGTCGTCCCCGCTGAACCAGAGCAGGTCGGTCGCGGCCATGACGTGGCTCGAGGCCCAGAGGTCGGCCTTGGCGTCCTTGACCGCGGCGATGCGCGGGTGCTCGGCCAGCTCGACGAGCGTCTGCGTGGTGAACTCGACCCCGGTGCGGCCGGGGATGTCGTAGAGCATGATCGGCAGCTCGGTCGAGTCGGCCACGGCGCGGCAGTGCGCGACCAGCCCGGCCTGGGTCGGCTTGTTGTAGTACGGCGAGACGAGCAGCAGCGCGTCCGCCCCGACCTCGGCGACGCGACCCGCCATGTGGATGCAGTGGGCCGTGTCGTTGGAACCGACACCCGCTGTGATGGCCGCACGGCCCCCCGCCACCTCGACCGCGAGGCGGACGACGTCGATGCTCTCGTCGTCGGTGAGGGTCGAGGCCTCCCCCGTCGTGCCGTTGACGACGATGCCGTCGTGACCGTTCGCGACGAGGTGCTCGACGACGGCTCGCACGCCTGCCTCGTCGACGGATCCGTCCGGGTGCATCGGGGTGACCATGGCCGTGATGACCCGGCCGAAGGGGTTCGTCGTCATGACCCTCAGGGTAGTCGTTGTCGAGCGAGCACCTGCCCGCCACAGTCGCGGCACGGTCGGTGCTCACGGCTACGCTCGCACCCATGCGCCAGTACCTCGACCTCCTCGACCGCATCCTCGACGAGGGCGTCGACAAGTCCGACCGCACGGGCACGGGCACGCGCTCGGTCTTCGGGCACCAGATGCGCTTCGACCTCGCTGAGGGCTTCCCCGTCATCACGACCAAGAGGCTGCACCTGAAGTCGATCATCGGCGAGCTCCTCTGGTTCCTGCGCGGCGACACCAACGTCCGCTGGCTCCAGGAGCGCGGCATCTCGATCTGGGACGAGTGGGCCGACGAGCACGGTGACCTCGGCCCCGTCTACGGCCACCAGTGGCGCTCGTGGCCCACTCCCGACGGCCGTCAGGTCGACCAGATCGCCAAGGTCATCGAGGGCATCCGCACCAACCCCGACAGCCGCCGCCACATCGTCAGCGCCTGGAACGTCGCCGACGTCGACGACATGGCGCTGCCGCCCTGCCACGCGCTCTTCCAGTTCTACGTGAGCAACGGCAAGCTCTCCTGCCAGCTCTACCAGCGCTCGGCCGACGTCTTCCTCGGCGTGCCGTTCAACATCGCCTCCTATGCCCTGCTCACGATGATGGTCGCCCAACTCACCGACCTCGAGCCCGGCGAGTTCGTCCACACGCTCGGCGACGCGCACCTCTACTCCAACCACCTCGAGCAGGCCCGGCTCCAGCTGGCCCGCGAGCCACGCGCCCTCCCGACCATGCGGATCGCACCCAAGACCGCCATCGACGACTTCGACCTCGACGACTTCGAGCTCGTCGGCTACGACCCGCACCCGGCGATCAAGGCGCCGATCGCGGTCTGAGACAGGTCCTTTCCGTCGATCCAACGATCAGGTATGCCGCCCCCTCACGATGCGCGGCCGGCATACCTGACGTCGTGGTTCCGCCGGCAATAGGGTGAGCGGCATGACCCAGGTGACCCTCATCGCGGCCGTCGGGCGCAACGGCGTCATCGGCGCGGACAACGACATGCCCTGGCACCTGCCCGAGGACTTCGCCTTCTTCAAGCGGACGACCATGGGGCACGCCATGGTCATGGGGCGCAAGACCTTCGACTCGATCGGGCGGGCACTTCCCGGACGCCGGAGCATCGTCATCACGCGCCAGAGCGACTGGCGCCACGCCGACGTCGAGACCGTCCACTCCCTCGACGACGCACTCGGGCTGGCGGGTCCGGTGGGTGAGGTGTTCGTCGCCGGTGGCGGCGAGATCTATGCGCAGGCGATGCCGTTCGCGCACCGGCTGCTCATCACCGAGGTCGACCAGGAGCCCGACGGTGACGTGCGCTTCCCCGAGATCGACCCGGTGCACTGGCGCGAGACGGCTCGTGAGCAGCGTGACGGCTTCGCCTGGGTGACCTACGAGCGTTCGCTGGCCTGACGAGCGTCCCTCGAGCCCGACGGGCGCGCCAAGATTGCGATCATGCGACGCAGAACTCGTTCCCCTCGGGGTCCTCCATGACGACATGGCCGAGGACGTCGCCGACCCGCTGCTCTCGGACGACGCGCGCCCCGAGAGCGACGAGCTCGGGCACCTTCGCCCGGATCATCCGCTCCCGTTCCCCCATGTCCCAGGGCCCCTCCCCCGCGACCCGGACGTCGATGTGGAGCCGGTTCTTGCTCGACTTCCCCTCCGGGACACGCAACCAGCTCATGGCGGCGCCACGACCGTCCGGGTCGATGATCGACGCGCCGTCCGGATCGTCGTATCCCGGCTCCATGACGTACCCCAGGGCCTTGGCCCAGAACGCAGCCACCAGCAGCGGATCGCTCGCGTCGCCGCCCAAGGTCCAGTGGATCGCCATGGGCCGCAGACTACGACTCGTTGTGGACGATCTGCGTCCGGATCATCCTGCCCGCGTCGATGACGACCTGTGCGTCAGGGCTTGCGCGGGTCGACCGGACCGGTGGAGGTGAACCGCTCGCGGTGGATGTGCTCGACCCCGATGCCGGAGCCCGTGAGCCAGGCCTCGACGTCGGCGATGAGTCCTTCGGGTCCGCACAGCCACCAGTCGTCGACACCTTCGATCCCACCGACGTCGTCGAGCACGGCCCGGATGACGAGCGGGTCGATGCGTCCGTGCCGCACGCCGTCCACCCGCTCCCGGCTGAGGACGTGCTCGATGCGCAGTCGGCCGCCCGAGTCCGCCTCGAGGGCAGCCGCCTCATGCCCGAGCACGGTCGACTCGCGGGTCCGGTTCGCGATGATGAGGTCGACGGTCGAGGCGTCGTCCTGCTCCAGGGCCGCCGCGGCGATCGCGAGGACGGGCGTGATGCCCGAGCCCCCGACGACGCCGACGTGGTGGCGTGGACCCGTCACGTCGTCGAGGACGAACTCCCCCAGCGGTGGGAGCACGCCCATGACCTCGCCCGCGGCGACCTCGGACGCCAGCCACGGTGACATGCGCCCGCCCTGCACGGCCGCGGCCGCCACGCGGATGATGCCGTCGCGGCGGGCACGACTCGGCGGCACCCAGATCGAGTAGGACTGCCGCACGTCCTCGTCGTTGATGAGCGCCCGCAGCGTCACGTACTGACCGGCGCGGTAGTCGAGGAACATCGGCATGTCGCTGACGTCGAAACCGATGGACACGGCGTGCTCAGCCACGGGATCGACCTCGGCCACGGCGAGGGGGCGGAAGACCGGGTGTGGCTTCGAGGGACGACGCAGCAGGGACACGCCCTCCATCCTCACAAACGCCTCCCGGTTAGGCTCGACCGCGTGACGATTTCCTCACGTACCTCCGACCGGGTCACCGTCCTCACGATCGACCGGCCGGACCGACGCAATGCGCTGAACCTTGACGCCCTCGACGAGCTGGACGAGGCGGTCGAGGCAGCGATCGCGGTCTCGCGCGCCATCGTCGTCACCGGTGAGGGCGGACACTTCTGCGCCGGTGCCGACCTCACCGAGCTCGAGGACGTGGGCTTCACCGACCGGCTCGCCGAGGTCCTGGACCGTCTCTCGCAGGCGCCGATCACGACGGTCGCAGCGATCTCGGGCTTGTGCATGGGTCTCGGGATGCAGCTGGCGGTCGGGTGCGACCTGCGCGTGGTCACCGACGACGCCCGCTTCGCGGTGCCCGTGGCCCGGCTCGGGCTCATGGTCGACCACTGGACCCTCGAGCGGGTGACCCGCTTCTGGGGCGAGGGCGCGGCCCGTCACATGGTCCTCACCGGCGCGGTGCTCACCGCCGACGACGCGTGGCGGCTCGGCTTCGCCCAGGTGCGCGGCGACCTCGACGCCGCCCTCGAGCTGGCCGCGAGCGCAGCCGACCTCGCTCCCATGACCCAGGCGGGTTCCAAGCTCGGGTTCGACGCCCACGGCGGCAACCACACCGAGGTCGCGCGCTACGAGGCGGCCTTCGCCGAGGCCTGGTCCAGCGACGACCTGACCGAGGGCCGCTCGGCCTTCCGCGAACGACGCACCCCACAGTTCCAGGGCAGATGAGCCACGACCACGGCGACGGCGCCGACCACTCGCACGCCATGGGTCCGACGGCTGATGCGAGCGTGCGCACCGCCAAGCCCACCGACGCTCCAGCCGTCGGTGTCGTCCAGGCTGCCGTCTGGACGCAGGCGTATGCCGGCCGCCTGCCCGACGACGTCGTCGCCCTCTTCGAGGCGCCCGCCTTCGCCAAGGCCTGGCGGCAGTCGCTCGAGAACCCGCCCGAAGGGGTGCACCGCCTGCTCGTCGCGAGAGCCGGGGAGCAGGTCGTCGGCTTCGCCGCCATCGGCCCGAGCCAGGACCCCGACGCCGGTCAGGCCTGCGGAGAGGTCACCGCGATGGGCGTGCACCCGGGCGCTCGCCGCATGGGCCACGGCTCCCGCCTGCTCAACGCCTGCGTCGACACCCTTCGTGGAGCAGGCGCCGAGGAGCTCGCGACCTGGGTCCTCGCCGACGACGAGGCCACCCGCGCCTTCCTCGTCGCCTCAGGTCTCGGTCCCGATGGCGCCTACCGCGACCGGGTCGTCTCGGCGGACGGCGACACCCTGCGCGAGGTCCGCCTCGTCGCCTCGCTCGCCCCTCAGGACCCCGACCCCGAGGAGACGGAGCCGGCGCGTTGACGACGTCGGCGGCCGATCCGAGAGGTGAGGGGCTCGCCCACGGCGAGCCGGCGGCATACCCGCCGCTTGACGGATCGAAGCGCAAAGCCGTTCTGCGACAGTCGCTCTCGGTCGGCATCGCGACCGGCGCCTATGGCATCAGCTTCGGCGCGCTCGGTGTCGCGTCGGGCCTGAGCGTCCTCCAGACGGTGGCCCTGTCGGTGCTGCTGTTCAGCGGTGGGTCACAGTTCGCGGTCGTCGGGATCCTCGGCGCCGGCGGCACCGGGTCTGCCGCCGTCGCCACGTCGACCCTGCTCGGAGTGCGCAACGGGCTCTATGCCCTCCAGACCTCGCGGATCCTCGACGTGCGCGGGTTGCGGCGCCTGCTCGCGGCCCAGCTGACCATCGACGAGTCGACGGCGGTCGGTGTGGCACAGGAGGACCGGCGCGCCGGACGACTCGGCTTCTGGGTCACCGGCATCGCCGTGTTCGTCTTCTGGAACCTCATGACTCTGGGTGGCGCCCTCGTCGGCAACGCCCTCGGCGACCCCGAGCGCTATGGCCTCGACGCGGCGGCGGCCGCGGCGTTCACCGCGCTCCTCTGGCCGCGTCTGCGCAGCCGCGACGCCGCCGCGACCATGGTCCTCGCCGTCGCGATCGCGCTCCTCACCTCCCCCGTGCTGCCCGTGGGGGTGCCGGTCATCCTCACGGTGCTCGCCGCCGTCGTCATCGGGCTGAGCGGCGGCGGCCGGCACGAGCGAGCCACCGAGGACCCCGAGGTCGCGTCATGAGCTCCTGGACCATCGTGCTGCTCGCGTCGGGGCTGGCCTATGCGACCAAGCTCGCGGGCTACCTCGTGCCGGAGTCGTGGGTCGAGGGCCCCAGGCGCAGCCGTGTGCTGACCCTGCTCCCGGTCGCCCTGCTCGCGGGGCTGGTGGCCATCCAGACCTTTGGTGGCGACGGCGGCTCGCTGCACGTCGACGCGCGGCTGGCCGGCGTGGCCGCTGCGATCGGGCTCCTGCTCCTGCGCGCGAACTTCCTCGTCGTCGTCATTGGCGCGGCTGCCGTCGCTGCCGGGCTCCGCGCGCTCGGCTGGGGCTGACGCGTCAGGCGATGCCGAGGTAGTGCTCGAGGCCGACGGTGAGCCCGGGGTGATCGCCCACCTTGCGAACGGCGGCGAGGACTCCGGGCATGAAGGAGACCCGGTCGAAGGAGTCGTGACGGATCGTGAGCATCTCACCGGTCTGGCCGAACAGGACCTCCTGGTGCGCCACGAGTCCACGCAACCGAACCGAGTGCACGGGTATGCCGTGTGCCCGCGCTCCGCGGGCACCGTCCGGATCGCTCGTGGTGGCGTCCTGCACTGCGGCCAGGCCGGCTCGATCGCGGGCGGCGCCGATGAGCTCGGCGGTGCGGGCGGCCGTGCCTGATGGCGCGTCGACCTTGTCCGGGTGGTGGAGCTCGATGATCTCGACGGACTCATAGAACTCGGCAGCCTTCTGCGCGAAGGCCATCATCAGCACGGCACCGATCGCGAAGTTCGGTGCGATGAGCACTCCGACCTCCGGGTGCTGCTCGAGCCGGGTGCCGAGCTCGGCCAGCTTGCTCTCGCTCCAACCGGTCGTGCCCACGACGACGTGGACACCCTGGTCGAGGCAGTGGGCGACGTTGGTGGCCGACGCGTCAGGGACCGAGAACTCGACGACGACGTCGGCTCCCCCGAGGTCACCGAGGTCGTCATCGACGTCGAAGCAACCCACCAGCTCGAGGTCGTCGGCCGCGTCGACGGCCCGACACACCTCCGAGCCCATGCGACCGGATGCGCCGATGACCGAGACCCTGGTGATGCTCACGCCCGAACTCTAGTGCCGCTCGCGATGCCCTGCCCCGGCGCCGCCCACGCGCGTGGCAGCGAGGAGCTGCGGGACGACGAGGGCGACGACGGAGACCGGGGCGGCCGCGAACAGCCCGAGGGGGACCGCGAGCCACGGCACCAGACCGGCCACGGCGACGAGGCCCGCAACACCGGCGGCGACGAGGGGCAGGGCCCGCGCGACCCACACCGGCAAGGCGATGGGGCGTTCGGGCGCCCGTGCCGTCACCCAGAGCCATACCCCCACGAGGGCCGCGACGACCGAGGTCCCGGCGCCGAGGACGAGCGCCTGGCCCGTCTCCTCCGAGCTCGCTGACGCCAGCTGGCCCATGGAGAACAGGAAGGCGGCGAAGACCAGCTCCACCACGACGACACCTGCGACGAGGAGGCTGACGTTGCGGGCCAACGGCGGCCGGCGAGGCGTGGGGTCGCTCATGCGAAAGTCGGCCAGCTGCTGCCCGGGAACGCCGACATGTCCGTGAGCGAGCCGTTGAGGTTGCCCTTCTGCACCAGGCAGGTCCCCGTCAGGATCCCCGTCCCCACGAGCAACGCCACGAAGAATCCGGCTATCGCGAGCTTCACGCCGAGCGGGATGCCCACGACCGCCCCCGGACCGGTGGCCGTCGAGGCTGCGGCCACGAGGATCCCGGCGATGGCCGCCATGATCGCGGTGACGATGGACCCCCACCAGACGATGATGGCCAGCGCGACGTTGTCGAGTGCCCCGGCGATCTTCTCGGCGATCGGGCCGACCGCCTTGAAGGCGGCGATCTGGTCCTTGGACCTGGAGACATAGATGTCCGAGGCCGTGCCCTTCCAGTAGACATCGACGTCGGTCGTCTCCTGGGTGACCGTTCCGGCCCACGGCGTGACCACCTGGCCCACGTCCTTGCGCCACGAGGTCGCGGCGTCGTACAGGATCCACGGCGCACCGAACACGTTCCAGTGGTCCGCGAACCACGCGGTGAACTTGTTCCACAGAGGGACCACGAGGTTGTTCCACAGGTCGACGGCCCGGTCGGCAGCCCACCCGAAGAAGCGGCCGATCTTGCGCACGACCGAGTTGAAGTTCTCGAGGCACTCGTCCATCTTGCGCTGGAACTCCTCGTACTTGGCGCGGATCTTCTCCATCAGCTCTTCGGCGGTCATGTCCTCGTCCTCACGGGTTCGTCGGTGACCAGATGGCACCGATCTGCGCCAGGGCGGCGTCGTCGTCGGTGGCGTACTGCCGCTCGATGCCCTTGAGCGTGTCGTCGATGAGCGTCATCGCGGCTGCCCCCTGGCCGAGCAGGGTGGCGACCCGGTCGCGGACGTCGTCGTACGTCGACACGAACCCGGTCATGTCGCCGATGACGGACGCGCCGTTGGTCGTCACGTTGATCGCATTCGCGTTGGTCTGGGCAGTGGTCATGTCGGTCTCGGCCGAGCTCCAGGTCGAGGCTGCGTCGAGAAGTGCCTGCCGTTCGACTTCGTAGCTCATGTCGTCCTCCCGTGCGTGGTGTGTGCGTCAGCGTTCATGGCTGGAGCCCGAACCGGCGGCTCAGGGTGTGAGGGTCGCCCAGGCGGCGCATGGCCTCCTGCGTGGATCGGGCGGTCTCGCTCACCGTGGCGAAGCCCGCCATCATCTGCCTCTGCGCGTCCTGCAGGGTGTCACCGACGAGGCGGCCGATGTTGGCGGGGTGTGCGCCGGCGAGCCACCGGGGGTCGAGCTCGAGCCGCGAGATCTCGCCGCTCGAGTCGATCTCGACGTGGACCTCACCGCGTCTGCTCCGCGCTGATGCCGTGTGGGCCGAGGCGGAGTCCAAGGAGGACTCGAGCGCCGCGAGCGCCTGCTCGGCCTCCCCGAAGATCTCTCCCAGCAGCCGCTCGGCCTCCTCCCGGCTCACCGGCTCGGTGCGACCGAAGATCTCGCCGCTGTCCTGCGGCATGGGCATCGGGCGCGCCGGCGGGAGGGGCTGGGCGTCGATGGCCTCGACCTTGGTCGCGAACTCGTCCAGCACGCTGCCCTGCGTGCGGACCAGGGCCTCGAGGATGACGTCCGAGAGGGACACCTCGTCGGCCCGGGTGCGCCAGTGCGGAGAGATCCTGACATCACGGACGTCGCCGTCGGGACCGATGCGGACCGTGACGATGTCGAGCTCGTCGTTCCCCTCGCGCTCGATGCGCTCCGGCGCAGCAGCCTCCAGAGCCTGGATCTCGCGGTCGTTCTGCTCACGCAGCTCGTGAAGCTCTTCTCGGAAGTCCTTCGGCACGGCATACCCCTCTCGTCGGCGTCCGGCGTCGGCGCCCCTGCGCGCTGCACCGAGTCTCACGGCGGGCCGCACTCTGCGCAATGGGGAGCACTCCCCTGCTTCCGGGACACGCCTTGGCGTATGTCGTTCACCTTCTGTTCATCTTTGGTGTACCTTTGGGTGAACAGAAGGTGAACGACCGCCCGTGCCCTCCAACGGTGTCGCCCACCTCCGCCGGTCCTCGAGAGGAGACACCCATGAAGAAGGTCGCCACGACCGTCACGGGTCCGGCCTGCCTGACGATGCGTTGGGTGCCGGTCACCCGGGATGGACGCACTCGGATGGAGATGCGCTGGAGCGCACCCGCAACGGTTCGCCGCATCCCCAAGGTCGCCTGACCGGGCTCTTCAGCCCTGACCCACTCGAGTCGCCCATCCAGCCACAGGCCGGGTGGGCGACTTCGTGCGACGTGGGCTCAGCCGACCGCGTCGTCACTGCCGACGAGCCATCGACCGCCATCGCGCTCGACGGTCCATCGGTGCGACTCCGTGATGGGGCCGCCGCTCCTGGGGCGGAAGGTGAGTCGCATGTCCACGGTTCTCGCCTCCGCATCCGGGTCGAGCGCGGTCACGCTCACCGACTCGATCGTCCTCCAGAACCCCTCATACCCCTGACGCCCGCCGGCCTCGCGCTGCATCGCCGGCGTGAGCTGGGCGAACGTGTCGTCCCGGCGGGCCGAGTCGGTGACCCCGGCGTAGTAGTCCCGCACGAACGCTCCGAGGGCAGCGTCGCTGCTCGCGGCAGTCGGGGACGGAGATCTCGTCGGGGTCGGGGTCGGGGTGCGAGTCGGGCTCGAGGGCGTCCTGCTCGGCGTGCGCGTCGGGGAGGAGCTGGTTGTCCCCTGAGGCGTGCTCGACGGGGTCGACGACGGCGGAGGGGTCGACGACGTGGGGGGTGTCGTCTGCGGGGCGCTGCTCGTGCGCGTGCCCTGCGCCGAGTCGGGCTCGTCGACGCCGTCCCGGTTGGCGAGGGCATACGCCCCCCCGCCGAGCAGGATGGCCAGCAGCAGGACGAGGGGCCAGCGTGAACGCCGCCGATCCGCTCTCTGCCCGGACCCGTCCTCACGCTCACCGTCGGCGCCCCCGAGCGCGGGAGCCGTCGCGCCCACGCCCGCAGCCCACGCCCCGTCGGATCGCGTGTCGGCTCCGGACTGGGCACCGAGGAAGTCGTCGAGCTCGTCCAACCCGCTCGTGGGGCGGTCCACCGGTGCCATGGCGGCCGGCAGGACGGACGTCGGCACCCGTCCGGCGGCGATGTCGTCGAGCTCGGCGGCGGCCTCGGCCATGGTCCAGCGCCGAGCTGGATCAGGCTCCATCATGGCCTCGATCGCCCGACCGAGCGGGCCCGCTGCGACGAGCGGACGCATTCGCCCGGCGAGGACGTCCTGCAGCACCGCGAGGGGGTTGTCCCGCTCCTCGAACGGCGCCCGGCCCTCGACGGCGTGGAAGAGCGTCGCCCCGAGGGCCCAGGTGTCCGACGCGGGCGTCGGGTCCTCGCCGCGAGCGAGCTCGGGCGAGAGGAACCCGGGCGTTCCCGTCATCTGTCCGGTGAGGGTCAGCTGGGCGTCGGCCCCGCTGCGGGCGATGCCGAAGTCGCTCAGCTTCGGGGTGCCGGACCGGTGCACGAGGATGTTGCTCGGCTTGATGTCGCGGTGCACGATGCCCCGGTCGTGGGCGCGGTCGAGCACCCTGGCGATCGCCGCCCCGATCTCCGCCGCTCGGGTCGGTGACAGCGGGCCCTCGTCTCGCACCAGCTCCGACAGGCTCGCCCCGTCGACGTACTCCATGACGAGCCAGTGCGCCTCGTCCTGGTCGATGATGTCGTAGACGGCCACGGCATTGGGGTGGTTGAGGGAAGCCGCGATCCGTGCCTCACGCATCGCCCGCAGCGCCGCTGCCGAGTCCCCGGGGAGCGCGCCGATCCGCTTCACGGCGACCTCGCGCTCCAGGGTGAGGTCGAGGCAGAGCCAGACAGTCCCCATGCCTCCCTGCCCGACGGCGCGCACCACCTCGTAGCGTCCAGCGATGACCTGCGGCTCCACGGTGTCCTCTCGTCGTTCTTGGCGCCCTCACCCTACGTCCGCTGGAGGGGCCAGCCGGGTCTCAGGCGGGGGCTCAACCGCTCCAGATCGTGGCAAGCGTGCGCAGGTCCTCGGCGACGTCCTCGCGGTAGGCGTTGTAGAAGGGGTCGAACGGCGTCCGCAGGTGGTAGCCGCGGATCGTGAGCGCCTGCACCGACACGATCGTGCCGCTCGCTCGTGAGAAGAAGTCGCGGTGGTCCACCATCCGCAGCCGCTCGTCCCACCTCACGGCCCGGATCGACGCCGTGCGGGCGAGGTACAGCTGTGGTGTCTTGGGCACGACGGGCAGCTCGCCGATGAGTGTCCCGAAGGGCAGCAGAGGCGCTGCGGCCCCCGGGAAGAGCGCCTCCGCCCCGGCGGCCACGACCCGCCAGCGAGGGAGGTCGACCCGGGCGAGCGCCACGAGGTCGACCTCGGCGTGGTCGTCGAGGAAGTTCATCGCCGCCACGATGTCGCTCGCGGCGGTGAAGACCACGTCGTCGTCCGTGACGAAGACGAGCTCGGTCTCGACCGCGTCGAGCGCGGCGTTGCGACCTGCAGGGACCCCGCTGTTGAACGGCAGGGGGATGACGTGGATGTCGTCCCCGAGATCGCTCACCGGCACCCGGGAGTCGTCTGCGACGACGATGCGACCGTCGAAGACCGTGCGGGCACTGGCGAGGCACCGGGCGAGCACCGCCGGACGCTCGAAGGTCTTGACGGTCATCGTCACCCGGCGGGCCACCTCGGCCCGCTCCTGCGCCGTGGCCTGGCCGAACTGGACGTGGTCGACGCGTCGCAGGACGGCGACCTGAGCCCGCTCGGCGACCCGGTAGGCCAGGCGCAGCGGACCACCGAAGCGCCCCCGCATCGCCCGCTTCACCTGCTGAACGTCCACGGCTCTTCGTCCCTTCGACCCGGCCGAACCTCATCATGGCGCACCCGCAAAGGGGACGGGGCGGCATACCGAAAAGGTATGCCGCCCCGTCACGTTGGTGCGTTGGTGCCTGACTCAGGTCACGCGTCGCCGGACGCGTCTCCCGCGTCCGAGCGCTGACCGCGACCGCGGCCACCACGACGGCGACTGCGCTGACGGCGCTCGCCACCCTCGCCAGCCTCGGAGGACTCGCCGGACTCGCCCGACTCGTCCGAGTCGGTCGACTCGTCGTGGTCGACGTCGTCCGCGTCATCCGCGTCGTCGGCCGACGAGCTGTCCGAGGCCGAGGCTCCGGAGTCGCCCTCGGCGAGCACCGCACCGAGCGAGAGCTTGCCGCGCGGGTCGATCTCCTTGAGCTCGACCTGGACCTTCTGGCCCACGGCGAGGACGTCCTCGACGGCGTCGATCCGCTTGCCACCGACGAGCTTGCGCACCTCGGAGATGTGGAGCAGACCGTCCTTGCCGGGGAGCAGGGAGATGAACGCGCCGAAGGTCGTCGTCTTGACGACGGTCCCGAGGAAGCGCTCACCGAGCTCGGGCATCTGCGGGTTCGCGATGGCGTTGATCGCCGCGCGAGCCGCTTCGGCCGAGGGACCGTCGGTCGCACCGATGTAGATGGTGCCGTCGTCCTCGATGGAGATCTGGGCGCCGGTGTCGTCCTGGATCTGGTTGATCATCTTGCCCTTCGGGCCGATGACCTCACCGATCTTGTCGACGGGGACCTGCACCGAGATGACGCGAGGAGCGAACGGGCTCATCTCGTCGGGGACGTCGATGGCCTCGTTCATGACATCGAGGATGTGCAGGCGAGCCTCACGAGCCTGGGTCAGCGCACCACCGAGCACGTCGGCGGGGATGCCGTCGAGCTTGGTGTCGAGCTGGATGGCCGTGACGAACTCGCGCGTGCCGGCGACCTTGAAGTCCATGTCGCCGAACGCGTCCTCGGCACCGAGGATGTCGGTGAGGGCGGCGTACTGCGTCTTGCCGTCGACCTCGGCCGTGACGAGACCCATCGCGATGCCCGCGACCGGGGCGCGCAGCGGCACACCGGCGTTGAGGAGCGACAGGGTCGAGGCACAGACCGAGCCCATGGACGTCGACCCGTTGGAGCTGAGGGCCTCGGACACCTGACGGATCGCGTAGGGGAACTCCTCACGCGTCGGCAGCACGGGCATGAGCGCGCGCTCGGCGAGCGCTCCGTGGCCGATCTCGCGACGCTTCGGCGAACCCACACGACCGGTCTCACCGGTGGAGTAGGGCGGGAAGTTGTAGTTGTGCATGTAGCGCTTGCGCGTCACCGGCGACAACGTGTCGAGCTGCTGCTCCATGCGGAGCATGTTGAGCGTCGTGACACCCATGATCTGGGTCTCGCCACGCTCGAAGATCGCGGAGCCGTGCACGCGCGGCAGGACCTCGACCTCGGCGCTGAGCGCGCGGATGTCGGCGAGGCCACGGCCGTCGATGCGGACCTTGTCGGTGATGATCCGCTCACGGATGAGCTTCTTCTGCACCGTGCGGTATGCCGCGGAGACCTCCTTCTCGCGTCCGGCGAAGTCGCCGGCCGTGCCGTCGGAGGACTCGGGGTTGAAGTCGCCCACGAGCTTGAGGTGCAGCGCCGACTTGATCTCGTCGAGGCGGTCCTCACGCTCGGCCTTGCCGGCGATCTGGAGCGCAGCGGCGGCGTCACCGGAAGCGGCGGCCTCGACTGCGGCATACACGTCGTCCTCGTAGTCGAGGAAGACGGGGAACTCCTGGACCGGCTTGGCGGCCTTGGCAGCCAGCTCGGCCTGTGCCTCGCAGAGGACCTTGATGAAGCCCTTGGCGGCCTCGAGGCCCTGGGCGACGACGTCCTCGGTGGGAGCGGTCTTGCCCTCGTTCTTGACGAGGTTCCAGGTCTGCTCGGTGGCCTCGGCCTCGACCATCATGATCGCGACGTCGTCACCGGCAACGCGACCGGCGACGACCATGTCGAAGGTCGAACGCTCGATGTCGGAGAACTGGGGGAACGCGACCCACTGGTCGTCGATGAGCGAGACGCGAACGGCACCGATCGGGCCCGAGAACGGCAGGCCGGAGATCTGGGTGGACGCGGAGGCGGCGTTGATCGCGAGGACGTCGTACTGGACGTCCGGGTTCAGCGCGAGCACCGAGATGACGACCTGGACCTCGTTGCGCAGACCCTTCTTGAAGGTCGGGCGCAGCGGGCGGTCGATGAGGCGGCAAGTGAGGATGGCCTCGGTGGAGGGACGACCCTCGCGACGGAAGAACGAACCGGGGATCTTGCCGGCGGCATACATGCGCTCTTCCACGTCCACGGTCAACGGGAAGAAGTCAAAGCCCTCGCGCGGGTGCTTTCCTGCGGTGGTGGTGGAGAGGAGCATCGTGTCCTCATCCAGGTAGGCGCTGACTGCGCCTGCGGCCTGCTTGGCCAGGCGTCCGGTCTCGAACCGGACAGTGCGGGTGCCGTGTGAGCCGTTGTCGATGGTGGCTTCGGCGAAAGTGATCTCAGGACCCTCCATGAAGGTCCTCCTTTTCTCGAGTGTCTTCTGTCCACGTGCATCGTCGTTGTGCACGGGCGTGCTTCGTGTCGGTCGAGTCCGATGTGGACCTGCCGACACATCCGAAAGAGCGGCCCTCCAAGTGGAGAGCCGCTCCGACGGAAGTCGTGGGGGTCAGCGTCGCAGGCCGAGGCGCTTGATCAACGAGCGGTAGCGCTCGATGTCGATGTCCTCCAGGTAGCGGAGGAGGCGACGGCGCTTGCCGACGAGGAGCAGCAGACCACGACGGGAGTGGTGGTCGTGCTTGTGCTGACGGGAGTGCTCCGTGAGGTCGAGGATGCGCTGCGTGAGGAGCGCGATCTGGACCTCGGGGGAACCGGTGTCACCCTCGGTCGTGCCGTACTCGGTCATGATCTTCTGCTTGACGTCTGCGTCCAAAGGCATGGGCGAGGAGACTCCTTCTGATGTGGTTGCGCGGCGCTTCCGGGCTGGTTCACCGGGGCACTCTGAATCCGCGGCCGAAGTTCACGGCGAGGCAAGATTAGCAGCGGGCTCCCGTTCGCCCCTAATCCACGACCTCGCCCGAGCCGGCACGGCGGTCCACTACAGTCCCGCATCATGCAGCAGACCGAGGTCGACGCTGTTCCCACCTTCTGGGAGCAGGGACCCGAACCGTTCAGCGCCACCCTGATGTTCTTCGCGGGGGACCGCCACGAGACCTTCCGCAGCCGCGGCGTGGCCCACCTCGTCGAGCATCTCGTCATGTCGACCCTCCCCCGCGACCATCTCGACAAAAACGCCTCCGTGGACGTCGACACGATGCGCTTCTATGCGACCGGCCCACGTGACGAGGTGGTCGCCTTCCTACACGGTGTATGCCGTGCGCTCACCTCCCTGCCCCTGGATCGCCTCGAGCGTGAGCTCAAGGTTCTCGCGGCCGAGGACGGCCGCTCGTGCGAGCCCCACCTCGGGTGGGCCATGTTTGTCCGGTCCGGACCGGTGGGTCCGGGGCTGCTCGGTGAGCTCCAGCGGGAGGGACGTGCGCCGACCGCTACCCACGTCACCGAGTTCGCCCGCACCTTCTGTGTGGCCTCCAACGCGGTGCTGGTGCTCTCTGGGCCCGTGCCGGACGAGCTCCGCCTCAATCTGCCGAGTGGTACTCGGGCATCCGACATCTCGTGGCGTCCCTCGCCGTTCGAGACCCCCGCGCTGATGGCGGGAGGAACCCCCGTCGTGGCCCTGTCCTACCTGAGCCCGAGGGCGACCGAGTCCCAGCTCGTCGACCTTGTCCTTCTGCGGCGGATCGAGGAGAAGGTGCGCCACGACCTCGGCCTGGCCTACGAGGTCTCGATGGACGGGTGCTTCGTCGACACGGAGCAGGGACTGGTCAGCCTCGCGACCGATGGTGCGGAGGAGGACAGTGATGAGATCGTCCACGCACTCTGGGCGGAGCTGACGGATCTGGCTGCTCACGGCCCGACCCAGGAGGAGCTCGCGCACGAGAAGGCCGGCTTCGCGGCCTACCTTGAGGACCCACGCACGGTGATGTCGGTCCTTGAGGGCGCCGCCTTGCGCTACTGGCGCCTAGGTGCGGCTCCGAGCCGGGAGGAGCTGCGGGAGCGCTTCGAGGCGGTGACCGTGGAGCAGGTCCGCGACTGGGCGCGCGCGGCGAGGGGCAGCGCCGTCATCGGCGTGCCGGAGCTGCCGAAGGACCCGCTCCCTGACGTCGTCGACCGGACCGAATGGGAGTTCCCCAGCCGTGAACCCATCGCCGGGCAGGTCCACAAGCGACGCCTCACTGCGATCGTGCCCCCACGAGACCTCGCGGTGCACGCGGGACATGAGGGAATCACGGTGACCGCCGCCGGGACGACGATCGGGGGCGAGTGGGCCGACGTGGTGGGGGTCGGTCGGACAGACGGATTCCGCTTCCTTCACTTCGCCGACGGCGCGAGCGGGCCGCTGTGGGCCAAGCACGTCAGGGACGGTGACCGGCTCCTGGCGCTCATCGACGAGCACACGAGCCACGTCTCTTGGGAGACGACGGAGGAAGCCGCCCTCGAGCTCGACTAGCTGCGCGAGGGCTGGCCGACCCCGTCATCGAGGTACAGGCACGCCCGTCAGCGCTGGGACGATGACGGACAGTGCCTCGTCGATCTCGACGGCGCAGAGGCGCGCGGCCGCGGTGCCGCGCCGGTAGGGGTCAGCGACGTCCCACGACAGGCTGTCCGGGCGGGCGACGGCCAGCGCGCCGTCGAGGGCCTCGAGCCCCCCGGCCGAGGGGGCGCTGCGATCGAGGGCGTCGGCCAGCTGGTTCAGTCCGAAGACCTTGGGCGCGTGCTCCGGCCACCCCTCGGCGATCCGCCAGCGATGGGCCAGCTCGACCGTGACGACGACGTCGGCCTCGGCGAGGTCCGCCGTCGAGACCGACCTGCTCACGTGGCCGTTGGGCTCCACGCCGCGGCCTCTCAGCTGCGCCGACATCTCGGGGTCCATGCCGCGACCTGGGAAGCCGGGCACCCCGGCGCTCGCGAAGCGTACGAGGGGCGCCTCGTCATGCGTCGCCAGGTGTGCGGCCATGCGCTCGGCGTAGGGGGATCTGGAGATGTTGGCCGTGCACACGAAGAGCACACGCAGCGGCTCGTCGACTCGCTCAGGACGGGGTCTCACCGGCTCAGGCTAACGGCGCGGACCGGGCGCATCCGGTCGATCCGCTGGATAGGGTGCGAACAGGTCAGCGGGCGCTCGGGTTCCGCATCCACGAGGAAGGCGTCGTCGGTGAGCGATGGGCTTCGGCTGCACGGGCTCGGCGCCGTCGTCGAGGTGCGCTGCGTCGGGACCGCGGGCCGGGCCCTCGAGTCCGCGATGCGCACGGCGTGGTCCCGGTGTCTCGAGGTGCCGACCACCTCCCCTGTTGACGCCCAGGCCCTGGAGGTGCGTCTCGACGACGTGCAGGATCTCCCCCAGCGACTGATGCTCACCACCCGTAAGGTCACCAAGCACCTCATCGCCGCGCGCGCCGGGGACCTGGTCATGTTTCACGCCGGCGCGGTGAGCGACCTGGCGACAGGTCGCAGCCTCGTCTACGTCGCCCGCGGGGGCACCGGCAAGACCACGCTCAGCTGCCTGCTCGCGCAGCGGATGGGCTACCTCACCGACGAGACGGTCGGCATCGACTCCGACGGAACCATCCATCCCTATCCCAAGCCGCTGTCCGTCCGGCGCACGGAGACGCCCGCGCTCAAGGACGAGGTCTCGCCCGACGCCCTCGGCCTGCTGCGTGGCGCGGCCCCTCCGCGCGTCGGCAGGCTGGTGCTCCTCGACCGGCGGCCCGGGATGACCTCGGCGCACCTGGATGAGGTCCCCCTCCTCGATGCCGTCATGACACTGGTGGAGCAGTCGTCGGCGCTGACCAGGCTGCCCCGACCACTCCAGCGACTTGCCGAGCTCATCGACGAGAGCGGACCGGTGATCCGACTGCGCTACAGCGAGGCGACGCACCCCGAGGAGTCGCTGCTCGCCCTCGTCCAGGAGACGGCATGATCGTCCAGCGAATCGAGCCCGCGGATGCGCTGAGGCGTGACGGCGAGATGGTCCTGATGCTCGACAACGGCACCGTCTTCAGACTGAGTGCTCTCAGCGCCGCGATCTTCGAGCTGGCCGAGCACCCCGTGGAGGAAGACGTGCTGGCCCGTGCGTTGGCCCTCCGTTTCGGCGCACCTGACGGGTCCTCACCCCTGGATGCGACGAAGGACGCCGTGACGGACCTTGTCCGTCACGGCGTCCTCAAGGAGCTCTGACTTCCGTCAGTTTCCTGTCTCGCTCTCGTCGCCACCCGGGCCGCAGTCGGTGCCACACGGCGGGGTCGAGCCGAACTGGATGGGAATCCTGATCCATCCCTCTCCGGCGGGGTTCGCCGGGGGCACGGGGACGTACGGGTGGTCGGGGTCGCCGCCGATCACCGGCGTGTGCCCCCAAGCGATGTAGACCGATCCCAGGGCGGAGATGTTCGCGCTGTTCCCGCTCGCGTCGGCGTTGACGATGATGTCCAGGCTCTGCCCCGGCAGGATGGCCTCAGCTGGTTGGAGCGGCACGCCGATGGCTCCGCCGGTGAATCGGCGGGCGGTGTTGTAGCTGAAGGTCTTCGCCGGGTTCGAGACCAGGGAGAAGACGGGGTTGAGGGTGTGGGACGGGTTCGCGCTGTCCGGGTTGTCCACGTTGTTCAGGGTCGGATAGACGTAGATCGTCTGGTCCGTGGTGTTCGTGATCCTGAACGTGAAGGTGTAGCCCTTGCGGAAGCCGAACCGGCTGAAGCAGCTGTTGCCTGGCTGCTTGCACGCCCCGAGGAACAGGCCGGTGGGGCCGCCGCCCGACTCGGCATAGGCCGGCGTGGCCACCACGAGTGGCACGGCAGGAATGGCCCATGCCGCTCCCTTGGCGATGGTGCGACGCGAAACGCGGCGATCCTCGCGCTGTTCAGTCATGGCATGCTCCCCTGTATTTGGTCATGGTGGGTTCGACGTCAAGTTAGCACCGCGTCAACAGCGCGAACCCCCGATTGGGCGAAGATGCCCACCTCAGGCGTCGCACGGTCGATAAATGGGTCGTGACCAGCACGGACGGGTCAGGGACGGCCTAGTCATTCCGGATGGTAAGCAGCCCCCGAACGATTAGATCATCGAGAAGCTTCTCCACCTCGGTCTCGACCTGCCCCCGATCTCTGCCCACGACCTCGCCCACTGCGGCTGCCACATCGTCCTCGCCGTCAGCCGCAAGCAGCCAGATCACCGCTGAGACGTCCTGCAGCACGACGGGAGGCCCGTCCGGTGCCCTCATGAGGTAGACCAGCTGGGCGTCGACGTCCTCCGGGATGACGACGGCGAGACGTGGCGGCAGGTGGTAGGTCGTCATCGGCCTCGCCGGCCGACCGCCGCGTCGCGGACGAATCCGACCAGCTCCCCGGTCCCGGCCCGGGCGCTCGTGACGTAGGCCGTGGCCACCTCACGCGCTGTGGGACGGCGACCGAGCCGGGCCTCCATCCGGTGCCGGTTGGGCACCACGAGCCGCACGGCAACCCGCAGCGCCGCTCGTCTCGTCGGCGCCGCTCTCACTCGGGCCGCCCAGATCCTGGCCCGGGACTGCTCACCCGTGGAGAGCACGCGCCACAGCTCGTGACCGCGCTGGCCGACGAACTCGTCGAGCCTCCCCGTCCCTGCCGCCAGGGCCACGCCGGCGCCGAGGTCGTCGGCCAGCCGGATCACCGCCTCCCGTTCGGCGGAGGTGGCACTCGTCCAGCTCCGCTCGATGTCCGGGTGGTCGAGCCTGCCCCCTCGCGTGGCGTGGACGATGAGGATGAGGCGTTGCGCAGCAACGGACGGGACCGGACACGGCATACCGGCAATGTCCGTGTCGTGCCGGTCCGCCCAGAGGCGCTCGAAGGCTGCTGCCGCGTCGCCGCCGATCCCCGGGAAGCTGCGGTGCACGTCGACGGGGGCGAGGAAGGGGTGGCCGAGGGTGGCGGCGTGCTCGAAGGCAGAACCGTCCTCGAAGAGATAGCGCGTGGACCAACCGTGTTCGTGCATCGCCGCCAGGAGAGTGTCGACGTGCGCCGGGCGGACCAGCACGTCGGCGTCGATGCTCCGCCTGGTCCCCCCACCGAGGCTCTCGTCGACCGCGGGCCCCTTGATGTGCAGGAGGTCGACCCCGTGGTCCTCGGCGAGCGCCTGCAGCGCGGCGTGCGAGAAGCGGATACCCACGGACCAGGGCATCGTCGCGGCATCCACAGCCCGACCTTACCCAGTCGCGAAGGCCCTGTCCGGCCCGGTGGTAGCGTGCCGAAACCGGGCGCCGTTCGCTGCGCCACCACCTCGACATGGGGGAACACACGTGAAGGTCGTGGTGACCGGCGGGGCCGGGTTCATCGGCTCCAACCTCGGGCGCGAGCTCCTCGCCCGACCCGACGTCGACGAGGTCGTCGCCCTCGACGACCTGTCCACGGGGTCGCGGGCCAACCTCGAGGGCACCGACGTCCGGCTGCACGAGGCGAGCGTCCTCGACACTGCCGCCCTGGACGAGGCCTGCGCCGGCGCGAGTGCCATCGTGCACCTGGGCGCATTGCCGTCCGTTCCGCGCTCGGTGCTCGACCCCGTGGCCTCGCACCACGCCAACGCCACTGGCACTCTCGAGGTGCTCCAGGCGGCTCGTCGGGCAGGCGACCTCCACGTCGTCGTCGCCTCCTCGTCGTCGGTCTACGGCGCCAACCGTGAGCTGCCCAAACGGGAGAGCATGCGGACGGCCCCGATCTCTCCGTATGCCGTGAGCAAGCAGGCGACCGAGGCCTACACCGTGTCCTTCGCCCACACCTACGGCCTGCCGACGCTCGCCTTCCGCTTCTTCAACGTCTACGGTCCGCTCCAGCCCGCCGGGCACGCGTATGCCGCCGTGCTGCCGGCCTTCATCGACTCCGCGCTGCGTGGGGTCCCGCTCACCGTCCACGGTGACGGCGAGCAGACCCGCGACTTCACCTACGTCGGCACCGTGACCCGCGTCATCGCCGACGCGGTCGTCCGCAAGGTGACCGACCTCGAGCCGGTCAACCTCGCCTTCGGCAGCCGCACGTCCCTCAACGCCGTCGTCGACGAGCTCGCCGAGATCCTCGGCGAGCGCCCTGCGGTCGAGCACGTCGAGACCCGGGCCGGGGACGTGCGCGACTCGCAGGCCGACAACTCCCGCCTGCTGGCGCACTTCCCCGACGTGTCGCCCGTGCCTCTGCGCACCGGGCTGGAGGCGACCGTCGACTGGTTCCGCACCCTGCCCGACTACCGCGCCTGACCCCGCGGCTGCCGTGCGACGGCCCCATGCCTCCGTCGGGTGGCCCGGCTTCCTCGGCCTCGCCCTCCTGGCGGCCTGGGTTTCGTGGTCGGTGCTCGTCGGGATCCGCCTGGACCAAGGGATCTCGCCGACGTCTCCCTATGTACTCGCTCCGGTCGTGCTCGTCGCCGGTGTCGGCGCCGGCCAGGTGCTGGAGAGGTATGCCGCCGACCGGCGTCTGCACCTCGCCCTCGCCTTCGCGGGTGGTGTCCTCGTCCTCGGTGTCCTGCTCACCACAGAACCCGGGAAGCGGCCCCTCGGCTATGCCAACGCCAACGCGGCGCTCGCCGTGCAGGTCGTGGCGCTCTGCGGCCTGGCGCTGCTCGCGACCGGGCGCGGTCAGCCCGGTCAGCGCGGCGAGCGCGGTGAGTGCGGCGAGCGCGGTGAGCGCGGTGAGCGGCGAACCCTGATGGTCGCACTGGGACTCGCCGTGGTCGCGGTGGCTCTCAACCGGTCCGCCGCCGGGCTCGCGGTGTGCGTGCCGCTCGTGCTGGTCATCGGCGCCGTGCTGGGACGGCGGCCGGTGCATCGCTGGTGGGCGGTGGCCCTGGGGGCAGTCGTGGCAGCTGCCGGTGCAGCGGTGATCCTGCGCCTCGGGCAAGGACCGGGCTTCCCGCCATGGGCACGCGGGATCTTCGACACCGTCCGGGAGCAGCTCTGGAGCGACGCCGTGACTCTCTGGCGAACGCGTCCCCTCACCGGCTCCGGACCGGGTTCGTTCCAGGACGCCACCGCGCTGGCGGTCGACCCCGACACGTCGAGCGCTCACTCATCGGTGCTGCAGATCGGGGCCGAGACCGGCTGGGTGGGTGTGGCTTTCCTGGCGCTCACCGGGCTCGCCGGGCTGCTGTGGGCTGCCCGTGGGAGAGCACCCGAGGCGGTGGTTGCGGCGGCGGCCTGGACCGCGCTGCTCGTGCACTCCTACGCGGACCACCTCTTGGAGTTCGCGCCCGTCGTCCTCACGGCCGGCATGGTCATCGGCTGGGCCGCTGCGACCCGCGTCTCGGTCCCGCGCCCTCAGAAGAGCTCGACGTCACCCAGCGTGAGCGCCCAGTCGCCGGGCGCCGGCGGCGAGGCGGCGAGCGGGCGCGTCGTGAGCAGCGGTCCTTGACGGGGCAGCGGCACGAGGCCCGCCGACGGCCCGGTCCGCAGCCCGATGGCGTAGTCGGCCCCGGTCTCGCGCAGGACCCGACGCACGAGCCACGCCCCGGTGCGGCGATCGGGTGCCAGCTGCTCGACGATCGCGGCCTCGACCGCGTCACCCCGGCGACGCAGCCGGAAGACCACACCACCGCGGCTCGGGTCGGCGTCGTCCGCCAGCAGCAGGCGATAGCGCAGCGGGCCGAACGCCGTGCGCCACGCGAGGTAGTCGGGTGTGCGGTGCGTCCGGACGCCCGCCGACGGTGCGTGCGCGATGAGCTGCTCCGCCACGGACCGGTCGGCCAGAGCCACCGCGGCGTCGAGCCCGACGTCGGTCTCCTCCGACCACAGTGACGCCGGCACGCGCGAGGTCACCATGGAGACCAGCGACCGTGGGCCACGAGGCATCACTCCGACCGGGAGCTGGCGCGCCAGGCTCCAGCCCATCTTGAGATAGCCCGGCCGGCTCTGGTCGTTGGGGGTGTTGAAGACGATGCCGTCACCGGCGAGGGTCAGCTCGCTCACTCCCTGCAACGTGAGTGTGCGGAAGATTCCGAGCCCTCGGTATGCCGGGTCCGTCGCCGTGTCGACGGCGCGCACGGCCCGCAGCGTGCGGCCGGCGTCGGTGAGGAACTCCCAGCGGAGGAAGGTGCGGTAGCCGACGACGACCCCGTCGTGCAGCGCCACCCACGCGGGCGAGACACCGAACGGGTTGTCGCGGTGCTTCCACCGCAGGAAGGCCTCGTAGTGGGGGTCGTCGACCTTCCCTAGGGAGGCACGGAGCATCGGCAGAGCCGTGGCGTCGTCCGCGGGTTCGGCGACCCTGATGACGAGGTCCTGCGCGGTGACCGAGCTCATCCCTGCTCCCCTTCGTCGTTGGTACCCTCGAGCGAGTTTAGGGCCGCGTCCTCTCCACGCTGTCCGGACACCCGGGAGGGACGAGATGGGGTCTGCACCACCAGCTGGTGATCGTCCGCGCGTCCTGTGGCTCGTCAAGGGTCTGGGCCCCGGCGGGGCCGAACAGCTGCTGCTGCTGGCCGCCGGCGTCGTCGACCGTTCCCGCTTCGACTACCGGATCGCCTATGTGCGCGCCGACAAGACCCACCTCGTTCCAGAGTTCGAGGCCAAAGGCCTTGTCCCACAACGACTTGGCGCCAACGCCTCGGGTCCGGCTCTGCGCGTCGCCTGGGTCGCCGACCTCCGCCGCGCCATGGCCGACGTCGACGTCGTCCACGTCCACTCCCCCGTCCTCGCCTCGGCCGCACGACTCGTCGCCCGCACCCTGCCGGCCTCGAAGCGACCAGCCGTCGTCACGACCGAGCACAACGAGTGGGCGAGCCACCGGCCGCCGACCCGGCTGCTCAACGGCCTGACCGCACCGCTGGACGCCCACCACTGGGCCGTGTCGGAACAGGTCAGGGAGACCGTGTGGACGTCACGGCGGGAGGGCTACGAGGTCCTCATCCACGGCATCGACCCGGACGCCGTGAGTCCGTCGCCGGGCGCCCGCGAGCGCCTCCGGTCAGAGCTCGATGTCGCCAGTGAGGAGGTCCTGTCACTCACCGTCGCCAACCTGCGTCACAACAAGGACTACCCCAACCTCCTGCAGGCGGCGAGAACGGCGCTCGACACCGAACCCCGGCTCCGCTTCGCGGCGGTGGGGCAGGGACCCCTCGTCGAGGAGGTCGCCGCCCTCCACGCATCGCTCGGACTGGGCGACCGGTTCCTGCTGCTCGGCTTCCGTCGCGACGTCCACGACCTCATGGCAGCGGCCGATGTCTTCACGCTCGCCTCCGCGCACGAGGGCCTGCCAGTCGCGGTGATGGAGGCGTTCGCGGCTGGGCTGCCCGTGGTGGCCACGGAGGTCGGTGGCCTCCCCCACCAGGTCACTGCCGACGTGGAGGGACTCCTCGTCCCCCCGGGCGACTCGGACGCCCTCGCCGCTGCCCTCGTCGCTGTGGCCCGTGACGACGACCTGCGCCAGCGCATGGGCGCGGCCGCCCGCGAGCGCGTCTCGGACTACGACATCAGGCACGCGGTGGCCGAGCAGGAGCACGTGTATGCCGCCCTGACCGCACCTTCACCTGGCGGCCCACCTCGCCGGCACGGCAGCTGACTCAACCGCGCAGACCGGCGGCCTTCCCCAGACGCACGGCTGCGGCATACGCCCGCTCCGGCCCAAGGGCACCGGTGAGCTTGGCCGCAAAGAACGACTCCGGGTCCGACTGGCGCACCGGCACCCGCACGAGCCTCATGCGGTTGGTGTCCGGCAGGTTGCGGCCGAGCTCGCCGGTCGAGGCACTGCGGAAGCGAGCGCGCAGCCGGGCCTCCATGGCGGGCACCGGGATCCCCCACGGATAGGTGAAGTGGGCGGGAGTGGCACCCAGATGGCGCTCAATGGCCTCGGTGCAGGCGTCGAGCTCCTGCTCGGTCAGCACCTCGGGCCGGACGTGTCCGTGGGTGTGGTTGCCGATGGTGCACAGGCCCGACTCCATGAGCTCGCCCAGCTGGTCCCAGGTCATGCCGCGCCCCGTGGCCCCCTTGGCTGTGGAGCCCTCCCACAGCATCGAGCTCGCGACATAGCCCGAGGCGAGATAGACGGTGAAAGGCAGCCGGCGCTCCCGCAGGAGCGGCCAGGCGTTGGCGTGGACGTCGTCGAAGCCGTCGTCGAACGTGAGGACGACGCTGGGCCGGGTGTCGCCGGCGTCCAGTCGGTCGAGGGCGGCGTCGAGCGAGAGGACGCCGTGGGAGGCGAGGACGTCGAGCTGGCGCTCGAAGTCCGCCGTCGGCAGGTCGAGCTCGTCGGGTGTGCCGCCGCCGATGCGGTGGTAGATGAGCAGGCTCGCCCCGCTGGCAGGCGTGCTGCGCCCAGCCCTGGCCAGGGCCTTCTTGAAGTGGCGGCGGGGTCCTGGGCCGTCAGCGGCGGGCACGGGCAAGCTCCCTCACGGTGCGGTCGTCCGGCGCGCGCCACCGGCTGACCTCGGGCAGGGCCAGGAGGATGAGGAAGAACGGGATCATCAGCACCCGCTGTCGCGCGAGGATGCCGAAGTTGCCGAAGCCCGAGAAGGCCCAAATGAAGGTCGCTGCATAGACCAGGCAGAACGTTACATAGGGGTTGCGTCGGAGCAGGTGGGGCAGGCGGCGGATCCGGGGCCAGGCGCGCACGAGCAGCACGAGCAGAAGCAGTCCCTCAAGTGACTGCATGAGCATCTGGGCGTTGCGCGCCTCGAAGGGGAACGGTCTGAACAGGACCGTGACGACGGCGCTCGGGATGTCCACGGGCGACTGGATCGGACTCGACTCGAACGACGAGTTCCCCTCACTCGCCTGCTCGCTGGCGGAGTCGACCCTCTCGGAGACGGCCTGCACCGAGAGGTCGTCGATGCCGAGGAAGCTCGCCGACTGGGACGTAAGCACGAACGCCGCAGCACCGAGGACGACCACGCCGGCGACCTTGCTGAGGATCCCGGTGCTGCGTGCCGCCGTGGGGCGGAAGAGCTGGGCAACGAAGAGCGCGGCGAAGAGCAGGACGGCCAGGTGCGGTCGCAGGAGCGCGGTCCCCGCCGCCCCCAGGAGCAGGAGCGGGATGGCCCGGGGCCTGTGGGCGAACAGGTAGGCCGCGCCCAGCGCGGTGACCCCGACGAAGAACATCAGCCACGCCTCCTTGCCGATGCTCGACGGCCAGTAGAGCAGGGACGGGAGCAGGAGGACGAGTGCGGCATACCGCTTGTGGTTTCCGTCGGGCAGGGCGATGCGGAAGGCACGGAACAGGAAGTACTGACCCCAGAAGGCGAACGACGCGAAGATGACGAAGGCCGCGAGGGGCGAGGGCCCGATGACGGTGTACAGAGCCGTGGTGATGAGCTCCATGTACTGCGTCCCCTGCTTGCCACCCCACTCGAAGGTGATCACTCCCTCGCGCCACAGCTTGTAGCGAGAGGCCGCATAGAGGTTGTAGCGCTGGGCGTCGGCGGCACCGGAGTAGACGATGTAGGCGACGAAGTAGCGGCCCAGGGCACCCACGACCTTGAGGGCGTAGGCCGTGCCGAGAAGGCCCGCCAGCCACGGCTCGTCAGCGCCTCTGGTGACCCGCCGGATGAGGAAGACGTTGAGGGCGATGACGACCGGCACGACGATCGCCGCGCCCCAGAAGTTGTAGGACTCGGTGCCCACCGCCCACAGGAAGCCGGCTGCGACGCCGAGCCCGGCCAGCACCGCAAGACAGACCGCGGCCAGCCGCATCCACGCGGACGTCATGGACGGCTCAGGCGGACGAGGCGCGTCGCGCGCGACGGCTGTCGCGGCTGGCGTCGCTGACGTCGGTGGTGTCGTTGGTGTCGTCGAAGAGGTCGCTGGGCTGGGGGCCGCTCGCCGGCGGGGGTGCCGGACGCCGCTGCTCGGCGAGCTTGCGGCCGCGCTTGACCTTCTTCTTCGTCTTGCGCGCGTCGCCGTAGCCGTAGCCGTAGGTGTCGCCGAGCTTGGCCTTGGCACCGACGATGATGACGCCGCTCACCGGGACCTGGAAGCGGCCCACGAGCTCGGCGACCCGGTTGCCCGCGACCTCGGTGAGGCGGCCGCTGCGCACGACGAGCATGAGCGTGTCCACCATGGGCAGGATGTCGAAGACGTCGCTGGCCTCGAGCAGGGGTGCGGTGTCGATGAGGACGATGTCGGCCATCTCGCGAGCCTCCTCGAGAAGGCTTCCCATGCGGCTGGCCAGGGAGGCCGGGTGGGCCAGGCTCGAACCGGCCGTGATGATCCGCACGCCCGGGACGCTCGTGGGACGCACCACCGCGTCGAGCGACCCGTCGCCGGGGTCGGTGAGGTAGTCCGAGATCCCGGCGCCCTGCGGCACGTCGAAGACGTTGTGGATGTCGGGTGAACGGAGGTCGGCGTCGAGCACGAGCACCTGCTGACCCGTCTCGGCGAAGCTCGCGGCGAGGTTGGCCACGCTCGTGGTCTTGCCCTCGGAGGCGTGCGCGGAGGTGATGAGCACCAGGCGAGCGCTGTTGACCGCCCGTCGCGGCTCGACCGCGGACCGTCGCGGCGAGTAGTCGCCGGGCAGGATCTGGCCGGCGGTGTGCGCGAGCGCGGTGCGGGCTGCACGGTAGCCGTCTGAGTAGATGCTCAGTGGGTCCTCGCGGACGGCGAGCACGTTGCGGTTGCGCTGCGAGCGCTTGAGGCGGGGGACCTCGGCGACGATCGGCATCCGCAGGGCGGCATGGATCTCGCCGCGGGAACGCAGTCGCGAGTCGAGCCGGTCGAGGATGAGGGCGACACCCAGACCGGCGAGCAGGCCGAGAAGCGTGGCGATGGCCGTGCGCGGGCCTCGACCCGGAGGCACCACGAACCCGCCGTCGGAGGCTGCACTGGGGATCGGCGTGGCCGGCTGGAGGACCGACAGGGTGGCGTTCTCGGCGCCCGGTCGGTCGGCCTGCTCGATGAACTTGACGGTCTCGTCCGCGAAGGCGTTGGCGACGGCGGCCGCCTGCTCTCCGTCGGAGGCGGTGGCCGACACGGTGAGCGCCTGGGACACGGTGTCGGGAGTGACGGTCAGGCCGGAGGCGAGCAGCGCGGGGTCGCCCTCGAAGTCGACGACGGCGGCAGCACGCTTGGGCACCTCCCCGGTGGTGAGGTAGAGCGCGAGCCGACCGAGGTTGGGCGCGCCCTGCTCGGAGTTCGAAGACCCCACGAGGATGGTCGCCGTCGCGGTGTAGGACCCGATCTTCTTGGTCGTGTCGGTGCTCGCGGGCGTGACGAACCACGTCACGCCTGCCGCGACGGCAGTGCAGATCACGATCACGATCCATCGGTGCCGGAACACCTTGATGTAGTCCTGCAGCGTCACGCCGTCACTCCCTGCCTGCAGCCATGTGCGTCCCCCCGCGTCAGCATGAGAAGACACCTTCCGATCGGGGGGACAGTCCGCGCTCAACTCTATCCGCCGGACCCGTCCGGCAACGGGTCTTTGCCGAACAGTCGCGCGCGGGAGGTTCGTTTGCCAAGATGGCCTCTCGTCATCGTCGGACTCGGGGAGAGGTGTGTGACGTCCGTGCGCATCGCCCACCTCACGACCATCGACATGAGCCTTGCCCTTCTCCTCTCGACCGAGCTCGAGGTGGACGTCGCGGCGGGTCACGAGGTCTTCGGCATCAGTGCGCCCGGTCGATACGTCCCCAGGGTCGAGTCGCTCGGGGTCACCCACGTCCCGCTGACCGCCCTGACGCGCGCCTGGGACGTGCGCCGAGACGCCGAGGCGTTCCGTGACCTCGTCCGGACGCTGCGCTCGCTCGACCTCGACGTCCTTCACACGCACAACCCCAAGACGGGCGTGATGGGACGCATCGCAGGGCGACTGGCCGGCATACCCGTCGTCGTCAACACGTGCCACGGGCTCTGGGCGCGTCCTGAGGACCGACTGCGCAAGCGGGCGTTGGTCTATGGCGCGGAGGCGGTGGCGATCCGGTTCTCGGACTACGAGCTGTTCCAGAACGCTGCCGACCGCGACACGATGCGCCGCTTCCTCAAGCCCGGGCGGCACGAGGTCGTGGGCAACGGCGTCGACCTCGAGCGCTTCAAGCCGGACCCCGTGGGGCGCCGTCGCATTCGCCAGGAGCTCGGGCTGTCCGACGACGACCTGCTCGTCGGCACCATCGGGCGCCGGGTGCGTGAGAAGGGGCTCGCCGAGTTCGCCGAGGTCGCCCAGCGGCTCGGTGACCGGGCGACGTTCGTCTGGGTCGGCCCCGAGGACGGTACCGACACGCAGACCTCGGTCCCTCATGAGTCGGCCGTCCGCTTCCTCGGGGAGCGCTCCGACATGGCTGAGATCTATTCGGCGCTCGACGTCTTCGTCCTCGCCTCACACCGCGAAGGCTTCTCGCGGGCGTCGATGGAGGCGGCGGCGTGCAACGTCGCCATGGTGCTCACGGACATCCGCGGATGCCGCGACATCGGCACCCACGACGAACACGTCCTGCTGGTGCCGGTCAGCGACCCACAAGCCCTCGGGTATGCCGTGGAGCAGCTTCTCGACGACGCTCCCCTGCGTGCCCGGCTGAGCGCCAACGCGCGCGAGCGCGCTTTGGGTCATTTCGACCAGAAGGCAGTCGCGCAGAAATCGCTCGATGTCTACGGGGCGGTGCGTCGGCGAGCCCTGCGAGCGCGCCGACGTCGCTCGGACGCTTCCCTGTCGTCGTGAGCGAGTCCCTCCCCCGGCCGCTCGTCAGCGTCGTTGTGCCTGTCTATAACGTGGCTGCCTACCTGAGCCAGTGCGTCGACTCCGCTCTCGCCCAGTCGTACGACCACCTTGAGATCGTCCTTGTCGACGACGGATCCACCGACGGCAGCAGCAACCTCTGCGACGCCTATGCGCAGGCTGACTCACGCGTGCGGGTCATCCACCAGGAGAACTCCGGCCTCAGCGCTGCGCGCAACGTCGGGATGGACTCGTGCACGGGCAGCCTCATCACGTTCCTCGACGGGGACGACTGGTGGGCGCCGAGCTTCGTGGAGTCGCTCACCGAGGCTCTCGACGAGTACCCGTCTGCCGCGCTGGCGATGTCTGCCTTCGCGCGCGTTCCCGGACGACCCTGGACAGCGCACGTCGACAACACGGTGCTGATGTCCGAGACCGAGGTCGTCACGTTCTTCGCTGGCCCCCAGCACACCCTGGCCACCATGGCCTGCGCGAAGCTCTTCCGCAGGGACGCACTGCGGGGCGTGACGTTCCCCGTGGGGCGACTACATGAGGACGAGTTCACCACCTACAAGGCCCTTCTGAGTGGTCCGGCGGTGCTCGTGCCGCAGCCGCTCTACCTCTATCGCCAGAGGGACGACGGGATCACGGCCTCGGTCTTGACTCCAGAGCGATCGCTCGACGCGATCGAGGCGGCAGACCAACAGGCCGACTACCTGCTCGCCGCCGGCCACTTTGAGGCGACCGCCTGGGCCCAGGACCAGGCATTCCGCAAGCGCATGCGTCTGGTGGCGCTGCTCACGCGCAACGGCGACCGGCGCGGCGCCGCCGAGCAGGCCGCCGCACTGGCCGCCTCGGTAAGCACGGGGAGGGACCTCCCACGCCCACGAGTGCTGCGCCTGGTTCGTGCCGCTGCGGCGAGGCGGCCTCGTGCAGTCGTGCGCGCCTTCACAACGACGGGGCGCGTGCGGGAGATCATGCGACGCCGATCGGCGGGCTGATCGGCAAGTCCCGGAATCGCTGTAGCCCGGGCGATATCCTCATCTTGCGACGGGCCGGAGTGGACGTCACTCAACTACCAGGGGACTTCTAGCACCATGGCGAAAAGGGCGACGGAACGCCGCGAACGCGGCGGCTGGTCCGCGTTGTGGAGCTTGGGGGCAGGCCTCCGCGGGCGGATCGTCCTCCTGGCCGTCGCTTCCTTCAGTGCGGCGATGGTCGAGGCAGCCTTCCTCGTGCTCGTCACCGGGCTCCTCCTCGCATTGACGAGTGGACGCGACGTCATCGGACCAGTGGCAGGGCAAGAACTGCCGATCGACGCCGCTCTTGTGGCAGCTGCCATCGGTCTCGTCCTCCGTTTCGCACTGAACATGCTGGCTCTGCGCCAGTCCGCGGCCCTGAGCGCTGCGGTGAGGACGAACCAGAGACGACGCCTCGCGCACGCGTACCTTGGAGCCGCTTGGTCGGTGCATCAGCAGGAGCCGTCCGGCCGCCTCCAGGAACTGCTCACCTCCTTCATCTCGCGCGTCCTCGTCGCTGTCGCTGCCGCGATCCAAGGACTCACCTCCGCGCTCAGCGTGGTGGCCTTCCTCGGGGCCGGGCTCGTCATCCAACCGCTGGCAACGCTCGCCGTGTTGGCTTTCCTCGCGGTGCTCGCCGCCCTGCTGGGGCCGTTGCGCAGCGCCATTCGTCGGGCCGCCATCCGGTCCAGCTCGGCCGACCTCGACTTCGCGACATCGGTGGCCGAGCTCGGGGCCTTGGGCCGCGAGATGCAGATCTTCGGCGCGCGCCCTGCGTTCCTTGCCCGCGTCGATGCTCTCACCGCGGTTGCCACCGAGCACCAGCGCAGGGTGCAGGTGCTCTTCGGCTCGCTGGCACCGACCTACACCCTGTTCTCCTACGGCGCGGTGCTCCTCGCCGTCACCGCCCTCAGCCTCATCGATGTCGACGACCTCACCACGGTCGGTGCGGTCACGCTGCTCATGCTGCGGTCGCTGACATACGGTCAGCAGCTGGTGTCGGTGCACGGGACCGTGGTGTCCTCCCTCCCTGCCCTGGAGGAGGTGGAGGAGACGGCCCGCCGCTACGAGTCGCAGCCCGCGGCCGGAGGCGTCGTCACGCCCCGCGACGTCATGCCCCTCGTGCTCATGGACGCGGGCTTCTCCTACGACGAGTCGCGTCCTACCTTGAGCGGCGTCGACCTGGCGATCGACCGTGGCGAGATTCTCGGCGTCATCGGACCATCAGGCGCAGGCAAGTCGACCCTGGCCCAGCTCCTCCTGGGGCTGCGCACCCCAGGCAGCGGTCACCTCACGGTTGGAGGGGTGCCCCTGACCGAGGTGGACCGAACCTGGTGGACCAAGCACGTCTCGTTCGTGCCGCAGGACCCCGCTCTCTTCACCGGCACGGTCGCCGAGAACATCCGCTTCTTCCGTGACGGCATTGACGACGAGGCAGTCCACCGGGCTGCCGATCAGGCCAACGTCCTCAGTGATGTTAAAGCGTTGCCCCAGGGTTTCGACACCCATCTGGGAGAACGGGGCGGCGGGCTGTCAGGCGGGCAGCGTCAGCGTCTGTCGATCGCGCGAGCCCTGGCTGGGTCTCCGTCACTGCTCATCTTGGACGAGCCCACATCTGCCTTGGACGGGCACAGTGAGTCGCTGATCCGCGACACGATCATCGGGCTGCGGGGACGCGTGACGGTCGTCGTCATCGCTCACCGCATGTCGACGATCGACATGTGTGACCGGATCATGGTGGTCGAAGGCGGGCGGGTCACCGCGCTGGGCGCGCCTGCCCAGCTGCAGGCGTCCAGCACGTTCTACCGCCGCGCGCTGTCGACTGCCGGCATCCTGTCGGCGGACGTAGAGACATCTCCAGCACTCACGACGGCGACCGGCCTCGATGGCGCGAACAGCGAAGACGATCAGCCGGCCGAAGTCGGTCGCCGGACCACGTAGACGAAGGTCTCTCCCACGAACGTCGCGGCCCGCTCTCCTGGGGTCCAACGTAGGGTCGGCTGGCTTGAAACACGGACGACCGACTCGGGCCCCCGAGTCGCGAATGCCGCACGGACCCAGCCGGTTCCGCGGAGGCGGCGACGGACGGCCTTGGCAATTGCGCGCGGGCGGCGCGGCATGGGGCTGGACGGAGTGGTTGTCGTTGCCTCGGCCAGCACCAGTCCGTGGCGCTCGGCCAGTTCGGCGACTCCGCTGGGAAAGGCGAACATGATGTGATCCACGTTCTCCCAACAGTCACCCCGCTGCCCGGCCGCGACCCGGTGCGGGGCCCATGGGTTGGGCGTGGTGATGATGAGCTGCCCATCCGCAGTGAGCAGGTCACGGGCAGCGGTGAAGAGCATGTCAAGCGCCGGCACATGCTCGATCAGCTCACCGGCGACAATGACGTCGAACGGCCCGATCTCACCGATCGGACCCGGCCCGGTGGTCAGGTCGTGGGCCAAGGCGTGATAACCCACACGGTTGAGGTGGTCGACCCCTTCCGCGAGCACATCGACGCCCAGGCAGAAGTCGGCGGCCTCAGCCACCCGACCGTGCAGCCAGTCCGTCGATGCCATTCGTGAAACGTCGTGCGCCACGCAGCCGATGTCGAGGACCCGACGCCCGCGGCACCGCTCGAGGATGAAGTCGATCCGGTCCTCGATGGGCGCTGTCCACGCAGCACGGAGGGTGCGCGCGCGGAAGGCCATCGCGCGAGGATCGTTGGGGTCCTCAGCGATGTCTGACCAATGTGCGGTTGTGCTGGTGGATTCAGCGAGGGCGCTGTTGAAGACCTCAGACCGACTGTGTTTCATGACCCTCCGCGGCTAGGCCTCCCTTGACCTAGCATCGTAGACGTGACAAGCGATGGGGCGGGCGCGAAACTATGGGGTGTCGTCGTCACCTATGCGCGACCGGACACCCTCAACTCCATGTTGGCCGCACTCTCACGTCAGACCCGCCCGGTCGACTACCTCCTCGTCGTCGACAACGGGTCAGATGCCGAAGTGGCGCGTATCGCCTATTCCCACGGTGCTGACTACTTGGACAGTGGAGACAACCTGGGCCCGGCGGGCGGTATCGCTTTGGGGATGGCACAGGTCCTCGCCCGAGCCGACCCAAACGACTGGATCCTCTTGGTTGATGATGACAACGAGCCTGCGGACAACGACCTTCTTCGGCAGTTGTGGGTCTTTGCTCAAGACCTGAGTTCCCGCGAGGAACGACTCGGAGGCGTAGCCGCCGGCGGTAGCGTCTATCGGCGCCAGTTCGGGATTTTTCGCCGCCTCGCGGACGAAGAACTCACCGGGACGGTGGACCTCGACGTGCTGTTCGGTGGTTCCTTGCCGATGTACAGCGTCAGTGCAGTCAGCGAGGTCGGCCCATTCGACGCGGACCTCTTCTGGGGTTTCGAGGAAGGCGAGTACGGCCTCCGAATGCGGCGACATGGATTTCGGCTATGTGCTCCCGGTGCGGTATTTTTGCGCTCCCGCGAGCTGGCCGGGACGGCCGGGGTCGAGTCTCACCGTGTGCACACGCCGCAGGACAAGGCCGCATGGCGTCGTTACTACTCGATCCGCAACTCCACGGTCCTCGCCCGTCGTTATGGAGGCCGGGTAGCACCGTTCATCACCGCCGCGGGTGGTGCGGCTAAGAGCACCGCAGCCATGCTGCGGGCCGGACGACCGAGGTCGGACGTGGCACTTGCTCCGCTGGGTGCTTTGCATGGACTGACCGGCCATCTCGGACGGCGGGTTGACCCCGGACGCAATTCCAAGGAGTAGACCTGATGTCGGCGACAGTGTCGGATCCCGAAAACTGGTCGATTGGTGTTCTCCGGTGGTGACTTCTTCGGTCCGGCAGGGGCAAGAACCTGCCCTTCGCAATGGCACACTAGGACGGTGAAATCCTCGATGTTCGCACAAATTGGCGGTTGACTCGATGCGCCTTCTCTTCGTTTCTTGGGCCACGGATGGCGGATCGGGACGGAGCCAGCGAGAACTGGCCCGCTCGCTTGAACAACGCGGGCACGACCTTCAGTTCCTTGTCGATGACAAGCGACCGTCCCCCATCCAGCGGATGGCCTACGCCAAACTCTCCGACCTCTCGGTCCAAATGCCCGAGGGGGCATGGCGACGTATCGTCGTGAGGCTTCGCGACGCAGTAGGCCGCAAGACCCGCTTTCTTGAGGTCGATGGGCTTCGACATAGAGCGGCACCAGTACTTGAGAATGCCCTGCTAGGGGCCATACGCGACTTCGCTCCCGACGTCGTCATCGTCAGCAGCGTCGATCGTTGGGCCTGGCGACGGATCAGCGATGCGTGCAATGCTCAACGCATCCCGACTATCCTCTACATTCGTGAAGAGAGCAGTTTGAAGCACCTAGCGACCGGCGCTCTACCCACGCGGCTGGTCGCGAATACCCCCTCACTCGCACACCGGCTCCGGGCAGACGGTCACCGATGTGACTTCATTCCGTCGGTGGTTGATCTAACTCGGGTCAGCGGCGAGACCTCCCGGACGACTGCGCTGGCAATCAACCCAACGTTCATCAAGGGTGCCGACGTCATATGGCGCCTGGCCGAGATGCTTCCCTCAATTCCCTTCGTACTGCAGGAAGCGTGGCCTCTGGACCCCGCGGAACGCGCCAAGGTTGCGCAGAGGTGCGACCAGCTCTCAAACGTGGAGTTTCGTCACGCTCAGCCCCCCGGGCCCGACCTCTACTCTGACGCCCGCGTTCTGCTTGCCCCCTATCGTGTCGACAGTCGCCCGCGAGTCGTGCTTGAAGCGCAGGCCAACGGGATTCCGGTGCTGGGTAGCGACCTCCCAGCGCTCGTCGAGGCAATTGGGTTAGGCGGCCTAACGATGCCTGTGGCCAACACCGGACCCTGGGTTGACGCTCTTCAGCGTCTGTGGGACGACGACGGCTATTACGCTTCCTTGGTCGCTGCTGCCAGGCTCCACGGACAACGACCGGAAGTAAGCGCACCCGTGGTCACAGATCTCATAGAAGCGCTATTGACCGAGTTGGCATCGTGAGAGAGGCGGCTGGCGATGACGTTACAGAAAAGGCAATCGCAACACAGAGGGGCAAACCAGGAACCCCACTAGTCTCCGTCGTCGTACCGGTGTACAACGTGTCGCCATATGTCGACGAGTGCTTCGGTTCACTTGTCGGCCAGAGCTACGAAAACCTCGAGATCATCGTCATCGACGATGGGTCAACGGACACCTCCGGGGAGATGTGCGACGGGTGGGCGGCGCAAGACAGGCGCGTCTCCGTGGCGCACACCTCTAATCAAGGTCTCTCCGCTGCGCGGAATGCGGGCATTGAACTTGCCACCGGCACCTACGTCACATTCGTCGACAGCGATGATGTCGTGGCAGTCGACTTCATCGAAGACCTCGTGACTTTGGCGCAGGCACACGGCGCTGACGTCGTGACTACCGACGTCGTTCCGTTTGGGCAGAGCGCCGAACAACCGACCTACCGCCGTGGCTCGACACCACTGGTCGAAGAGGCAACCACAACATTACGTCGCATCGTCTGCGAGAAGCCCCGATGGGGCCCTATGGCCAAGCTCTACCACCGCAACGTCCTTGACGGTGGGCCCCGCTTCCTGGTTGGCCGTGTGATCGAGGATCTGCACTTCGCGCCTCGGGCCTACTCACGCGCGCACACCTCCGTGTTTTCGGACGACGCCCTTTACGGACATCGACAACGCGACGGCAGCATCACCTCTCATCAGCGGGCGACCGCGTTCTCCAAAGACCTGTTGCATGTTCTTGAGGAGAATATCGTTTTCGCCAGGCAGACTTCGAGAACCTTCGACGAGTTCGATGCCCTGACCTCCGCATACCTAATCCATGCAAGCAAGCACATTGAGATGATGACAAGCGAAAGTGCTTGGCGCCGCAATAGCGATTTCGTGCGCGCATACCGTGACTTTGCCCGAGCCCACCGGGGAGATGTCGTGCGCAGCCGGGCGATGGGACGTGGCTACCGACTTCTCTTCCTACTGTCGAGCTTGTCCCCGAGAATGTTCAGTAACGTGTTTCGGGTCGGTAAGCGCCTCAAGCAGTCAGGCTTACCCGGTCTGCACCGATCGCAAGCACGCGTCTGAGGGGGGTTCACAGACTTAGGTGCGCCGCGACGCGTGGCTCCTCTACTTCTCGACCAGGAGTCTTGACGCCAAACGATTGGCGCGAGCCGGAGTCAGCCGCCGTCAGAGACGGAGGTCCGACTCGGACTTGTCGAGGATGTACTTGAGGTCGTAGAGCACGTGGCCGTTCGGGTCGCCGAAGGCGCGGATCTGCTCGGCGCCCATCTCGACGAACTCCTGGTGTGCGACGGCGAGGATGACCGCGGAGTACGACCCGAGCTCGGGCTTGTCCACAAGGTCGATCCCGTAGTGCTTGCTGGCTTCCTCGGCCCGGGCCCAGGGGTCGTGGACGTCGACAGCGACCTCGTACTCGGCGAGCTCGTCGAGGATGTCGACGACGTGCGAGTTGCGCAGGTCCGGGGTGTTCTCCTTGAAGGTGAGACCGAGGACGAGCACGCGTGCGCCGCGGACCGGGATGTTCTCCTTCGTCATGCGCTTGACGAGCTGCGAGGCGACGTAGGAGCCCATCTGGTCGTTGAGGCGCCGCCCGGCCAGGATGATCTCCGGGTGGTAGCCGACGGCCTGCGCCTTGTGGGTGAGGTAGTAGGGATCGACGCCGATGCAGTGACCACCGACGAGGCCGGGGCGGAAGCCGAGGAAGTTCCACTTGGAGCCGGCCGCCTGCAGCACCTCCTCGGTGTCGATGCCGAGCCGGTTGAAGAGGATGGCGAGCTCGTTGATGAGGGCGATGTTGACGTCGCGCTGCGTGTTCTCGATGACTTTGGCCGCCTCCGCGACGCGGATCGACGAGGCGCGGTGCGTGCCCGCCGTGATGATCGAGGCATACAGCGCGTCGACGAAGTCGGCTGCCTCGGGCGTCGACCCGGAGGTCACCTTGACGATCGTCGGGAGACGGTGCTCCTTGTCGCCGGGGTTGATCCGCTCAGGGCTGTAGCCGACGAAGAAGTCGACGTTGACGAGCAGCCCGGACAGGTCCTCGAGGACCGGGACGCACTTCTCCTCGGTCGCGCCGGGGTAGACCGTGGACTCATAGATGACGACGTCACCGGGGAGCAGGACCTTGGCGATCGTCTCGGTCGCGGAGAGGACGGGCGAGAGGTCCGGCTGCTTCGCGTCGTCGATCGGGGTCGGCGTCGTGACGATGAAGACGTTGCAGCTCGCGATGTCTGCGGGGTCCTCGGTGAACCGCAGTCCGTCGGCCGACGCAAGCTCCTCGTCGCTGACCTCGAGGGTGAAGTCGGTGCCGGCGCTGAGCTCCTTGACGCGGCCCCCGTTGATGTCGAAGCCGACGACGTCCATGATCTTGCCGAACTCGACCGCGAGCGGCAGCCCGACGTAGCCGAGGCCGACGACGGCGAGCCGCACGCCGCTGGGGAGCGCCGGGAAGGCCGGGGCGAAAGTGGCTGTGGCCTTGGTGAACGTGGTCATCGTGAACCCCTCTGTGAGGCGTCGTGGCGGGTGGTCCCGCTGACACCGAACTCGGCGAAATCGTGGTCGGCGTGCTCGGCGAGCACGTCGGATGGCTTGACGTGGGGCACCGACACCTGCGTGATGAGCGGGTGTGCGGTGGGGCTGCCGCTCTCGGCAGCGCTGAGGAGGACCTCATGGAGCTTCTCGCCCTCGCGCAGCCCGGTGAAGCTGACGCGCAGGTCCTTGCCCGACTCCTCGATGAGGCGGCGGGCGACGTCGATGATGCGCACCGGCTCACCCATGTCGAGGACGAGGACGTCACCGGGGTGACCGATGGCCGAACCCTGGAGGACGAGCTCGCACGCCTCCGGGATGGTCATGAAGAAGCGGCTGACGTCCGGGTCCGTGACCGTCACCGGGCCGCCCCGCTCGATCTGGGCGCGGAACGTGTCGAGGACCGACCCACGGGACCCGAGCACGTTGCCGAAGCGGACCGAGAGGAAACGGAGTCCGGTCTCCGCGGCATACCAGGCAGTGAGTCGCTCAGCGACGCGCTTGGTCTGTCCGAGAACGCTCGTCGCGTCGGCGGCCTTGTCGGTCGAGATGTTGACGAAGTGCTGGACGCCGTTGGTCGCGGCGCACTCGAGGACGTTGAGGGTGCCGAGGACGTTGGTCTTCCACCCCTCCTCGGGGAAGCGCTCGAGCATGGGCAGGTGCTTCAGGGCGGCGGCGTGGAAGACGACCTCCGGAGCGAGCCGGCTGAAGACCGCGCAGACGGCCTCCTTGTCCCGGATGTCGCAGAGGACCGTGTCGTCGGTGTCGAGCAGCCCGTTGCCGTCGATGGAGAGCTGGGCCGCGTGCAGGGCCGACTCGTCGCGATCGAGGAGGATGAGCTTGGCCGGGCCGAGCTGGCGCACCTGCCGGGCCAGCTCCGAACCGATCGAGCCGCCGGCGCCGGTGACCATGACGACCTTGCCGGTGATGTGCTCGGCGATGCTGGAGAGGTCGGTCTCGATCGGGCGTCGGCCGAGGAGGTCGGCCACGTTGAAGGCGCGCAGCGTGTCGAGCTCGAGGCGCCCGGCGATCATCTCTCGCAGCGGAGGGACGACGACGAGGTCGAGGCCCGCCTCGGCGCAGTGGTCGGAGACCTTCTGGATGAGCTGGGGGCTTGCCTGGCTGATGGCCAGCACGACGGTCTGGGCGCCGGTGGCGTGGGCCGCCCGCACCAGGTCGCTCCCCTGACCCACGACTCGGTATCCGCGAACGCGCAGGAAACGCAGCCGAGGGTCGTCGTCGATGAAACCGACGATCTCGTAGGGCGAGTCGGGCGAGCTGTCGACGAGGCCTGCGAGCTGGTGACCCGCGTCGCCGGCACCGTAGATGAGTGCCGGGACTCCCGAGGTCTCGCCCTGACGACGGGAACCCCGAGTCCGGGACACGCGGTGGGTCCAACGCCCGGCGGTCATGAAGAGGAAGGCCAACGCCGGCATGACGAACGCGATGCCACGCGAGAAGAGCGGCGCGGTGATGTAGAAGGTGGCACCGAGGACGACGCTGATCGCAATGACGAGCTGGCCGAGCGAGGTGACCTCGTCGAAGCTGCCGACCTTGGACCGGCCGAGGTAGAGGTGGGTCCAGAAACCGCCGACGACCTGGAGCGCGATGGCCAGGGCGACATAGGTCCACGCGATGACCCACATCCGGTCGCTGAGCGAGAACTCGTGCCGGACGAGGAGGAAGCCCAGGAGCGCCAGCAGCCAGGACCCTGCATCCCACCCGATCATCACTGACCGTCGAGCGAAGATCTGCGACCTCGACATCTAGCACCCCTGGAAAGCCTGACGATTCGTCAACTCCTGACGACGTCCACGACGCTAGGTCGGTGCTTGACGGCGCGAGACCCGAACTCGGAGAAGTCCGCCCAAGGGACAAAAATCATGGCCACACTGACTAGTCACGGCTAGTGATTACGAGTCAGTAACCTCGTTGGACGATCTTTCCGGCGATCACCGTCGCGGCAACCTGGACCGAACGCAGGTGCGCGGCGGCGGCCGCACCGCTCCTGCCCGCCGCGCGAGGGTCGGTGTCGAGGAGCACCAGATCGGCCAGGCTGCCCACCCCGACGGTCCTAGCCCCGTCGAGGCTGCCAGCGAGTGCCTGGGCCACGCCGATCGTCTCGGCAGGGTTCCACTCCTCGCGCTCATCGCCGGTGCGGTGGACTGCGGCAGCCATCGCCTCCCAGGGGTCGAGCGGCGCGACCGGGGCATCCGACCCGAGGGCGAGCGTCACGCCGGCGTCGAGCATGGAACGGAGCGCGAAGCACCGGTCCGCCCTGTCCGACCAGCACTGGTGGGTGACGTCCCGGTCGTCGAGCAGGTGAGCCGGCTGGACGCTGGCGACCACTCCGAGCCCAGCCATCCGTGCGACATCGGCCGGTGCGACCAGCTGGGCGTGCTCGATCGATCCGTGAGCACCGGTGTGCGAGAACGCATCCAGGGCGATCCCCACCGCGGCGTCGCCGATGGCGTGCACCGCGACGTCGAGTCCGTTGGCCGTCGCGAGCGCGAGGAGCTCGGCGAGCTCCTCCGGTGAGTTGTTGGCGCGTCCTCGTGGGAACTCGAGGACGTCGTCGCCGAGGTAGGGGTCGTGGCAGAACGCGGTGCGCGTGTTGAGCGACCCGTCGCTGATGATCTTGAGCGGACCCATCGTGATGAGCCCCGCCCGGTCGAGGACGTCCCCACTGCGACGACCGGCGGCGATCGTGTCGGCCAGCCCCGCGGCATACGTCGCCGTCCGCACCCGGACCACGGCGAGACCGGAGTCGGAACGCTCCACCCAGTCGGTGGCGTTGTCGGCCCATTCGAACTCGCGCACGCCGACGACGCCGCGACGCACGGCGGCGTCGAGAACTTTGGCGTATGCCGTCCGCCTGCCTTCCGCAGTCATCGTCACCTCGTCGAGCCGCGCGAAGAGCGGGAACCACTCGTTCTCCTCGACGACGCCGTCACGCGGTGGGACGTCAAGCAGGCGCAGTGCCGCCGAGTTGAGCCAGCCATGGTGGGCGTCGCCGCTGATCAGGACGACCGGGATGTCGCCGCTCACTGTGTCTAGCTCGGCAACGGTGGGCTGGCGGTCCCAAGCGGCCGCACGGTGACCGAAGCCCTGGATCACCGTGTCAGGTGCTCCCCCGCGGCGTGCGCCGACAGCGGCCTCGACGAGGCGGACGGCGTCCTCGGGACTCGTCGTGGACGAGAGGTCGAGCCGAGCCGCCGTCGCGGCCCACTGGCCGAGGTGGACGTGCTGGTCCCACAGACCTGGGAGGAGCCAGCGCCCCTCGGCGTCCAGCACCTCGTCGTCCGCGCTCGAGCTCAGGCGCGGGGCCATCTCGACGACGCGGTCTGCGACGACGCGCAGGTCGACGACGCCGGCAGGGGCGGGCCGACCTGCGACGGGGACGACTCGGGCCTGACGAATGCACAACGAGCTCACGGGGCGATCCTAGGAGGACGGCCGGGCCCCGTCCGACGGTGCCTCTGGCGCTCCAGCCGTCGGTCGGGGAAAGCGGCGGACTCGACCCCCGGAGGCGATCGTCACGGCATACCGGGCGGTGCGGAATGAGGAGGCGTTCGCACGGTTGACATGTGACCATTTGGTCACATACTGGAGCTGTGAACGCGGAGCAGGCCGTCTTCCGGGCGCTGGCCGACCCGACCCGACGAGCCATCCTCGACGCCCTCTTCAACGACGACGGCCAGAGCGTCGGTCAGCTCGTCGCGCTCTTTCCCCGCGTCACCCGGTTTGCGGTGATGAAGCACCTCACCCTCCTCGAGGAGGCAGACCTCGTCGCCACCGAGAAGGTCGGCCGAGAGAAGCGACACCACCTCAACCCCGTGCCCATCGCGCAGATCGCCGACCGCTGGGTCAGCAAGTACGCGCAACCGTTCACCCGCACGCTCCTCGACCTCAAGGGCGCGGCGGAGAACCACCACACGTCCCACGCACCCACCGAGGAGCGGCCATGACCACCCAGCACGTCTACCAGCTCTACATCCGCGCCGAGATCGAGGAGGTCTGGCACGCCCTCACCGACCCGGAGTCGACGCGCCTGTACTTCCACGCCACGCACTGGGCGTCGCCGCCGGTCGTCGGCGAGGCCTTCCGGACCCACCTCCCCGACGGTCGCGTCGCGGTCGAGGGCGTCGTCCAGGAGGTCGAGCCGCCCCACCGTCTCGTCCACACCTGGCACCCGGTCTATGACGATGACCTCGCCGCAGAGCCGGCCAGCCGGGTGGCCTGGGTCCTGACCCGGGCCGGCGAGGGGATGACCCACCTGCGCCTGACCCACAGCGCGCTCGAGGACAGCCCCCGCACGTCGGAGAACGTCCGCGACGGGTGGGTCTGGGTCCTCGACTCGCTCAAGTCGCTGCTCGAGACCGGCTCACCGCTGCCCCCGGCGACCCTCAAGCCGTCGACAGGGTGAGGATCTCCGCTCCACCGTCGGTGATGGCGATCGTGTGCTCGCTGTGGGCCGTCCGGCACCCCGTCGCGCTCCGCAGCGTCCAGCCGTCGTCATCGGTGACGAGCTCGTCGGTGTCGGCCATGACCCAGGGTTCCAGGGCGAGGAGCAGCCCCGACCGCAGCTTGTAGCCGCGCCCGGGCTGCCCCGTGTTGGAGACGTGCGGGTCCTGGTGCATCGTCGACCCGACGCCATGGCCACCGAACTGGAGGTTGATCGGGTAGCCCGCCTCTGTGAGGACGACGCCGATCGCGTGGGAGATGTCCCCCACCCTCGCGCCCGGCCGGGCGGCAGCGATCCCGGCCCGCAACGCCCGCTCGGTCGCGTCGATCATCGCGAGGTCCGCGGCCGAGGGTGAGTCGCCCACGACGAAGCTGATCGCCGAGTCGGCGACGACGCCGCGGAGGGAGACTGCGAGGTCGAGCGAGAGCAGGTCGCCGTCCGCCAACGCGTAGTCGTGCGGGAGGCCGTGCAGGACGGCGTCATTCACAGAGGTGCAGATGTAGTGGCCGAAGGGGCCCCGCCCGAAGGACGGCGCGTAGTCGACGTAGCAGGACTCGGCTCCCGCCTCGAGCATCATCGTCTTGGCCCACTGGTCGATCTCGAGGAGGTTCGTCCCGACGGTGGCGCGCTTCTTGAGCGACTGCAGGATGTCGGCGACCAGGGCACCGGCCCCTCGGGCCCGGGCCAGCTCGGTGGTGTTCAGGATCTCGATCATGCAGTGCCTCCCGGCCTGGAACCAATAACTATCCCGGTAAGACTATCCCGGCTAGAGTGCGAGCATGGTCAGGCTTCCACTCACCCCCGCCGAGATCGAGCGCGGACAGCGCCTCGGCGCCTTGCTGCGCGACGCGAGGGGCGAGCGTCCGATGCTCGACATCGCCCTCGACGCGGGCATCTCGCCCGAGACCCTCCGCAAGATCGAGTCCGGGCGCGTCGCCACTCCCGCCTTCCCGACCATCGCCGCCATCTCCGAGGTCCTCGGCCTCTCTCTCGACGTGGTGTGGGCCGAGATCAACCCGGCCGGCACCGAGGTGGCCCCGGGACCGGGCCGACCGTCCCATCGGGCGCGCGGACGCCTGGCGTCCTAGCGCGTCGCGAGGCCCGGGGGTTGGCCCACCCGAAACCCGCGCGGTGGCCGGATCGGCCATTGCCCGGGCGGGGGCAGCACCCCTACGCTCGAGTGGGCCGATCGAGCGAGGGTCGTCCGGTCCGCCCAGGGAGAAGACATGATCGGCGACCACACCCCCGTCACCACCCTCGGCGTCTCGGATCTTGCGCGGGCTCGCGAGTTCTATGAAGGCACTCTGGGCCTCTCACCCGGGACCGAGATGATGGACCAGGGCATCACCTACCAGTCGGGCTCCGGCGCCTTCTTCGTCTACACGTCCGAGTTCGCAGGCACGAACAAGGCGACGGCGATGATGTTCGAGCTGCCCGAAGACGAGTTCGACACAGCCGTGACCGAGCTGCGCTCGAAGGGCGTGACGTTCCAGACCTTCGACGTCGACGGCATGGAATGGGACGACGGAGTCGCCACCTCTGGCGACGGCGAAAGCACCTTCAAGAGCGTGTGGTTCACGGACCCCGACGGCAACATCCTCAACCTCGGCACCGGCATGCCCTGATCTGTCGCCTCGCCGTCGGCTCCACGCCTGTATGCCGTTCGCCGCAGTCCCATCCGCGCTGCGCGCGTAGACCGCACTCCGCGCTCCCGCCAGGCCCAGCCAGCGGCGAACGGCACACAGGCTTTCGCCCGTGCGTCACGTTGCTGTGGCCTCAGAGGTTGATCATGTGGCCGGCGATGCCGTGGACCGACTCCTTGACGGCCTCGGACAGCGTCGGGTGGGCGAAGACGTTGCGGGCGACCTCGTCGGCGGTGAGGTCCCACTTCTGCGCGAGGTTGAGGACGGGCAGCAGCTCGGTGACGTCAGGGCCGATCATGTGCGCGCCGAGGATCTCGTTGTGCTTGGCGTCGGCGACGATCTTGACGAAGCCGACGGCGTCGCCGAGCCCCATCGCCTTGCCGTTGGCGCTGAAGGGGAACGTCGCGGTCTTGACGTCGTAGCCCTTCTCCCTGGCCTGGGCCTCGGAGTAGCCGAACGAGCCGATCTGCGGGTGGCAGTAGGTCGCTCGCGGGATGAAGTCGTACTCGATCGGCATGGTCTCGGCACCGGCGATGGTCTCGGCGGCGACGATGCCCTGGGCCTCCGCGACGTGGGCGAGCATCAGCTTGGCGGTGCAGTCGCCGATGGCATAGACGTTCTCGACGTTGGTGCGGCAGTAGTCGTCGATCTCGACGGCGCCGCGGTCGGTGAGCTTGACCCCGATGGCTTCGAGGCCGTAGCCCTCGGTGCGCGGGGCGAACCCGATCGCCGACATGAACTTGTCGGCCTCGAGCACCTGCGAGTCGCCGCCGGCGGCCGGGGCCACGGTGACCTTGACCCCGGAGCCGGTGTCCTCGACGCCGTCGACCTTGGTCGAGAGCATCACCTTCACGCCGAGCTTCTTGTAGTGCTTGAGCAGCTCCTTGGAGACGTCGGCGTCCTCGGTCGGGACCATCCGGTCGAGGAACTCCACGATCGTCACGTCGACGCCGAAGTTCTTCATGACGTAGGCGAACTCGACGCCGATGGCACCCGAGCCGGCGATGACGATCGAGCCGGGCAAGTTCTCGTCGAGGATCTGCTCCTCGTAGGTCACGACGTTCTTGGAGACCTCCATGCCGGGGAGCATGCGGGTCACGGCGCCAGCCGCGATGATGAGCTTGTCGAAGGTGACCGTGCGCTTGTCACCCGAGTTGAGCGCGATGTCCATCGACGTAGGGCTGGTGAGCGTGCCCCAGCCGTCGATCTCCTCGATCTTGTTCTTCTTCATGAGGAAGTGGACACCCTTGACGATGCCGGACGAGACCTGGCGCGAGCGCTTGTGCGTCGGGCCGTAGGACATCGTCGCGTCACCCTCGATGCCGAACTTCGCCTTGTCATGCTGCAGCGTGTGCGCGAGCTCGGCGTTCTTGATCAGCGCCTTGGACGGGATGCACCCGACGTTGAGGCAGACGCCGCCCCAGTACTTGGACTCCACGACAGCGGCCTTGAGACCCAGCTGCGAGGCGCGGATCGCCGCGACGTATCCGCCGGGACCGGCACCAAGGACGACAACATCGAAATCAGCCATGGGACAAAGACTAGTTGTATGCCGTCCGCTCCCGTCGCGCTCCCCCGCCACTCGCAACAGGTCGGTGACTCGCTCAGCGGGGCAGCAGCCGCAGGGCCTCGTGGATCGAGCGTGAGATCGGCGCGGCCGTGTCGCTGCCGTGGCCGCCCTGGCTCACGGCGACGGACACGGCATACCGGGGCCTGTTCGTCGGGGCGTAGGACACGAACCACGACGTGTCCGACTTGCCGAAGACCTCCGCCGTCCCCGTCTTGCCCGAGACAGGCCAGTCCGCCGGCATGCCCGTGAACGCCGGCGCACCGGTGCCGGACACGACGACCGCGCGAAGGGCAGAGTGCACATAGGTCGCCACCGCCTCGGGAAGCGCGGCCCGATGGACCGGTCCCGGCGGAATGGCCTGTGCCACACCGGAGACAGGGTCGACGACCCTCACGCCCACACGCGGGGTGCGCACGACTCCGCCCCCGGCGACCGCGGCATACGCCACGCCCATCTGCAGGGGCGTCGTCGCGACGTCGCCCTGGCCGATCGAGAAGTTCGCGGCATCACCGGCCCGGAACAGGGCACCCGAGGTGCAGTTCTCGCCGGCTAACGCCTTGAGGTATGCCGCCCGCGCCGGATCGTCGCGCGCCACCTCGGGGTAGCCGGACTTCGCCCGCCTGCAGGTCCCGTCCTTGGTGTCGTCCCAGACGGCACGCTTCCAGGTGCGGTCCGGGATACGGCCCGCGCTCTCGTCGGGGAGGTCGATGCCCGACCGCTTGCCGAGCCCGAAGTCCCGGACCGTCGTGATGAACGGGTCCTTGGCGTCTGCCCCCCTGAGTCCCCCGAGAGCGAGCCACGACCGGTAGGCGACGTCATAGAAGACCGTGTCGCAGGAGACCTCGATGGCCCTGTGGAAGCTGATCGGGCCATAGGCACGCGACTCGAAGTTCCTGAACTCCCGATTGCCGATCCGATAGCTCGACCCGCACTCGTAGGTCCCCGACAAAGGCCTCCCGGCAGCCACTGCCGCAGGCACGCTCAGCGCCTTGAGGGTCGACGCCGGAGCAGTCGCCGACCCGGTCACCCGCGAGAGGAGCGGCGTCCCGGCCGTGGGTGCGGTGAGCGCGGCGTACTCCTTGGCCGAGATGCCCCCTGTCCACACGTTGGGGTCATAGGTCGGGGCGCTCGCCGAGGCCAGCACCTGCCCGGACGTGACGTCCAGCACGACCGCACCCCCCGAGTCGGCAGGTTGCCCGCGCGTGCGCGCCGCAGCCATCTCACGAGCCAACGCCTTCTCGGTGGCGGCCTGGACGGACGCGTCGATGCTCGTCACCAGGTCGCGCCCCGGCACCGGGTCGACCCGCGACACGACACCCGTGACGAGACCGCGTGGGTCGACGGACACGGTGGTGCGACCGGGGGTGCCGCGCAGGGCCGTGTCGTACTGCTGCTCGAGTCCCGCGCGCCCCACGAGGTCGTCCGCGGTGATCACGCCGGCGCCTGCCTCGGTCGCCGCGACCTCCTTGTCGGTGGCCCGGCCGAGGTAGCCGAGCAGGTGGGCCGCGTTGACGCCCAGGGGCGCGGGGTAGCGCCGCACCGGCACCGCTTCGACGGACACTCCGGGGAAGAGGTCCGGCCTCTCGACGAGGCTGAGGGCGCGCTGCGCATCGACGCCGCTCGCGATCGGGATGGGCACCTGGGGCGACCCGGACCAGCACGCCGGCGCTGGAGGAGCGCCCTCCTCGCCGCACAGGTGCGTGCGGGCCAGGAGCTCGTCCAGGGGGCGCCCGAGGGTCTGGGCCACCCGCGTGAGCAGGCCACGAGCCGCGTCGTCGCTCTCGGCGACGACGCGCCGCTCGAGCGTCACCACGGTGACGGACGTGTTGTCCGCCAACGGTTTCCCGGTGCGGTCGAGGATGCGACCACGCACCGCGGGGACGATGATCTCGCGCGTGTTGAGAGCTGCAGCTGCGGCGGTGTAGTCGGAGTGCTCGGTGAGCTGCACCTGGCCCAGCCGACCGAAGAGCGCGACGAAGAGCAGCGCGACCACCGCGCCGGCGGCCAGGAACCGGCCCTGGTGCGCCGACCCGTCCCTGGGTCGGATGCCGATGTCGGTCACGCGAACCTCCGGTGCTCTGCGTGCCGCTCGACGACGTTGAACAGGGGTACCAGCAGGAGTCCGACGGTCGCGGTGGCCAGCACGCGACCCAGCGAGGAGCCGACATCGACCGGGACACCCTGCGCCAGGGCGAGCAGGGCCCGCACCGCTTCCAGTCCGCAGCCGGCGACCGCGATCACGGCGACGACCCAGACGAGCGACACCCGACCGGGGCGACGGGCGAGCCCGACGGCGAAGCCGCACACGGCATACAGAAGGGCCTGGGTGCCGAGCACCGCCGAACCGGGCGGGAGCAGGTCGAGGAGCCATCCGCCGGCCAGGCCGGTGAGGAGGCCGGCACGTGGTCCGGCGCGTAGCGCCGCCGACGCGACGACCACGAGGACGAGGTCGGGCAGCGGAGCGAGGTGACGGGCGCCCAGCGTCACCACGAGGACGGCCCCGACGAGCAGGAGGGCGCCACGCAGGACCGCGCCCGGCACGGTCATGACGCTCCCCCGGTGACGTTCGGTCGTGGGGTGGTCCGAGGCCCGGTGAGGAGGACACCGACGACCGACAGCCGACCCACGTCCACGGCAGGTCGCACGGTGCCCGTCGGTGCGAGGCGTCCGCGACGGGGCTCGACCTCGCTCACCGTCCCGACGAGGACACCAGCGACGAACGGGCGGCCTCCGACGCTTCCCAGGGTGCGCACCTGGTCTCCGACACGGAGCGTGCCGCTCTGGACGAGCGTGAGGCCGAGCTCGCCCGGGGCGCGCTCGGCTGCCGGGGCAGCCGACCCACCGACGGTCGCCAGGGCACCCGACGTCCCGACCGTGGCACCGACGGTGACGTCCGGCCCGCCGACGACGAGGACGTCGGACGTCCATGGGGCCACGGCCTCCACGCGTCCGACGAGCCCGTCGCCCGAGACGACGGTGCGGTCGGCGCTGACCCCGTCGCGGCTGCCGACGTCGATGGTGATGCGGACGATGCCCTGCGGTCCGGGTGCGCCGACTCCGACGACTCGGGCCGGCACCACCCGCGCCCCCGCGGTCGAGGCGGAGGCGAGCAGGGTCGTGAGCGAGGCCCCACCCTCCCGCGCCAGCCGGGCCTCACGCAGCTCGCTCGCCAACCGGTCGTTCTCGCGACGGAGCTCGTCCTCGCCGGGGCGACCTGCCGGGGCGAGAACCCGCTCGAGCGGACCGAGGACGGTCGCGGCTCCGCGCCGGAGCAGCCCTGTGCCGGGGCCTCCCACGAGGTCCACGACCACGAGGGCCAGGGTGACGAGCACCGCGAGCGCGACGAGGCGACGCCGTCGGCGGTCGGCCGCGTCTCCCCTCACGGCCGTCGGTTGTCGACGAGGACGCGGTGGAGGGTGTCGAACTCCTCGACGCACTTGCCGGCACCCCTGGCGACGGCCCGCAGCGGGTCGTCGGCCACGGTGACGGGGACGCCCAGCTCGTGGTGCATCCGTTCGGCGAGCCCGCGCAACAGGGCCCCACCGCCGGTGAGGGTGATGCCGCGCTCGAGGATGTCGCCGGCGAGCTCGGGCGGGCAGACGTCGAGGACGGCCCGGGCCAGCTCGACCATCTGCAGGACCGGTGCCTCGATGGCGCGACGGACCTCGACCGACGAGATCGACACGGTCTTGGGCAGGCCGGTCACGAGGTCGCGACCGCGCACCCGCTCACTGAGCTCCTGGCGCATCGGGAACGCCGACCCGACCGCGACCTTGATCTGCTCGGCGCTGCGCTCACCGAGGAGCAGGGAGTACTCGGACTTCACGTGGGCGATGATCGCCTCGTCGACCTCGTCGCCGCCGGTGCGGATCGAGCGCGACGTGACGATGCCGCCGAGGCTGATGACGGCGACGTTGGTGGTCCCGCCGCCGAGGTCCACGACCATCGAGGCCATCGTCTCCTCGATGGGCAGTCCGGCTCCGATGGCCGCCGCCATGGGCTCCTCGATGACGTGGACGCGTCGCGCACCGGAGCGCAGTGTGGAGTCCTCGAGCGCCCGGCGCTCGACGCTGGTGATGTCGCTCGGCACGCACACGACCATCCGCGGCCGGAACAGGCGCGAGGGCGCCACCTGGTCGACGAAGTAGCGCAGCATCCGCTCCGTGACGTCGGCGTCGGAGATGACCCCGTCGCGAAGGGGACGGACGGCACTGACCGAGTCGGGCGTGCGGCCGAGCATCTCCTTGGCGCGGTGGCCGGCGGCGAGGAGCTGGGAGGTGCCGCTGCGCACCGCGACGACCGACGGCTCGTCGAGGACGACCCCACGGCCCCGCTCGTAGATCACCGTGTTGGCCGTCCCGAGGTCGATCGCGAGGTCCCTCGCGCGCACCCATCGGTCCAGTCCAGCCACGTTCGCGATGCTACGCGGCGGGCCTCTCGGTCCCTCGCCAACACGCGCGGGGCACGGACTCCTCCATCAGTCGAGGTGGACAGCACGCTGTCGTGGTCAGCCGGTGGCGCCGAACTGTTCGACGCGGATCGCCGCCGGCTCGAGACCGGACTCGATCAAGGGCTCTTCGGCGAACTGGGCGAACCGCGAGGAGCCGCAGACGTACGCGATCTGGATGCCCACGAGGAGCGGCGCGATCTCCGCTCGTGTCGGGGCGCCTGCCGCACGTTCGCTCGTCGCCAGACGAGTGAAGGTGATCGTGGCGCCCGCCTGCGCGAGCTCCTCGGCGTAGGGCAGCTCCTCAGGGCGTCGCGCGACTGCAACGACGCGGAGCAGGTCTTCGCGGCCGAGGTGCCGAGCTGCGCGCGTCATGGCGACCGCGGGGACGACGCCGGTCCCGCCGACCAGGCAGAGCGCCGGGGTCTTGGTGTCCCACCTGAACCATCGGCCGATCGGGCCGCGCATCTCGAGGACGTCGCCGACCTCGGCGACGTCCGCCAGGAACTCGGAGATCTCGCCGTTCGGGAGCCGCTCGATGAGGAACTCGACGAGTGGGTCGTTGTCGTCGGACGCGATGGAGTACGACCGCTGGGCCGTGTAGTCGTCCGGGGCACGTAACCGGACGAGGTAGTGCTGTCCGGGCCAGTGGCGATGGCGGTCCTCGACGAGCATGCGCAGTCGCACCAGATCCGGCGAGGGGAAGTCCTTGGTGATGATGCGGCCGGTCGTCCAGGCCGTCGGGCCCGGGCTCGAGGACGCTACGGAGCTGTCGGTCGTCACTGGTCGCCTTCGTAGCGTTGTTCGCGCCACGGGTCGCCGCGGTCGTGGTAGCCGTTACGCTCCCAGAAGCCGGGCCGGTCCTCCGCCGTCAGCTCGAGACGGCTGATCCACTTCGCGGACTTCCAGAAGTACAGGTGCGGAACCAGCAGCCGAACCGGGCCGCCGTGCTCGGGTGTCAGTGGTCTGCCGTCGTACTCCCACACCACCCACGCCCGCCCGTCGGTGACGTCAGCCAGGGGCAGGTTGGTGGTGTAGCCGGTCTCGGAGTGGGCGATCACGAACCGTGCCTCCTCCTGCGGCTCCGCAGCGCTGAGCAGGCTGTCGACGCTGACCCCGGCGAAGCTCACGTCGAACTTCGACCAGGTCGTCACGCAGTGGATGTCACCGTGGAACGCGGACTTCGGGAGCTGCTGGATGGTGTCCCACGTCCAGGTCGTCGGCTGGTCCACGAGGCCGTCGATGCGAAGGGTCCACGACTCGAGCCGAATGCCCGGTGTGGCCTCGGCGGTCAGGACCGGCCAACCACCACCGACATCGTATTGATCGGGAGGCAACCGGCCCTCAGGGCCATCGGGGCGGCGTCGGAAGAACCCTCGGGTCACCGGCATCAGGCTTCTCCTCGTGGACGGGGCACACGCCAGAAGTCGTTCTTGCCGCAGCCTACTCAGGACCACGGCGAACAGACGCAGGTATGCCGCCCGCACACGGGTGCGGACGGCATACCTTGCGCTGTCTGTCAGCTCTTCAGCGTCACTGCTTCGGGTTCTTGCCCCGGTTGCAGGGGTTGCCGACGTCCACGGTCTCGCCGCGGTCGACGACGATGCTGCGGGTGCCGAGGACCTTGCCCTGCTTGTTCTCGCAGGTGAGGTTCCACGTCTCCTTGACGCCGGTGACGATGGCCGGGTCCGGCGCCTGGAAGGACATCGTGCCCGTCCAGTCGGCAGCCGAGCCGCCGCCGTAGTTCACGGCCTCGACGCGGTAGCCACCGGGCACCGGGTCGAGAGCGGCCGCGATCTCCGGGTTGGCCAGGGTTGCGGCAGACGCGACCTGGTTGCCGGCCGAGTCGTAGATGAAGAAGTCCCAGTCGACGTTGGGATCCGGGTTCGGACCCTGCCAACCGAAGGTGAAGAGCACCTTGCCGTTGTCGTAGGTCGGCAGGCCCTGGATCGTGACGTTCGAGAACTCCGAGCCACCGACCGGCGGCAGGCCGGCCGGGTTGGGGATCGGTGCGCTCGGCTGCTGCGGAGCGACCGCGTCACGACCGTAGCGACCGGCGACGATCGGTCGGGTCGACGGGTTGACCGCCCACGAGAACGACCCACCCTTGCCCTGGAGCGACGAGGTGAGGACGTCGGTGAAGGGGATCGGTGCTCCCACGGAGCCATCCGCCTGGATGACCGGGGAGGTCATGCCCTGGTAGGTCTTGCGGATCGTGAGGTCGGTGTTGGCCGGCGCCTTGCCGGTGATCGTCGAGTGCAGGGACTTGTCGACCGTGGCTGCCGCCATCTTGTAGTACGCCTCACGGTTGCCACCCTTGCCTGCCCCGGCTGCGGGGGCGAGTCCGGCGTACTCCGCGACGACTCCGGTCTCGTACGGCGGGTGGAAGCCCTCCGTGCCGATCTCGAACGTGAAGCCGAGGCCGCCGGTGTTCCAGTAGCTCCAGTCCTCGGTCGAGCCCGACGTGTCGTAGAGACCGAACGACGGGATGTTGGCGTAGTCGTTGTGCTGCGCCATGTCCGCGCCGAGCGCGCGGTACTTGAGCTCGTCGGGGGTGAACCCGGTCGAGGCCAGCGACGGCGGGCGCAGGATGAGGTTGCTGAAGGTGTGGTTGGTGATGAGGTTGGTCACCTGGCGGGAGCTGACCAGCTTGCGGACCGCGTCGACCTCGGGCTCGCCGCCGGGGGCGTCACCGCGGAAGGTGTCGCTCCGCCAGTTGGTCGAGGCGCCGGGGCCACCCCAGAAGCCGGGGTAGTTGCGGTTCGGGTCGGTGCCGCGCTCACGACCCGCGAGGTTGTTGTCGCAGGTGCCGGTCCGGGACGCCGCTGGCGTCTGGATGCTGATGGCGCAGTTCTTGCGCTTCATCTCGTAGTCGAACCTGCTGAAGTCACCCAGTGGGGCGGCCTTGCGCGAGATCTCGAACCCGTCGACGTTGACCACGGGGACGACGATGGTGCGCATGCTCTTGAGCAGGCCGGCGTTGCGCGCGTCCCCGCCCTCGAGGAGGTCGTAGGCGAACTCCAGCGAGTGCTCGGACGACGGCCACTCGCGGGCGTGGTGGGCACCCATGAGGAGGAAGACCGGCTTGCCGTCCTTGGTGTTGGACGCGTTGTCGGTGATCTCGATGCCCTGGATCGGCTTGCCCAGCACGGACGGGTTCGCCAGGGTGAGGGGCTTGACCTTCGTCGGGTACTTCGCGGCCAGGGCCGCCATCTCGGAGTTGTAGTCGGCCAGGTGGCGGTAGCCCGTGCGCCCACTGGGGAGCTCGGACTCGGCCACGCTCGCGGCGTACGCCTTGTCCTTGGCCTTGTTGGCCCGCTCCACGGCCGCCAGGTCGGCAACCTTCACCGTCCACTTCTTGCCAGACGCCCGCAGCTTGGCCACGTCGGCCGCTCCGTGCAGAACGACGTCGACGCCGGTGGTGTCGGCGTGCTCCGTGGTGTCGAGGCCCAGGGCGTCGACCGCCGAGCGCTCCTTCTGCGTGGACGCATGCACGGTGACGATCTGCACCTTGTCGTCCTGCGCGTTGGGGCGCGGCGCCGCGGTGGCGACTCCCGTACCCACGAGGCCGATGGTGGCCAGCGCGACGACGCCCACCACCCCCGGCCCGACTCGACTGATCCTCATGCCCACTCCTTCGATCAAGGGACGCGGCCTGATGGGCCGCGAGCCTCAACCTAGAGCGCTACCGGCCGTTCTGCCCGGTGAGAGCGGGCCATCTTTGTGGCGAGGCCGGCGCGAGGGTGCAGATCGCTCAGAGCTGGGGGAACCAGATCCCGATCTCGCGCGCGGCCGACTCGGCGGAGTCAGAACCGTGGACGATGTTCTTCTGCACCTTCTCGCCCCAGTCGCGACCGAGGTCACCGCGGATGCTGCCGGGCGCGGCGTCGGTCGGGTTCGTCGCACCGGCGAGGGAGCGGAAGCCGGGGATGCAGCCCTGTCCCTCGATCACCGCGGCGGTCACCGGGCCGGACGACATGAACTCGAGGAGCGGCTCGTAGAAGGGCTTGCCCTCGTGCTCGGCGTAGTGCGCGGCGAGCATCTCGCGGGTCGGGGACGTCACGGCGAGGGCCACCAGGGTGTATCCCTTGGCCTCGATGCGCCGCAGCACCTCCCCGGAGAGACCGCGGGCGTAGCCGTCAGGCTTGACGAGGACGAGCGAGCGTTCGGTGGTCACGCGGCCACCCTAGCGACCGGTCTCGGCGTCCTGCTCGCGGGCCGCCATCATCGCGTCGACCTGCTGGCCCTTGACGAGGCAGAGGACCCAGAGCCCGGTGAAGATCAGACCGACCCCGATCATCGCGGGGACGACGATCGCACTGAGCCAAGTGAGCAGCTGGACGAGCCAGCCGAGCGGCAGCCCGAGCGGACCGCGGAGCAGCCCGGCCGCGACGAACGCGAGGAGCGCGAGCCCGCAACCCACCCACAGCAGGGTCCTGGCGTTGTCGGCTCCGTCGGCGATGGCGGTGCTGCGGGCGAGCAGGGCGCCGAGCAGGATGACGAGCGCCTGGCTTCCGAGCACCGTGGCCAGCATCCGCCAGGTGAACGTGCCCGTCCGCCCCAGTAACGGGAGGCGGGTCATCCGCGTTTCCACTCCCGCACGTCGATCGCGGCCTTGGCGGCCTCGAGCGGCGCCTTGGTCGCCTGGCGGTAGAGCTTGATCGCGGTGACCTTCTTGCCCTTGGCGAGGGCGAGGTCGATGGACTGCTGCACCTCGGCCGGCAGGTCCTCGACCGGCCGGAAGCTGATCTTGTCGCCGCGGGTGCTCTCGCGCAGCTTGGTCACGAGCCAGAAGACCAGCGCCGCGACGGCGACGAGGACGATCAGTTTGGTGATCGGGTGCATGCCATGAGGGTATGCGGCCCGCTCCCGTTCACTGGACGGGTGCCCGTTGCGGCCGGCGTCAGGGGTGCAGACCCTGACCAGCCGCGCAGCCACGAGAGCGCGCGGGACCACGATCTGCGCGGACGGCGCCAACCGCGCAGCCATCACGCCTGACCGGGGTCAGGCGTCGGTGACGCCGAGGAGCATGCGCACCTCGGCGGCGGTGATGACCGAACCCGTCGCGAGGACTCCCCCGCCGACCCCGCTCTCGTCGGCGATGCCGGCCGCGCGGTCGAGGGCATCGGGGAGGTCGTCGACCACGGTCACGCGACCCTCACCGAAGATGCCCTTGGCGATCTCGCCGAGGTCGTTGGGGCGCATCGCCCGCGCCGACGTCGTGCGCGTGACGATGACCTCGTCGAGGACCGGCTCGAGGATCTCGAGCATCTGGGACGCGTCCTTGTCCTTGAGGATCGCGACGACACCGACGAGCTTGGTGAAGGTGAAGGCTTCCTGCAGACCATCGCGCAGGGCGATGGCACCGGCCGGGTTGTGCGCCGCGTCGACGAGGACGGTGGGGCTGCGGCGCACGACCTCGAGCCGACCCGGCGAGGTCGCCGCCGCGAGCCCTGCCTTGAGCACGTCAAGGTCCAGCTCCTGCTCCCCGCCGCCGATGAAGGCCTCGACGGCGGCGATCGCGAGGGTCGCGTTCTGCGCCATGTGCGCGCCGTGGAACGGGAGGAAGAGGTCGCCATAGGTCGTCGCCAGCCCACGCACGCTGAGCGCCTGTCCCCCGACGGCGACGTCTGCACCCTCGAGCCCGAACTGCTGTCCCTCCACCGCGATCTGGGCGCCCACCTCGTCGGCGCGCTCGGCGAGGATCGCCATGACGGCCGGGTCGTCCTGCTCCGCCGAGATGACGATGCCGTCGGCCTTGATGATCCCGGCCTTCTCGAGCGCGATCGCCCCCACGGTGTTGCCGAGGAAGTGCTGGTGGTCGAGGGCGATGGGCGTGATGACCGAGACGACCCCGTCAGCGACGTTGGTCGCGTCCCAGCTCCCGCCCATGCCGACCTCAATGATCGCGACGTCGACGGGGGCGTCGGCGAACGCCGCGTAGGCGACAGCCACGAGGACCTCGAAGTAGGTCATCCGCGGCTCGTCGTCCTCCGCCGACCTCGCGTCGACGAGCTCGATGAGCGGAAGGACCTCGGCGTAGGCGCGCAGGAACTTCTCGGCCTCGATCGGGCGCCCGCCGATGGCGATCCGCTCGAGCATCGTGTGCATGTGCGGCGAGGTGAACCGGCCTGTCGTCAGCCCCATCTCGCGCAGGATCGACTCGACCACCCGAGCGGTCGTCGTCTTGCCGTTGGTCCCCGTGAGGTGGATGACCGGATAGGTGCGCTGTGGGTCACCGGCCAGCTCCATGACGGCCTGGATGCGGTCGAGCGAAGGCTCGAGGTCGTGCTCGGGCGCGCGGGCGAGGATCGACTCCTCGACCTCACGCAACCGCTGCATGATCTCGAGGGTGCGCGCTGCTTCGCGCTGGGAAGAGTCGGGAGCCGGTGCCATGGAACCCATTCTCTCAGCCCGGACGCCGGCTCCCGGACGCTGCCGACGGGCTCAGTCGAAGGAGGCGCCGTCGAAGTCCTCGGGGGTGTACTCACGCGGCTCGACGAGCACCATCCAGTTGCCGGAGTTGTCACGCATGAGCGCCTCGACGCCATAGGGACGGTCCTCGGGCTGCTGGAGGAACTCGACCCCCTTGGCCTTGAGCTCCTCGACCGTCTTGCGGCAGTCGTCGACATGGAGGCCCACCCCGGGGAGGCCGCCCTCGGCCTGCGCCCGCTGCATCGCCGAGATGAGGTCGTCCGAGAGAGGCTTGCTCGGGGTCGTGAGGTGGAGCGAGAGCTCGGGTTGGTCAGGATGGGTGACGGTCACCCAGCGGAAGTCCTCCCCGAGGACGATGTCGTCGCCGGCGGCGAAGCCGAGGACGTCGGTGTAGAAGGCGAGGGACTCGTCGAGATCCTTCACCCAGACGGACACGAGGGACACGTTGGTGATCATGGGCTCGACGGTATGCCGCCGGGTCAGCGCCCCGCTTCTCCCGAATTGCTCGGTATGCCGCCCTCTTCGGTTCCCGAGTCGCCGCGCCTCTCGACGAGACCGGTCATGAAGACCCAACAGCCAGGAATGCGTGGGGCGCCGCTCACGGCATACCTCGCCTGGAAGGCACTGGGAGTCTCACCGACGATCTCGCGGAACCGACTGCTGAAGGAGCCGAGGCTCGAGTAGCCGACGGCGTGGCAGACCTCCGTCACGGTGAGGTTCGTCGTCCGCAGGAGGTCCTGCGCGCGTTCGACGCGCCGCTCCCCGAGGTAGGCGAGCGGGGTGAGTCCGTAGACCTTCGCGAACGACCGCAGGAAGTGGAACTTGCTCAACCGGGCGATGGTGGCGAGCTCGTCGAGGTCGAGCTCCTGCGCGAACCCGCGGTCGATGTGGTCGCGGGCTCGGCGCAGGTGCACGAGCACGTCACCGGGGACTCGACGCGTGGGCTCGGGCACCGGCCCAGAGTAGCCAGCCTCCGGCAGCTGCCCCTCCGAAAGGCGGGTGTGCCGGTCAGTGGAGCTTCGTGACGAGGATGCGGACTGTTTCACCGTCACCCACAGTGGCCTCGGTCGCGCCGTTGCCGGCCGGGATCGCGTCGAGCTGGGGGGCCGAGCCGAACTGGGTCGCGAGGGTCTCGTCGACGATGAGCGCCTGGTGCGCCACCGTCGCCTCCCACACGACCTGGGAGCCCGTCACCGTCAGGGAGATGCGGTCGCTCACGTCCAGGCCGGCCTCTCGTCGGGCCTGCTGGACGGCGCGGATGACGTCGCGCGCCAGACCCTCGGCCGCCAGCTCGGGCGTGACCTCGGTGTCGAGGACGACGAAGCCACCACCGGGCAGGACCGCCGTCGCCCGCGACGACTCGCCACCGCCCTCGACGACGGTCTCGAGCGAGTACTCACCCTCGAGGAGCTCGAGCCCGCCGCTGGTGACGGTGCCGTCCTCACCGACCGACCAGTCACCCGACTTCGAGCCCTTGATCGCGGTCTGCACCTCACGCCCCAGTCGCGGACCTGCGGCTCGGGCGTTGACGGTGAGCTTCTGCGTCACCCCGAAGTCGCTGTCGCCGGCCGCGTCAAGGTCGAGCAGCGAGACCTGGCGGACGTTGACCTCGTCGGCGATGATGCCCGCGAAGTCCTGCAGGGCAGCCGCGCCGGGCACGACGACGGTGAGGTCGCGCAGCGGCAGGCGCACGCGCAGCTTCTCGGACTTGCGCAGCGACGACGCGACGGAGCAGATGACGCGCGCCTGGTCCATGCCGGCCACGAGGGAGTCGTCGGCGGGCAGCTCCTCCGGCGACGGCCAGTCGGTGAGGTGCACCGACCGCTCCCCCGTCAGCCCGCGCCAGATCTCCTCGGAGACCAGCGGCAGCAACGGCGCCGTGATCCGGGTCAGGACCTCCAGCGTCGTGTAGAGCGTGTCGAACGCGGCGCGCGTGTCAGCGTCCGAACCATCAGAGCCGTCACCAGAAGCCGTGTCCCAGAAGCGCTCTCGCGACCTGCGGATGTACCAGTTGGTGAGCACGTCAACGAACCCGCGCACCGAGTCGCACGCCCCCGCGACGTCGAGGCCGTCGAGCTGGGCCGTCGTCGTCTCGACCAGCTGCCGCAGCTTGGCCAGGAGATAACGGTCCAACGGTGCGGTGGACGCGGTCGACGACGACGCGGCATACCCGCCCTGTCCGTCGGCACCGTTGCCAGAGCTCTCCCCTCCACTGCCGTACGCGTTGGCATAGAGGGAGAAGAAGTACCAGCTGTTCCACAGCGGGATCTGGACCTGGCGCACCCCTTCGCGGATGGCCTCCTCGGTGACGATGAGGTTGCCGCCACGCAGGATCGGCGACGCCATGAGGAACCAGCGCATCGCGTCGGCGCCGTCGCGGTCGAAGACCTCGCGCACGTCGGGGTAGTTCCTCAGCGACTTGCTCATCTTCTGGCCGTCGGAGCCCAGGACGATGCCGTGCGAGATCACCGAGCTGAACGCCGGCCGGTCGAACAGCGCCGTCGACAGGATGTGCAGCATGTAGAACCAGCCGCGGGTCTGCCCGATGTACTCGACGATGAAGTCGGCCGGGAAGTGGTGCTCGAACCACTCGGCGTTCTCGAAGGGGTAGTGGACCTGGGCATAGCTCATCGAGCCGGAGTCGAACCAGACGTCGAGGACGTCCTCCACGCGCCGCATCGTCGACTTCCCGGTGGGGTCGTCGGGGTTGGGCCGGGTGAGCGAGTCGACGAACGGGCGGTGCAGGTCCGGCTCGCCCTGCGCGTTCAGCGGCAGGCGTCCGAAGTCGCGCTCGATCTCCTCGAAGGAGCCGTAGACGTCGATGCGCGGGTGGGCCGGGTCATCGGACTGCCAGACGGGAACAGGGCTGCCCCAGAAGCGGTTTCGCGTGATCGACCAGTCACGGGCGTTCTCGAGCCAGCGGCCGAACTGGCCGTCCTTGACGTGCTCGGGAACCCACTCGATCTGCTGGTTGAGCTCGACCATGCGGTCCTTGAACTTCGTCACCTCGACGAACCAGGACGACACACCCTTGTAGATGAGGGGCTGCCGGCAGCGCCAGCAGTGCGGGTACGAGTGGTCGTAGGTCTCGCGGCGCAGCAGCACCGTGCCAGCCGTCACCGAACCGGCCTCGACCGAACCACGCGTCGCCGCCTTGAGGTGCTCGATGATCGGCGCGTTGGCGTCGAAGACGAGCAGACCTTCGTACTCGGTCACGGGGAAGGTGAAGGCACCGTCGGCGCCCACAGGCATGACCGGCTCGATGCCCTCGCGGTCGGTGACGATCTTGTCCTCTTCACCGAACGCGCCGGCGCTGTGCACGAGCCCGGTGCCGTCGGTGGTCGTGACGAAGTCCGCCTCGACGACCCGGAAGGCGTTCTCGTGACCGGCGTAGTAGGAGAACGGCGGGGTGTAGCTGCGACCGAGCAGGTCCGCGCCCGTGAGGCGCTCCACCACGGCGTCCTCGAGCGCGCCGGCGTCGAGGCCCAGGTCCTTGGCGTAGGCCGCGAGCCGGGCTTCCGCGATGACGTAGCGCTCGGTCGTGCCGGTGACATCGGACGACACGACGACGTAGTCGATGTCGGGGCCGACCATGATCGCGAGGTTGCTCGGCAGCGTCCACGGCGTCGTCGTCCAGATGAGTGCGAGCTCGCCGGTCTCGAGGCGCAGCCCGACGGTGACGGCCGGGTCCTGGCGCTGCTGGTAGACCTCGTCGTCCATGCGGAGCTCGTGGTTGGACAGCGGCGTCTGGTCGTTCCAGCAGTAGGGCAGGACGCGGAAGCCCTCGTAGACCAAACCCTTGTCGTAGAGCGACTTGAACGCCCACATGACCGACTCCATGTAGGGCGCGTTGAGCGTCTTGTAGTCGTTGTCGAAGTCGACCCAGCGCGCCTGCCGGGTCACGTAGTCGCGCCACTCGTCGGTGTACTTCAGGACCGAGGAACGGCAGGCGTCGTTGAACTTCTCGATGCCGAGCTCGAGGATCTCGTCCTTGGTCTTGATGCCGAGCTGGCTCATCGCCTCGAGCTCGGCGGGCAGGCCGTGGGTGTCCCAGCCGAAGCGGCGCTCGACCCGACGACCGCGCATCGTCTGGAAGCGCGGCACGAGGTCCTTGACGTAGCCGGTGAGCAGGTGGCCGTAGTGCGGAAGACCGTTGGCGAAGGGAGGGCCGTCGTAGAAGACGAACTCGTTGTCGCCGTTCTCGCCGGCGTCGCGCTGGTCGATCGACGCCTGGAAGGTGCCGTCGGCGTCCCAGTAGGCGAGGACGGCCTCCTCGATCTGCGGGAAGCGCGGGCTCGATGGCACTCCCACCGAGGGCACACCGAGGGCAGCGCGGGGGTGGCTGGAAGGGACCTTGGGGTAGGTCATCGTCGTCTCGTCCTCTGCTGGTCGTTCCTGCTGACCGAGGACGACGTCACCGGGACCGATCCCGGTGGCACCGCGGTACCACCCCGCTTGCCGCACCCGCGCACTCTCTCGAGTCCGCGGCATACAACCGCTCTTGCCGTAGGTCGTCACGTGACCCGGTCGTCCGGTTCTAGTGAGCGCCCCGTGGGACGCCGTTCTTCCGGAGGCTCGCCGCTGATGACGGCTCGAACGCCTGTGAGCCCAGTCTAACGGCAGTTGGGGGGCACTCCGGAGCGCGCTAGACTCGCCAGCGTTGCCGATCCTTCGGTGACACCAACCGCGTCCGCGGGGGAAAGCCGGTCCGAGTCCGGCGCTGACCCGCAACCGTAGGCCTCCCGTGAGGGTGGCGAGCCGGACCTCCTCGTAGGCGCGAGCGGCTCCACATCACCCGTCGAGGTCACGGGACGGAGCCCGGACAGCCTTTTGGGCCGGTTTCGGGCATTCGTCACGAACCGCTCCTGCAAAGGCTGTCCCAGACATGCACCGTCCTTCCCTCCGCCTGCGAGTCGCGCCCCTGGCGCTCGCCGCCCTCACGCTGGGTATGCCGTCCGTCGCGGTTGCCGACACCACCCCGACTCCCAGCCCCACGACCTTCGCGAGCACGACCGGCACCCCGAGCCCCTCGGTGAGCGCCACCGAGTCCGGGTCTCCGACGTCCTCCCCCTCGACGAGCCCGTCTCCCAGCGGGACGGCCACGAGCACCCCGGCTCCGCAGACCACGACCCCCTCTGGCTCCACGCCCGCAGCCCCGGCCGCGCCCAAGGCCGCCGCGGAACCGACATTCACTCTCGTCCCGGTGGGCAACCTCGAGCAGCAGCAGGGTCGCTACGCCGCGCACTTCCTGGCCACGCAGCTGAAGGCCACGGGTGACCACCTGAACTTCCCCGACACCGGTGGGGACCTCTATGCCGACACCGGCAACACGATCGACGCCATCCTCGCGCTCGACGCCACCGGCACGGGCGGCACCGCCGCCACTGCCGCAACGGCCTGGGTGGAGCGGAACGTCGGCTCCTACGTCAGCTACGCTCCCGGCGCGCCGGCCAGTGTCGGTGGGGCGGGCAAGGCGCTGGTGCTTGCCGCCGTCCAGGATCGCGACCCCCGCGCCTTCGGTGGCCTCGACCTCGTCGCCACGCTCCAGGACCTCGTCACGGCGGAAGGTCGCTTCGGCAGTGCGGACAACGACTACGGCGTGACGATCAACCAGGCGCTCCCGATGATCGGTCTCCACCGGGCAGGCGTCGCCATCCCGGACTCCAGCCTTGCCTTCCTGGCCGAGCAGCAGTGCCCCGACGGCGGTGTCCGGGGCAGCCTCGACGAGACCGCCTGCGTCAGCGACCCGGACGCCACCGCGTTCGCGGCGCAGGCCTTCCTCGCCGCCGGCGACACCACCCACGCCACGGCCGCCCTGACCTACCTCGAGTCACGCCAGCGCGCCGACGGAGCGCTGACGAACGCCAGCGGTGAGGGTGCCAACGCCAACACCACCGGCGTTGCCGCCCAGGCGTTCGCCCTCGGAGGTCGCGAGGTGCCCTACCTCAAGGCCGCAAGCTTCATCATGAGCCTGCAGTGGAAGTGCGAGGTGCCCAGCACGTACCGCGGTGGCATCACGTTCACCAGCGCTGACCGCGCAGCGACCACCGCCAACCTCGAGAAGGCGATCCGAGCGACGCCGCAGGCCGTCCTCGGTCTCGTCGGGGGATCGCTCGTCACCGTCGAGAACGACGGCATGGCCGCCGGCACGACAGCAACGCCGTGCGCCGCACCCACCACCTCCTCCACGGCGACACCGACCCCGTCCGTCTCGACGACTCCGACCGTGACCGGCCCACCCACCAGTGGTCCGACCACCGGTGGACCCACGGCGGGCGGTCCCGCCACGGGCGACCCGATCTCTCCGGAGGCCGGCGGTCCGGCGGTGGACGTGCCGGGGCAGGGTCTGGCCTACACCGGCGCCTCGCCCCGGATGCCGCTGCTGATCGCGGTGCTCCTCCTCCTCGCCGGCGCTGCGACGATCCTCGTCTCACGCCGCCGAGGTGCTCACCAGTGAGTCCGAGCAACCTCACCGTCCGACTCCTCGCCCTCACCGGGAGTACGACCATCGCGGCGGCCCTGGTCGTCGGAGCAGCTGCTCCGGCCCAGGCCGCGGCGTGCTCGGGCACGAGCGGCGTCACCGTCGTCGTCCAGTCAGCCAATGGCGCGTCGACGCGATGCGCCAGCGGTGACCCGTCATCAGCCTTGGCGGCCTTTCGGCAGGTGGGTCACAACCTCGAAGCCGACCGCACCGGGCTGATCTGCCGCATCGACGGGCTCCCCACGAACGCCTGTGCTGCGCCGCCACCCACCAACTCCTTCTGGGCGTTCTGGCACGCCAGCGCCGGAGGGTCGTGGAACTTCGCCAATGTCGGCGCCGGCGGCTACGACCCCAGACCCGGCAGCTCGGTCGCCTTCCGCCTCGGCTCCGGCAGCAACCAACCCCCCTCGGTGAGACCGGCCGCACCGGCGCCCGCACCGAAGCCGGCCACGGCCAGGCCGAGGCCGACGACAGCCGCACCCCGACCCACGACGGCCGCCCCCAGGGCCACGACCGCGGCACCACGCACGACGACCTCCGCACCGCGCACGACGACTGCGGCACCCGGCACCAGCACCGTGCCCTCACGCGGCTCGACGTCCGGCTCCACCACGCGCCCGTCCGGCCCGACGACGCCACCGTCCGGGTCCACCTCGGTGCCCCCCAGTTCGCCAGCATCGCCTTCGACCGGCGCATCACCCTCGACGTCGTCACCCAGCTCCTCCACGGCCAGCAGCTCACCCGCGCCCACCTCGTCCGTCACCTCTGACGACGTGATCGCCCAGAAGGCAGCCGGCACCGGCTCAGGAGGCTCCGGGGGCTCCGGCCGACTCGTCGGCGGAGGCGTCCTGCTCCTCGCCCTGGCAACCGCCATCGGTGCCGTCGCCCTGAAGCGACGACGCGATGGTGCTGCCCCAGAGGCCACGCTGACGCCGTGACGCTGCCCTGATGACGAGCCGATGAGCCCGCTCCTGCCTCGCGCGGTGCACCCCGCCGCGTGGTGGGGGTGGGCCATCGGGCTCGCCGTCGCCGTGAGCACCGTGACGAACCCCTTCCTCCTCCTCACCGCCCTGGGGGTCGCGGCGCTCGTGGTCACGTCACGACGGGGCAGCTCCCCGTGGGCGAGGTCGTTCCGCCTCTATCTCTGGCTCGGAGTCTTCATCGTCGCGGTGCGCACGCTCCTCCACGTCCTCGTGGGGCTCAAGGTCGGCGAGACCGTCGTGCTCCCCCTGCCCGAGGTGACCCTTCCGGGCTGGGCTGCGGGGATCAACATCCTCGGCGACGTCCGCCTCGAAGGGCTGCTCGGCGCCATGACCGACGGGTTGCGACTCGCCGTGATGATCGCGTGCATCGGTGCCGCCAACGCCCTGGCGAACCCCAAGCGCCTGCTGCGCAGCCTGCCCGGTGCGCTGAGCGAGATCGGGTCGGCGGTGGTCGTGACGATCACGGTCGCACCCCAGCTGGCCGAGAGCGTCCAGCGCGTCATGCGGGCTCGCGCCCTGCGTGGTGACACGGCCCGCGGGATCCGTGCCCTCCCCCGCATTGCCCTCCCCGTCCTCGAGGACACCCTCGACCGCTCGCTCATGCTCGCGTCCGCGATGGACTCGCGCGGCTACGGGCGTCGTCGTGAGGTCGCCCCGGCCCAGCGCCTCCTCACCGCCGTCTGCACCCTCGGTGGCCTCCTCGCGAGCGCCGTCGGGATCTACGGGATCCTCGATGCGACGACGCCGGAGTGGCTGGGCGCCCCCGTCCTCGCGGTGGGAGTCGGGCTGTCCCTCACCGGCATCTGGCTCGGCGGTCGCAGCAACGCGCGCTCGACCTACCGGCCCGACCCCTGGCAGTGGCCGGAGTGGCTGACGGTGGCCGCCGGTCTGGTCGCTGCCGTTGCCGTGCACGTCGTGGCGCGCGGCGATGCCGCGTCCCTGGGTATGCCGCTCGGCCCCCTTGCCGTGCCGGCCCTGCCCCTCGTGGCGGTGGCCGGCCTTCTCGTCGCCGGGCTCCCCGCCTTCCTCACGCCTGAGCCGCCCGCCCCCGCGACACGGAGCCCGGATCGACTTCGTGCCTCGTTGACAGAGACGCGGAAGGGGACGTCGTGATCGAGCTCGACCGCGTCTCGGTGACCTTCGACGGTGCCACCAAGCCAACGCTGCGGGACGTCTCGCTACGCATCGACGAGGGCGAGCTGGTCCTCGTCATCGGTCGCACCGGATCAGGCAAGTCCACCCTGCTCGGCACGATGACCGGCCACGTCCCGCACTTCACGGGCGGGACGCTCGCCGGGCACGTCCGTGTCCACGGTCGCGACACCAGGGAGCACCGCCCACGAGACCTCGCCGACCTCGTCGGCGTCGTCGGACAGGACCCGCTCGCCGGTTTCGTCACGGACACGGTCGAGGAGGAGCTCGCCTACGGCATGGAGCAGCTCGGCCTGTCGGCGTCGACCATGCGCAAGCGGGTCGAGGAGACCCTCGACGTCCTCGGGATCGCCGACCTGCGCGGGGCAGCACTGCGTGACCTGTCGGGTGGCCAGCAGCAGCGGGTCGCCATCGGCTCGGTCCTCACGGCGCACCCCAAGGTCATCGTGCTCGACGAACCCACCTCGGCACTCGACCCGACCGGGGCCGAGGACGTCCTCGCGACGATCACCCGCCTCGTGCACGACCTCGCGGTCACGGTCGTCGTCGCCGAGCACCGCATCGAGCGCGTCCTCCAGTACGCGGACACGGTGATCCATGTCGGCGTCGACGGCGTGGTCTCGCAGGGCGACCCGGCGGACGTGATGATCAACGCCGATGTGGCACCGCCGGTCGTCGAGCTCGGGCGTTGGGCGGGCTGGTCACCCCTGCCCCTGGCCGTGCGCGACGCCCGCCGACACGCCGTGGCATGGCGGACCCTCCCTGTCGCGCCTCGGACCGAGACACCCGGTGACGGCCCCGTCCTGGTCGCCGCCAAGGACGTCGTCATCCAGCACGACGCCGTCCTCGCCGTCGTGGGTGTCGACCTCTCGCTCCGCGGCGGTGAGATCACGGCGCTCATGGGACGCAACGGCGCGGGCAAGTCCTCACTCCTCTGGGGCCTGCAAGGTTCGGGGCCGTTGCGCTCGGGCAGCGTCCACGTCTCGGGCTCGGGCCGGCCAGAGGTCGACGTGCACCGGCTCGACGCCGCGCAGCGCCGCCGCCATGTCGGCCTCGTGCCCCAGTCCGCGTCCGACCTCCTCTACCTCGACACGGTCGGTGCCGAGTGCCACCAGGCCGACCGCGAGAGCGATCGCCCACTCGGCACCTGCCGCAGCCTGCTCGACGACCTGGCACCCGGCATACCGGACGACCGTCACCCGCGAGACCTGTCCGAAGGACAGCGGCTCGCCGTCGTCCTTGCCGTCCAGCTCACCGCCGACCCACCGGTCCTCCTGCTCGACGAGCCCACTCGCGGCCTCGACTACAGCGGCAAGGCCGCTCTCCGCCGGGCGCTTCACGACCTGACCGCGCGCGGGCGCTGCGTCGTCGTGTCGACCCACGACGTCGAGTTCGTCGCCGAGACGGCCGACCGCGTCGTCGTCATGGCGGCCGGCGAGCTCGTCGCCGACGGCCCGACCGCCCGCGTCGTCGTCTCCAGCCCCGCGTTCGCGCCCCAGGTCGCCAAGATCACCGCACCCCAGCCGTGGCTCACCGTCGACGACGTCCGGTATGCCGTGGAGGGCGGCTCATGACGGTGCTCACTGCTCCTACGGTGCGCGGAGGTCGCACCCGGGCGATCCGCCTACGACCCCGCTCGGTCCTCGCGATCGTGGCCGTGAGCCTTGCCGGTGTGGTCGCCTTCGGCTGGCCGCTCATCGTCGATCCCGGGACGGCCCTCGGCCACTCGACCGACGCACCCCTGCTCTTCTCGCTGATCATGCCCCTGCTGCTCGCCGTGGTGCTGGCCGAGATCTCCGAGGGGGGCCTCGACGTCAAGGCGATCGCCATGCTCGGCGTCCTCTCCGCGGTCGGCGCCGCGCTGCGACCGGTGGGCGCCGGGACGGCGGGGCTCGAGACCGTCTTCTTCCTGCTCATCCTGGGCGGGCGTGTCTTCGGTGCCGGCTTCGGCTTCGTCCTCGGCGCGACGACGCTCTTCGCCTCCTCGCTCATCACCGGAGGCGTGGGACCGTGGCTGCCCTTCCAGATGCTGGGCGCCGCCTGGGTCGGCCTGGGCGCCGGCCTGCTCCCGCCCCTGAAGGGCAGGGCCGAGATCGCGCTGCTCGCGGCCTACGGGGCGCTGTCGGGGCTGCTCTATGGCGTCGCCCTCAACCTCATGTTCTGGCCGTTCACCACCGGCGTCGAGAGCGAGCTGTCCTTCGTCGCCGGAGCGCCGGTCCTCGACAACCTCCACCGCTTCCTCGTGTACTCGTTCGCGACCTCCCTCGGCTGGGACATCGGCCGCGCCATCACCAACATCGTCCTCGTCGGTCTCACCGGCAGCGTCGTCCTGCGCACCCTGCGCCGCGCGGCCCGCAGGGCTGCGTTCGAGACGCCGGTCGAGTTCACTCCACACACCGTCCGTCCCTCAGACGGGTAGCACCAGTGACCTCTCGATCCCGACCAACCCCTCCGTCACGACCGGCACCACCGCAGCCGCAAGGGCCGTCGACAGGAGCACGAGCCGCCTCCGCCTGACGCGAGGCGGGGCGAGGCATATGGCTCGCGCGCGGGCCACTCAGGTGCCGCAGTAGGTGGTGTAACTCCCGAAATCCTCTGGTGCTGGTCCGGCGTAGCGCTCCAGGCCGGGACGCTCCTCGAAGGGGTGCTGAACGACCTCCACCAGCCGTTGGACCGGCTCAAGATCGCCAGCGGTGGCAGCGTCGAGCGCCTCCTCCACCAGGTGGTTGCGCGGGATGTAGACGGGGTTGGTGCGGTCCATCAGTGCTGGGTCCGGGCCGAGCCGCCGCCAGCGGGTGAGCCAGTCACGCATGGTGGCGGGATCGAGAGACGGTCCACGTTCGGGCCGCGTGTCACCACGGGCCACCGCCCCAAGGGCGCGAAAGCCGCTGGTCCAGTCGACGTGGTTGACGCGGACAAGGTGCAGCAGCTCCGCGCCAAGCTCGTCGCTGACCGAGTGCTGCAGCGTCGTGGGCAGCCCGAGCTTCGCTCGGAGGCCCGCCGAGTAGGTGGCCGAGTAGCTGCCGGCGAACGTGTTCAGCGACGCCTGCGCAACCGTCACCGCCTGGTCCTGATCCTCGGCGAGAAGCGGGAGGAGGGTCTCTGCGAACCGCGCGAGGTTCCACTCCGCAACGACCGGCTGGTTCCCGTAGGCGTAGCGGCCGCCGACGTCGATCGAGCTGTAGACGGCGTCGGGGTCGAACGCCTCCATGAACGCGCACGGTCCGTAGTCGATCGTTTCACCGGAGATCGTCATGTTGTCGGTGTTCATGACGCCGTGGACGAAGCCGACGAGCATCCACTGCGCCACGAGGCGGGCCTGAGCCGTCACCACGGCATCGAGCAGAGCACGGTACGGGTGCTGCGCAGAGGCTGCCGCGGGGTGGTGGCGCTCGATGGCGTGATCCGCCAGGCGTCGCACCAGGTCGACGTCGCCGCTCGAGGCGGCGTACTGGAAGCTGCCTACGCGAAGGTGGCTGCTTGCCACGCGGGCCAGCACCGCCCCGGGGAGAACAGTCTCGCGGCTGACACGCCGGCCGGTGGCGACCACCGCCAGCGCCCGGGTCGTGGGGACGCCCAGAGCATGCATGGCCTCGCTCACCACGAACTCACGCACCATCGGGCCGACTGTCGCCCGGCCGTCGCCCCCACGCGAGAACGGCGTGCGCCCTGAGCCCTTCAGATGGAGGTCGTGCAGTCGTCCCTGGCGGTCGGTCAGCTCGCCGATCAGGAGTGCCCGACCGTCACCGAGCCGCGGCGAGTAGCCGCCGAACTGGTGGCCGGCGTAGGCCTGGGCAACCGGGGTGGCACCAAGGGGCACCAGTGTGCCGGTGAGCAGGCCGAGGCCCTTCACACCGCGAAGCGCCGTCGGGTCGAGGCCGAGCTCAGCGGCCAATGCATCGTTGAGCAGCAGCAACCGCGGATCAGGCGACTCCTCCGCCTGCCACTCGAGCGACAGCTCAGGGAGCTCGGCAGCGAAGCGCTTGGTGAAGGGGAACGTCTCGAAGGTCGGCATCACCCCGTCAAGCGTACCGACCGGACCGTCCCGAGTGGCTTCCTCCACCAGCGCAGCCGACCTCGGTTTCCTCCGTCGGCGCACGGGTAGGGGCTGCGCATGGGAATCCACCTGCCCGCCACCACCGAGCGGCTCATGCCGTCCAAGGCGTCCGGACTGTTGTTCGGCCTCGGGCTGGGCGGCTTCGTCGACGGCATCATCCTCCACCAGGTGCTGCAGTGGCACCACATGGTGAGTGACGTCGAGAGGTACCCGATGACCACATTGGCCGGGCTCGAGGTGAACACCCTCGCCGACGGCTTCTTCCACCTGGCCACGTGGTTCCTGGTCCTAGCAGGCTCCGTCACCGCGATACATGCCTGGCGCGCGGGACGGGTCGCGCCCAGCTGGTCGTTCCACTTCGGCCTGGTCCTGTGCGGCTGGGGAGTCTTCAACGTGGTCGAGGGACTGGTGAACCATCACCTTCTCGGGATTCACCACGTGCGCGACGACCTGGGTGGGCCGCTGTCGTGGGACGTCGGTTTCCTGTTGCTCGGTGTGCTCCTCATCATCGGTGGATGGCTGCTGCACAACCGTGGACTCGCCCGCATGCGACTGCAGGCCTCGCAACGCCTCCCGAACCCGTGACGGACCAGCTCCCGGCGGGCGGATGGCCGCGGGCAGGGCCCTCCTGTCCGGTCTAGGGGTCCTGCTCTCGCTCGCGCTGGGGAGTCCGACGCCCCGACCCGGCCAACCTGCGGCCTCGTCGACCACCTGCACGTGACCGACCGGGTCCACTGGCACAATCGCGGCCATGAGTGACCTCGAGCTCGACAACGCCCGCGCCTGGCTGAGCCGTGAGGAGCTCGACAACGCACGTGAGCGCCTGCCGATCCTCTATGTCGATGCCGTGCCGGTCCGCGTCGACGAGCGGGGAGCCGTCGCGGCGGTGGGACTCCTGCTGCGGGCCTCGACGGACGGAGACATCCAGCGCGAGCTCGTCTCGGGCCGAGTGCTCTATCACGAGCGCGTCCGTGACGCCCTGCTCCGCCACCTCGAGAAGGACCTCGGCCCCATGGCCCTCCCGCAGGTCCCCACCTCACCCGTCCCCTTCACCGTGGCCGAGTACTTCCCCACCCCGGGCGTCACGCCGTTCCACGACCCACGCCAGCACGCCGTGTCACTCGCCTTCGTCGTGCCCGTCACCGGCGACTGTGCCCCCCAGCAGGACGCCCTCGACCTGGCCTGGCTCACCCCCGACGAAGCCCTCGCCCCCGGCGTCCTTGCCGAGATGGAACGCGGCCACGGAGTCCTCCTGCGCCAAGCCCTTGCGCACCTGGGCCACCCCGTCTGAGAGGGCTGCGAGCGAAAGGGCACGCAACCCGCCAAGCGCAAAAAGTGCCCGTTCGCCGCTGGCTGGGCCTGGCGGGAGCGCGGAGTGCGGTCTACGCGCGCAGCGCGGATGGGACTGCGGCGAACGGGCACTTTTTGCGCGCAGAGCGCGGAGTTGGTCCCACCTGAGTGAGACGGGTCAGGCCTTGCGGCCCTTGTTGAACTTGTCGACGGTGCGGGTCATGTCGGCGTCGTCCTCGGCCTTGGCCTCTTCGGGCGTCGGGGCCTTGCCTCCCAGGCGCGCCGGAAGGAAGACCAGGTCGTCACCGGTCATGGGCGGGTAGGCGGCCTGCTGGGCCTCGAGCTGGGCCTGCATCACCGCCTGGAGGCGCACCGTCGCCTCGACGCGGTTCTCGGCCGGGTCGACGCGGATCGGGTCACCGACGGTGATGAAGATCGGGATCCGCTTGCGCCCCAGGTGCTTGGGAGTGTTCTTGCTCCACACGCGCTGGGATCCCCAGATCGTCGTCGGCAGGATCGGCACGTCGGCCTCCTGGGCCATGCGGACGGCGCCCGGCTTGAACTCCTTGAGCTCGAACGAGCGCGACATCGTGGCCTCGGGGAAGACGCCGACGATCTCGCCGTCCTTGAGCGACTGGACGGCCCGGTTGAAGGAGCCACGGCCGTCCCTGCGGTCGACCGGGATGTGCTTCATCCCGCGCATGAGCGGTCCGGCGACCCTGTGGGAGAAGATCGACTGCTTGGCCATGAAACGCACGAGACGCTTCGAGTCGATGGCAGCCAGACCGGCATACGTGAAGTCGAAATAGCCGGTGTGGTTGATCGCCATGACGGCGCCACCCGACCGTGGAACGTTGTCAGCCCCCTCGATCCTGAACTTCAGCCCTTGGGCCGCGAACACGACACGGGCGGTGGTGATGACCGGGGTGTAGACGGGTTCCATGGACGTCAGCCTACGGGTCCGTAGGTTGCGTCATGGCTGCGATCGGTCGACCAGCCCGCGTCCCACCCACGCCAGCATCACGGCCGCTGCCGACGCATGATCGAGGAGCCGGCCACGAGCAGACACGCCGCGACGCCTGCAACGGCTCCCACCCGCCATAGGACGCCTGCCGGCTCCGGGATTCCTGGGGTCACGGCGGAGCGCGCGAGGACCGCGACTGCGCCTCCGACGAGCGCCGTCACGAGCGCACCGCCGAGGCGCAGCACCTCGCGCCTCTTCACGGCGTTGGACTCCGTCAGCTCCTGTCGATCAGGAGTGCTGGGCCGGGAGCCAGGCCAGCTGGACGACCTGGTTGCCCTGGTCGCGGGTGACGAGCCGGCCCCGTCCGGGTGGCTGCAGGGAACCCTTGACGTTGCCGACGAGCGCACCCTCGTCGGGCGGGGTGCTGAGCATGATGCCGGGGCTCGCGAGGTCACGCATCGCCTGGAGGACGGGCTCGTAGCTCGCGCGCGAGGCGCCTCCGGCACGCCGGGTCAGCACGAGGTGGAGGCCCACGTCGGCGGCCTGCGCGAGCAGCGGGATGAGCGGCCGGAGCGGTGACCCCGCCGACGTCACGACGAGGTCGTAGTCGTCCACGAGGATGAACGCCTCGGAGCCGGACCACCACGAACGCGAGCGGAGCTGGTCGGGGGTGACGTCAGGCCCCGGGAGCCGCGTGCGCAGGAAGGCCGACAGGCCCTCGATCTCGGCGGTCACCTGCTCCTCGGTCGTCATGTACTCGGCCAGGTGCTCCGTCGGCAGCTCGCCGAGCAGCGCGCGGCGGTAGTCGACGACGAAGAGCTTGGCCTCGGCTGGCGTGTAGAGGCGGGCGACCTCACTGGCATAGGCGCGCAGCATCGCGGACTTGCCGGAGTCGCTGTCACCGAAGAGGTAGAGGTGCGACTCCTCGGCGACGTTGATGCCCACCGGCTCGAGGTTGGACTCGTTGATGCCGAGGAGCACCCGCTTGTCGCCGGCATCGGCCTGCGACCGGACCGTCTCGAGCGAGATCTGCTCGGGCAGCAGGCGCAGCTTGGGACCCCGAGGTCCCTTCCACGCGGCCGAGACCTTGGCGACGAGGTCCTCGACACCATCGCCGAGGTCGTCGACCCGGCCCGAGTCGTCGATGCGCGGGATGCCGGCGAGGAAGTGGTGCTTGGTCGTCGTGATTCCCCGGCCGGGGCGGCCCTTGGGCACGTTGGCAGCGACCTTGCGGTCGATCTCGGAGTCGCCGGGGTCACCGAGTCCGAGCTCGACGCGGGTGCCCAGGACGTCGCGGATCTGCATGCGGAAGTCCATCCAGCGCGACGTCGTGATGACGACGTGGATCCCGAAGGTCAGGCCTCGCCCGGCGATGCCGCTGATGGTCTGCTCGAGCTCGTCGAACTCCGCGCGGATCGTCGGCCAGCCGTCGACGACGAGGAAGACGTCGCCGTAGCCGTCGTCGACCCGGCCCTCGGCACGACGGCTGCGATAGGTCTCGATCGAGTCGATCCCGTGGGCCCGGAAGTAGGCCTCGCGCTTGTCGATGATGCCGGTGATCTCGGCGACCGTGCGGCGCACGACGTCGGGCTCGTTGCGGTTCGCGACACCGGCGATGTGCGGCAGCCCGGCGAAGGGCGTGAACGTGCCGCCACCGAAGTCGAGGACATAGATCTGGGTCTCGAGCGGCGTGGTCGTGAGCGCCAGGGAGGTGACGAGGGTGCGAGCGAACGTGCTGCGACCCGTCCTCGGGCCCCCGACGACGGCGACGTGTCCGGCGGCGCCTCCGAGGTGCAGGACGAAGAGCTCGCGTCGCTGCTCGAGCGGCCGGTCGACGATGCCCATCGGGATGACGTAGGAGCCCTGCGAGCGCCAGCGCTTGCTGACGAGCCCGAGCTGCGGATCAGGCGCGAGGTCGCCCAGGAGCTGGTCCATGGAGTTGGGCACGTCGAGGGGGGCCAGCCAGACCTGGTGCGCGGGCCGACCCTTGCCCTTCATCCGCTCGACGGCGATGTCGAAGACGGCCGGCGTCTCCTCGGGCCCGTTGGCCGACTGCGGCACCTCCTCGACGCGCGGGAGCGAGGACACGGCCTTGGTGGAGGTGAACGGCAGCACCTGCATGTTGGAGCCGTTGCCGGCGGCCGCCGCTCGACGGCGCCGCCCCTTGGGCGGACCCGAGACGTATGCCGCCTTGAACTTGAGCAACGTCGTCTGGTCCGGCTTGAGGTAGCCCAGCCCCGGGACGGGGGGCAGCTCGTAGGCGTCGGGGACACCGATGACGGTGCGCGACTCACCGGCCGAGAAGGTGCGCAGACCGATCCGGTAGGACAGGTGCGACTCGAGCCCGCGCAGGCGGCCCTCCTCGAGCCGCTGCGAGGAGAGGAGCAGGTGCATGGAGAGGGAACGGCCGAGCCGTCCGATCGCGACGAAGAGGTCGGCGAACTCCGGCTTGGCCGAGAGCAGCTCGGAGAACTCGTCGGCGACGATGAGCAGGGCGGGCAGCGGCTCGAGGTCGGCGCCGCCGGCTCGCGCCTTCTCGTAGTCGGTGACGTTGGCGAAGTTGCCGGCCGAGCGGAGGAGCTCCTGCCGTCGGGTCATCTCGCCCTGCAGGGCGTCCTGCATGCGCTCGACGAGCGTCAGCTCCTGGCCGAGGTTGGTGATGACGGCCGAGACGTGCGGCATGTCGGCCATGCCGGCGAAGGTCGCGCCACCCTTGAAGTCGACGAGGACGAAGTTCAGCTGCTCGGACGAGTGCGTCATCGCGAGCGCGAGGACGAGCGTGCGCAGTAGCTCGGACTTGCCGGAGCCCGTGGCACCGATGACGAGCCCGTGCGGGCCCATGCCCTGCTGCGCGGACTCCTTGATGTCGAGGGCGACGACCTGGCCGCTGGCTCCGACACCGATCGGCACGCGCAGGCGGTCGCGCTGGAGCCGTGGCCGCCAGGCGGTGGCCGGGTCGAAGTCGCGCACGTCGCCGAGGCCGAGGAGGTCGACGAGCTCGGTGCTGGACGTGAGGGCGTCGCGCACCTCGACCTCACCGCTGACGAACATCGGGGCGAGACGTCGCGCGGCGGCCTCGGCCTGGGTCACGCTCATCTGGTCCGCGAGGCCCCTCGCTCCGCCACGGCTCAGGCTGAGGATCTCGAACGGAACCTGACCGGCCGGCATACCCTGTCGAGCCGGGTCGACCGCGAGCCGCAGCGTGGAGGTCGAGTCGAGCTCCCCCCACTGCTCGGGCAGGTCGAGCACGGTGACACCGAGCACGCCGTCGTCGGTGACGAGCGGGTTGTGGCGAGGGAGCCGGGCGCCGTCGACGATGACGAGCACGTGCGGGGTCGGCATCTGGCTGGTCGGTCCGAACCTCGGCCGGTCGGTGATGTCCTCGGGCAACAGCTCGAGGAGCTCGTCGACGGAGTCGGCGACCAGACGCATCGGCCCGATGGCGTCGCGTTCGCGCGGGCTCAGCGCGTGCGGGAGCCACTTGAGCCAGTCCCACTCCTCGCGCGCGTCGGGTCCCGTGATGGCGGCGACGATGAGCGAGTCGGGCGAGTGCATCAGCGCCGCGTTGACGACGAGGGAGCGGGCGAGGGCCCTGGCCGGTCCGGCCTCGCCGGTGACCTGGACGCGGGACCAGGCCGGCAACGAGACCGAGGCCGGCAGGCCGTGCTGCACGCGGTGGGTCGTGAGCAGGCGGTGCAGGCCGGACGCCGCCACGGGGTCGAGCTGCGCCAGCGGCGGGGTCTCGGCGGGTTCGAGGGTGAGGCACAGCGGCTGCGACGTCGTGCCCATGCGCACGTGCAGGAAGTCCTCGTCCTTGGGCAGTCGCTCCCAGACGCGGCTCTTCTCCTCAGCGAGCAGGGCCAGTGACGCCGGAGCAGGGTAGTTCCACAGGCCCGCCTCGCGCTGCTTGGCCGCGGCGTCTCGCACGGTCCCGCGGACCTCGGCGAGGTAGGCAAGGTACTCCCGTCGATTGGAGATGACCTCGGCGTTGTGCTGCTGGCGGGTGCGCAGACCGCTCGAGAAGACGAACCCGAGAGAGGCGACGAGGAACATGCCGGCACCGATGATGCCTTTGGGCCCCGGCGACGACAGGGCGACGAAGCCCATGGAGCCCACGCTGCCGAGCATCGGGACGGCCTGCATCAGGGTGTTGCTGATGCCCTCGGCCGGGGTGATCTCCGGCGGTGGCTGCAGGACGATCCGTCCCGTGGGGACCGATGGAGCCTCCTGCCGCGTCCCTCCGACTGTCGCTGTCACGCTTCCCCTCCCGTGTGCTGATGACGGAGAACAACGTATCCCGAGACCGTGGAGGGGACCGAGGGTGCCGCACTACGAGTCGCTTACGCCGCCTATCCTTCGAGGTGGCCGGGGCCGTGTGGACGAGGAGGGGATGGGTATGCCGGGTACGGATGCGAGCGCGGGGCTCCAGATCAGCCTCACCGCAGGCACGCGCCGCTACGACCTCGTCGTGCCCGTCGGCGCCCAGGTCACCGAGGTCCTGTCGGTCCTCGGCATCGCCTCCCGCGCCAACCCGCACGCCATCGCGACCCCCAGCGGCCGGGTGCTCGGGCCGCTCGACACGTTCGACGAGTCGGTCCCCACGGGATCCATCCTCAGCGTGGTGCCGGTGACGACGCACGCCGTGACGCGCGACATCCTCAACCTCGACCGCGGCCGTGGCGCCGGCGGTGCGCGGGCGAGCGCGCCGGCGCCGGCCGGCTCGGGCGGTCGTCACCGGGAGCAGGTCGAGGCGCCGCGCCGACCCGAGGTCGACGAGTCCACCCGACGCCGCGGCGAGGCCCCCGCCAGCGACGCCTCCGACGTCACCGCTCCCCGCTCGAGCCTTGGCGCCCCACAGCCGGTGCGTGCTGCTCGCAGCGAGCGCCGCCCCTCGACTGCGGCTGCCCTCCCCTCCACCGCCGCCCAGCTCATCTGGCTGGCTGCCGCCTTCGGAGGCGTCATCAGCCTCGTCGCCGCGTGGAGCCTGGCCCGCGGCGGACCCGACCCCACCTCCACCCCGTCCTCCCCCGGCCTCTCGGGACTCACGGCGTCCTGGATGCCGACCGTGGCTGCAGCGCTCCTCGCAGTGGGTGCCATCGGGCTCGCCGCACTGAGCACGCAGCGGTTGCACCGGTTCGCAACCGCCGCCACGGCCCCGGCACTGGGCCTTGCCGCCGGACTCACCCTGCCGTTGGGGACGACTCCCGGGCGCGAGTCTGTCGCCGTCGTCGCCGGATGTGCCGTTGCCGTCCTCGCCCTGGCCATCACCCGGACCCGGGTGGAGGTCGACTCCCCCGGGGACCGGACGGTCATGTCGGCCATCGGAGGCCTCGGTCTGCTCGTGGGGCTCGGCACGATGCTCGACTGGGGAGGTCCCGCCATCGCCGCCCTCGTGACCGGCCTCGGTCCGCTGCTCATGCGTCTGCTCCCCACCACGAGTCTCACCGTCGACCTCAACCAGCTCGTCGACACCGAACGTCTCTCGACGACGATCTGGTCGGTCCGGGAGCGGGGCCCCCAACGGCGCAGGCGGATCAACCGCTCTGACATGCGGGCACGCTTCGAAGCTGCGCGCGAGATCGTGGCCATCGGCACGGCATACCTCTCGCTGGCCACCGCGGTCGGCGGCTGGCTCCTCGTGACCACGCCGGCGCGCGACACGGTGACGCGCTGGGGCACCATCGCCCTGCTCCTCGTGGCCGCCCTCGCATGTGGCTACCAGTCGCGCACGGTGCGCGACCGGTTGCCGCGCTACAGCATGCTGGCGGCCTGCGGCTCGTTGCTCCTGGCCGCGGCGTTCGCGCTGCTCGCCACCGGTTGGTCCGGCGCCACCCTCGTCGTCTTCCTCGTCGCGTCGGCGATCGCGTGGACCAGCGTGGTCAGCGCCACCGCCATCGTGCGGGGCTACCGCTCCACCCGGATGTCCCGCTTCGCCGACGCCGTCGAGACCTTGACGGTCGCCCTCTCACTGCCGCTCGGCATCGTGGCCGCCGGTGGCGTCGAAGCAATCCGGCGGATGACCTCGGGTTGAGGGCATCCGCCGGGTGAGTGGCTGACCGCCGTCAGCCGAGCTGGTGCCCGCCTGTCACTGCCACACCTGGGGGCTGGACTCCTCGGTCCCGTCGAACCAGGTCTCCTCATCCTCGTGCGTCAGCTTGTCGACGTCCTGGGACTGACCGTCCTTGGGGCCCTTGCGAGTGCCACCGCCGCCGGCCGCCCCCACCGCCCCCCGGCCGCCGGCCTGGCCTCCGGAGCGCGCACCGCCTTTGCCCGAGCCCGTGCCGCGTCCAGCCTGCCCGCCACCGGCGGGCACCACGCCTGGTCCGCCCTTGCCGGCGAGCTTGGGGACTCCGTAGCGGCCCGAACCCGTGGCGCCCTTGACCGCGCTCGTGCGACCGGATGCCCCACCTCGCGCCCCGCCCCCACTGCCGGGCACCACGGTCCCGCCACGTCCGGCCCCACCGGGGACGGCAGATCCTCCGCGGGCAGCGCCACCCGATCGAGCCGCTGAGCCACGAGTGCCCGCAGCGCCGCCGCGGACCGCACTCGAGCCGCCACCCGCCAGACCGCCACCACGGCGGAGCAGTCCACCCAGACCAGCAGCGCCCCCGATGCCACCGGCGGCCAGGCCACCGGCGCCCATCCCGCCGCCACCGGAGCCGGTCGGGTAGGAGCCCTGGGATCCCCCCGGCCCCGTCCCGGTGTTGACCCCCGTGGAACCCGTGACGTCGCCGTCGGAGCTGATCGGGTCGAACACGTCGGTGTCGACCGGGTCAGGGTCGAGGATGTCCGGGCCGCAGATGACGATCTCCGGGTCCACGGGGTTGGGGGTCAGGATCACGGGTGGGTCGTCGTTCGAGTCGCCGTCCCCGTTGCCGTCCGGGTCGAGGATCGTCCCCACGTGGTGACCGCCCTCGATGTAGCCGCCGGAGGAGGACGACTGGATGGCCGACCCCGGGGTGCGGTCGGTGGAGGCAGGGCCCCGGTTGTCGTAGGGCGTCTGGGTGTCGTCCTTGACGTCGATCGGCATCGTGCCCTTGGCGGACTGCGTGTCGACGGTCAGCTGGTCAAGGACCTTCTTGGCCGCCTGGTTGCGCTGCTCCCACAACGCGTCCTCAGCAGCCGCGGCGGCGGCCGGGTCACGGACGCTGTACTTGTCGGCGTTCTCGGCCGTGGGGAGATACGGAGCGGGCAGTCGCTTGTGGTCGTCGGGGTCGACGTAGGTCGAGATGCTCGCGACCTCGGCGTACCAGGCGGCCTTTGCGTCGCTGACGGCTTTGTAGACCTGCCCCAGGCTCGTGTCGACCTCACCGATCTCGCCAGCGCGGGTGTCGAGGGTGGAGCTCAGCTTCTCGAGGCTCGCCCGCGCGGCCTCCGCAGCGGGCCCGGACCAGCCGTTGCTCCCGTCGGACGGCGCGGCCAGCTCACCGTGCACGGTGCGGACGTCCTTGGCGAGGCCCTCGAGCTGCTTCTTGGCGTTCTGCCAGTCGGTCTGCGTGAGATAGATCGAGCCTGTCTGGACACCGAAGACCTTGAACAGCTCGCGCTCGTAGTGCTTGGCCTTGGGATTCAGGGTGGGGCCTCCCCCACCATCGTCAACTCTGACCATGGCTGTGCTCCTTCGTCGTGGCCGCGGCCCCATCCGCCGCGGCCTGGATGTCGTGCCTGTCGTGTGGTGGTGAGGTCTCGGAGGGTCGGGGCGGAGATCCGGCATCAGGTGCCGGCGCTGTCAGGTGGACCGGCTTTGCCCGTCGCCGGAGGAAGAGGGCGAGGCCGACGAGAAGCGCGATGACCAGCGCGCCGGCGCCGAGCCAGCGCGACGTCGACGATCCGGTCTCCTGGGTCGGCTCGGCCACACCGGACGCCTGGTATGTCGCAGAGGCTGAGGGCTGGGACGGGCTGGGTGTGCTCGACCCCGCCGAAGAGGTGGGAGTGGGGGTGACGCCCGTCGCCGCAGCAATCTGCTGGGCCGTCGGCATCCCGACTCCCTTCTGCTCGACCATGGGGTTCTTGTCCGGCAAGGACTCCACGTCGAGCTTGACGGCATCTGCGGGTGAGGCGATCCCGAACCCGTAGGACTCGGTCTTGCCCGAGGCATCTGGCAGGTTGTCGCCGACCCTGCGGAACCACGTGAGGAACTTGCCGTCTTCGGCGCGCAGGCCGATGGCGTCCTTCGCAGCCTGCAGCACCTGGTTCCCGGTCGCTCCGGGGTGGGCCGACCAGAGAGCGGCGAGCCCGCCGGCGGTGATCGCGGTGGCCTGTGAGCTGCCGTCCGAGAGGACGTCGCTCTTCCAGCCCGAGGAGGTCGACCCACCGGTGGCGATCTTGGTCCCGGGTGCCGCGAAGTCCACGAACGAGCTCTTGCGCATCGCGGAGCTGTCGAGGTTGCCCGCAGCATCGACATGGGTGACGGTGACGACCCCGTTGCCGATGCCCGGCCAGAAGACCTGACGGGTCTCGTTGTTCGTCGAGGCCACGACGATGGCGCCCGCTTCGTAGGCTTCGAGCAGAGCAGGGATGAACTCGTCGTCGTAGCCGGCGGTCAGGCTGATGCTGATGACCTTGGCACCGTCCTTGACGGCCTGCCGGATGGACCTCGCGATCGCCTCTGACGCGACGTCGAGGTCCGCGTACTCGAGCCCGCAGGTGAGCTTCGACTCGGCCCCTGCGGATCGGTAGGCGGCTGCGTAGTGGCGCAGGGTCGCCTCGGGTGCGATGCCGGCAATACCTCGTCCGCCCGAGGCCGTCCCCTTGCCACTGCCCACGATCAGCGCCGCCATGCTCGTGGCGTGCTCGGAGATGACCCCCTTCATGGTGCTCGGTCGGAGCTCACCACCCGGCGCGAGGCACTCGGTGGTGGACGAGGCGATCCGTCCCTCGAGCTCGGGAACGCTGGAGTCGATCGGCCCGTCGATGAGGGCCACGGTCACGCCCTTGCCCGTCCCAGTGCGGTGCAGCTCCTCGACGCCCATGGCAGCACGCCACCACTGGCCGTCGTCCAGGGCGTCCGCCGACGCGGTCGGCGCCACGGCGAACATCGTCGTGGAGATGACAGCGCCGAGCACCGTCGCGACGGCGCCGCGACGAAAGTGGTGCAGGACAGGGCCGGGCATGGTCACGGGAGAGGTGCGTCCGGTTGCCCGGTCGAGTCCCCGGGCGCTGCCTCGACCGGCACAGCCCCTTCGTCACGAGTGTCGGGGTTCGCTCCGGCGTCGTCCGTGGCGGCCGGCTCGGGCGGCGCGGCACCCTCCGGCGCGGCCTCGGCGGCGTCCGCGTCCGCTGCAGCCTGCTGGGCCCCGGTGGTCGATGCCGCCTGCTCATGGTGGCGCGTCGTGTCGAGGGGGCCGTTCTCCCACCTCTGCCAGAGCGCGAGGAAGGCGGCACCCGCGGCGTCGTCGTTGTTCGCCATCTGCTGAGCGGACGTCTTGATCCCCTGGGCGACCGCATCGAGGTCGGACTTGGCACCGCGCATCGTCTCGAGATAGATCGTGCGCACCTCCGTGAACACCCGACCGTAGGACGCGAGGGCGGGGACGTCACCGAACGAGCTCTCGTCTGCGAGTGCGTCACGCAGGTACTTGATGCCGTCGGTTGAGTCGTTCTCCCACTTCGTCTGCTTGGTGTTGGCCAAGGTGTTCATGTACTCAGTCGGGTACTCCACGTCCTCGCCCGCCATGGCTGCCTCCCCTGAACTCTCTCTTGCGTCAGTGCTGCACGTCGTCGTTGCTGGTCATCGCGTCACTGCGCTCGCCGCGTACGCCTCGCTGTCACGCAGTGCGTGCCGACACCCCGCCTGCGGGGTGTCGGCACGGCATGCGCTGTTCATGACCGGAAGGTCAGCCCCAGCTGTTCTTGTTCTTGAGCTCACCCGCGAGGTAAGCCTCTTTGGACTGCTGCACGGCGGTCTTGATGTCGAGCAGGAGCTGGTTGAGGTCCTCGACCTCACCGTTCCACTTGCGCTTGACGTCCTCGAACGCGAGCTTGGTGCCGGCCTCCCACTCACCCATGTGGGGCTTCATGTCGTTCTCCATGTCGGTGACCTTGCCCTTGAGGTCGTTGACGCCCTTGACCATGGCGTCGATCAGCGTGTCGAGTCCGCCACCGGCGACCTTGATGTTCTGGCCACTCATCACTTACCACCCATCTGCGACGTGTACTTGCTGAGCATGTCGGCCGCGCCCTGGTCGTCCGCGGTGTACTGCTTGTCGTTGGCGATCAGGTTCTCGCGGAAGTTGTCGAGGATGTCGACAAGATCCTTGGCCTGGACCGTCCACGCGTTCTGGACGTTCTGGAAGGCACCGGCACCTGCACCCTCCCAGTGCGCCTTGACCTCTTCCATCTGCCCCTGCAGCGTGTTGAGCCTGGTCTTGAGGTCGGTCCTCGTCTGGTCGACGATGCCGGCGCTCTTGGCGATAGCGCCAGCGCCAACGCTGTGTGTCGTGTTGCCCATGCCACTTCCCTTCTCTCAATGGTCCTCAAGGACCTCGGTGGTCCTACCGACCACTCATGGTGGTTGGACCCCGGCTTGCAGTTCCCCCGAAGTCCTGACAGGGATGACCATACGGGCGGATGACGCACCGGCCAATGGGGAGAACTCCCCGTCTATGCTCGGGACGATCTCCGTTGCGGCGGAGGCGTTCCAGCACATGCGCGATCGGGGAGGATCACACTCGTGAGTCAGAGCACGGCGACGTCGCTCGTCAGGCTGTCCGTCACATCGGGGACGCGACGGGCAGACCTCGGCATCCCCGGCTCCATCCCGGTCGCGGAGGTCATCCCCGACCTCGCGCGCGAGCTCGGCGTCCTGGACGCGCACTCCGCCAGCATGGGATACCGCCTCGTCCGGTCTGACGGTCATGTCGTCGAGAGTGACAGAAGCCTTGCGGCACAGGGGATCGAGGATGGATCCGTCCTGGCGCTGGAGCCCAACCGACCCGACGACGAGAAGGTCTACGACGATGTCGTCGAGGCCGTGGCCGACCTCGTCGAGACCCAGTTCACGCCGTGGACCCCGTCGCACAGCGCGGGCACCGCGGTCGGTGCCGCAGTCGTCCTCTTCCTCGCCGCGGCATACGCGCTCTTCACGGCACGCGACAGCGGCATCCTCATCGCGGCGCTCGCCGGGGTGTGCGCCGTCCTCCTCGTGGGCGCTGCGGCTGTTCTCGCGCACGTGCGTCGACAACCATCGGCTGCCGTCGCCCTGGCCCTGACGGCGGTCGCGTATGCCGGCGTGTCCGGCTATGCGGCCGTGCCCGACGTTCCGCTGTGGGGCGAAGGCCTGCTGTATGCCGGCGCCGGAGTGAGCGTCGTCGGCATCCTGGGTGCCGTGGCCGTCACCCACCACCGGCTCCTCGTCGGCGCCACGGCCGCCCTGGGACTCGCCATGGTCGCGCTCGGCGCGTTGAGCCACTTCGTCGGGTGGGGCCTCACCTCGATCGCCGCGGTGACCTTCGTCGTCGCCGCGGTCATCGGCAACGTGCTGCCCTGGGTCGGGATCTCGTCGAGCCGCCTCACGACGCACCCGCCGAAGTCCGACCTGGAGATCTTCACCGACGCCCCCGAGGTCGAGCGCGACCAGGTCCGGCGCCAGGTGGCGGCCGGCCACGAGCTCATGGTCTCGCTCGGCGTGGCGAGCGCCGCCGTGATGGTCCTGTGCACGCCCCAGCTCGTCGCCTCGGGTGTGTGGGGTGCGCTGCTCACCTTCGTCGGGTTCGTCGCCACGCTGCTGCGCACCCGGCACAGCCGCACCCGCACGACGGTGCTCATCGCCATGATCGCCGGCGTGACCGGGGTCGCCGTCGCAGCGGTCACCGCCGCCCAGACCCACCCCGACTGGCGGCCCGTCCTCGCGCTGGCGCTCGCCGGCGCGGCGGCGCTCGTCGTCGGCATGGCTCTCGTCCTCCCGAGGACCCGCGTGCAGCTCGGCCGCGTCGCCGATGCCGTCGAGGGTGTCGCCCTCGCTGCCCTCGTCCCGCTCGCGGCCTTCGCCGTCGGGCTTCTCTGAGGCGGCGGGGTGGCCACCAAGAAGGACCTCGTCGAGGCCCAGTCGTTCAGCAGGCGTCGGCTCACGACGGCCTTCGTCAGCGGCGCCCCCGGGGGTCGTGAGGTCGAGCCGCACCGGCCGATGAAGGCCGTCATCGGCGGACTCGCGCTCACCGTGGTGCTCGTCCTCGGCAGCCTGGCCTTCGGCTGGCTCAAGGGCTCCCTGCCGCAGAACTGGGGCAACAACAAGCTCGTCATCGCCAAGACGAGTGGTGCCCGCTACGTCTCCATCAAGGAGACGCTCCACCCGGTCCTCAACACGACCAGCGCCCGCCTCCTCATCCCCGCCAACAGCTTCGAGGTCATCACCGTGGCCGACGACAAGCTCGCCACCAAGAAGCGCGGGAGCACGATCGGCATCCCCGGTGCGCCCGACTCCCTCACGCCGCCCGAGTCGCTGACCAACAGCGGATGGGTCTCATGCCTCGGTCCCGAGGGTGGAGTCGCGACCGCGGTGGGCGCCTCGGCCAGGAGCACCCCGGCAGCACCGGGCGCCTCGGTGGTCACGACCGGTCGGCAGGCCTTCGTCATCGCCGGCGGGATGCGATACCCGGTCTCCGCGGCCAACCTCTCCCTCGTCTCGCTGACCCTCGGCCTCGACGGACAACCGCCACGCCAGGCCCCAGCGGTGTGGACCAACCTCTTCACCCTCGGACCGGAGATGAAGCCGCTGACCATCTCCGGCTTCGGCAAGTCCGCGCCGGGGCTGCCTCCCGGCGCCACGGTCGGCTCCGTCCTCGCCGTCGCCAACAGCGGTCAGGAGGCTCGCCGCTACCTCGTCAACACGGCCGGCGATCTCGAGCCGCTGCCGTACCTCGCCCACGCGCTCTACGGACTCGGCTCCGGCAGCACCACCCAGGACCTGCCCGTGACCCCGGCGCAGGTGACCCAGCTCGAGGTCCAGCCGCAGCGCGTCGCACCGCAGGCGTGGCCGGCCGCCCTGCCGACGCTGGTCCGCGAACCACCCTGCGCGACCCTCACCGCGGCCCGTGGGCAGCAGCCCAAGGTCGCTCTGTCGACCTCCACCGCGGTCAAGGCCGACCCCGGAGTCACCAAGGTCGCCGTCGACCTGGGGACCGGCTCCCTGGTGCGGGCCGTCGGCGCCGGGTCCCTGAGCTCCGGCCCGCTGCTGGCCATCGACCAGACCGGCACGGCCTACGCCATCGACGGTTCGACACCAGATCTGTTGCAGCGACTGGGTTATGAGGCCACGGACGTCGCTCCCGTGCCCCAGTCGTGGGCTGAGCTCTTCCGGGTCGGCCCGGTCCTCAGCGTCAAGTCCGCCCAGACCACCGTGGCCGCCGCGTCGTGACCGTGCGTCGGATCGGTGCCGCTGCGACGCTCGGCGCGTTCGGGGTGCTTGCCAGCGCCCTCGTGGCTCCGGCTGCCTCACCGCCCGCCCACGCCGAGGTCCGGCAGTGCACCGAGAACCAGACCCGTTTCGTCGCCGACGCCCCGCCGGCACTGGGGCGCCTGGCGGCGCGTCAGTCGTGGTCCCTGGCCACGGGCAGGGGCGTCGTCGTCGCGATCGTCGACTCCGGCGTCTCGGCCGCCAACGTGCACTTCCCGCGGGGCTCGGTCCTCGCCGGCCGCAGCTTCGTCGGAGGCGCGGCCACGGTCGACGAGAACGGTCACGGCACAGCCCTGGCGGGCATCATCGCGGCGCGCGAGATCGGCGAGAAGTCCGGTGTCGTGGGGATCGCCAAGGACGCGCTCATCCTCCCCGTCAAGATCTCCGGAGGCGAGAACGGCGGTGACGAGGAGCGGCAGCGGTCGGCCAACCTCGCCAAGGGGATCGCGTATGCCGTGTCGGCCGGTGCCGACGTCATCAACCTGTCGCTGTCGACGACGTCCAACCGGGGCGACGTCCGCGCGGCCGTGGCGTCGGCCGTGAAGGCCGGCATCGTCGTCGTCGCCTCCGGAGGCAACCGGGACCAGGCGGCCGAGGTCAGGGACGGGATCCGCTACCCCGCGGCCCTCCCCGGTGTCATCGGTGTCGCCGCGACCAGCTCCGCCGATGTCGTCACCGACGACTCCATCCACGGTCCGCAGGTCGATGTCTCGGCACCGGGAGACAACGTCATCACGACCTTCCGGGCCTGGGGCGACTGCGTCTTCTCCCAGCAGCAGCAGTCGACCAGCTATGCGACCGCCTACGTCAGCGGGGCGGTCGCCCTGCTCCGGCAGCGGTTCCCCAAGGCCTCGCCCGCCGAGATCGCCTATCGACTCGAGACCACCGCGTCACGAGGCTCTCGGACGGTCCGCGACGACGTGTCGGGGTGGGGCGTCGTGCAGCCCTATGAGGCGATGACGGCCGTGCTCGACGAGAGCGTCGCCGGGCCGGTCCCGCCCGGCGGGAAGCCCCGGGCCACCCCACCGCCGCAGGCGTCGGCGGTCGACCTCACCCCGCCGCCCGACCCCCGCGCCCCCGACCGCGCCGCCGTCCAATGGCTCCTGCTCGGCGCCGCCGCCTCGGTCCTGGGGCTGGCGATGGCGCGCATGCTGCGCAGGTCCCCGCCGGCCTGACCGTCGGTCCGGGCACGGATCGACGCACCCGAGCGATCGGGTGAGCGGGCGGCATACGCCATGGGGGTATCCCGGTTGGGTGCACGGGTGACGTTCTGGGAGAATCACGCGCATGCCTGCTGACCTCACCCCATCTCGCGCTGCCACGATTCCCGAGCGCCCCTCGCTGGACGGCCTCGAGGACAAGTGGGGGCAGGTATGGGCGCAGCAGCAGACCTTCGCGTTCGACCGCGAGGCGGCGCTGGCCGGCGACCGCTCGCAGGTCTTCTCGATCGACACCCCGCCCCCGACCGCGTCGGGCAGCCTGCACATGGGCCACGTGTTCTCCTACACCCACACCGACTGCATGGCCCGCTACAAGCGCATGGTCGGCTTCAACGTCTTCTACCCGATCGGCTGGGACGACAACGGCCTGCCGACCGAGAAGCGGGTCCAGAACTTCTACGGCGTGCGCGGCGATGCCTCGCTCCCCCACGACCCGGCCTTCGAGCCGCCCCACCGCGGCGACGCCAAGAGCCTGCGGGCCGGTGACGCGATGCCGATCTCGCGCCAGAACTTCATCGAGCTCTGTGACGAGCTGACCGTCGAGGACGAGAAGGCGTTCGAGTCGCTGTTCCGTCGCCTCGGCCAGTCCTTCGACTGGTCGATCTCCTACCGCACGATCGACGACCACTCGCGGGCGACGGCGCAGCAGGCGTTCCTGCGCAACCTCGCTCGCGGCGAGGCCTACCAGGCCGAGGCTCCGGGGCTGTGGGACGTGACGTTCCAGACCGCCGTGGCGCAGGCCGAGCTCGAGGCGCGCGACTACCCCGGTGCCTACCACCGCGTGGCCTTCCACTCCACCGACGGACCGGTGCACGTCGAGACCACCCGGCCCGAGCTGATCCCGTCGGTCGTCGCGCTCATCGCGCACCCGGACGACCCCCGGTATGCCGGCCTGTTCGGCTCCACGGTCCGCTCACCGCTGTTCGGCGTCGAGGTGCCCGTGGTGGCGCACCCCCTGGCCGAGATGGACAAGGGCGCGGGCATCGCGATGTGCTGCACCTTCGGTGACCTCACCGACGTCATCTGGTGGCGCGAGCTCCAGCTGCCGACCCGCTCGGTGATCACCCGCCAGGGCCGCATCCAGGCCGAGACACCCGAGTGGCTCGCCGCCGGGCCCGGCGCCGAGCTGTTCGCTGAGCTAGCCGGCAAGACCGTGCACTCGGCACGCGAGGTCGTGGTGTCCGCCCTGCGCGAGTCCGGCGACCTCGACGGTGAGCCCAAGGCCACCCAGCGCAAGGCCAACTTCTACGAGCGGGGCGAGAAGCCCCTCGAGATCGTGACCTCGCGCCAGTGGTACGTCCGCAACGGTGGCCGCGACGCCGAGATCAACGCCGCACTCGTGGCCCGCGGTGACGAGGTCGCGTTCCACCCGGACTTCATGCGCGCCCGCTACAAGAACTGGGTCGCCGGCCTCAACGGCGACTGGCTCGTCTCGCGCCAGCGCTTCTTCGGTGTGCCGATCCCGGTCTGGTACCCGCTCGACGGCAACGGTGAGCCGGTGTGGGACAGGGCGATCGTGCCGTCAGAGGCCTCTCTGCCGGTCGACCCTGCCGCCCAGGCCCCCGAGGGGTTCGAGGAGTCGCAGCGCGACCAGCCGGGCGGGTTCATCGGCGACGCCGACGTGCTCGACACCTGGGCAACGTCGTCCCTGTCCCCTCAGATCGCCGCTGGATGGCGCAGCATCGATGAGTCCGGTTCTGTCACAACGGATCCGATCTTCGACAAGGTGTTCCCGATGGACGTGCGCCCCCAGGCCCACGACATCATCCGCACCTGGCTCTTCGCCACGGTCGTGCGCTCGCACTTCGAGCACGGCACGGTGCCGTGGACCAACGCCGCCATCAGCGGCTGGATCCTCGACCCCGACCGCAAGAAGATGAGCAAGTCCAAGGGCAACGTCGTCACGCCCGAGGACGTGCTGCGTGAGCACAGCGCCGACGCGGTCCGCTACTGGGCCGCCTCCGGCCGCCTGGGCACCGACGCGGCCTACGACGTGGGCCAGATGAAGGTCGGCCGCCGCCTCGCGATCAAGGTGCTCAACGCGTCGAAGTTCGCTCTGACGTTCGGAGAGGTGGACGGCGAGCTGGTCTCACACGTGACGAACCCGCTCGACCGGGCGCTCCTCGCGGGCCTGCGCGACGTCGTCGAGAAGGCGACTGCGGGGTTCGAGTCGTGGGACTACACGCGCTCGCTCGAAGCGACCGAGACGTTCTTCTGGACCTTCTGCGACGACTACCTCGAGCTCGTCAAGGACAGGGCCTACGGCTCGCAGGGCGACGCCGAGGCGGCCTCGGCCCGGGCCACGCTTCGCATCGCGCTCGACGTCCAGCTGCGGCTGCTCGCTCCCTTCCTCCCCTACGTCACCGAAGAGGTGTGGTCGTGGTGGCACGACGGCTCGGTGCACGTCACGGCGTGGCCGACGCCCGACGAGGTGGCTGTCTCGGGTGACGAGGCCGTGGACCCCGCGATGCTCGGCGCCATGGGTGCCGCCCTGGCCACCGTCCGCAAGAGCAAGTCCGAGGCCAAGCTGTCGATGCGGGCCGAGGTCGCCCACATCGTCCTCGGTGGACCGGAGGCGCTGCTCGCGCACGTCCGTGCCGGCGAGCAGGACCTGCGATCCGCCGGCAAGATCACCGGGTCCCTCGACCTCGTGGCAGCCGACACCTGGAGTGCGAGCGACGTCGAGCTCATCCCCGTGGAGAAGCCCAAGCCGCAGTCGTGAGCACCGCGGCGCCAGTCCCTGCCACGACGCCCGACACCCCGCTGGGCGAGCGACTGGTGCCGGGAGCGGCAGGTGCGCTGGCGGCATACGCCGTCGTCGTCGTCGTCCACCTGGTCGCACACCTGGCCGACGCCGAGGCGGTCGCGAACGCGACCCAGTGGTTCGCGGTTCCGTGGTTGCTGCTGGCTCTGGTCGTCCAGACCGGGCTGCGGTCACGGCTGTCGCGGTTCGCGGCCGGTGGGCTGATGTGGTCGTGGCTGGGCGACACGGCACCGGACCTCGTCCCCGAGTCGGTGGCGTTCATCGTGCTGATGGCGTCGTTCCTCGTGGCACACGTGCTCTTCGTCGCCGGCTTCTGGCCGTGGCGCCGGGAGTCGTTGCTACGGAGCCGTTGGGCGTGGGGCTACGGGGCGCTGGCGGTCGTCATGGTCGTCGTGTGCGCGCCGCGTGCGGGTGCACTGACGCTCGGCATCGCCGGGTATGCCGCCGCCCTGGCGCTGATGGCGTCGCTGTCAGCGGGTGTCCACCGTCTCGCCGGTGTCGGCGGGGCACTCTTCCTCGTCTCCGACGGGCTCATCGCCGTCGACGAGTTCGTGCCCTCCGTGGCCGTGCCACTGCCCGGCTTCTGGGTCATGGCGACGTATCTCAGCGCGGTCCTGCTCCTCACCCTCGGCGTGGTCCGCCGGCTGGGGTCACGCGCCTGAGGTCACCCGCGCGCCGTTGAGCGACGGTGAGGTGGAGTAGGCACGGATCCGTCGGTGGCCGGTCGGCTGGACGACGAACCACGGGACCTGCCAGCCACTGAGCCCGACCCGACGCTCGACGACGGTGTCACGACGGAGGTGGTCGACCCGTCCGGTGCCCGGGTCGTAGACGTCCAGGACCCGGTCGCCGTCGCCCGGCAGGACGAGGACCACGTGGCGGGGCAGGTGGGCGGAGCCGACGTAGAGCAGGCCGGGCTCACCCTCGGCGACGACATCGACGAGGTGGTCGAAGGCGTCGCGCAGGCCACCGTCCGTCAGCGGTCGGACGAGCGCGACGTCGTAGCGCGTGCCCGACGAGGCTGCGCCGTACTCGAGCTCGCGTTTGGCACCCCACGGAGGTGTGCCGAGCGCACGCGGCCAGGGCAGCCCCAGACGATGACGTCGTGGGAACGCGCTGTTGGTCCGGTGCATGACGACGCGTTCGTAGGCCGCGAACCGCTCGGCCTCGGTGTCACCCTCGGGCGAGCCCGGCAGGCGCGGGCTCCCGGTGCGCACCCACGAGGCGAAGATCGGGTCGACGAGCATGCGCGCCACGGTCAGGCAGGCGGAGCCACAGGTCGTCGGCGACTGCTGCACCGGACCCGTGTCACCTGCGCGAAGTCGGTATGCCGTGGCCACACCGTCATCCTGTCGCGCGCCTGACCTTCGCGCCACCACCGGGCCACCGTGGTGGCGCCAGCATGAAGCACCCCGCCATCCGGGCGAACCCGTCGTAGTCTCACCATCATGGGGCGACGCGCATGGTTGTGGGCTCTCGGAGCCGGGAGCGCGCTCCTGCTCGCCGCCTGGGTCTCCGGGGCCGGGGAGATCAACGCCTTCAGCCCGTCGTCACGCCGGCCCTGGGCCGAGGATCGAGGCGACATCTTCGACCAGGAGGGGGTCGACCGCGCATCACCGCGTGTCGACCGGTCCCGGCTCTCGGACGACGACCCTCTCCTCACGACGATCCTCATGTGGACGCTTCGTGCGCTGCTCGTCCTCGTCGCGGCTGCGATCCTCCTCGTCGTCCTCCGGGCCCTCTGGCGTCGCCTCCGCCTCGCCCCAGACCCCCTCAAGGACGAGGTGCGTGCCGAGGTCCTGCCCGACGTGCTCGTCGCCGGGGTTCGCGAGGGTGAGGCACAGCTCGACCTCGGTTCCTCGAGCGAGGCGGTCATCAACGCCTGGCTGGCGCTCGAGCGTGCAGCCGTCACGGTCGGCATCGACGACGACCGGTCGAGGACCCCGGCCGAGCTCGTGCGCGCGGTGCTCGGCAGCCATGCCGTCGACCCTGAGGCGATCGAGCGTCTTGCGTCGCTCTATCGCGAGGCACGGTTCTCGGTCCACCCGATCGGCGAGGAGCACCGAGCCGCAGCCCGCCTGGCCCTGGCCCGGGTCCGGGCCGACCTCACCCGACCGCTGGGTGCCCTGGGTGAGGTGGCCGAGCGATGAGGGCACGACTCGTGGAGCTGGTCCACGGACGCGAGGTCGTCACGACCCTGGGGGTCGCCGCCGTTCTGGGTCTGGCCCTGATGCTCGCACCCGCACTCGACCGGGTCCTCCTCATCGCGGCGGGCACGGGGCTTCTCGTCGTGCTCGTGGGTCTCGTGGCCTGGCTCGTGCGCGACCACCACGAGCTGCGGTGGTCGACCTACGGGGGCACCGCGCAGCGGGTCCGAGGCACCGACCACCGGCTCATCGCCCTGACCCGCACCATCGATGCGTGCCTCACGGGCGACCCGGATGCCTCCCGGTCGGTCCAGTCGGTCCTGCGGTCGCTGGCGCAGGCCCGCCTCGCTCCACTCGGACTCGACCTCGACAGCCCCCGGGACCAGACCGAAGCGGTGCTGGGACGGGACCTCACGGCATACCTGGTGTCTGGTCCTCGGCGCGTCGACGCGGCCGGGCTCGCATCGTTCATGACCACCCTCGAGGAGCGCTAGGTGACAGACACACCCGTCAGCACGGACAACCCCTCGCTGCACGAGGTCATCGACGTGTCGAGTCGGATCCTCGACGCGGTCGAGCAGGCCGTCGTCGGCAAGCGAGCCGGCCTCGAGCTCGTCCTCGCCGGCGTCCTTGCCGGCGGGCACATCCTCATGGAGGACTTCCCGGGTCTGGGCAAGACGCTGGCGGCACGCTCGTTCGCCCAGGCGCTCGGACTCGACTTCGCCCGGGCACAGTTCACCCCTGACCTGCTGCCCAGCGACCTGACCGGGGCGTTCATCTATGACCAGCGCACCCGGGAGTTCGTGTTCCGGCAGGGCCCGCTCTTCACCGAGATCCTCCTCGCGGACGAGATCAACCGGACCCCGCCCAAGACCCAGTCCGCGCTGCTCGAGGCGATGCAGGAGGGCCAGATCACCGTCGAGGGCGAGACGTTCGGCCTGCAGCAGCCGTTCCACGTCCTGGCCACGGCCAACCCGGTCGAGTACGAAGGCACCTACCCGCTCCCCGAGGCCCAGCTCGACCGCTTCCTGCTGCGGGTGTCCTTCGGCTATCCCACCGGCGACGAGGAGTGGGAGGTCCTCCGGCGACGCGTCGAGCGGCAGCGCGAGACGCAGACCGTGCCCACCGTGACCGACGCGGCTGGTCTGCTCGCCCTCCAGCGGGCGGTGGAGACCGTCACGCTCGACGAGAGCGTGGGGCGCTACTGCGTGCGCCTCGCCTCGGCGACGCGCTCGCACCCGAGCCTGGTGCTGGGAGCCTCACCGCGAGGTTCGCTCGCGCTCATGCTGGCCAGCCGCGCGTATGCCGTGATCCGGCGCCGCGACTACGTCACCCCCGAGGACGTCAAGGCGGTTGCGCACGCTGCCCTCGACCACCGGGTGACGGTGCGGCCCGAGCTCTGGATCAACGACGTCACCGCCGAGAGCGTCATCGGCTCGATCCTCGCGAGCGTCCCGACCCCCTCCCCGACCGAGGGAGAGAGACGGACCGGGTACGAGCGGCCGTGACCGACAGCCGACACCTCGACCGCTTCGTCGGGGACACCCAGGACGCGACCGGCACCGGCGACGAGCACTCCCGGATCACGACCCGGGCTCCTGCCGGGAGCCAGCTCTCGGCGCGCTGGCGGTCCACGCCGGCGCACGTCAGGGCCGTGGCCCTGGGCCTGCTCATGCTCGCCGTCGGCGTCCTGCTGCGGCGCCCGGACGCCGTCGCACTCGGCACCCCCCTCGTTGTCGTCGCCGCGTGGTCGGTGCTGCGACGCCCCACCGCCACACCGACCGTGCACGCGTGGCTGCGGCACTCGGTCCTGCGCGAGGGGCAGACGACCGCCTGGACCGCGATCGTCGAGCCCGGCGACGGTGTCGAGGACGTGGGGCTCAGCGTGACCGAGACCGACCACACCCGCTACACCCCCACGAGCCTGACCGTGTCCGTCGGTGACGTCGGCCGGAGCGCTCGGCAGCTGGACGTCCTCTGCGAGAGCACCCGCTGGGGGCTGCGTCGCCTCGGCCCGGCGACGTGCGCCGTCAGCAGTGCGTTCGGGGCGTTCACGTGGGAGCCCGAGCAGGTCGAGGCGCCGCTCGTGCCCACGGTCCCCCTGCCCGCCACCTTCTCGGGTCGCACGCCCGTCCCCGACCCCGACGGGCTCGTGGGACGCAGCCGCTCGCGCCATCAGGGCGACGGCAGCGAGATCGCCGATGTACGCGCCTTCCGCTTCGGGGACCGACTGCGGCGGATCCACTGGCCGGTGTCGGTGCGCACCGGTGAGCTCCACGTCACGACGACCCACGCCGACCAGGACAGCGAGATCCTCATCCTCGTCGACGCGATGCAGGACCTCGGTCGCAGCTCGGGGTTCGACGGTGACGCCAGCAGCCTCGACAACGGTGTGCGGGCCGCCGCGGCTGTCGCCGAGCACTATCTGCGGGTCGGGGACCGGGTGGGGCTGCAGGCCCTCGGGGCGCACGAGAGTCCGCGCCTGCCGCCCGCCCCCGGCAGCAACCAGCTGCGCAGGCTCCTCGACGTGCTCGCCCGGGTCCGCGTCGCAGATGGTGGCGTCGTCGACCACAGACGCCTGCGAGGCCAGCTGCGTCATCCGGTCTCGGCCGGCACGCTCGTCGTCATCCTCACCCCGGCCGTCTCCGTCGAGGTCCTGGCCCACGCCTGTGCCCTGGCCCGTCAGGGAAGGTCGACGGTGGTCGTCGACACGCTTCCGCGGACCATGTCCGACCCGCGGCTCCCCGACGAGCTGCTGGACGGGCTCGTCCCCGGACAGGGCGTGTCCACCGCCGCGAGTCTGGCGTGGCGACTGCGCCTGCTCGAGCGCGCCCGCGAGCTGGCACGGACGAGGCAGAGCGGAGTGCCCATCGTCATCTGGGACGGCCCCGGCACCCTCGACCTCGTCCTGCGGGACATCGGTCGCCAACGACGCTCGCCACGGGTGAGGTCGCGATGATCGCACCGTCGCACCGGGCACTGAGGGCGCTCATCGCCGTCTCGTCCACAGGGCTGGCACTGGCCGCTGCCTTTGTCACGCCCTTCGGAAACGTCGTCGGCGCGGTCGTGCTCGTCGGGCTCACGGCCTTCGTCGTGCTCGACCCCGGCTCGCGTCTCACCGCCCTGCTCATCGCCCTGCACAGCGTGAACTGGCTCGCCAGCACGTCTGTCCCCACCCGCTCAGGCGAGTGGATGCTCACCATTGTGGCCGCGACCGTGCTGCTCGTCATCCATCTCGCCGCAGCCCTGACGACGGCACTGCCACCGTCGGCGCCGCTCCCACGACCCACGCTGCTGCGGTGGGGGCGCCGAGGACTCGCAGTGGTCGGGTTGTCGACCCCGGTGTGGGCCGTGCTCGTCATCCAGTCCTCGAGCACTCCTGCTGGAGACTCCCTGGCCACGTATGCCGCGGTCGTGTCCCTTGCCGTCCTCGCGCTCGCGTTCTGGCGGGTGCAACATCCCAGGTCTCCACGAAGTCCCGTGACTCGGGCGGAGCGCTGACGCGCCGGGACCCCTGACCCGGACTGGAGGTGGGCGGTGCCGCCCAGGTGGGCACCCGGCATACGTCCAGGGGTCGCGGTCAGTCGGCGATCGCGCCGAAGGCGTCGCGCCTCTCGAGGACGAGGGGTATGCCGTCGAGCACGGTGAGGAGAGATCGCTCCTCGTAGCGGAAATGGCTCTCCATGATGGCTTCGATGCCGTCGAGGTGGCCGTGCAGCGTGCCAGGGTCCGCGCCTGAGGTGAGCGCCTTCTGGAGGTTGCCGATGAGGTGGCTCATCATGCTGTGGTCCTGGCTCAGCCTGGCGAGCACCGGCGCCAGGTCGGGTCGAGCGGCGGCGATCTGCGGGAAGAGGCCCGCGTCCTCGCTGCGGTGGTGACCGTCCAGTGCGGCGCAGAAGCCGTGGCAGTGGAGAAGCAGGTCCGCCGCGACGGACCCCCTTGCGGCGCCGTCCTCGATCGCCTCACGGGCCAGCTCCAGTGCTTGCCGAAGACGACCGTGCACCGTGCGCAGCTCGACCGACCAGGCCAGCGTGCGGTCCCGGTCGGCGTCGCTCGCCGCGGGAGTCAGGCGGTGCGCTTGCGACGCTTGGGACCGGCGTCGCGACGCACGATCGTCGGCAGGACGTTCTTGCGGACGACCTCGTCGGTGACGACGACCTTGGTGATCTCGTCGTCGCTCGGGACGTCGAACATCACGGGGAGGAGGACCTCCTCCATGATCGCGCGCAGCCCACGGGCGCCGGTGCCGCGTGCCTGGGCCTGCTCGGCGATCGCCACGACGGCCTCGTCGGTGAACTCCAGCTCGACGCCGTCGATGCGGAACATCTTCTGGTACTGCTTGACGAGTGCGTTGCGGGGCTCGGTGAGGATCTCGGTGAGGGCACTGGTGTCGAGCGGCGCGACCGTCGTGATGACGGGGAGGCGACCGATGAACTCGGGGATGAGCCCGAACTTCATGAGGTCCTCGGGCATGACCTCGTGGATCGACTCCGCGAGGTCCTTGGGGTTGTGCAGCTCCGAGCCGAAGCCCAGCCCCTTCTTGCCGTTGCGCGACTCGATGAGCTTCTCGAGGCCGGCGAACGCGCCGCCGACGATGAAGAGCACGTTGGTCGTGTCGATCTGGATGAACTCCTGGTGCGGGTGCTTGCGACCACCCTGCGGAGGAACGCTGGCCGTCGTGCCCTCGAGGATCTTGAGCAGCGCCTGCTGCACGCCCTCACCGGACACGTCGCGGGTGATCGACGGGTTCTCGCTCTTGCGGGCGATCTTGTCGACCTCGTCGATGTAGATGATGCCCGTCTCGGCCTTCTTGACGTCGTAGTCCGCGGCCTGGATGAGCTTGAGGAGGATGTTCTCGACGTCCTCGCCGACGTAGCCGGCCTCGGTCAGGGCCGTGGCGTCCGCGATGGCGAAGGGGACGTTGAGCATCTTGGCGAGGGTCTGGGCGAGGTAGGTCTTGCCACAGCCGGTCGGCCCGATGAGCAGGATGTTGGACTTGGCGATCTCGACGTGGTCGGCGTCCTTCTTGCCGACACCCTCACCGGCCTGGATGCGCTTGTAGTGGTTGTAGACGGCGACGGCGAGCGAGCGCTTGGCAACGTCCTGGCCGATGATGTACTGCTGCAGGAAGTCGAAGATCTCACGGGGCTTGGGGAGCTCGTCGAGGCCGCCGAGGTCGGAGGACTCCGCCAGCTCCTCCTCGATGATCTCGTTGCAGAGCTCGATGCACTCGTCACAGATGTAGACCGCCGGTCCGGCGATGAGCTTCTTGACCTGCTTCTGGGACTTGCCACAGAACGAGCACTTCAGCAGATCGCTGGTCTCTCCAACTCGTGCCACTTGCCTTGGGTCCCTTCGTCCAGACGGTGGGTGCGCTCCTGGGCCATCGGCAACTGCTCGGGCCAACACCCGTCGAGCGACGCGACCGACGCTACCTCGCAGCACCGTCGACGCAACCCATTGAACGCCCCCGACACGGCGCGAGTCGCCCTTGTCCGCTCAGGGCAGAACCTCCCCCGCCGGTCCGTGACATGCCGAGTTCGCCCGAACCGCCGCACCGACGGCGCGAGTCGTCTACATTTCGATCGCCAGCCATGGAGCTGGCCATGACCCGAGGGGAAACATCAATGTCCAACAGGACTCGCAGTCTGGCAGCCGTTGCTGCCACGGCGACGCTGTGCGCCGCCATCGCCGGAAGCGCCGCCCAGGCCGCGCCCGTCTCATCCGCAGCGACCACCGCGCCGAGCGCCGCCGGCGCGGACTTCGTGGGCGCGCAGGGTACGTATGAGCCCATCAACGCCACGCGCTTCCTCGACACCCGCAGCGGCAATGGTGCGCCCAAGGGTCTGGTGGGTGCGGGCGGCGAGGTGTCCGTGCTCATCGCCGGTCGCGGTGGGGTCCCCAGCGGCCTCTCGGCCGTCGTCCTCAACCTCACTGCCGTGACCCCGTCGACCACCACCTACCTGACGGCCTACCCGTCGGGGACGACGCGCCCCTCGACCTCCAACCTCAACGTCGTGGCGAGCACCAACCGGGCCAACCTCGTCACCCTGCCCGTCGGCAGCGACGGCCGCGTGCGGATCTACAACAGCGCCGGCACGACACACATCCTCGCGGACGTCGTCGGCTACTACCAGGGGCTGGCGACCCCCAGCACCGCCGGGCGCCAGAGCCAGTACCTCAACATCGGGCCGGTCCGCTACTACGACTCCCGGCAGGGCGACGGTGCCTTCGCCCCGGGCGAGTCCGTGGCGATCGACCTCGGATCAGGAGACCCGGTCGAGGACGCCAAGCTCGCGGCCGTCGCCGTGAACGTCACCGTGACCGGCGCGACCGGCTCGGGGTACATCTCCACCGAGTCCGCGAGCACGTCGATCCTCAACTACACCAAGGGCCAGTCCCTCGCCAACATGGCCGTGGTCAAGGCCAACCCGATCGCCGGTGGAGGGTTGGGCTTCAATGTGGTCAACCGTGGACCCGGCACCGTCCACGTCATCGTCGACCTCGTGGGGATCTACGACTCCTCCGGCGACGAGTTCCTCCGCTTCCGCCCGGTCGCGCCTCAGCGCATCATGGACACCCGGTCCGGCGTCGGGACCGCGAAGACGCCGCTGGGTGCGGGCGAGGCACGCCTGCAGACCGCTCCCGCGACGGTCGCGAACGTCGACACCTTCACCGTCGTCGCGAACACCACCGCGGTGCGGCCCACGGCCAGCACCTACCTGACGCTCTACCCCAACGGTTTCGAGCGTCCGGAGTCGAGCAACCTCAACGTCTCCAAGGGTGCCGTCGGTGCCAACTCGACGTTCATCGACCTGGACGAGAACCTGCAGTACCGCGTGCACAACGCGGTCGGCTCGACGCCCACGATCGTCGACGCCTTCGGCGCCTTCGACTACGCCTTCCCGGAGTTCCTCGCCGGCTCGGCCGCCAAGGCCGATGCGCGGCAGTCGGCGGCTCACCACCTCGAGCAGAAGCGAGCCGCCATCACGGCCGCGGTCGAGGACGCCCGCACCTCTCGCTGACCCTCGGGTCGCCCAAGAACAGGTATGCCGTCCGCTCAGTGAGCGGACGGCATACCTGTTCTTGCGTGTGGGTCCGTGAAGGACCCCTCGAGCTCAGTCCTCGAGAGTGCCCTTGCGGGAGAGGAGGACCTCGTCGATCAGGCCGTACTCCTTGGCCTGCGCCGCCGAGAGGATCTTGTCGCGCTCGATGTCCTTGCGGACGAGCTCGACGTCGCGACCGGAGTGCTGCGCGATGGTGTCCTCGAGCCAGCCCCGCATGCGGAGCACCTCGTTGGCCTGGATCTCGAGGTCGGAGGCCATGCCGCCCGTGCCCTCGATCGCCGGCTGGTGGATGAGCACGCGGGCGTTGGGCAGGGCATAGCGCTTGCCCTTGGCGCCGGCGCCGAGCAGCACGGCCGCAGCCGAGGCGGCTTGGCCGACGACGAACGTCTGCACGTCGGGCCGGATGTACTGCATCGTGTCGTAGATCGCGGTCATCGCCGTGAACGAGCCACCGGGGCTGTTGATGTACATGAGGATGTCGCGGTCCGGGTCCTGCGACTCGAGCACGATGAGCTGGGCGATGACGTCGTCGGCGGACGCGTCGTCGACCTGCACGCCGAGGAAGATGATGCGGTCCTCGAAGAGCTTGGTGTAGGGGTCGGTCCGCTTCATGCCGTAGGAGGTGCGCTCCTCGAACTGCGGAAGGATGTAGCGGCTCGACGGGGCCGGGGCGCTGTGAGCGCTGGGGCGGGTCGGGTAGTTCGCGTTCATGTCTGTGTCGTCTCCTGGTCGCCGGGTCAGTCGGTGACCGGGTTGTCGGTGCTGGCAGCCTGGTCCGCACGCGAGAACACGTGGTCGACGAAGCCGTACTCCTTGGCCTCCTGCGCCGTGAACCATCGGTCGCGGTCGGAGTCCTCCTCGATCTGCTCCGGCGTCTGACCGGTGTGCTCGGCGATGAGCTCGGCCATCTGCTTCTTGATGTGCAGGAGCTGCTCGGCCTGGATCTTGATGTCGGACGCGGTGCCGCCGATGCCGCCCGAGGGCTGGTGCATCATGACGCGGGCGTGCGGCGTCGCGTGGCGCTTGCCCGGGGTGCCGGCCGACAGGAGGAACTGTCCCATCGAGGCGGCCATGCCCATCGCGACCGTGGCGACGTCGTTGGGCACCCACTGCATGGTGTCGAAGATCGCCATGCCGGCGGTCACGGACCCACCGGGGCTGTTGATGTAGAGCCAGATGTCCTTGTCGGAGTCCTCCGCGGCGAGCAGGAGCATCTGCGCGCAGATGGCGTTGGCGTTGTCGTCGCGCACCTCGGAGCCGAGGAAGATGATCCGCTCCTTGAGGAGGCGGTTGTAGATGCTGTCGTCGAGCCCGAGCTTCTCGCCCGGTCCGGCTGCGACGATCTCGTTGCTGCTCACGCTGATCTGCTCCTGCCGTGATGTGGGGGGTCTTGCCTTTCGCAGACCTTAACGCGCGGGTCCTCCCCCGCACTCCCGGTGCCGGCCCGTGTTCGCCGTGAGCACAACGCCGGTGCTGGGACGGACCGGCGGACCATCCGGTATGCCGGTCAGCGGACGTCGCGCGCTGCCGCCGGCTCCGCCGTGGTCGTGTCGCGATCGGGCTCGCGCACGTGCTCGAGGATGACCTGGACGAGCAGCGCCATCGTGCCCACGGCGAGCAGGCTGCGCAGGACGCCGACGTGGTCGCCGAGGAAGCCCAGGGCCGGCGGACCGGCGATGAAGGCGAGGTAGCCGATGGTGGCTACGACCGACATCCGCGCCCCGGCCCGAGCGGGGTCGTCGGCACTGGCGCTCATGCCCACGGGGAAGCCGAGCGAGACGCCCACGCCCCAGATGGCGGCACCGATGAAGGCCATCCACGGGGCACCGAAGATGACGAGCACCGACCCGAGGACAGCGAGGGCGAAGGTGGCGCGCAGGACCGGGACGCGGCCATAGGTGTCGAGCCACCTCGTGCCGAGCAGCCGCCCGATCGTCATGAAGGACAGGAAGGTGGCGAAGCCCAGGACCCCGGCCCATGCGGGCAGGTCGTGGCCCTCGACGAAGGCGACGGCGAGCCAGTCGTTGGCCGTGCCCTCGGTGAAGGCGGCGACGAGGGTGACGAGGCCGATGAGGAGGGTGCGCGGCTCGAGCCAGGCCGAGCGCTCCGAGCCCGCTCCACCCGACGTCGCACCTCTCGACCCGGGTTGGCTGGTCTGGTCGAGCGCCGCATGATCGGGTGACCCGATCATGCGGCCGTCGTGCTGGGCCTCATCGGCGTCGGCGTCCTCGACGGCGCGTGGCAGGAAGGTCCTCATGGCCCAGAAGCCGCCCACGGTCACGAACAGCGCGGAGCCGAGCAGGTGCGGCAGGAGCGGCACCTGCGCCCACGACATGGCCGACCCGACGAGCGCCGACGCCACGGTCCCCCCGCTGAACGCGGCGTGGAACTGCGGCATGACGGTCTGTCCGAGCAGTCGTTCGACACTGGCGCCCTCGAGGTTCATGGCGACGTCCCAGACACCGATGCCGCTGCCGATGAGGAAGAGGCCGGCACCGACGACGAGCCGGGACTGCGCGAGGTCCACCCCTGCACCCACGGTGGCGAACCCGACGACGCCGATGAGCATGCCGATGCGGATCGTGTTGACGACCCCGATCCGGCCGGCGATGCGCCCGGTCGAGGGCATGGCGATCAAGGAGCCGGCCGACATGGCGAAGAGGGTCGCGCCGAGCTGGCCCGCAGTGAGGTCGAGACCGGACTTGGCGTCCGCGATGCGCGAGGCCCACGAGGCGAAGGCGACGCCGGCGAGGGCGAAGACGACGAAGACTGCGGTGCGGGCGCTCACGACGCGTTCGCGGGGCAGGGCGGCGGGGCTGGTCACGGGTGTCCTCGGGTTCTGGTCTGGCTGGCGATGTCCGGTCGGCTGCGCTGGTCCGGGTCGAGAGTGCGCGACGTGCCGCAGGCGCTCTCGGCCCACGGCGGGTCGTGCACACTCGACTCGACCTGCTGCTGTTTCGCGAGCAGTCGAATCGATTCGATAGTCTGGTCCCCATGAGCCCCTCTCGTCAAACGCGCAAGGTGACGCTGCGTGACGTCGCCGAGCGGGCCGGCGTCTCGATCAGCACCGCGTCGCTCGTCTTCAGCGGCAGGGGGCCGGTGGCCGCCGCGACTGCCGGCCGGGTGCACGCCGCAGCGGCCGAGCTCGCCTATGCCGGGCCGGACCCCTTGGCCAGCTCGTTGCGGCAGGGGCGCGCGGGGACGGTGGCCGTCATCGTCGAGGACCGGCTGCTCCATGCGTTCCGTGACCCGTTCGCCCTCGCGGTGCTAGACGGGCTCGCCCAGGAGCTCGACGACATGGGGACGAGCATGCTGCTCGTCGCCGACCACGGCGACAGCCAGCCCAACCCGCTCGCCGCCCACGCCATCGACGCCGCGATCTTCCCGCTCTGCGGGCGCACCGTCAGTCCCCTCGTCGACCACCTCCTGGCCCGGCGCATCCCCATGGTCGGCGCCGGTGCGCCCGTCCACGACGAGGTCGTCCATGTCGTCATCGACGAGCGCGGGGCGTCCGCGACGGTGACCCAGCACCTCGTCGACCTCGGTCACAGCGCCCTCGCCCACGTGCTCATGCCGATCGGGCGCCATCGAGCGACACATCGGATGGACGAAGCCGAGCTGGAGCATGCGGCCTACCCCGACGCTCGTGACCGAGGCCTCGGCTTCCTCGAGGTCGCCGGCCCCGGGAGTCCCCTCGTCGAGGCCGAGTTCCCGGACGTCGCACAGGGCGAAGTGGCCGGCCGGATCCTGCTCGACGCACCGGCTCGCCGGCGCCCCACCGGCATCGTCGCCCAGTCAGACCTGTTGGCAGCAGGCGTGATTCGTGCCGCCGAGGGTCTCGGGCTGCGGGTCCCGCAGGACGTGTCCGTCACGGGCTTCGACGGGGTCGACCTCCCTTGGCTCGACCGGCGACTGACGACGGTCGAGCAGCCGGGTGAGGCCAAGGGTCGGCTCCTTGGCTCCCTCACTCGTCGAGCTCTCGCTGGCGAGGCACCCGACGACGCACCGTTCGAGGTGCGTCTGCGCATCGGCGACACCACCGCTCCCCCGGCCTGAGAGCAGGTCCCCAGATGCACGTATGCCGTGCGCCCACCTCGAGGGTGAGCACACGGCATACGTGGATGCGCCTGTGCGCCAGCCGGATCAGGTCACGGGACCAGCTTCATGTCGAAGACGTGCACCGCGCCGTTGGACGGCAGGATGACGAACTCGACCGTCTTGGTGGGGTCGATCGTGATCGAGTTCGCGAAGACACGGTAGGCGTAGGCGGCGTCGCCGTAGCCACTCGGCCGGTTGCGTCCGACACTCGAGGCGACCAAAGTCGCCCCGTGGGCCGTCGCGTCCTGGAAGGACCAGTTCGGGAAGCCGAACGAGCCGGTCGAGGACGTGCCGTCCGTGTAGTGGACCGTCGCGATCCCCGTCGCCGAGGTGCCCGCGCCCGACCCGAGGAAGGCCAGTCGGCTGCCCTTGCCCGAGAGGGCCACGGCCTGACCGGCGCTTGCGACGTTGCCGGGAGTGCCTGCTGCCGCGCTCGGCCAGGTGAACGAGGCCCCGAGCGCTGACACCGCGGCGCCGGGGGTCAGCCCCTTGTCGGCGAGCTTCTGCGCCGAGAACGAGTTGCCCTCGCCGTCGAAGTTGCCCGCCGTCGTCGCCGTCTCGTTCGTGACGCCGACGTTGTTGTATGCCGCCGCCAGGTTGGGCAGGACGGTCCCGGAGTGTGTCGCGCGCGACGCCGTGACCGAACCTGCCCCGTCCCCTCCGCGGTAGGTCGCCGTGGCCGAGAACGTGTAGGTCCGGAAGCCCGGCCGCCTCTCGGGCACCTGGACCCAGAAGGTCAGCTCGGTCGAGGCGCCCGGCCGGATCTGGCTGGGGAGCGTCTGGCTCCCGGACACGGTCCAGCCGACCGGGCCACTGATGCTCGCGGTGACCTTGCTCATGGACTTCGACGAGTCGTTCCGGATCGTCACCGTGATCGGGTTGACCGCCGGGCCGTCAAGGTCGACCTCGCTCACGCTCATGCTCACCGCCTGCTCGGCCACGGCCGGCGCGGCCCGGACCGAGGAGCCGGAGGCGGAGCCGGGGGCGCCGGCGGCGGCAGGGGCTGTCGCCCCCACCGCCAGGCAGAGACCGAGAGCGGCGCCGACCACACTGCGCACCATCACCGAGCTCATGACGCCACCCGCCGCGTCGTCGGCGTGCTGTCGAGCCCGGTCGCCGCGACCGGGGCATCGGCGGTGGGCGGCATGTCGCTCTCGCGCGAGTCGAGCCCGATCCGCAGCGTGGACCAGTCCCCACGCGTGAAGTCGGGGACGGCCACCGGCTCACCGTCGGCCTCGAGCGAGGCGACGCTCAGCGGCACCGGCGAGCACCAGGCTGCGGAGTCGTAGACGTCGATGTCGGGCACCTGCCCGGTCCGCATCTGCTGCACGACGCGCCACTGGAGGATGTAGTCCATCCCGCCGTGTCCGCCGTTCTGGGCCGCGTCGTCGCCGACCTTCTTCCAGATCCAGTGGTCGAACTCGGCGCGCATCGTCGAGAAGCCGCGCCAGGAGTGCCCGGAGTGGTTCGGCTCGACGTAAACCCGGGCGCCGGTGGAGTCCGTGCCGACGTAGTCCTCGATGATGCCCCTGGTCCCGGCCAGGGAGTTGATCCGGCTGTAGGGACGAGGCGTCGAGACGTCGTGCTCGGCCCGGAGGATGCGGCCCCTGTCGGTCTCGATGAGGCAGGTGACGAGGTCGCCGTTGACGTAGGTCTCGCTCCAGGACGGGTGCCCTGCCGGCACGTTGCGAGCGCGGTAGTCGGCGAGCCCCTTGGCGGGGGTCGCGGTGGCGGCGAGGGTGGTGAAGCGGTCACCGCGGTTGATGTCCATCGCCGCCGCGATCGGTGCGAGACCGTGCATCGGGTAGAAGCTGGCGGTGCTCCGGGTGTGCCACTTCCGGCGCCAGGCGTCGGTGTAGTAGGTGTCCGAGAAGAGCAGGTCACGCAGGTCGTGGAGGTAGCCGCCGTGTCCGTTGGTCACCTCACCGAAGACACCGGCGTGGGCCATCTTGAGCATGGCGAGCTCGTTGCGGCCGTAGCTGCAGTTCTCCATGAGGAAGGCGTGGCGCCTGGTGGCCTCCGAGGTGTCGACGAGGTCCCACAGCTCGCGCAGCTCCGTCGCGATGGGCAGCTCGATGCCGACGTGTCGGCCCGAGAGCATCGCCGCCTTGGCCTGGCTGTGGTGGAACTCCCACGGCGTCGCGACGTAGACGAAGTCGATGTCGTCGCGCGCGAGCATCTGCGCATAGCCCGCGGTGCCACTGAACTCGGCCGGGCGCGGACGACCGGCGGCCTCGACCCGGTCGGCAGCCGTCTTGGCCCGAGGTGCGCGCACGTCACACACTGCGGTGACGCGGGCACCGGGGACGGCGACCCAGCCGCCGAGCATGCCCATGCCGCGGTTGCCGAGGCCCACGACACCGATGCGGACGGTCTCGTGGACGTCGTAGGGGACGCCGATCATCGTCCGGCGGCCCCTGGGTGCCGCAGGGATCTTGCCCGTGGACGTGACCACGGCGGCCGCGGGGCCCCCCGTCGTGAGTCCGACCGCGCCGGCAGCGAGCGTGCCGCCGAGCAGGACGCGGCGGCTGGGTTGAAGGTGACTAGTCATGATGAACCACTTCCATCGGGGGCCGACCGCTCCGGTGGGGCCAGTGCCCTGTGGGCACCGAATCTTGCCCACGGGATCCCCTGTGTCAACATATCTGCACGAATTGACCGCTAAATGATCAGATTCGAGCAAATGAGCAGCGATCGTTCACCCGGGCCCGTTGTGCATCCGCGCCCTGGACGCCGGATGCCGGGTGCTCACCCCATGGTGAGCACCCGGCATCGCTCGGGCACGGTCCGCCCTCAGGACCCCGCCGACACCTCGGCGAGCCTGGCGAGCGAGTCCTCGAGCTGGCCCTGCGAGACGAGCGGGAAGCTCACCTTCTGCAGGATCTCCTTGTCGGTGACCTTGGACCAGTCGTAGGTGTGGGTCACGAGCGTCTGGCCCGGGCCCTGCTGCTCCAGGCGCCAGACCCACTCCCACCCGAACGGCTCGGCGCCGGCCGGAGTGCTCTGCCACGCCAGGAGGGAGTTCTCGTCATAGCCGGTGACGTGGTTGTCGGTCTGGTAGTCGCCGCCCATGTGGTCGCCGGTCATGTTCATCGTGAACACGTCCCCGACCTGCTTGATGCGGTCGGCCTGTTCGACGGACCGGACGAAGCCGGAGCCGTCGAGGTCCGGGTGCCGCTGCGGGTTGCTGAGCACGTCGAAGATCGCCTGGGCAGGCGCGTCGATCGTGCGCGAAACAGTGATCTGCGTGTCGTTGGTCATGCCTCCACCCTCATCACGGATCACGCGGAAGCGCAAGCTCCGCCGGAGTGGGAACGACGTATGCCGTGTGCTCACCTCGCGGTGGGCACACGGCATACGTCGTGGTCGTGCGGTGCAGCGTCAGGCCTTGGCGGGCTCTTCGGTCTCGGTGTCGACGACCTCGACCTCGTCGGTCAGCTCGTCGAGGTCGCCCTCGTCCTCGAGCTCGGGCTCGACCACGTCCGCCTGGGGCACGAGCTCGTTGAGGTCGATCGAGTTGCCGGCGGTGTCGGTGACGACCGCCTTCTCGAGGACGGCGGCCAGGGCCTTGCGGCGCGAGACCTCCTGGACCATGGCGGGCACCTGGCCCTGCTGGTCGATGGCCTGTGCGAACTGGTTGGGGTCCATGCCGTACTGCTGCGCGCTCATGATGAGGTACTCGATGAGCTCGGGCTGCTCGACCTCGATCTCGAGCTTCTCGGCGAGGGCGTCGAGGAGGAACTGTCCCTTGAGCGCCTTGCGGGTGCTCTCGTCGACCTCGGCGCGGTGCGTGTCGTCCTCGAGGCGGTTCTCGCCCTCGAGGTGGCTCGTCACCTCGGCCTCGACGATGCCCTCGGGCACGGCGACCTCGGTGACCTCGAGCAGGTGCTCGAGGACCTTGTCGCGGGCCTGGACGCCCTGCTCGAACTTCTTGGCCTGCTCGGCCTGGGTGACGATGTCGGCACGCAGCTCGTCGAAGGTGTCGAACTGCGAGGCGAGCTGGGCGAAGTCGTCGTCGAGCTCGGGGAGCTCGCGCGTCTTGACGGACTGGACGGTCACGGTGCACTCGGCGTCCTGACCCTCGTTGTCGCCACCGGCCAACGGCGCCGTGAAGGTCTTGGTGTCACCCGCGTTGGCGCCGAGGACGGCGTCGTCCAGGCCCTCGAGCATGTTGCCCGAGCCGACCTCGTAGGTGACGCCCTCGACGCTGTCGATCTCCTCGTCGTCGATGACGGCCTTGAGGTCGATGGAGAGCACGTCGCCGGTCTCGACCGCACGCTCGACGGCGGTGAGGGTGCCGAAGCGCTGGCGGAGCGAGGTGAGGCGCTCCTCGATGTCCTCGTCGGTGGCCTTGACCTCGTCGACCTCGACCGCGATGCCGTCGAGCTCGGGGAGCTCGATCTCGGGACGCACGTCGGTCTCGACGGTGAACTCGAGGTCCTGGCCGTCCTCGAGGGGCACCGCCGTGACGTCTACGTCGGGCTGGCCGATGGCCTTGATGCCCTCGGCGTCGACGGCCTGCGAGAAGAAGCGTGGGAGGGCCTCGTTCACGGCCTCCTGCACGACGGCGCCACGGCCGACGCGCTGGTCGATGATGCGAGCGGGAACCTTGCCCTTGCGGAAACCGGGGATCTGGATCTGCGACCCGATCGTCTGGTACGCCGCGTCGAGGTCGGGCTTCAGCTCGTCGAACGGCACCTCGACGATGAGCTTCACCCGGGTCGGGCTGAGGGTCTCGACGGCACTCTTCACTTCAGGCACTCCACAGGGTGTTGGGATCACGGATGATTGCGAGGAGACCTCGCGGGTGAGATCAGGATCGGCGTGCCGGTCGCAGGACACTGCCCGCGAACCACGGATCGTCAGCACACGGCATACCGAAAAGAAATCAAACTCGCGAACATGCTAACGGGCAAGCGCCACGTGGGCCGAATCGCCGAGGCGAATGGTCACCGCGCAACCCGTTTCGCCGACGATCTCTCACGTAGCGTCCCCGGAGCGGCCCGAACGGGCCCGCATCCTCGAGGAGATCACCCATGACACGTCGTCTCATCCGTCCTGCGCTCGGCGTCATCGCGCTCGCAGCGTCCACCTTCGCCGTCTCGGCTCCCGCCACCGTGAGCGCCGCCTCGGCCCCCTCGCCGGCCGTCGCCGAGTGCGACCCGGCAACGGGCGCCCCCTCGGCCGCCCGGGTCCGGGATGACGCCAAGGGCGCCAAGGAGCCCGAGCTCTACAGCAAGAACGAGGCCAACGCCTACGGCGTCCTCAAGGACAGCCCGCTCATGGCCGCTGGCTCGGTGACGATCCCGACGGTGTTCCACGTCGTGTCCAAGCAGACGCTCACCGGCGCCGCCGAGACCCGCATGGACACGATGATCTCCGCCCAGATGGACGTCCTCAACGACGCCTTCGCCGGCACGACCGCGGCCGACGCCGCTGACTCACCGTTCCGCTTCGACCTCGTCAAGACGACCCACACGGTCAACCCGACGTGGAACACCGTCGTCCCGGGCAAGGTCGAGCGCGACATGAAGAAGGCGCTGCACGAGGGTGACTCCAGGACCCTCAACGTCTACGTCGCCGACATCGGTGGCGGCCTGCTCGGCTGGGCCTACTTCCCGAAGGGCTACAACGCCGGCCGCGACTACGTCGACGGCGTCGTCATGCTCGACGAGTCGATGCCCGGTGGCACCGCCGGCAAGTACGCCCTCGGCGACACCCTCGTCCACGAGGTCGGCCACTGGATGATGCTCGAGCACACCTTCGCCCACGGGTGCTCGGCCGCCGGCGACTTCGTCGCCGACACCCCCCGCGAGGCCGTCCCGCAGTTCAACTGCCCGACCGGTGCCGACACCTGCACGGCCCCCGGGCTCGACCCCATCCACAACTTCATGGACTACACCCAGGACTCCTGCATGAACATGTTCACGCCGGGCCAGGTGGAGCGCATGAACGACGCCTGGATCGCCTTCCGCGCCTGACGTCTCCGGAACGACCAAGAGGTATGCCGTCCGCTCACGTGGGCGGACGGCATACCTCTTGTGGTGGAGCGGGCGACGGGAATCGAACCCGCGTAGTCAGTTTGGAAGACTGGGGCTCTACCATTGAGCTACGCCCGCGTGCTCGTCGCGGTCGACGTGCGTCGGCCGGTCTGAGCAGGGGTTAGCCTAATGGCCTCCTCCGCGGGATCCGAAATCGGCCGGCACCTCCACGTGTCGCGGATGTCGCTCTGCCGCAGGGCGAGCCGGGGTATGGCGCAGCTTGGTAGCGCGTCCGCTTTGGGAGCGGAAGGTCGCCAGTTCGAATCTGGCTACCCCGACAGGTGATGGGCCCTTGCGGCGCGAAGCGCGACACGCAGGGGCCCGTCGCACTTGCGGCCGCGGCCCTCAGGCCGGCGTGAGGGTGAACTCGTGGATGCTCCGCCCGGCGCGCAGGCCCTTGGCCTCGAACCCGTGCTTCGGACGCCAGTCGGGGCGTTCGCCCTCCACCACGTGCCACCCTGCGTGGTGAGCGACCTGCTGACGGACATGAGCGGCATACACCTCGTGGTCGGTGGCGATCCGCAGCGCACCTCCCGGCTCGAGCCGGTCGGCGACCAGAGAGAGGGTGTGCTGCTGCACGAACCGACGCTTGGCGTGCTTGAGCTTGGGCCAGGGGTCGGGGAACCAGAGGTGCACGCCGGCGAGCGAGCCACGGGGGATGCGCTCCGTGAGGAGCTCCATGGCGTCGCCGACCTCGACCCAGAGGTTGGTCAGCGCGAACGGCTCGGCGTCGGCGAGCATCCGTGCGACCCCGGGGACGTGGACCTCGACCGCGATGAGGTCATGCTCAGGGTGGGCTGCGGCATAGGCGACTGCGGCGGCACCGTGACCGGAGCCGACCTCCAGCACGACGGGTGCCGTGCGCCCGAACCAGGACTGGGGGTCGAGTGGCCCGTCCGCCGGGATGGCGTGCGCGGGGAGGAAGCGCTCCATCCGCTCGGTGGTCAGGGGCGACTTGCGCCACCGAGGGGTGTAGGTCCGCACACCCTCTCGGGGCAGGTGGTCGAGGGTCGAGCGCGAGGACGGCACGGATCGAGGCTAACCCGGGCGTGCTAGCGGGTCGTCAGGCCCGCACGATGACGAACACGGCACGGTCGTCGGCCTCGCCCGACCTGGCCGACGAGACGACGGCGTCTGCGACGGAGTCACCGCGGCGGACCATGGCCTCGGAGGCGGCACCGAGCATGCGGTCGGTGCCCTCGCTGAGGTCGTGGCCGCGGGACTCGATGATGCCGTCCGAGTAGATCATCAGCGCATCGCCCATGGCGAGGGTGCCGTGGGTCCGGGCGAAGGCCACCCCCTCCATGATCCCGAGCACCGGTCCCCGACCACCCTCGAGGATCTCCCAGTTCCCGGTGCCGAAGGAGTAGCGGACGGGCGCGGGGTGGCCGGCGTTGCCGATCGAGAACTCGCCGGTGTCGAGGTCGATGTCGACGTGGACGGCGGTGGCGAAGCCCTCGTCCCACGACTGCCGGACGAGGTAGCGGTTGGCCTCGTCGAGGAAGGCACACGGAGGCAGGGACCCGAGCAGGGCGCCCAGGGCACCGGACAGGAGGAGCGAGCGGGTGCCCGCCTCGCGGCCCTTGCCGCTGACGTCGACGAGCGCCACCTCGAGGTGGCGACCATCGTGGGTGCGGTCGGCCACCATGAAGTCGCCGGAGAACCCCTCACCGTTGGCTGACCGGACGGCCGACTCGGCGGTCCAGCCGGCGGGCAGGGCCGGGAGACGGGCCGACCGGGCGATGCGGTCGCGCAGCTCGACGAAGAGGTTCTCGCCGTGGAAGCCGGTCGACCCGACCCGCACGCGCGAGGAGGCGACGATGACCATCATGGCCATGAGCGCGACCATCGCCGACACCATGAGGGTCTTGGCCATGGCCGTGCCGGCCTGGCGCGGGATGGTCGTGGCGATGCCGATGCCGATGACGACGTAGAGCCCGACCAGGTGGCGGCGGGTGAGATAGAGACCGCTGAGCAGGATCAAGGGAGCAAGCGTGACGGTCGGGACACGGGCCGGTGCACCCACGACGAGCAGCAGGAAGGTGAGTGCGATGAGCGCGAGAGCGACGAAGACGATCCGGTCACGACGTGGACCCGTGGCCGCAACCGCTCCGACGAGACGACGCGCGAGCGTCCAAGGTGCTCTGCGCGTGAGGACGCCGACGTCCGAAGCCACCAGCGATTCTCCTGTGTCGTGGGCTGCGTGCGGATCACAGTAACCCACGGTCAACGACCGGCGGAAGGCTCCGAGCAGTGACGCGTCAGTGCAGTTCAGGCAGTGTTTTGCTGCCCTCGTAGCCAGTCACCATGTCGATCCGGCGACGGTGACGCTCCTCACCGGAGAACGGTGTCGCGAGGAAGGTCCGCACCATGGAGCGTGCCTGCTCGACGGTGTTCATCCGGGCACCGATGGAGATGATCCGGGCGTCGTTGTGCTCACGCGCGAGCTGCGCGAGCTCGTCGTTGTAGCAGAGGGCCGCGCGCACCCCGACGACCTTGTTGGCCGCCATCTGCTCGCCGTTGCCCGACCCACCGAGGACGATCCCGAAGGAGCCACTGTCCGCGGCGACGGCCTCGGCCGCCCGCAGCACGAAGACGGGGTAGTCGTCCTCCGGGTCGAGGTCGAAGGGACCGTGGTCGTTCACCTCGTGCCCTTCGCCCTCGAGGAAGGCGATGAGCTCCTGGTGCAGCTGGTATGCCGCGTGGTCGCCGCCGATGTGTACGCGCATGTCTGGTCGTGCTCCTGTGTCGGGACGTCAGGGTCGAAGAGGGTCGAGCGGGAGAGGTCAGTCGAACTGGGGGTCGGCGGTGCGGCTGCGCTTGATCTCGAAGAAGCCGGGGGTGCCGGCGACGAGCACGGTTCCGTCCCAGAGTCGGCCGGCGTCCTCACCCTTAGGAGCCGGGGTGACGACGGGCCCGAAGAAGGAGACGCCGTCGACGGAGATGACGGGTGTGCCCACGTCGTCGCCGACGAGGTCGAGGGCTCGTTGCGTCGAGGCGCGCATCTGCGGGTCGTACTCGTCCGAGGACGCGTGCTTTGCGAGATCGGCGGGCAGACCGGCCTGGTCGAGCCCGATCTTGACCGCCACGTCGAGGTCGGAGACGCCCCCTGGGTGGATGGCGGTGCCGATGGCGTCGTAGAGCGGCTTGACGGCATCCTGTCCGTGCAGCTCACGAGCGGCGGTGACGACCCTCGCCGGTCCCCAGCCGCGGTCCATGAGCGCGCGGTACTGCGGCGGCAGGTCGCGACCCTCGTTGAGCACCGCGAGGCTGAACGGGTGCCAGGTCACGTCGACGGGGCGGACCTGCTCGACCTCACCCATCCATCGCGACGTCATCCAGGCCCAGGGGCACAGGGGGTCGAACCAGAACTCGGCGGTGTGGCGCTGTGTCTCGCTCATGCGCTCATCGTGCCACTCCCCCAGCGGCCTCGTGCCGTCCGGTGCGCGTGCGAGGATTGAGGCCACCCCATCACGTCGTTCCGCCGCAGACCAGGAGATCCCTCGTGCCCGGAAAGAACCTCACCCGCGTCGAGGCCGAGGAGCGCGCCGCGCTCGTGTCGGTGCAGGCGTATGCCGTCGAGCTCGATCTCACGACGTCCGACACGACGTTCGCCACGACGAGCACCCTCACCTTCACCGCCACCGAAGGAGGAGCCACCTTCGTGGACTTCCTCGGCGAGTCCGTCGAGAAGGTGACGCTCAACGGCCAGGAGGTCGAGGCGGCATACGACGGGTCCAGGATCCCGGTGTCGCCCGTGGCAGGGCTCAACGAGCTGCGCATCGAGGCCACGGGCCGCTACATGAACACGGGCGAGGGACTGCACCGCTTCGTCGACCCGGTCGATGACGAGGTCTACCTCTACAGCCAGTTCGAGGTGCCCAACTCGCGGCGCATGTATCCCGTGTTCGAGCAGCCCGACCTCAAGGCGCGGTTCACCTTCACGGTGACGGCGCCGAGCCACTGGCAGGTGCTCTCGAACTCCCCGACGCCGGAGCCGACCCCGACCGACCGTGACGGTGTCGCGACGTGGACGTTCAGCGCGACCGAGCCGATCTCGAGCTACATCACCGCACTCGTCGCCGGGCCCTACGACGTCGTGCGCGACAGCCTCACGAGCCGTCGCGGTGAGGTGCCGCTCGGCATCTTCTGCCGCAGGTCGCTCACCCAGTTCCTCGACGCCGACAACCTCTTCGACCTCACCAAGAAGGGCTTCGAGTTCTTCGAGGCGGAGTTCGACCAGCCCTACCCCTTCGAGAAGTACGACCAGATCTTCACGCCCGAGTACAACATGGGCGCGATGGAGAACGCGGGGTGCGTGACGTTCAACGAGATGTACGTCTTCCGGTCCAAGGTCACCGACGCGATCGTCGAGCGCCGCGGCCTGACCGTGCTCCACGAGCTCGCCCACATGTGGTTCGGCAACCTCGTGACGATGAAGTGGTGGAACGACCTCTGGCTCAACGAGTCCTTCGCCGAGTGGGCCTCGACGACCTGCCAGTCCGAGGCCACGCAGTGGACCGAGGCCTGGACGACGTTCGGCACGCACGAGAAGGACTGGGCCTACCGCCAGGACCAGCTGTCCTCGACCCACCCGATCGTCGCGCCGATCCGCGACCTCGAGGACGTCGAGGTCAACTTCGACGGCATCACCTACGCCAAGGGTGCCTCCGTCCTCAAGCAGCTCGTCGCCTACGTCGGGCGTGAGGCGTTCCGCGACGGGCTGCGTGCCTACTTCGCCAAGCACCGGTGGAGCAACACCACGCTGGACGACCTCCTCGACGAGCTCGAGGCCACGTCGGGGCGCGACCTGCGCACCTGGAGCAAGGCCTGGCTCGAGACCGCCGGCGTCAACACGCTGCGTCCGGTCATCGAGGTGGACGACCGCGGCCGCATCTCCAGCGCCGTCGTCGAGCAGACCTTCGCTCCCGGCTTCGAGACCCTGCGCCCTCACCGTCTCGCCATCGGCCTGTATGCCGTGGAGCTGGGTGGCGCCCAGGGCGCCCGGCTCGTGCGCACCGCCCGTCTCGAGCTCGACCTCGTCGGCGAGCGCACCGAGGTCCCGGAGCTCGTCGGGCGGGTGCAGCCCGACCTCGTCCTCGTCAACGACGACGACCTCACCTACGCCAAGATCCGGCTCGACGAGCGCTCGCTCGCCACCGCCATCGAGCACCTGCGCGGCTTCGAGAGCTCCCTGCCGAAGTCACTCGTGTTGGCGTCGGCATGGGACATGACCCGCGACGCGGAGATGAGCTCGCGCACCTTCGCCGAGCTCGTCCTCGACGTGCTTCCGGGCGAGTCGGACTCGACGCTCATCCGCACCCTCCTCGCCCAGCTCACCACGGCGGTGCACCTGTACGTCGCTCCCGAGCACCGTGACGCGACCCGTCGCGCCACGCTCGAGCGCCTCTGGAGCGCCGCCACCTCCGCAGAACCCGGCAGTGACGCGCAGCTCCAGCTCGTCACGGCAGCAGCCGGGTTCACGACGACGGGTGACGACACGGCATACCTGCGTGGTCTGCTCTCGGGGGACGAGAGCCTCGACGGGCTCGAGCTCGACACCGACATGCGTTGGACGCTCCTCACGGGTCTCGCCGGGGCGAACGCGCTCGAGGACGGCGAGATCGACGCAGAGCTCGCGCGCGACGCCACGGCCACCGGTCAGGAGCGCGCCGCCCGGGCGCGCGCATCGGTCCCCACCGCTGAGGCCAAGGAAGCCGCCTGGAAGGCCGCCGTCGAGGACGAGGGGCTCTCGAACTCGATGGTGGACGCCTACGGTCTCGGCTTCGGCCGACTGGGTGACGTGAGCGCACTGGAGCCGTTCGTCGCGCGCTACCACGACGCGCTGAGGTCCTTGCAGGACAGAGGTTCGATGGCTCTCATCGAGTCCATCGTGCTCGGCTTCTATCCCCGTGGCCTGGCCTCGGCCGAGCTGCGCGACGCGACGCAGGGGTGGCTCGACGCCCACACCGACTCGCCCGACGCCCTCCGTCGGATCGTCGCCGAGAACCGGGACCCGATCACGCGCGCCCTCGCGGCGCAGGAGCGTGACGCCCAGGCATGACCCAAGTCGACCTCACCACGACCCTGGTGACCGCCGACCGCATCCAGGAGTGGCTCCTCACCGACGGTCTGCGGATCCTGCTGACCGTCGTCCTCGCCGTCCTCGTGCGCTGGTTGCTCCACCGCCTCATCACCCGCGTCGTGCGGACGATGACGGCCAAGGCGAGCGAGCGCGACAGCGAGGGTCGCGACCGGTCGCTCACCGGGCGGCTCTTCGCCGAGGCGTCCATCACCGCGCGTGCTCGGCACCAACAGAGGACGGCGACGCTCGGTTCGCTCCTGCGGAGCATCGTGACCTTCGTCGTCGGGCTCGTCGCCGTGCTGACCGTCATGGCCCTCGTGGGGATCCCGCTCGGGCCGTTGCTCGCCTCGGCCGGTGTCGGTGGCGTGGCCCTCGGCTTCGGTGCGCAGAGCCTCGTCAAGGACTTCCTGTCCGGGATCTTCATGATCCTCGAGGACCAGTACGGCGTCGGCGACGTCATCGACACGGGTGAGGCGATCGGCACCGTCGAGGAGGTCTCGCTTCGGGTCACCCGTCTGCGCGACGCCGACGGTGTCACCTGGTACATCCGCAACGGCGAGATCATCAGGATCGGCAACCTCAGCCAGCACCGGGCCACGGCGATCATCGACGTACCGGTCGCCTACGACGAGGACGTCGCCCACGTGACGACCGTCATCCGTGAGGCGGCGGCTGCGATGGCGGGCGAAGAGGCCTGGGACGGGCGGCTGCTCGACACCCCCAAGGTCGCCGGCATCGAGTCGATCGTCGGTCAGACCATGACCATCAGGGTGCTCGCAGAGGCCTCACCCGGCGACAAGATCGACATCCAGCGCGAGCTGCGCCAGCGCATCAAGTCGGCGCTCGACGTCGCCGGCGTCAAGGCGCCGCCCGTGAACCCGTTCGGAGGAGCCCGACCATGACGTTCTACGAAGAAGTCGGTGGGGCGGAGACGTTCGACCGGCTCGTCCATGCCTTCTATGTCGGGGTCGCGGCCGACCCCGAGCTGCGGGCGCTCTATCCCGAGGAGGACCTCGCACCGGCCGAGCGGCGGCTGCGGATGTTCCTCGAGCAGTACTTCGGCGGCCCGAACGCCTACAGCCAGGAGCGCGGCCACCCGCGCCTGCGGATGCGGCACGCTCCCTTTCCGGTGACGCTCGACATGCGCGACCGGTGGATGCGTCACATGCTCGCGGCGATGGAGACCCTCGACCTGCCCGAGGCACACGCGGAGGCGATGCGCGACTACTTCATGCGCGCGGCACACATGCTCGTCAACACCGATGAGACTCCTCCGCCTGCTGGCACGGGCGCACCGTCGTCCTCCCCCGTTGGTCCCGAGGGACGCCCGACCCTCTGAGACTTCTGCGTTGTCGGCGCCACCGGCGCAGCGAATGTGACCACGCGGCACTCCCGTGCCGTGAACGCGATCTCCCTCCGCGGTGTAGGACTGGTGACACTCGACACCAGTGGCGAGGGGAGGACCGATCGAGACGGCCGACGAAGCGATGGTGCTGGCTCGCGTTCGTGCCGGGGAGACGGCTGCCTACGCAGAGCTGGTGAACCTTCATGCCCCGATCGCCAGGCGGCTGGCCGTGCTCTCCGGGGCCGGTTCGGACGCTGACGACGTCGTCCAGGAGGCGTTCGTCAAGGCCTACCGTTCGCTCTCGTCCTTCCGAGACGGCGCTGACTTCCGCCCCTGGCTCCTGCGGATCGTCGTCAACGAGACCCGCAACCTGCACCGCGGTCAGTCCCGTCGGGTGGCCCGCGAGCTGCGCGACGTGCGCCGAGGAGCCTCGCTCGTCGCCGACTCCGACCCGGCCGAGGTGGCCGTGGTTCACGAGCGACGTGAGACGTTGCTCGCCGCGATCCGGGCACTGCCAGAGGATCTGCGCGAGGTCGTCACCTGTCGCTACCTGCTCGAGCTCTCCGAGATCGAGACCGCCGAGTCGCTCGGCATTCCGAACGGAACCGTGAAGTCCAGACTCCGCCGAGGTCTGACTCGACTACGAGAGGAGCTTGCGCATGTCTGAGCAGATACTGACGCCCGATCCGCTCGAGGCGGAGCTCATCGCCCTGGGACGCACGCTCGTGATCGACCCACCGTCCGCCGATCTGGCCGCGCGCGTGATGACCCAGATCTCAGAAACAGACGGTGAGTATGCCGGCAGCGCCGATTCACGCATCGGCTCCACCTTCTCGTCGTGGCTCGACAGGCTGCGTGCTCGCCGTCGGCGGGCAGCAGCAGTGGCCGTCGCCGCTCTGCTGGTGGTAGTTCTCGTGCCACCCGTTCGAGCCGCTGTCCTCGAGCTCTTCCGGATCGGCGGGGTCACGGTGCGAGAGGTGCCGACGCCCTCGGGGGTCGAGGCAACCACCGGATCAGCGCCGACGACGTCGGGTTCCATCGTCGTCGGGTCCCTGGCCGAGGCGTCCGACCGTGTGGGGTTCGACGTGACGGCGCCCGCGCAGCTCGGGTCGCCCACGAGCATCGCCGTGACCCGGGAAGGACGCGTCGTCGAGCTCACCTGGGGCACCGGCCCGGATTCGACCCGGCTCGACATCTTCAAGGGCAGCCTGTCGTTCGGCTACCTCAAGAGCGTCTGGCAGGCGGTCACGCCGACCGATGTCGCGGGGCAGGAAGCCGTGTGGTTCGCGGGTACGCACCTCATCGAGTGGACCGACCGCTCCGGAGTGACCGTGGCAAGCGCGCCGCGGGTGGCCGGACCCACCCTCGTCTGGGTCGACCGCGACCGCACCGGGCGCGAGCTCACCTACCGCCTCGAGGGACCGAAGTCGCTCGAGGCCGCGACGACGATCGCCGAGTCTGCCCGGTGATGCCCGACCGGTGAACCAGCTGGGTCGCGGCGGTGTATCCACACCAGCACCCCAACTCACCGCGGAGGCACGACATGCGCAGGTTCCTGTCCCTCACCCTGGCCCTGGTCGCGGGCCTCTTCGTCGTCGGCGTCCCGTCTGCGGTCGCCGGAGGCCCCACCTCGGTCCTCCTCGCCAACTACGAGACCGGCCGCTCGGCCGCGGCCCTCAACGGCAGCTCCGACTACACCGACCTCCAGTCGATCCTGGGCGACGAGAACCCACCTACGGCCGCGAAGGCGCCATCAGCACTCAGCGAGTCCGCCAAACCCACCGTTCGCATGGTCTGGCTGATCCACGACGTGAGTCCGTGGCGCATCGACAACGTCCACCTCGACGGGGGTGACGTCTGGGTCGAGACCTACCTCAACCCCGGCGGCGCCGATCCGTACGCAGGGACCCCGACCTGGCACCAGCCCACCCGCGGTGCCGAACTCGTCACGGTCCTCACGACGCTGGGGGTCGTGGGGGCCGGGTCGTCGGCCGCAGATGCCGCTGCTGCTGGGCTCGGAGCCCTCGCCACGCAAGCGACCGACACGACGGTGGCTGCACCCGCCACCGGTGCTCCGTGGTGGCTCGCGGTGACCCTCGCAGTCCTTGGCATCGCCTTCGGCGCGATCCTCGGCCGCAGGGTGGGTCCCGGGTTCCTCGCCCGTCGGCAGGTTGCCGCCGTGCGGTAGGACTGGTGGCATGACGGACGAGTCGCTGACCGCACCCCTCCCGGACCACGCACGGGCCCTGCTCGAGCGCAACGCCTACCTGACGCTCGGCACCGTCGGTGCCGACGGGCAGCCGTGGACCTCCCCGGTCTACTTCGCCGCCGACGGGCTCGGCGACTACTACTGGGCGTCGAACCGTGGAGCCCGCCACTCGGTCAACCTCGAGGACCACCGGGAGGTGAGCCTCGTCGTCTTCGACTCCACGGTTCCCGCCTACCACGGACGCGCGTTGTATGCCGTGGGCGCGGCTGCCGTCGTCGACGAGAGCGAGCTGGAGCACGGGTTGGGTGTCTACCCCGGTCCGGAGTCGCGCGGTGGCAGCACGCTCACCCTCGACGACGTGACCGGGGAGGCGCCCTACCGGCTCTATCGCGCCCGGGCCAGCCACGTCTGGGTCCTCTGCCCACGAGCCGCTCGACAGCCGTGCCCCCGCCACGGCCGCAACGAGGACCACCGCGAGCTCGTCCACACACTGGCCTGAACCCGACGTGAGGTCACCAGGAGGTGAGACGCCCGCTTGGATGGGCGGACGGCATACGGAAGCATGGGACACGTGACCCTGACCACCCCTGACGCCCTGTCCGAGACGACCCTCCATCCCGCCGACCCGACCGACGCGCCATGGTGGCGCGACGCGGTGATCTACCAGATCTACCCTCGGTCGTGGGCGGACTCCGACGGCGACGGCATCGGTGACCTGCCCGGCATCACGGCCCGTCTGCCCTACCTGCGCGACCTCGGTGTCGACGCGATCTGGCTGTCGCCGTTCTATGTCTCGCCCATGCACGACGCCGGCTACGACGTGGCGGACTACCGCAACATCGACCCGGTCTTCGGCTCCCTCGATGACGCCGATGCCCTCATCGCCGGGGCGCACGACCTCGGGATCAGGGTGATCGTCGACCTCGTGCCCAACCACTCGTCGAGCGAGCACGAGTGGTTCAAGGCAGCGCTGGCCGCCGAGCCGGGAAGCGCCGAGCGCGGTCGCTACATCTTCCGGGACGGCAAGGGCGAGCACGGTGAGGAGCCGCCCAACAACTGGCCGTCCGTCTTCGGTGGCGAGGGCTGGACCCGCGTCACCAACGCCGACGGGACGCCCGGGCAGTGGTACCTCCACATCTTCGACACGACCCAGCCCGACTACGACTGGACCAACCCCGAGGTCGGCGACGAGTTCGCCTCGATCCTCGAGTTCTGGTGCGGCCGGGGGGTCGACGGCTTCCGGGTCGACGTCGCGCACGGTCTCGTCAAGGAGGAGGGCCTCCCTGACTGGGGTGCTCCGCTCACGATGCTAGACAGCTCGGAGGAGGCCGCTCTGCCTCCCGAGGAGGACGAGCCGGCCCGCATCCACGAGGCCGGACCGGGGTCGCGTCCACCGATGTGGGACCAGGAGGGCGTGCACGAGATCTATCGCCGCTGGCGCAAGGTGCTGGACGAGCAGCCCTCTCCCGAGCGGATTCTGTGCGCCGAGGCCTGGGTCAAGCCGGGCGACCGGCTGGCCCGCTACGTGCGGCCCGACGAGATGCACCAGGCCTTCAACTTCGATTTCCTCGACACCCACTGGCGGGCCGAGAACCTCCGCGCGGTCATCGAGCGGTCCTACGCCGACAACGACGCGGTGGGTGCTCCAACGACCTGGGTGCTGTCCAACCACGACGTCGTCCGCCACGCTTCGCGGCTCGGTCTCGACCAGTCGCTCCCCCGGCCCAACGGCATCGCAGCCGACCAGGCGCAGCCGGATGCCGAGCTCGGCCTGCGGCGCGCCCGCGCGGCGACGATGCTCATGCTCGGCCTGCCCGGCAGCGCCTACCTCTACCAGGGTGAGGAGCTGGGGCTCCCGGAGTCGACCGACCTGCCGCACGAGTTCCGGCAGGACCCGACGTTCCACCGCACGGAGGGCAAGGAGATCGGGCGTGACGGATGCCGGATCCCCATCCCCTGGGTCAAGGACGCGCCGAGCCACGGCTTCGGTCCGGGTGACGCGAGCTGGCTGCCGCAGCCGGAGTCCTATGGTGCGTATGCCGTGGACCAGCAGGCAGGTGTCGCCGGCTCCACGCTGGAGCTCTACCGGTCGATGCTGACTGCACGGCGTGCGGGTCGGCTCGGCCTGGGCTCGGCATCCCGGCACGACCTCTCGGATCGTGACGTCGTGGCGTTCGTCAACGCGACCGAGGATGACTCCCGTCGCACGCTCGTCCTCGTCAACCTCGGCGCCGACGCCGTGGCCCTGCCCGACGGCGCCACCGTCACGCACCAGTCGGGTGAGCTCACCGCAGAGGGCCTCGTGCCGACCGACGTCGCCATCTGGGCCACGATCTGACCATGGCCAGGGCCTCGGAGTTCGCCTACTTCGACCACAGCGGACCGATCGGCATGGCACACCGGGGCGGTGCGGCATACGGACCGAACGTCGGTCTCGAGAACACGATGGGCGCCTTCCGTCGGGCCGTGGCCATGGGCTACCGCTACCTCGAGACCGACGTGCACGCCACGTCGGACGGTGAGCTCATCGCCTTCCACGACACCCATCTCGACCGGACCACGGACTGCGTCGGCGCCATCATCGACCTCCCGTATGCCGCGGTGCGCGAGGCCCGCATCAACGGCACCGATGCGGTGCCGTTGCTGACCGAGCTGCTCGAGGAGCTGCCCACCGTGCGGCTCAACATCGACGTCAAGGCGGACTCGGCGTTGGCACCCACAGTCGAGACGATCCGGGCGCACGGGGCCATCGAGCGGGTGTGCATCGCGTCGTTCAGCGAGCGGCGGGTGCGAGCCGCGCGGCGTGCGCTCGGGCCGGCGTTGGCGACGGCTGCGGGACAGGTCGGGACGGGTGCGCTGCGCTATGCCCCGGGCCTGGTGTCACGGTGGCTGCACACGCCCGCTCCTGTGCTGCAGCTCCCCGTCGCCCATCGCCTCCGCGGTCGCCAGATCACCCTCGTGACACCGCGGCTCGTGTCCGTGGCCCACCGCCTGGGCAAGCAGGTCCACGTGTGGTTCCATCCGTGGAGCGACGAGTCCGCTGCCGAGATGCACCGGCTCCTCGACGTCGGCGTCGACGGCATCGTGACCGACCACATCGACACCCTGCGCGACGTCCTGGCCGAGCGCGGCCACCCCCTCGTGCCGGTCGTCTGAAGCGTCGTGGTCTCCCGTAGCGTGACCGGGTGAGCACCCGGGGAGTCGAAGGAACAGCGGTCGAGTCACCCACGCGTGAGGGAGTCTTCGGACCGACGTATGCCGCGCTGACCCTCGCCCTCCTCGCCCTCATCACCGTCATCGCCTTCGAGTCGATGGCCGTCTCGACGGCGATGCCCGAGGTGGCGCGGGAGCTGGACGCCGTCCGGTCCTACGGCCTCGCGTTCTCCGTGATGCTCACCCTGCAGCTGCTCGGCATCGTGCTCGCGGGCGTGTGGTGCGACCGAGCCGGTGCGCTGCCCTCCCTGCTCTCCGGACAGGTGCTCTTTGCCGTCGGGTGTGCCGTCTGCGGAGCGTCGACCTCCTTCGCGCCCTTCCTCCTCGGCCGAGCCGTCGCCGGCCTCGGCGCAGGGGTGACGTTCGTCGCGGCCTTCGTCGTCATCGGCCGCACCTATCCGGAGGCACTTCGGCCCAAGGTCTTCAGCATCATCAGCGCCGCCTGGGTTGTCCCCTCGCTCGTCGGCCCTGTCCTTGCCGGTTGGGTCACGAGCACGTGGTCGTGGCGATGGGTGTTCTGGATGGTGATCGCGCCCGTCGTGGTCGCTCTCATCGTGCTGCTCCTGCGACGGCACCAGGTGCGGGCGAGCGAGGTCGGCCTCGAGCCCTCCAGCCGAGACCACCGGGAGCATGCACGAGCCGCGAGGCTCGGGGTGGGGATCGCGGTGTCGGCCGGTGTCATGCAGTGGGGCACCCACGAGCTCGAGCTCGGTTGGTCGGTCCAGACTGTGGCCGCGCTCGTCGGGTTGGTGGGTGTGTTCGTGTGTGCGCCTCTGTTGCTGCCGCCCGGGACGTTCACCATGCGGCGCGGATTGCCGTCGGTCATGCTCAGCCGCTTCTTCCTTCCCTGTGCCTTCTTCGGGACGATCACCTACATCCCGCTCATGCTCACCGGGGAGCGCGGCCTCTCGCTGGCCCAGGCAGGGATGGTGCTGGCGATCGGCTCCATCGGTTGGTCCGTGGGTTCATGGGTCCAGGGCCGTGACCGCTTCTCGGGTCAACGCGACCGCCTGGTGAGCCTCGGTGGGGCGGCGCTGGCGACGGGGTTGGTCGGTGTCGTCCTGGTGACCTGGGCCGGGTGGTGGCCATGGTTCGTTGCGGCACCTCTGGCGCTGGCCGGTCTCGGCATGGGGCTGGGCACGGCGAGCCTGTCTGTGCTGGCGCTCTCGCTGACCGCTCCTGCGGACCACGGCTCGGCGTCGTCGAACCTCCAGCTGTCGGACGTCCTCGGGTCGGTCATCGGCATCGCGGCGACGGGGGCGGTGTTCGCTGCGTTGCACACACGTGCGGGCGAGGACGTGCCGGCGTTCGTCGCGATGTGGCTGGGGACAGCGGCGGTTGCGATGCTCGTCATCGCGGCCGGACGGCGCATCCGCGACTGAGCCTTTGGGACCTCGTGAATTTCTATTCATTCCTGGCCGGACCTTTCCGGGGTGAAGCGCAACACCCGGGACTGTTGTGACTGAAGAGACGGCTCGTATGCAGTCAGGCGAATACCGTTGCATTGCACTCATCCACTGGGCCGACGGCGGCCCACCGACCTCGACAACGCCGCCCTCCTCTGCGGGCGCCACCACACCACCGTCCACACCCAGCGCTACCACGGCTGGATCGAACCCGACACGAACGGGGCTAGATACGTCGTGTGGGACCGCACCCGCGGCGCCTGCGACCACGCCCTCGAACGACTCCACTCCGGCCAAAGGCGAGGCAGTCCGTCACGCCTCACCGACCAGCCACCGCACGACCACCCCCGTGAGCGCCACCGAGCCTCCGGCGACCCCCACCTCTGGCACCGACCATGACCCCGCCCCGCACCCCGACAATTCAACGGCGTTGGGCCATGGGCGTATCAGGCGTGCGTCAGGAGCGGGTGAGGGCGTGACCGGCCGGGGTGGTGAGGCGGGTCCAGCGGCCGCTCGTCGCCACCGTCGCCTCCACGTCCTGGCTGAGGAAACCGAGCGCGTACGCCGCAAACGCGAGGGCCGCAGGCACGGGCACGCCGTCAGACGTCCCAGCGATCGGACGCCGCCAGACCTGCTCACGCAGGGCCGCGAGGGCCGGGGCTCCGGCACCGGCAGGGGTGCCGTCTGCGACCTCGGCAATGCCCTCGGAAGCGCTGTGCTGCAACGCCTCTGCGTCAATGACACCCACCGGCTGCCAACCCGACCGGGGCGGAGACACCGCAGCCCAGGCCGCCGACATCGTCATGGGCGGTATCGGCAACACGGCCCGCTCCCCCGGCCGAGCCACCCGGTCGCTCACCGAGGCGAGCGGGACGACGACATCGAGCTGGGCCGGTTCGGCCAGCTCCGACGTCCGCAGTCCGATCGTCACCCCGGTGCTGAGCAACCCCGAACCGGGCAGCACGCCCACCCACGACGCAAGGACGAGCCCCACGGCCTGGAGACGAACGGCACCGTCAGCATCGAGCGCACGGGCGCGGGCGGCATACCGGCCCAGGTCCTGGAGGGACTCGGCATCGGCGAGGACGAGCTCGGACGCGACGACAGCGCTCACCGGCGCGACCACCGGAAGGCGACCGAGTCGCCGGCGTGCTGCGCGAGGATCTCTCGGTCCTGCGGGGTGAGTCGGCGCGGTCTGCTCGCGGCGAAGTCATAGAGCACGAGGCCGGTCTCCGCGACGGCATACACGGTCTTGCCGAGCGACTCGGGGTCGCGGACGGCATACCCCAGGTTGAAACCCGCACCGTGCACGCCGGTGACCCACATGTCGACCTCGATGGGCTCCGGTCGGTAGGTGAGCGGCGCGACGTACTCGATCTCGTGACGCGACACGATCACTCCGCTGTCGAGGAGCGAGCGGTCGGTCCCGAACCACTCGCGGAAGCCGATGACACGGGCGTCCTCGAGGAGGCGGAGGTACTGCACGTTGTTGACGTGACCGTAGGCGTCCATGTCGGACCATCGCAGCGGGACCCGGGTGCGGTAGGGGCGCGCGGTGACTTCGGGAACGGGATCGACCTGCGACATGGCCCCAGTCTGGCAGCACCGCGCATCCCCGGCAGCGCCCGTCCCGTAGCCAGACCTAGGGTGGTCTGATGCCAGTCTCACCGACGACGTCCGCACGCCTCGACCACCTCCTCGCCACCGGGCAGCGCACGCACCGACTGCCTTCTGTCGCAGCGGGACTCATCCGTGGCGGAGAGCTCGTCTGGTCGGGCGCCGTGGGCACCGTGGACGGGCGCGCAGAGGGAGTCGCCGTCGACGCGGACACGCAGTTCCGGATGGGGTCGATCACCAAGACGTTCGTCGCCGTGGCCGTGATGAGGCTGCGTGACGAAGGGAGGCTCGAGCTGTCCGACCGCTTCGGGGCGCACGTGCCCGGCAGCGCCCTCGACGACGTGACGATCGAACAGCTCCTGAGCCACGCGGGCGGCGTCCAGGCAGAGTCGGCGGGCGACTGGTGGGAGCGCACGCCCGGCAGCGACTGGGACGCGCTGGTGGCGTCCGGCGTCGGGACCCGCTTCCGTTCGGGACGGCGCTTCCACTACTCCAACACGGGGTATGCCGCCCTCGGTCGCCTTCTGGAGGTGGTCCTGGAGCGTCCCTGGTTCGAGGTCGTGAGCGAGCAGCTGCTCGAGCCGCTGGGCATGACGCGGACGACGTTGCGGCCCACGGGCAAGGCGGCACTCGGGTTCGCCGTGCACCCCTTTGCCGACGTGCTGCTCGCCGAGCCGGAGCACGACGCCGGTGCGATGGCGCCTGCTGGTCAGCTGTGGACGACGGTTGCCGACCTGGCGCGCTGGGCGGCGCTGCTGGGCGGCCGCACTGACGGGGTGATCTCGGCCGAGTCGCTGGCCGAGATGGTCGAGCCGCACCACGTCGTCGACGAGCCCGGCCAGCCGTGGACCGGCGCGCATGGGCTCGGCTGGCAGATCTGGAACGACGCGGGCGCACGGTCCGCAGGTCATGGTGGTTCGATGCCCGGGTTCCTCGCGAAGCAGCTCGTCCACCTCGACGCCGAGGGTGGCGAGGGACCGGCCGGTGAGGTGGGTGACGGCGTGGTCCTCTTCACCAACACGACCGCGAGCGCGGCGCTCAAGGACCTGCCCAAGGAGCTGCTGCGGACCCTGCGCGAGCTCGAGGCCCCGTCGGTGGCGCCGTGGGTGGCGAGTGGGTCCGCGGACCTGCTGGAGCTTGCGGGCACGTGGCACTGGGGCCCGAGCGTGGAGACGGCGCGGTTCGTCGGTGAGGACTTGGTGCTCGGGGCGCCGGGGAAGGGTCGCGGGTCGCGCTTCCGGCGGGTGGGGCCAGGGGCGGACGAGTGGGTGGGGCTCGACGGCTACTACACGGGCGAGCCGCTGCGAGTGCTGCGTCGCGGCGACGGGTCGGTGTCGCACCTCGACCTCGCGACGTTCCGCTTCACCCGCACGCCCTACGACCCCGAGGCCGACGTGCCGGGTGGGGTCGACGAGCAGGGGTGGCGCTAGGTCTTTGGTCGTCCACAGCGACCGCGCCTCGGGTCGTTGTCCACAGCAGCTGGTCCGCCTGTCGGGTGACGCGCCTACGGTGGGGTGATCATGACTAACGCATCAGCAGTGTCACCAACGCAGACCACCACGCTGGCCACCGACGCCACGACGACCCTGCGCAGGCTCGTCGGACGCGACGACGTGGACTTCCGCGACGGCCAGCTCGAGGCGATCACCGCACTCGTCGCCGACCGGTCCCGCGTCCTCGTCGTCCAGCGCACGGGGTGGGGCAAGTCGGCGGTCTACTTCGTTGCCACTGCGCTGCGCCGGGCCGAGGGGGCCGGGCCGACGGTCATCATCTCCCCCCTGTTGGCGCTCATGCGGGACCAGATCGCGGCCGCCGAGCGCGCCGGCATACGGGCCGTGTCGATGAACTCCGCCAACGCCCAGGACTGGGACGAGGTGCGCCAGGCCCTGGCGTCCGACTCGGTCGACGTCCTGCTCGTCAGCCCCGAGCGGCTCAACAACCCGCGCTTCCGTGACGAGCAGCTGCCCGACCTCGCCCGTCGCTGCGGTCTGCTCGTCGTCGACGAGGCGCACTGCGTCTCCGACTGGGGACACGACTTCCGGCCCGACTACCGCCGCATCCGTGACCTGTTGAGCGAGCTCCCCGGCGACGTGCCGGTGCTCGCCACGACCGCGACCGCCAACGCCCGCGTCGTGACGGACGTGGTGGAGCAGCTCGGGGTGGGCGGGCGAGAGGTCCTGACCGTCCGCGGTGGGCTCGCGCGTGACTCGCTGCGGCTCGGCGTGCTGAGCTCGATGTCTCCCGAGCAGCGCCTGGGCTGGCTCCTCGCCCACCTGGACGAGCTCCCCGGCAGCGGCATCATCTACACCCTCACCGTGGCCGCCGCCGAGGAGGTGGCCGCCGCGCTCACCGAGGCCGGTCAGCGCGTCGCGGCCTACACCGGCCGCACCGACCCCGCCGACCGTGAGCGGTTCGAGGCCGAGCTGCGCGACAACCGCGTCAAGGCCCTCGTCGCGACGTCGGCCCTCGGGATGGGGTTCGACAAGCCGGACCTCGGGTTCGTCGTCCACCTGGGCGCGCCGTCGTCGCCCGTCGCCTACTACCAGCAGGTCGGCCGCGCCGGACGAGCCACCGAGCGGGCCGACGTGCTCCTGCTGCCCGGGCCGGAGGACAAGGACATCTGGCTCTACTTCGCGTCCGTGTCGATGCCCCGGCAGGAGCAGGCCGATGCGGTGCTCACGGCCCTGGCGGAGGCCGGTCGCCCGTTGTCCACGGCGGCCATCGAGACGATCGTCGACGTCCGCCGCACCCGACTGGAGCTGCTCCTCAAGGTCCTCGACGTCGACGGGGCCGTGACACGCGTCCAGGGAGGCTGGACCGGGACGGGGCAGCCATGGACCTACGACGCCGAGCGCTACTCCCGGGTCGCCCAGTCCCGCACCGACGAGCAGCAGCTCATGCTCGACTACGAACGCACCACCGAGTGCCGGATGGCCTTCCTCCAGCGCACGCTCGACGACGCGACGGCCGTGCCGTGCGGCAAGTGCGACACGTGCGCGAGCCCCTGGTACGCCACCGACGTGCCCGACAACGTCATCGGCGCGGCCCGGCAACGGCTGGCCCGGGTCGGAGTCGACCTCGACCCGCGTGCCCAGTGGCCCACCGGCATGGACCGCCTCGGGGTGCCGGTCAAGGGCAAGATCCCGGCCGACGAGGCGATGTCGAGTGGGCGAGCGCTGGCCCGGCTGAGCGACCTCGGCTGGGGAAACCGTCTGCGCCAGGTCCTGCGCGAGGACGCACCCGCCACTCCCGAGCTGCTCCGCGCCTGCGTCGGTGTCCTTGCCGAGTGGGGCTGGTCGCAGCGGCCGGCCGGCATCGTCGCCATGCCGTCCCGCAGCCATCCCCAGCTCGTGCAGTCGCTCGCGGCAGGGCTGGCCGAGATCGGGCGGCTGCCGCTCCTCGGGACACTCGACCTCGAGCACGGCGGGCCCACGGGCGAGCCGGGTGGCAACAGCGCCTTCCGCCTTGCCGGGGTGTGGGAGCGGCTCGTCGTCGGACCCGAGCTGGCCCAGACGCTCGGTCGAGTGGGTGGCCCCGTGCTGCTCGTCGACGACCTCGTCAGCTCACGCTGGACGCTCACCGTCGCTGCCCGCGAGCTTCGACGCGCGGGTGCCGACGACGTCCTCCCCTTCGCCCTCGCGGTCGACGGCTGACCGCGAGCGGCTGAGGTCGTGCGCGGTCCCCCCGCGAACGGTCGGGCGTGGGTGGGTGGGCGACACCGTCCCGGTTCCAGACACCACGACCCGCCGGAGGTTGCGCGGCCGGTCGGGCCCCGCGTGACGAGTCGGGGGTTTTGGACACCCCGACTGGCCACAGAACCCCCGACTGGTCGACGTTCGGGATCCTGGGCCGCCCCGCTAGAGCCCTGTCTGCCGCGCGAGCTGCGTGGCCGTCGTCGCCCTGACGGTCTCGAAGGCCTCCGCATCGACCGTCACGCCGGCACCGCGCAGGGCGAGGACGGAGGCTCCCACCAGACCGTCGGTCGCCCTGATCACCGGCAGGTCCAGCCCGGAGGACCGCAACACCGCCACGATCCCCTCCAGCAACCGGCGTTGGCCGGCCATGACGCCACCGCCCACCACGAGCGGCCCGGTGACGTCGTCGGCATGAACGTCGATGACCGCTTGGGCGAGTCCGCGCGCCGCCTCGTCGACGATCGCGGCGCTCACCGGGTCACCGTCGTCGAGGAAGGCGACCGGCGCCAGCGCTGCGAGGGCAAAGGGCGACTGGGTGTAGACGACTCGGACCAGCTCGTGGTTCGCGATGGGGCGTCCGGTCCGCAGTGCGAGGTCCGGCGCGATCCCCATCACCTCGAGAGCGGGCTCCACCATCGAGGTCGAGATCCTGCCGTCGAGCGCCGCCGCGACCGCGCGGGCCACCCGGTGGCCGATCCAGAAACCTGAGCCGGTGTCGCCCAGCAGCCAGCCGAGGCCGTCGATGGTCTGTGCCTCAGCGCTGTCCACCATGCGCACCGCCGTGGCACCCGTCCCGGCGACGAGGCTGTAGCCATCGGTCTCGTGGGTGCCTGAGCAGAACAACGCCGCCAGGTCACCCCTCTTGGAGAACGGTGCCCGGATGCCGACGGCGGCGAAGGCGTCTGTCAGGAATCCCGCCTCGAAGGCGGTTCCACCCGCGCTGGCGAGGGTGACGGCCTCGATCTCGGCGAGCGCGACCCCTGCGTCAGCAGCGGCACGCCCGATGGCTGACGCGACCTCGCCGAACGCCGCCTCGGGGCCACCGCCGGAAATGGGGTTTCCGCGGCCTGCGAGACCGATGCCACGGCACTCGAGCGTGTCCTGCACGATGGAGGCGCGGGTTCGGGTGCCTCCGGCGTCGACTGCTGCAAGGATCACAGGACCATCTTGCCGGGTGCTCCGCTCCGGAGCCGCAACGGCCGCAGGGCGGCGCCACCCACACCGACCATCAACCTCGAAAGAGCGGACGACATGACCGACAGCACGCCCCAGACCGCCCAAGCCGACTTCGCCGCCGAGGTGACCGGCCGTCTCGGGCGGTTGCAGGACCACGTCGCAGGCGGCGGCCTCGACGAGGCGATCGACCTCCTCACCACGTGTGTGCGGTCCAACGGCGTGATCCAGGCGTTCGGGACCGGCCACTCGGAGGGGTTCTCGATGGAGGTGGCCGGGCGCGCCGGTGGTCTCATCCCCACCCGGCGCATCACCCTGCGCGAGGTCGTCATCGTCGGCGGCCGCGACCCCGAGGAGCTGTTCGGGGCCGAGCTGGAGCGTGACCCGGGCGTCGTCGAGGAGCTGCTCTCCCACACCGAGATCCAACCTCAGGACGTCTTCGTCATCGCCAGCAACTCCGGCGTCAACTCGTCCATCGTCGGTATGGCGCTCGCCCTGAAGGAGCGTGGGCACAGCGTCATCGCCGTGACCAGTCTGGAGCACACCATGGCGGTCGAGCCCAAGCACGAGAGCGGCAAGCGCCTGAGCGAGATCGCCGATGTCGTCATCGACAACCTGGCGCCCTTCGGCGATGCCACCCTCGAGCTGCCGCACGGCATCAAGGTGGGCGCGGTCTCCTCGCTGACGGCGGCGTTCATCGCCCAGGCGCTGACGCTCGGCGTGGTGAGCAGGATGCTCGAGGCCGACGAGGTGCCGCCGGTGTTCCTGTCGGCCAACATCCCCGGCGGTGACGAGCACAACCAGACCCTGAAGGACCGCTACGGCTCGCGGATCAGGTCCTTCTGAGCCTCGCTCCGTGAGGTCGCGGGCAGCCGCACGGTGAGCAGCGGCAGGAAGGCCTGGACCGCCGGTCCGATGAGCAACGCATAGAGCACCGTGCCGACCCCGACGATGCCCCCGAGCAACCAGCCGATGGCGAGCACCGAGATCTCGAGGGCGGTGCGCACCAACCGGATCGACAAGCCACTGCGTCGCGCCAACCCGGTCATGAGTCCGTCGCGCGGGCCGGGGCCGTACTGGCTGCCGATGTACATCGCGCCTCCGATGCCGTTGACGACGATGCCGCCGAGGAGGAAGACCCAACGCAGCCACAGCTCGGACGGCGCGTCGAGCACGGCGAGCATGACGTCGGTCGCGATGCCGATGACGAAGACGTTGGCCACCGTGCCGAGCCCGGGCCACTGCCTGAGCGGGATCCACAGGAGCAGGACGAGGCCTCCGACGATGACGACGATGGTCCCGAAGCTCAGCCCGATGTGCTGCTGCACCCCGTAGTGGAAGACGTCCCACGGGTCCAGGCCCAGCTCGGCGCGGATGAACATCGCCATCGCCGTGCCGTAGAGCCAGAGCCCGACGACCAGCTGCGTCACGCGACGGAACGTCCGGCCGGCGCGCAGCTGCTCCATCGGGGTCATCGGAACGAGGTCCACCCGGCGACGGGCACCGGCGCGGAGGGTCTGGATCGGGCTCATGGCCCCATCCTGCCCCCCAAGTGGCCCTTTGTTCCATGGCCACTTGTGGGACAGTGGCCTCATGGCTGCTCCCGTGCTCTCCGCCGTCCGCACCGCAGAGCTGATCGGTCCCACGTCAGGTGACCGGCCGGCATACCAGGTGGTTGCCGACTCGCTCCGCCTCCTCATCGCGGACGGCCGCATCGCGGTCGGGACGCGGCTCCCGAGCGAGCGCGACCTCACAAGCGCGCTGGCGCTCAGCCGCACGACCGTGAGCAGCGCGTATGCCGTGCTGCGCGAGCGCGGCTACCTCACCTCGCGTCGTGGCTCGGGCAGCGTGGCGAGCCTCCCGGCCGGGGCCATGCGTCGGGACACCGGGCTGCACATGTCGGCCCAGGTCCCGGAGGGCATGATCGACCTCACCTGCGCGGCACAACGCGCGCCTGCCGGCATGACCCAGGCCGCGGAGGCGGCGATCGCGGCGTCGCCCGGCTACCTCAGTGGGAGTGGCTACCTGCTCAACGGGGTCCCGGAGCTGCGCGAGGCGATCGCGGCTCGCTACACCGCACGCGGCCTGCCCACGACGGCCGACGAGGTCATCGTGACCACCGGCGCGGTCGTCGGCACGGCCATCGCGGCACGGGCCCTGCTCTCCCCCGGCGACACCGTCGTCATGGAGACGCCGACCTATCCCAACATCTTCCCGACCCTGACCCAGCTGAGGTCGCGCATCGCCGCCGTCCCGGTCGAGCCGACCGGCTGGGACGTCGCGACGATGGTCTCGACCATCCGAGCCTCGGGGGCACGAGCTGCGATCCTGCTCCCCGACTTCCACAACCCCACGGGCAACCTCATGTCCGACGAGCAGCGCGCCGTCGTGGCAAAAGCGTTGGCACGAGAGCGGATCACGGCCATCGTGGACGAGACGGTCGTCGAGATCGCCCTCGACCACGAGGGTCCGATGCCGTTGCCGTTCGCCACCCACCACCCCGACACCATCTCGGTCGGCAGCGCCTCGAAGTCGCACTGGGGCGGCCTGCGGATCGGCTGGATCAGGGCGTCGGGCTCGATGTTGGAGCGACTGACTGCGGCCCGTGTCCCCTTCGACATCGGGGCGCCGGTCATTGACCAGCTCGTGCTGCTCCAGCTCATGCAGGTCACTCCCGGCATCACCGCGGAGCGGCGACGTGACCTCGTGGCCGGTCGTGACGCCCTGGCCGGCGCGCTGCGGGAGAGGCTGCCACAGCTGCGGTTCGTCCTGCCGAGCGGCGGCCTGTCCCTGTGGCTGGAGCTGCCCGACCCGGTGGCCGCCGAGGTGACGCTGGCCGCCGAGGACGAGGGCGTGCTCATCGCCAGCGGCCCACGCTTCGCGGCCGCCGGCGGCCTCGACCGGTGGATCCGGCTGCCCTACGTGCTGACGCCCGACGAGCTCGTCGAGGCCGCGACGCGACTTGCACGGGCGGTCGACCGGGTCGCCGCCGGGGGCACGGTCTCCCGGCGGGGTCGCTCCGAACACCGCCACGGTCCGCTGGTGGCCTGAGGACGGGCGAGGCGGCCAGCGTCGTTAGGGTGACGCCTGTGAACGATGTCGTGGACGACCAGACCCCGCCCGCCCTGGCCGAGCTCCTGCGGGTGCTCGACCTCGAGGAGGTCGGGACGGCGGCAGTCACGGTCAGCGCCAACCCGACCGGTGGTGGTGGCACCGCCTCGGTGCCGACCACGTTCGCCGAGGAGACCACGCTCTTCCTCGGCCAGAGCCAGAAGATGCCGCACGGGAGGGTCTTCGGTGGGCAGGTCCTGGCTCAAGGGCTCGTGGCCTGCGGTCGCACGGTCACGCCGGCGGAGGGTGAGGCCCCGCGTCCGATCCACTCGTTGCACGCCTACTTCATGCGTCCGGGTGACGACACGCAGCCGATCCACTTCTCGGTGGAGAAGATGCGCGACGGCCGATCCTTCTCGACGCGGCGCGCGCACGCCATCCAGAACGGCAAGCCCATCCTGTCGATGAGCTGCTCGTTCCAGGAGCCCTCCGGCGGCCTGGACCACCAGGACGAGATGCCCGACGTGCCGCGTCCCGAGGAGCTGAGGTCGCTCACGGACGTCTTCGGCGGCATCGACCACCCCGGCGCCAAGCACCTCGCCGAGGGCCGCGCCATCGAGCAGCGGCACGTCGAGGGGCAGCTCTTCCTGGCGCCCGGCGACGAGAAGGTGGCACGCCAGAGCGTGTGGACCCGGGCCGTGGGTCGGCTGCCCGACGACCCGCTGCTGCATGCCGCCGTCCTCGCCTACGCGTCGGACTACGCCCTGCTCGAGCCGGTGCTGCGACGCCACGGCCGGCAGTGGGTCGGCGGCGGACTCAACGTCGCCAGTCTCGACCACGCGATGTGGTTCCACCGCCCCGCACGGGCCGACGAGTGGATCCTCTATGCGCAGCAGTCGCCGTCGGCCCAGGGCGGCCGGGGCCTGGGGCTGGGGCGGATGTTCACCGCCGACGGCACCCTCGTCGCGTCGGTCGCCCAGGAGGGCATGCTCCGCGTTCGCGAGGACCTCGGCTGACCGGAGGTCAGGGTCGAAGGGCTTCCGCACCTTCCTGCACACGCCCGTCGGCGATCTCCACGACGCGGTCGGCGAGGGAGAGCAGCACCGGGTCGTGCGTCGTCACGATCGTCGTCATGTCGGCCTCCTTGGCCAGTCGCACGACCAGCTCCATGATCTCGCGTGAGGTCTCCGAGTCGAGCTGACCCGTGGGCTCGTCCGCGAGCAGCAGTCCCGGTCTGGACGCCAGGGCCCGGGCCAACGCCACCCGTTGCTGCTGGCCGCCGGAGAGCTGGCCGGGACGCTGCCGGGCATGCTTCGTGAGCCCCACGTGGTCGAGGGCCTCGGCGACTCTGGCCTCGCGCTCAGTGGCGTCAACTGCCCTGAGCCGCAACGGGATCTCGACGTTCTCGTGAGCGGTGAGGATGGGGACGAGACCGAACGACTGGAACACGTAGGCCACCGAGGTGCGTCGCAGGGCCAGCACCGCGTCATCGTCCAAGGCGGTCACCTCCACACCGTCGACGTGCACCGTGCCGGAGTCGGGACGGTCCAGCCCACCGATGATGTTGAGCAGACTGGTCTTGCCCGACCCTGAGCGACCGCGCACGGCGACGACCTCGCCAGGATCTGCAGTGAGCGACACCCCACGAAGGGCGTGCACCGTGGTCGCTCCCGTCCCGAACGTCCGGTGGACGTCCACCACATCGAGGTATGCCGTCGTCATGGCTTCTCCTCCCCCTGGCCTTCCCTGGGCTGCTCGGGCCACACCCCGATGTGGTCGCCCTCGAGCTCGAGACGGACGCGGTCGCGCAGACCCAGAGCGGTGACGAAGGCCTTGGGCAGCTGGAGCCGACCGGCCCGGTCCAGCACGGCGTACTCCTGGCTGATGACGAGCTCACCACCGTCGGCTCCCCGGGTCACGTGGCGGCGCACCTCGGACGCCGTCCGCCCGTCCCGGATCGCCACGGTCCGGGAGACCTGTTCGCTCACATGCACGTCGTGGGTCACGACGACCACGGTCGTCCCGAGCTCCTCGTTGGCACGACGGATCGCCCCGAAGACCTCGTCGCTGCTGCGCGAGTCCAGCTCTCCCGTGGGCTCATCGGCCAGGAGCACCATCGGACGGTTCGCGAGAGCCACCCCGAGCGCCACCCGCTGCTGCTGCCCGCCGGAGAGCTCGCCGAGCATGCGGGGCGCGCACTCCTCGATGCCGAGCACCTGCAGGATCTCGCGTGCTCGCGTGGTCCGCTCGTCCCGCTGGCCCGAGGCGAAGAGCATCGGGAGCTGGATGTTCTCGATGGCCGACAGGTAGGGCAGCAGGTTCGCGGTCGCCTGCTGGTGCAGGAAGCCCACCGTCGTGCGACGGTAGCGGAGCCGCTCGGCCCGTCCCATGGTCAGCAGGTCGTGCCCAGCCACGGATGCGGAGCCGGCGCTGGGCACGTCGAGCCCGCTCAGGATGTTGAGCAGGGTCGACTTGCCCGATCCGGAGGCCCCTACGACGGCCACCAGCTCACCGCGCCGGACCTCGAGGTCGAGGCCCTGCAGCGCCACCACCTCCACTCCCTCGGACGTGAAGATGCGGACGAGACCGTCGCAGACGATGTCGAGCCCGGGGGGACCGCCGGAAGCGGCCGCGTCCGCGGCTGGCACGGGGCGGGTCGGGGTCATGGGTTTCCTCCTGCACGTTGGTGCTCGGCAGCCGAGGCACGGCGGGTTCGGACCTGTTCGATGGCGAGGGCGAGGACGGCGAGCAGGAAGGCACCCAGGGCCGCGAGCCCACCCACCACCCAGCTGGGGCTGAGCTCGGGCCGCGGACCGCCCGTGTATCCCTCGAGGTCGATCGCCCCGGACACCAGCGGTGGGACGGCGATGCCGACGGCGGCACCGACGAGCACGGCGGCGACCAGGAGCGGAAGGACCTCGACGGCCAGCAGACCTGCCTCTGCCCGCCGCGGCACACCCATCGCGCGCAGGCGCAGGATCAGCGTGCGACGCTCCGGACGACCCGCGACGAGGAGCAGCACGGTCGTGAGGAACGTGAGCAGTCCCGCGAGGGCCGCCGCGACGGCATAGCTGCTCGTCACGAACGACGGCAGGGCCCGACCCGCCGCCGACTCGACGAGGGACTGAGCCGAGACCACGCCGGTGACGAGCCCACCGATCGCGGCCCGGTCGTCCGTGCCCTGCGCCAGGAGCGCGGCGCTCGCCTTGGCAGACGCCTTGACGTATGCCGTGTTGGGCCGCGCCCTGGGCAGCTTGGCTTCCAGGGAGTCCAGCGGGACCAGCGCCGTCTGCATGAGTCGGCCGGAGTGGATCCGGGCCAGAGCCGGGTCGATGGCAGTGACCGTGACGGGGACTCGCACACCGAGGACGACGAGCTCGAGCTCGTCGCCGACATCGGCACCCCCACTGACGATCGCGGGCAGCCGGCCCCCGGGAGTTGCGGTTGACCCGTCCTCGGGCGGCGGCTCACCCGAGTCCAGTGGCGTCCCTCCGACGACGGCGGCGTGGGCTGCGGGGTCGGTCCCGATGAGCGTCACGGGCCTGACCGAGCCTCCGTCGGCCCCGGACGCGTCGCTCAGCCGGGCGAACTGGGCGGTGTGGTCGACGTAGGCCCCGCTGACGGCTGAGACACCGGGCCGTTCACGCAGCGCGGCCAGGTCTGCGTCCTCGATCCGGGCCCCGTCGACGCGCACGTCGGCACCGACCGTCCGGTAGGCCGCCAGTGAGCGCTCGTCGCCGATCGTCGCGGCGATCGTGGCCACCACCGTGAGGATGCTTGCCCCGACGACGAGCGCCAGCAGCGGCAGCCCGGCGGTGCCGGTCGCTCGCGAGGAGCGCGCCAGCCCGAGGAACGACACGTAGCCGCGACCTCGTCCGGCCAGTCGCGAGAGCGCCCGTATCGGCGCCGGGAGCGCCCGGAACACGACGACAGCGGCAGCGGCGGCCAGGAGCACGGGCGAGAGGGCGGCATACCAGTCGGTCTGTCCACCCGAGATCACGTCACCCCGGGCCCGCACCGTCGAGATGGCCAGGACCGCGATGATGACGAGGCCGGCCTCGGCGACGATCCGACGCCAGGCACGCCCCCGGCTCACCGTGTCGCCGGCGGCGGCCGCCCCGACCCGCACGGTGCCCAGCACGAGGGCCGCGATGGCCAGTGCGGGCGCAGCGACGAGGACAGCCACCTGGGCCCAGGTGGCCAGCGGCGTCACTCCGTCGACGAGCAGCACCGCGAGGGCGCCGGCGGCCGCGGCTGCGAGGAGCCCCGACAAGGTCGGACCGGCCATCGCCATCGTGAGCAGGTGGGTGCTCGACGCTCCACGGGAGGCCAGGAGGGTGAGCTCACGAAGTCGCCTCCCGGTCGCCACCAGCCCCGTGAGCATGAGCACGATGGCCGCGAGCGCGGTGACGCCCGCGGTGGCGAACGACGTGACGACACCGGTGCTCGCGAGCGAACGTTCGTACTTCTCCAGGAGCGTGAGGACGCCCGTGGTGAGGCGCGGTCGCTCCGGGAGGCTCGTCATCGCAGAGGAGGTGTCGAGGCGCGACGCCATGCGCGCGAGGGGGGCGGCATCGGCGCGCGTGAGGTCGTCGCGCACGGTGTAGCGCCACGTGTGGGTGAGCAGGGGGTTCCCCATGGGGGCCAGCTCCGGCGTGAGCCCACCGCGCAGGCTGTCGGACAGCGCCGGATAGTTCTCCGCCAGGACCAGCAGGGCCCCCTGTCGCACGGCGCCACCCTGCGGCGTCGGGATCGAGGCGACATCGAGCATGCGGGCGTCGGACTCCCACAGGCTGTCGAGGGGGTCACGCGGCGCGAAGGTGCCGGTGATGACGACGTAGACCTGGTCGCGGGCTCGTCGGAACGAGTCCACCGCGGGGAAGAGGGAGTGGACCGAACCCGTCCTCAGTCCCAGTCCCTTGGCGACGACGTCGGACACCCCCACGGGCAGGAGGTGCACCCGGCGGATCGCCACGCCCTCGTTCAGCAGGACCCGCGTCTGCGTCGGCGCGCCCGGAGCCGCTCCCGACGTCCAGCGCACGTGCTCGGCGAGGCGGTCCTGGACCCGGACGACGGCCTGCGGCTGACCCGGGAGCTCCGAGCCGTCCTCCCGCTGGATCGCGAAGGGTGAGGTCTGGGCGGCGACGAGTGCCTCGCCGACGAGGCTGGCGTCGGGTCCCATCGCCCGTCGTGCGGCGTCGGTGACGACGTCGAACGGCGGCAACGTGCCCTCCCCGGGACCGCTGGGGCCCTCCGTGCCGTCGAAGGGTGGCGCTGTCACGCCACTCCCGAGGTCCCGGGGCAGGAGCGAGAGGGTGAGGTCGCGCTGGAGCTGGGTCGCGTCGCGCAGCTCGTCGCCCAAGGCCTGGTCGTATGCCGTCCCCTGCAGTCGCGGAGTCACCACGAGGTATGCCGTCGCCGTCGCCGTGAGCAGGGCGAAGAGGAAGGAGACGAGCAGGGTGCTGCGCGCGCCGCGCCGGACGAGGGCGAGCACCCGGAGCCTGCGCACGGGCCTGGCTTCGTGCCGTCCACTCATCGCGGCGCCCCCATCCGGAGCTCCATGGCCAGGTCGGAACCGGTGCGGCGCAGCACGAGCACGCCGATCGCCGAGAGCACGGCGGTGATCGCACCGGCCAGCGCCCCCAGCTGCCACCACGGGATGACGACGAGGACGTCGGGCACCTGTGCGTGGCCGTCACCGCCGACGAGGAAGGGGACGACGACGAACGCTGCGACGGCGCCCATCACGAGGCCGACGAGCACGGTGAGCACGACGACACAGATGCGCTCGAGGGTGAGCACACGCCGGATCCGGGCGGGCGGCATGCCCAGCGCCAGCAGGATCGCGTTCTCGTGGTGCCGGGTCCGCGCCAGCGACGCCGTCGTCGCCGCGAAGCCGACCGCTGCGAGCACGAGGGCAGCGCCGGTCACGAGGAGCATCGCTCCCTGCATGCCGGCGTTGACCGGGTTGGCCCGGCGTGCTGCCTCGACGTCCTCCCGGACGACCACCGCGTCGCTGCGGACCCCGCGACCCCGCAGCACCTCGACGGCGGCACCGGTGTCGACCGGGGCGAGCCACCACTCCCCCGGTGTCGGGACGGCGGTCGGCCAGCCCTTGTCGACGCCGGGGCGGTCGGTCGTGGCATAGAGCGTGGGCAGGTCGATGATGACGGCCCGCGTGGGGTCCGCGGCCGTCGGGACCGAGTCCATCAGCGCCACGACCTCGGCGGGCACCGTCCGCCCACCGACCGGCAGGGGCAACGTGCCACCGATGGGGACGTCGAGCTCGGAGCTCAGCGCCCGGGTCATCACGACCGGAGCGTGCTTCGCCGTCGAGGCTGCAGTGGTGAGCCGGAGGTCGATGGACTGCGACTGGTCGGTCAGCCGGTCCGTGCCGGCCACCGGTCGACCGTCCGCGCGCAGGTCGCTGACCTCGAGCCCCAGGACGAGGTCGGCAGCTCCGAACTCCCGGATGAACTCGGGCATCCTCATGGCGAACCCGATGACGGACACCGGCTCTGCCAGCACCCGGTCACCCTGGGGCAGGCTGACCGCCAACGACGTCGGGTCCGTGGTCACCGACCCGGTCGGCACCGACGTGACCATGCCCCGGCCATCGAGCAGCAGCACCTGACCGGACGCGCTGACACCCTCGATGAAGTCCCCGGAACCCGACCGCACCAGGATCCTGGACGTGAAGGTCAGCTCCGTGGCTCGTGGCGGCAGGGCGACCCCTCCCGGGGTCGGGCGTTCGCGGGCGAGATCGGACATCATGCCGCGCCAGGTGCCTGCGGCGAGGGTGTCGGGTCGCGGGTCGACGATGCCCCCGGCCCGGGTGGCGTCGACGCCGAGCACCGACACTCCCCGGACCGTGCGCAGGTCGGTGGTCTCGCGCAGGACGGGCATGGCTCGGGTGTCCGCGCCGGCAGCTCGCTCGGCCAGGGCGCGACCCACCGACGTGTCGACGCGGACCGGGGACCCGGTCTCGAACGCCGACTGGTCGGTGAGTGCCCGACCTGCGGTGGCCAGGTGCGACAGGGCCAGCGCACCCATGGCCATGCACAGCAGGATGAGCAGGATGGTGCCTCCCTGCGCGGCGAGCCGTCGCGAGAGCTGCCACGCGCCCCACGCCCGGTCCAGGCCGACGTGTCCCACCGACACGCGCTCGACCTGGTGCGTGGCTCCGGGGAGGGCTCGCAGGCAGAGGACCGACAGGCCGGCGATGACGCATGCCGGGGCCGCGATCGTCAGCGGGTCCACGGTGGCCGACCCGGCGACGTCGTAGCGACGCAGCTGCAGGACCGCGAGGACCCCGAGCCCGATGAGGGCCAGGTCGAGCCCTGATCCCGACGCGAACTGGAGGGCGGCAGGGGTGCGGCCACCACCACCCGAAGCGGAGCCGGCGTCGCCGTGCCGCCCGGAGCGGACACTGGTCGCCACCACGACGACCGTGGCGAGGAGCGCCATCGTCACGAGTGCCAGCCAGAGCTGCCAGTTGCCCAGGGCGTCTCCGTGGTCCGCCGCACCGAGCTCCACCCCCGCGGTGAGCCCGATGGCCCGCGTCAGCAGCGGCGCGACGGCAAAGGCCCCCACGGCTCCCACGCCGACGATGAGCCCGGAGTCGGCCAGTGCGAGCAGCGCCACCTGGCTCGTGGACATGCCACGCGTGCGCATCAGCCGGGTCTCGTCGGCCCGCAGCGACGTGAGCAGCCGGGCCGCCATGACGAGCGAGGCAGCACCGAGGAGGACGAGGAGGACGGTCGGGGTGAGGAGGGAGGCGCGGATGCGAGCGGCCACGAGGGCGGCTGCGTCGAGCTGTTCGGCCAACCCGGTCTCGACCCGTCCGTCACTGATGGCCGTGGATGGTGGTGCGCTCGTGCCCGGCTCGGCGCCACGGGTGTCGCCGACCTCGGCGCGCAGGCGGGTGAGCACGTCGGTGAGCGAGCTGCGGAGGTCGTCGACCGAAGCAGCCGTCGCCTCGTCGAACCGCGTGGACGCCCGCCACGTGACCTGGGTCTGGCCTACCACCCCGGTCTCGAACACTCCCGGCCCGAGGACGAGAGGGCCGTAGGTCGTGAACTCGGTCTCGCGCACACCCACGGGGCTGAGCGGGTCGTCGATCCAGATGGCCGCCGCGCGATCCCGGACCCGATAGGTCCCCACGACGGTGACGGTGAGGTCGGGCGCCGCCGTGTCGGTGAGGCTCATGAGCCGGAGCGAGCCACCGGGGGCGAGTCCGAGCGCCCCGGCCGCCTCCTCCGGCAGGGACACCTCGACCGTCGAGTCGGTGCGTGTCGGCCACCGGCCCGCGACGAGCTCGCTGTGCTCCTGGAGACCCGTGATGTCGGCGAGCTGGATCCGGGCCCGAGCATCACCGCCTCGCAGGCCTCGCACCGTGGGGTAGGCCACGCGGTGCACGTCGACGTCGTCCGCCAGCGCCTCGAGCCGGGGGCGGACGACGGCGTCGGCCGCCGGCAGCGATCCGGGTGGGATCGCCGCCGCCGCGCTCACGGTGCGGGCGACGGGGTCTCCACCGGGTCCGCCCACCCCCAGGCTGGAGCGCACGCCGGCGTCCGAGATCGCCACGGACAGCAGCTGGAGGGTCGCGACGACCACCATGGAGAGCAAGGCGGCGACGACGACGGCGGTGAGGGCGAGCGGATGGGTGCCGAGGCGCCGACGCAGCAGCGTGAGCACGCCCATCCCCGACCTCCCTCGCTGCCCTGGCACGCTCCTCGCGCTCCTCACGCAGAACGCCGCGAGCGCCCTGGCGACCGCGTTCTGCCAACCTACTGACCGGGCCCCGGTGCGGCAGTCAGCGTCGGTGATCGACTCCGGTTCGTGACTTTGTGCCGAGACGGACGCGCGCCGTCAGTCCCGCTGCCGTCAGGGGAAGACGAGATCGGGTATGCCGGGTGCCGACACCGTGACCGTGTCGCGTGCGAGGTCGGCGCGGACGGTGATGTCCCGGTGCCGCATCTCGAAGCCGGCGCCTTCGTCGACGATGGCGCACGAGACGTCGGCGAAGCGGGTCTCGTCGGTGCCGATCACGGTGCGACGCAGGCGGATCAGCTGCCGGTACCACTCGAGCAGGGAGGCATGCGGCTGCGCCCCGACCTCGTCCCAGCGCAGCACGCTGGCGTCCCGGGTCGCTGGCGCCTGCGGGTCGGGGACGTCGACGGCGGCCCAGCCGTGCCCGCCGAACTCCGCCCGGCGACCGGCCCGCACGGCCTCGGCCATGCCCTCGTCGGTGAAGTCGGTGAAGAACTGCCACGGGGACGATGCAGCGAACTCCTCACCCATGAAGATCATCGGCGTGCCCGGGCCGAGGAGATAGAGCGCGGCACCGATGGCGGCCCGGCCCGGCGTGATGCTGGCGCCGATCCGGTCACCGGTCGCTCGGTTGCCGACCTGGTCGTGGGTCTGGAGGTAGGTCACGAGCCGACGGCCGTCGAGGGTGTCCACGTCCACCGGCCGGCCCCACTCCCTGTCGCGGAACGTCGACCAGCGGCCGTCGTGGAGGAAGCCCCGCGTCAGCACGTGGGCCAGCACGTCGAGCGGACCACCGTCCGGCAGGCTGCGGGTGCCACCACCGAAGTCCTCGTAGTAGCCCTGCGTCTCACCGGTGAGCGCGACGTGCAGGCCGTGGTGGACGTCGTCGGCCCACTGCGCGGTCATGCCGCGTCCACCGTCAGCGGTCGGGGTGACCATGGCTGTGTCGTTGAGGTCGCTCTCGGCGATGAGGTCGAGCGGTCGCCCGAGAGCCAGGGCGAGCTCCGCGACGTCCTCGGACAGCTCCACGAGCAGGTGACGCTCGCTGTCGTCGACGAGGGCGTGGACGGCGTCGAGCCGAAGGGCATCGACGTGGAAGTCACGCAACCAGCGCAGGGCGTTCTCGACGATGAATGCGCGCACCTCGGGAGCGCCTGGTGCGTCGAGGTTGACCGCCGGACCCCACGGGGTCAGGTGGGTCTGCGTGAAGTAGGGACCGAACCGTCCGAGATAGTTGCCACTGGGACCGAGGTGGTTGTAGACGACGTCGAGGCACACACCCAGACCCCGGGAGTGGCAGGCGTCGACGAACCGCTGGAAGGCGGCCGGACCGCCGAGGGCGTCGTGGACGGCATACAGGTCGACACCGTCGTAGCCCCATCCCCACCGTCCCGGGATGGCCGCGACCGGAAGCACCTCGACGACGTCGACACCGAGGTCGACGAGGTGGTCGAGCCGCTGGAGCGCGGCGTCGAAGGTGCCCTCGGGAGTGAAGGTGCCGATGTGCAGCTCGTAGATCACGCCGCCGAGCGTGCCGGCCCCGTCACGGGGCCCGCGCCAGTGCGCATCGCCCCACTCGTGGGCGCTGACGTCGAAGAGGCGACTCGGCCCGTCGACGCCGTGCGGCTGCCAGGCGCTGCGCGGGTCCGGCAGGGCCGGCTCCTCGCCGTCGAGGACGAAGGCGTAGTCGAAGGCGCCGTCGTCCTTGGAGGCGTATGCCGCGTGGTCACCGTCCCAGCGCCACCAGCCTCCGTCGCCCCGCACCATCGGCTCTCGCGTCGGCTCCTCACCGGGAGCGCCGAAGCTGATCTCGACCTTTGTGGCGTCGGGCGCCCACACCTCGATCATGACGTCCTCACCAACAGCGCGACGGGCAGGTCGACCAGCAGGTCGGCCATCTCGACAGGACCGGAGAAGCGCTGGGTCTCGCTCTCCGACAAGAGGTTCCGCCACTCCCCGGCAGGCAGCTCCATGTCAGCGTCGCCCCAGCCACCTGACGCGGCGAGGCTGTCGGCTCCGCGGGTGACGACGGTCACGACCCGCGGCCCGGAGTCGTCACCACGACAGAGGGCGACTGCGAAGTCGGACGTGGTGTCGAGACCCGAGTAGGTCGCCGTGTCGCCGACGAACCACTCGGGGTGCTCCCGACGAAGCCGGAGGGCGGTCGAGGTCACCAGCAGCTTCTCGTCGTCGAGGTCGCGCGGTCGCTCACCGGCATCGAGCCGGGCCAACCGCTCGACCCGCTCGGCATAGTCGACGGATCCCCGGTTGTCCGGGTCCACGAGAGTGAGGGCCTGCAGCTCGGCGCCCTGGTAGACGTCCGGCACACCGACGGTGACGAGCTGGAGGAGCTTCTGGCCGAGAACGTTGGTCCGGACCGACGCACCGTGCAGCGACAACCATGTCTCGACGTGCGCGACGACGGCGGGGTCGGAGACGGCGGCTCGCGCGAAGCGCACCACGGCCGCCTCGTAGTCGGGGTTCCCGTCGACCCACGCCGTGTGGTCCTTGGCCTCGCGCACGGCCTTGAGGACGTAGCCCTCGATGCGGTCCGGGGTGATGGGCCAGGAGCCGACGACGCTCTGCCAGACGAAGTACTCGGTCGCGTCGTCGAGGAGCGGGTCGCGGTGCGCCGCGGCGAGGTCCGACGCCTCCCGCACCCACTCCGCCCACTCTGGCGCACTCTCGGCCAACGTCATGAGCCGGGCCCGGACGTCCTCGGAGCGCTTGGTGTCGTGGGTGGTCAGGGTCGTCATCGTCGAGGGCCACGTGGCGAGCTGGCGCGCGGCGAACGCGTGGAACTCGTCGGCGCCGATCGACAGATGCGAGGGGTGGCCACCGACCTCGTTGGCGCCGGTCATGCGGAACCACCGATAGAAGGCGGTGTCCTCGATGCCCTTGGCCATGACGGGCCCACACGTCTGCTGGAAGCGCACGACGAAGTCGTCGACCAGGGTGCGGTCAGCATCCTCGGGCGCCTCACCCAGCGCCAGGGCGACCACACGGTCGAGGTCCTCGTGCGCCTGCGGCGACAGCAGTCCGCGGGCGCGGGCCGCCGCCCCCTCGAGGACGGCGCGCTGCTCGGGGTCAACCGGGGCACCGGGCACGACGTAGGCCCGGTAGCGGTCCATCGACACGAGCAGCGCGCCGAGGGCCTCACGGGTGCGGGCCGGGTCCGACTCGGGGAGGACCCGGTCGACCAGCCGCATGAGGCGGTTGACCTCGGCGGCCTGGACCGAGCCGACGACGTGCTGCTTGGCCTCGGGCACGACGTCGTCGAGCGACTCCCGGCTCGGTGCGCGCTCGGCCCAGAGGCCGTCGAGCACCTCGTCGCCCTCGCCCGAGGTGAGCACCTGCTGCACTCGAAGCAGGGTGTCGTAGCCCGTGGTCCCCGCGCAGCGCCAGGACTCCGGCAGCTGCTCCTCCCCCTCGAGGATCTTCTCGGCCACGACCCACGCGTCGCCGGTGGCGTCGGCGAGGCGGGCGAGGTAGCCCCCGGGGTCGGCGAGGCCGTCGGGGTGGTCGATCCGGAAGCCGTCGATGGACCCGTCGCGGAACAGGGACAGCAGCAGGGCGTGGCTGGAGTCGAAGACGGCCGGGTCCTCGACCCGCACCGCCGTCAGCGTCGTGACGTCGAAGAACCGGCGATAGTTGAGCTCGGTCGCGCCGTCGCGCCAGCTCGTGAGCCGGTAGGCCTGTGCGCCAACGAGATCCGGGAGGTCGAGGTCCTCGGTCCCGGGGCGGACCGGGTAGTCGTGGTCGTAGTAGCGCAACACCGTCTCACCGCCGTCAGGTCCGCCGTCGTGGGCCACCGACAGCTCGCCGGCCGCCAGCACCTCGTCGAGCGAGGACCCGAGCACGGGCATGAGCACCCGTTCGCCGTCGACGTCCCAGTCGATGTCGAACCACGCCGCCGCCGCCGAGCCGCGCCCGTCCCGCAGCAGCGCCCAGAGGCGAGCGTTGAGATGGGTCGCCTCGGGGACCGTCATGTGGTTGGGCACGACGTCGACGACGACCCCGAGCCCCTGCTGGTGCGCAGCGGCGACGAGCCGGTCGAACGCCTCGCGCCCCCCGGCCTCGGCGTTCAGCGCCTCGTGGTCGACGACGTCGTAGCCGTGCGTCGAACCCGGAGCCGGCTGGAGGATCGGCGACAGATAGAGGTGCGAGACACCCAACGACGCGATGAATGCCGCCTGCTCCGCTGCCGCGTCGAAGCCGAAACCGCCGTGGACCTGGAGGCGGTAGGTGGAGGTGGGGACAGCGCGACGGGAGCCGTGCACGACGACAGGGGCGGGCGGCATACCCATCAGAGCACGCGGTCGGGGTTCGCGGCACCCACCGGGTGCGTGATGGGCTCACGCGGGCTGCGCAGGACGACCATCGCGCGTGGGCCGACGGAGATCTGCGACCCGGCCTCGTGCCACTCGGCGTCCACCACGTCGGCGCACGTGTCGACCTCGGTGACCCATCGTTCGCCCCACTGCTGCGAGGGGATCGTGAACGACGTCTCCTTGTGGTCGGCGTTGAAGAAGACGAGGAAGTCGTCGTCGGTGATGGATTGACCTCTGCTGTCGGGCTCGTAGATGGCACCGCCGTTGAGCCACATCGTGACCTGCAGGGCGGACCCGTCCCAACCATCCTCGGCCATCGGCTCGCCGGACGGCTGGAGCCAGTAGATGTCTCCCAGAGTCGACTGGCCGCCGTGGTCAGCGGACCCGGCGAAGAAGCGCCGGCGCTTGAAGACGGGGTGGCTCAGGCGCAGCCGCACGACCGCCTTGGTGAACTCCAGCAGCTGGAGCTGGTCCTCGTCGAGGTCCCAGTCGACCCACGCCAGCTCGTTGTCCTGGCAGTAGACGTTGTTGTTGCCGTCCTGGGTGCGACCGATCTCGTCACCGTGGCTGATCATCGGCACGCCCTGCGAGAGCAGCAGGGTCGTGAGGAAGTTGCGCACCTGCCGCAGCCGGAGCGCGCGGATCTCGGGGTCGTCGGTCGGCCCCTCGACCCCGTGGTTCCAGGAGTTGTTGTGGCTCTCGCCGTCGTTCCCGTCCTCGCCGTTGGCCTCGTTGTGCTTGTCGTTGTAGGACACGACGTCACGCAGGGTGAAGCCGTCGTGGGCGGTGATGAAGTTGATCGACGCGATGGGCCGGCGACCGCTGTGCTCGTAGAGGTCGCTCGAGCCGGTGATGCGCGAGGCGAACTCGCCGAGCGTCGCCGGCACACCACGCCAGAAGTCACGGACCGTGTCGCGGTACTTGCCGTTCCACTCCGTCCACAGTGGCGGGAAGTTGCCGACCTGGTAGCCGCCGTCGCCCACGTCCCACGGCTCGGCGATGAGCTTGACCTGGGAGATGACCGGGTCCTGCTGGATGAGGTCGAAGAACGCCGAGAGCTTGTCGACCTCGTGGAACTGGCGGGCGAGCGTGGCGGCGAGGTCGAACCGGAAGCCGTCGACGTGCATCTCGGTGACCCAGTAGCGCAACGAGTCCATGATGAGCTGCAGGACGTGTGGGCTGCGCATGAGCAGGCTGTTGCCCGTGCCGGTCGTGTCGTAGTAGTGCTGCTTGTCGGAGTCGACGAGGCGGTAGTAGCTCGCGTTGTCGATGCCGCGGAAGCAGATCGTCGGGCCGAACTCGTTGCCCTCGGCGGTGTGGTTGTAGACGACGTCGAGGATGACCTCGATACCGGCCTCGTGCAGCGCCTTGACCATCGCCTTGAACTCGGTCACCTGCTGGCCCTGCTGCCCCTGCGCGTAGGAGTTGTGCGGCGCGAGGAACCCGATGGTGTTGTAGCCCCAGTAGTTCGTCAGACCCTTGGCCTGCAACGAGGTGTCCTGGACGAACTGGTGCACCGGCATGAGCTCGATCGCGTTGATGCCGAGGCCCTTGAGGTGGTCGATGATCACCGGGTGGCCGATCGCGGCATACGTCCCACGGATCTCCTCAGGGAGGTCCGGGTGGGTCATCGTCAGGCCCTTGACGTGGGCCTCGTAGATCACGGTGTCGTGGTACTCGTGGCGCGGCGGCCGGTCGTGACCCCAGTCGAAGTAGGGGTTGATGACGACGCTGAGCATCGTCTTGCCGAGGGAGTCCTCGGTGTTGCGCTGCGACGGGTCGAGGAAGTCGTAGGAGAACAGGGCCTGGTCGTTGGACACCTGCCCCTCGATCGCCTTGGCGTAGGGGTCGAGCAGGAGCTTGCTCGGGTCACAACGGTGCCCGGCCTCGGGCTCGTAGGGCCCGTGCACGCGGTAGCCGTAGCGCTGTCCCGGCTGCAGGCTCGGGAGGTAGCAGTGCCATACGAAGTGGTCCACCTCCGGCATGTCGATGCGCGTCTCCACCCCCTCGTCGTCGACGAGGCACAGCTCGACGTTCTCGGCTATCTCGCTGAACAGGGCGAAGTTCACTCCGCTGCCGTCGTATGTGGCACCCAAGGGGTATGCCGTTCCGGGCCAGATCTCCATGGCCGCCTTCCGCGTCGTGTGGTGTATCAAGCTGGGTTTCAGTCCTCACCCGGGACGACGACGGCCCACGTGGCGCGGGCAGCCGTCAAGGACTTGGCTGGGTATGGTTCGCGCAGTTGGCCAACCTACCCAACGTTCCCCTACCCCAAGGAATCCGTCTTGACGCACGGTCGCACCGCCATCGTCACCGGAGCCGCTCGGGGCATCGGTGCAGCCACCGCCCGACGCCTGGCCGCGGACGGTTTCGCCGTGGCAGTGGTCGACCTCGACGAGTCGGCCTGCGACGAGGTCGCCTCGAACATCCGTGAGGCCGGAGGGTCGGCCCTGGGGGTGGGGATCGACGTCACCGAGGCCGAGCAGGTCGAGGCCGGGGTGGCCCGCATCGCCGACGAGCTCGGTCCGCCCGTCGTGCTGGTCAACAATGCCGGCATCATCCGCGACAACCTCCTCTTCCGGATGAGCGAGTCCGACTGGGACTCGGTCATCGACGTGCACCTGCGCGGGGCGTTCCTCATGGCCAGGGCGTGCCAGGCGCACATGACGGCCGCGACGTTCGGCCGGATCGTCAACCTCTCCTCGTCCTCGGCGCAGGGCAACCGCGGTCAGGCCAACTACTCGGCGGCCAAAGCGGGGCTCCAGGGTTTCACCAAGACCTTGGCCATCGAGCTTGGCAAGTTCGGCGTCACCGCCAACGCCGTGGCCCCCGGCTTCATCCAGACCGACATGACGGCGGCGACGGCGGAGCGGATGGGCGTCCCGTTCGAGGACTTCCTCGCCCACGCGGCCTCGCAGACGCCCGTGCAGCGGGTCGGCCAGCCCGAGGACATCGCGGCGACGATCTCGTTCCTCTGCTCCGAGGAGGCCGGCTTCGTGTCCGGTCAGGTGATCTACGTGGCTGGCGGACCGCTCGACTGACGGCGGTCCTGCTCCTTGGTCGTCCACCTGCCCCGGCTCAGAACGCTTCGTCATGCCCTGCCACACCCCGTGACGCGTCGTCGCGGCGGGTCGCGGAAACGTTCAAAAGACTCTTGACCGCTTGGTTAATTATCCGTTAGGTTAACAACGTGACCGACGCACTCAGCTCCACGTTCGCCGCCCTGGCCGACCCGACGAGGCGGGCCATCCTGGCTCGTCTCTCCTCGGGCGAGGCCACGGTCGGCGAGCTCGCCGAGCCGTTCGCGATGTCACTGCCAGCGATCTCGAAGCACCTCTCGGTCCTCGAGCGCGCCGGCCTGGTCACCAAGAGCCGAGATGGGCAGCGGCGCCACTGCCGGATCTCGGTCGCCCCCCTCAAGGACGCGACGTCGTGGCTCGAGCTCTACCGCCAGCACTGGGAAGAGCAGTTCGACAACCTCGGCACCTACCTCGCGACCATCCACGAGCCCTCCGGCGAGGGCGAACCCAAGGAGTTCCCAGCATGAGCACCAAGTCCGTCCAGCAGTCCAGCCAGCACGCCACGGGCGCCCACGAGCGCGCCACCATCACCACCTCCGGCTCGGAGATGGTCATCACCCGCACCTTCCCGGCCTCCGCCGAGCTCGTCTTCGAGGCCATGACCAACCCCGAGCACATCCGCAGGTGGTGGGGCGCCGGCCACGGCACCATGACCGCCTGCGAGGTCGACCTCCGGGTCGGTGGTGCCTGGCACTTCGCCCAGACCGCCGGCTCCACCGGCGACGAGGTGTCGTTCTCGGGCCACTACAAGGAGATCGAGCGTCCGGGCCGGCTCGTGCACACCGAGAAGTTCGACAACATCGACAGCCCCTACTCCGTCATCGACACGACCTACACCGAGACCGACGGCAGGACCGAGCTGCGAGCCGTCATCACCTACGACTCCCCCGAGACGGTCCAGGCCGTCCTCGACTCCGGCATGGAGAGCGGGATGCAGGCCTCCTACGACGCCATCGACGACGTCGTGCTCGAGCTCGCCGGCTGAGCCTGCGAAGCCGGCCAACCGGCACCACCAGTCGAGAGGAGAGAACACGCCACATGCCGCCAGGCACACGCAGCGTGTTCTCTCCTCTCGACCGAGCCTGTGGATGACTCGACAGCGGGATCTGCGATCTTCGGCATTCTCGGCGGATGCAGCCGTCGCCCCTTCCCGAGGAGCTCGCGGCCGGACCGTTCAGCACGGCCCGAGCCCGCGAGCTGGGCCTGACGGCTTCTCGCCTGCGCCGCGGTGATCTCGAGCATCCGACGCGAGGGGCACATGTCTGCACCCCTCCGAGCACCCTCGCGACGCGCGCCGCGGCCTACAGCGTGGGGATGCCGTCCGATCGGGCCTTTTCCCACGTCACCTCCGCGGTGCTGCAGTCGTTTCCACTTCCCACCCTCCTCGAGGAGGAGGCGAGCACCGGACCGCTCCATGTCATGGCTCGCACGAAGGACGGACGGGTGCTGCGCAAGGGCTGCGCGGGTCACCGTGGTCTCGAGCTCCGCTCGACACTCGAGCTCGCGGGCGTGCGAGTCGTGGGCCCGGCAGACACGTGGGTCGACCTCGGCGAACTGCGCCGAGGGCGTCTGACTCTCGACGATCTCGTCGTCGTCGGAGATGCCGTCGTGGCTCGGGTGGACCAGCAGTCAGGCATCGAGGTGCCGTCCGGGTCGCGCACCTCACCGGGGACGCGCGCCCTGCAGGAAGCCCTGCACGCACGGGTGAGACCACGCGGCAAAGTCCTTCTGCGTCAGGCCCTGGAGCTGATTCGCCCCAGAGTTCGCTCCCCGATGGAGACCCGGGCCAGGCTGATGTTCGTGCGTGCCGGGTTCCCCGAGCCGGAGCCGGGCGGCGTGGTCCGTGACGAGACCGGAGAGTTCCTTGCCGAAGGGGACCTGGTGTGGCGACGCGAACGCGTCATCGCCGAGTACCAAGGCGCCGACCACGCGCCGATCGGACGCCGCAGCATCGACGCGAACCGTCGCGACCTCCTGGAGGACATGGGGTGGTTCGTGCGTGAGCTGTTCGCCGAGGACGTCTACCGCCGACCACGGCGGATCACGACCATGGAGGCGGTAGCGCGGATGCTTGGCCTCGACCCCTCGACCCTGATGATCACCTGACCCCGTTCACCTGCTCCACAGCAGTCGAGAGGAGAGAACTCGCCGTATGCCGGCCGGCATACCCAGCGTGTTCTCTCCTCTCGACCTCCGGAACGGGGGGCGGAGTCCTCAGAGACCGAGGTCGCGGCCGATGAGCTCCTTCATGATCTCGTTCGTGCCGGCCCAGATCTTGTGGACCCGGGCGTCCTTCCAGGCGCGAGCCACGCGGTACTCGTTCATGAAGCCGTAGCCGCCGTGCAGCTGGACGCACTCGTCCAGGACGTCGCACTGGACCTCGGCCGCCCACCACTTGGCCTTGGCCGCGTCGACGGCGGTGAGCTTGCCCTCGGCATGCGCGGCGACACAGTCGTCGATGTAGGCCTCGGTGACCTCGACCTTGGTGACCAGCTCGGCGATCTTGAACTTGTTGTGCTGGAAGGCGCCGATCGGCTGACCGAACGCCTTGCGCTCCTTGGTGTAGTCGATCGTCTCCTCGAGGATCTGGCGGCAGTTCGCGATGTTGGCGATGGCGTTGCCGAGCCGCTCCTGCGGGAGCTTCTGCATCATCGAGATGAACCCCATGCCGGGCTCGCCGAGGAGCCGGTCGGCGGGCACCCGCACGTTCTCGAAGAAGAGCTCGGAGGTGTCGGACTCGGGCTGGCCGACCTTGTCGAGCGGCTTGCCCTTGGAGAAGCCCTCGTCCTCCGCCTCGAGCACGAAGAGCGAGATGCCCTTGGCGCCCTTGGTCGGGTCGGTGCGGATGGCCACGACGGCGAGGTCGCACTGGTGGCCGTTGGTGATGAAGGTCTTGGACCCGTTGATGATCCAGTCGCCGCTGCCGTCGTCGGCCTTGACCGCCGACGACTTGAGCGCGGCGAGGTCGGAGCCACCCGAGGGCTCGGTCATGCCGATGGAGAGGATCTTCTCGCCGGTGACGACCTGTGGCAGCCAGCGCTCCTTCTGCTCCTGGGTGCCCAGCGCGACGATGTAGGGCGCGGTGATGTCGGAGTGGATCCCGAAGCACGAGGACGTCGCGGCGTTGAACTTGGCGAGCTCCTCGGCCACGACCGCGTTGAAGCGGTAGTCGACGATGCCCGCGCCCCCGAACTCCTCGGGGATGCCCAGACCGAAGAAGCCCTGCTTGCCTGCCTCGACCCAGATGTCACGCGGGATGACGTGCTCGCGGATCATCTCCTCGGCACGAGGTTTGAGGGTCCGCTCGACGAACTCACGAACGGAGCCGCGGAAGGCCTCGTGGTCGTCGTCATAGATGTTGCGGGGCATGACACTCCTCGGAAGAACACGGATGACTAAGCGCTTGCTTAGTCAACCGGGCCTCGGGCATGCTGTCAACATGTCGGCCACCACGGGAGCACCGCAGTCGGAGCAGAGCATCCTCGCGACCCTCGAGGACTCCGGTGACACGGCCGGCGCCACCGTGCTCCGTCTCATGATGGCGGCGGCCGATGCGTTCTCCGAGAGGGGTTTTCACGCCACGACGACCCGCGACATCGCCTCGCGCGCCGGCCTCTCCCCCGCGGGCGTCTATGTGCACTTCACGTCCAAGGAGGACCTCCTCTTCCAGCTGAGCCGGCGCGGTCACCAGACGGCCCGCGACCAGCTCGTCGCCGCCGCCGGAGCCGCAGCCTCACCGACCGAGGCACTGCGCTCGATCATCGCCGGCTTCTCCAGGTGGCACGCCGAGCACCACCAGCTGGGCCGGATCGTCCAGTACGAGTTCCGCCACCTCACCCCCGAGCACCGCGACACGGTCCTCACGCTGCGTAAGGAGATCGACCAGGTCGTGCGAGGCGTCCTGACCGACGGTGTGACGCGCGGCGACTTCGAGGTGGACGACGTCGCCGGCACCGCTCTGGCCCTGCTCTCCATGGCCGTGGACGTGGCGCGCTGGTACTCCCCCGAGATCCGCCGCACCCCCGAGGACATCGGCCGCACCAACGGGGACCTTGCGGTGCGCCTCGTCGCCCGACGCTAGGCTCTCGGCCCATGACCGACGCCGGAGGACACGGGGGCTCCCCGTCGATCGCCCAGCCCGACTACTGGTGGTACCTCGCCCGCACCGACCTCCTCCACGCGGCCCTGAGCGACTTCGCGACCGACTGCACGACGGTCCTTGACATCGGCAGCGCCGACGGCCCGAGCGCGAGCTGGCTCCATGACGGGACGCGACACCTCGCCTCCCTCGACATCGACCCGCGCGGTCTTCGCGCCAACGGGGTCTGCGGCTCTGCGCTCGCGCTCCCCTTCGCCGACTCGGGCTTCGACATGGTCTCCGCCTTCGACGTGATCGAGCACTGCGACCCCGAGGCCGAGGCGCTGGCCGAGGTCAGCCGGGTGCTCCGGCCGGGAGGGCGCTTCCTCATGGCGGTGCCGGCCTACCAGTGGGCGTGGACTGACTTCGACGTGGCCAACGGGCACTTCCGCCGCTACACCAGGGGTCGCGCGACGACCGCCGTCGAGAAGGCGGGCTTCCGGGTCGAGCGGGCAACCTACGCCTTCACCTCGGTCTTTCCGGGGTTCGTCGCCGAACGCATCGTGCGCAGGCTGCGCGACCGCAAGCACACGGGTCCCGCCGACGTCGTCGAGGTCCCCGCGGTCCCGCGGGCTCTGCACCACGTGCTCATGGGACTCACGAAGCTCGACCACGCCGTCCTCCGGCGTGCCGACCTCCCCTTCGGCAGCTCCGTCTTCGTGGCCGCGACGAAGGTCAGCGACCCGCGCTGACCCAGCGGGTCACCACGTGCCCGAGCTGACCGGGCCGAGCTGACGGACGAGCTCACCCACGAGCTCGTGGTGGCAGCACAATGGCGCGGTGCGAATGTTTGCCGCCATCGTGCCGCCGCCGACCGCCCACGCCGACCTCGACGCCTTCGTCGAGGTGCGACGTGACGTCGAGTCCGGGCTGCGTTGGACCCCACCCCACCTCTGGCACGTCACGCTGGCCTTCATGGCCGACGTGCAGGAGCGCATCGTCGACGAGGTCATCGACGAGATCGCCGGCGTGGCGATCCAGCACCAGCCAATTCCGTTGCAGCTCAGCGGTGCTGGCGTCTTCCCGTCGGTCGCTGACACCCGGGTCGTGTGGATGGACGTCAGCTCTGACGCATCCGGCGGCCTCGGCGACCTGGAGCACCTTGCGCTCGGCGTGCGACGTGCCTGCGGACGCATCGGGGCCTCACCCGCAGGCGGCGACTACCGCCCCCACCTCACCCTTGCGCGTTCGCGACGCCCCTTCGAGGCGACCCGCTGGCTGCGTGTCATGGATGCGTATGTCGGCCCACCCTGGACCGCGGACGAGGTGACGGTCTTCGTGTCGCACCGGGGCACGGGAAAGGGCAGGCCCCACTACGAAGCCGTGGCGGCCTGCCCTCTCGGCGCTGACCTCAGTCGCGGGTGAGCTTGCGGTAGGTGACGCGGTGCGGTCGAGCCGCATCCTCGCCCAGTCGCTCGATCTTGTTGGCCTCGTAGGCCTCGAAGTTGCCCTCGAACCAGTACCAGTTGCCGGGGTTCTCCTCGGTGCCCTCGTAGGCGAGGATGTGCGACGCCACCCGGTCGAGGAACCACCGGTCGTGGCTGATGACCACGGCGCAGCCGGGGAACTCGAGCAGGGCGTTCTCGAGCGAGCCGAGGGTCTCGACGTCGAGGTCGTTGGTCGGCTCGTCGAGGAGGAGCAGGTTGCCACCCTCCTTGAGGGTCAGCGCGAGGTTGAGGCGGTTGCGCTCACCACCCGAGAGGACTCCGGCCTTCTTCTGCTGGTCGGGCCCCTTGAAACCGAACTGCGACACATAGGCGCGAGACGGGATCTCGACCTGACCGACCTGGATGTAGTCGTGCCCCCCGGACACCGTCTCCCAGAGGTTCTTGTTGGGGTCGAGGCCGCCGCGGCTCTGGTCGACGTAGGAGATCTTCACCGTCTCGCCGACGTCGACGACGCCACCGTCGGCTGACTCGAGGCCGACGATCGTCTTGAAGAGCGTGGTCTTGCCGACACCGTTGGCGCCGATGACACCGACGATCCCGTTGCGCGGCAACGAGAACGACAGTCCGTCGATGAGGACGCGGTCGCCGAAGCCCTTCTTGAGGTCCTTGACCTCGATGACCTTGCTGCCCAGGCGCGGGCCGGGCGGGATCTGGATCTCGTCGAAGTCGAGCTTGCGGGTGCGGTCGGCCTCGGCGGCCATCTCCTCGTAGCGGGCGAGGCGGGCCTTGGACTTCGTCTGGCGGGCCTTGGCGTTGGAGCGCACCCACTCGAGCTCGTCGGCGAGGCGCTTGGAGAGCTTCTGGTCCTTCTTGCCCTGGACCTGGAGGCGGGCCTGCTTCTTCTCGAGGTAGGTCGAGTAGTTGCCCTCGTAGGGGTAGGCGCGACCTCGGTCGAGCTCGAGGATCCACTCGGCCACGTTGTCCATGAAGTAGCGGTCGTGGGTCACGGCGACGACGGCGCCGTGGTAGGCGGCAAGGTGCTGCTCGAGCCACAGGACCGACTCGGCGTCGAGGTGGTTGGTGGGCTCGTCGAGAAGGAGCAGGTCGGGCTTCTGGAGGAGCAGCTTGCACAGGGCGACTCGTCGTCGCTCGCCCCCGGAGAGCACGGTGACGTCGGAGTCCGGCGGCGGACAGCGCAGCGCGTCCATCGCCTGCTCGAGCTGGGAGTCGAGGTCCCAGGCGTCGGCAGCGTCGATGTCCTCCTGCAGCTTGCCCATCTCGACCATGAGGCTGTCGAAGTCGGCGTCCGGCTCACCCATCTCCTCGGAGATGGCGTTGTAGCGGTCGAGCTTGGCCTTGATCTCGCCGGCGCCCTCCTCGACGTTGCCGAGGACGGTCTTGTCCTCGTTCAGCTCGGGCTCCTGCATGAGGATGCCGACGCTGTAGCCCGGGGTCAGTCGCGCCTCGCCGTTGCTGGGCTGGTCCAGGCCCGCCATGATCTTGAGGACGGACGACTTGCCGGCACCGTTGGGGCCGACGACGCCGATCTTGGCGCCGGGCAGGAACGACAGCGTGACGTCATCGAGGATGACCTTGTCGCCGTGGGCCTTGCGGGCGCGCGACATGACATAAATGAACTCGGGCATGGGGCAAGGCTATCGACTGCCCGCCCCATACCCGAATCCGTTGCGGTCAGGCCGCCGCCTCCTGGACCAACGGCCCCGAGGCGACGTCGGCCGGACGCTCCGCCAGGAGGTACTCGTCACGCTCCGGGTCCCCGTAGCCCTCCGACTCCTCCTCCGCTCCGAAGGCGTCGTCCATCCGGTCCCCCGAACCGTAGGAAGGCTTGGCGACCTTCTCGTAGACGGCCTGCCCCCAGCTCAGGTCGTGCCCCGCGACGTTGGCGTCGATGTTGACCGACGTCCCGTAGGACTTGTCCTCCCGCTGGAACTCGCGGACCCGCAGACGTCCGTGGACGACGACCGGCTCGCCCTTGGTGAAGGACTTCACGATGTTGGCACCGAGGTTGCGGAAGGCGTAGACGGTGTAGAACGCCGTGTCGCCGTCCTCGAAGGCACCCGGGTGACCGGAGACCGGTCGACGTGGGGTCGAGGCGACCCGGAACTTCGCGTAGGGCTGACCGCTACGCCCCACGCAGACCTCGGGGTCGGCGACGAGGCGTCCGTGGACGGTCACGATGGTGTCCTGCATGGCTGCTCCTCTGCTGATCAGGCACCGCTCGTGCGGTGCGCTGGAGCCAGCCTCGGGAAGGCGGATCGACGGGACAACCCTGAGTCGCGGATCTGTGGACAGCCCCGGTTGGACCGCTGCGCTGTGGACAGCGGCCTGTGCGTGGAAGGGGTCAGACCTTCGCGGCCGTGTCGATGTGCTGGCGCGTCTGGCGATGCCGCTCCAGGACCGCCGTCACCGGCGAGAGGACCCGCTCGTCGGCCACGACCGAGATGGAGTCGCGCAGCCGCTTGTTGATCACCGCTCCTCGACGTCGGGCTCCGATGCCCGCGAGGAAGCGTGAGACCAGCGCGAGCAGCAGACCCGCCGCGATCCCGCCGAAGAGCAGCACGAACGGCCACGGCAGGGGCCCCCACATGGGAGTCTCGATGCTGGGGAACTGCAGCCAGCCCAGCACCCAGAGGACGACGAACCACAGTGCCCCCGCGAGTGCAGCAAGGGCGAGCAGGATCTGGACGAAGCCGACGACCCGCCACCAGACGGGAGTGCGCGAACGCAGCGAGGTGTGGATCACGGCCTGGTCGAGGGCGTCCGACATCGCATGGCCGGGGGGCGCAGCGGCGACGTCGATGGCGTCGGCCCACGGTGTGGGCAGCGTCGAACCAGCCTTGTCGGCGAGCCGTCGGGTTGCGAGGTCGACTGCGGCGCGTGCCGCCGGCGTGGGCGGCGGCAGGGACGAGCGGCCCAGCACAGAACGGACATCGGCCTGGGTCACGCTGATGTCGTCACGACCCGGGTCGAGGCGCAGCCGCCGCAGCGGTCGCGGTCGGAGGCGCTGCACCCATCGCGTCATCGGCCACCCGGTGTGGCTCACGGCCTGCATCGAGTAGTCGCGCTCGACGGCCCGCACGACGGTCGGGACACCGGCGGCCCGGGCGAGGGCGTCGACGAGCTCGCCCTCCCCCTTGGCCTTGATGGCCGGCTCGGAGTCGGCCACCCCAGGACGCAGGGCGGCAGCCGACTGTCGCACGTCCGCAGCCAGCCGGGCCCTGGCGGCGTTCGAGCCGGAGACGGCGTTGCTGAGTCGCTGGCCCAGGACGTCCAGGCCTGCGCCGGTGCGGGCCGAGGTGGGGATGACGGTGGCCTTGGCGATGCCGTCGCGGGCCATGAGCCGGGTGAGGTCGGTGACGCACTGGTCGACCTCGGCGTCACTGAGGCGGTCGACCTGGTTGAGCACGACGATGGTGACGGCGTCGTGGGTCGCCAGCGCGGAGACGTAGTCGTCGTGGAGGCGCGCGTCGGCATACTTCTGCGGGTCGGTGACCCAGACGAACACGTCGACGAGCTCGAGGACGCGCTCGGCCTCGACCCGGTTCGAGGTCTCGCGGGAGTCGAAGTCGGGCAGGTCGAGCAGCACCAGCCCGTCGAGGGAGCCGATCCTTGTGTTGCCGGCCTTGTCACTGGCTTTGTTACTGGCCTTGTCGCTGATCTGGTCAGCGGCGACGTGGTGCCGGGTCGCGACACCGAGCCAGTCGAGCAGTGGTCCGGCGGGTTCGTCGCCCCAGACGCCTGCGGCCGGCTTGGACGTGGTGGGGCGGCGCGCTCCGACGGTGGCGACGTCGGAGCCGACAAGCTGGTTGAAGAGGGACGACTTGCCACTACCCGTGGCGCCGGCCAGCGCGACGACCGTGTGACCGCCGACGAGCGAGGTCCGCTCCCCCACCTTGGTGACGACGGCCGCGGCCTTGGCGACGGGCGCGGCGGGCAGCTCGGAGCCGCCACTGTCGATGGCGGCGCTGAGCGACGTGGAGGCAGCGGTCAGCGACTCGGCGGACACACCCTTGATCGTGGCGCTGCCCATGCGCAGTGGGCTCATGCGGAGACCTCGCGCACGCGGTTCGCTGCGGCGTGGAGCGCGGCCGACTGCTCTGCGGTGTCACCCACGGAGGCGACGACTGCGGCATACCTCTGCTCTTCGGTCTCGTAGAGCTCGGCGACGTGGGCCAGCAGGCTCGCTCGCGCCTTGGCCGCCATCTCACGCACGGCCTGGTCCCCGAAGATCGCCTCGAGAACGCGCTGGGCCAGCACGGACGTGCCGCCCGCGATGCCCACCTCGGCGCCGGTGAGCCCACCGGTCGCAGCGAACGAGACGAGCATGAGGAACAGTCCGATGCCATTGACGCCGTATGCCGCGATGCGGGCGTTGGTGCGTCGGTTGCCGCCCTCGTTGCGGACGATGTCGAAGACCTCGCCCTGCCACTGGCGCACCATGGCCTCGACGCGTGGGTTGAAGTCGGCGGACGGCTTGGCCAGCTCGGGGTGGTCGGCCAGCAGGGTGTCCCCACCGGGCAGGCGACGCCACTCACGCGCCGTGTCGGCCGATGCCGCAGACGCATGCGAGACGAGGAGGTTGGCGACGCCCGACTGGAGCGCCTCGCCCAGGTCCTCGGCGGGAGCCGGCTGACCCTTGACGGCAGCCGTGAGCTTGTCGCGCCACTTGGACAGGGTCGACTCGATCTGGCGGAAGAACTCGCCGGTGCCCACGAACTCCTGCCAGCGCGCGAGCACCTCGCCGCGCAGCAGGGTGCCGTCGGTCATGCCGTCCTTGACGCCCTGGGTCGCGCGCTCGTAGTTGCCGGAGGCCGCACTCTTCAGCGCCTCGGCCGCCAGGGCCTGTTCGTCGGACACCTCGGCGAGGGTGGACGTGCGGCCCGAGAGTGAGCTCATCGCGCCCTTGAGGGTCTGGCTCACGACCACGGAGCGGGCCCTGGCATCTCCGGCAAGGGCATCGAGCCAGGCCTTGAGCCGGCCCATGGCCTCGGGCGGGAGGAAGCCCTCGGGCGAGAGCGTGGCTTCGGGCACGGTGAAGATCGGGGCCGTCGGGAGCCCCTGCTCGCGCAACATGGCTGCGAGGTGGGGGCGGATCTCGTCGACGGCCTCGGGCGCGATGCGGTCCAGGACGATGGCGACGGCGGTGCCTCGCTCGGCGGCGGTGCGCAGCAGGTCCCAGGGCACGGCGTCGGCATAACGGGCCGCAGTCGTCACGAAGAGCCACAGGTCGGCGGCGGCCAGCAGCTGGCCGGCGAGCTCACGGTTGGCGTGGACGACCGAGTCGATGTCAGGTGCGTCGAGCAGGGCCATGCCTGCCGGGAGCGAGGACGAGTCGACGAGCCGCACCGTGCCCGGCGCCGACTCTTCGCCGGGGCCACCCGTGACTCGGGCGAGGCTGGGGAGGATGCGCTGGTCGGCGAACCACTTCCGGTCCTGGGGGTGGTGCACGAGCACCGGGCTCGTGGTGGTGGGGCGGAGCACGCCGGAGCGGCTCACCTGGGCTCCCACGATCGAGTTGACGAGAGTGGACTTGCCGGCGCCGGTCGACCCTCCGACGACCGCCAGGAGCGGTGCGTCGATGGAGCGCAGTCGGGGCAGGACGTAGTCGTCGAGCTGCTGGATGAGCTCGCGGCGTACGGTGACGCCGCGTGCCTGACCGGGGGTGCTGAGTGGAAGCACGGAGGACTCGACGGCGTCGCGCAGTCCGGTCACGGCCTCGACAAGGACACTCGCCTCGGTCGTCTCGGATGTGGTCACGCGCTCAGCCTAACGAAGTGGCGAGGTGCCGCACGCCGACGTGCCGACGCTCCCACCTGCGTTGTTGTCGTTCGTCGGTCCACGACGGTCGGCCGCCACCGGACATTAGACTCCCTTCTCGATCAGCCCCCGTAGCTCAGCTGGATAGAGCAAGAGCCTTCTAATCTCTAGGTCGCGTGTTCGAGTCACGCCGGGGGCACCGTGTGACCGTGTGGCTTGCCCGCTGCCTGACCGCTGGGCTCGCCCAGAGGTGTACGACCCTTGCCGCTGCTGGTCGGGGGCTGCCGGGCTCGAGGCATGGCTGATCCACCGTGGAGGCACGCCGCCCGTCCCACGCTGTTGGAGACGGACGACGTGCACTGACTGCCTACCCGAGTCGATGGGTGCAAAACGACCGACACGCTCCTCGCGGAGGAGCCGGCAACCGTCCGGCGGCGTGGACCGACCGTGTCGACAGATCTCTGCTGCCGCTGGCTCGACCTCGGCCACGGCGGCTGAGCGCGCTCTGAAGGTCAGCGTGGGCTCACGCAGCCAGGGTCCGGACCGCGGAGTAGATCGCCTCGTGGGCTCGGGCGAGGCTCACGCGCTCAGCGTGCCGCTCGGTGGCGGTGGCCCGTGACGCGCTCTCACCGGACAGCCACCGGTCGTGAGCGCTGCGCACGGCGTCGACGAGGGACGTGAGCCGCGTGGGCCCGGTGGCGGAGTACGACAGGGTGGGTCGCTGTTCCGCATAGAACCCGCAGTCCGGGGCGACGACCCACGTCCCGAGGTCGTGGCAGGCCTCGAGCCAGCCCGAGTGGGTGCCGAACTGGTAGGGCAGGACCGACACGTCGAGCCCGAGAAGGTACGCCCAGAGCTCGTCGTCGGAGAAGTAGTCGTGCACCTGCAGCTCGAGAAGTCCCTGCTGGGCCAGGGAGGTGACACGCTCCGAGAACCCTGCGTCGTGACGCACGAAGCCCGCAGTCATGACGTCGGTGTGGGCGTCCACGCGCAGCCGCGCACCCGGCATACCAGGAAGTGCTGTCACCAGGGCGTCGATGAGCGGCGACGGGTCCATGTTGGCGCGCAGGCTCTTGGCATGGATTCCCACGACGAACTCGCCACGCTCCGGACGGTCCCGGACCAGCCACTCGTCGGGCACCACCTGGGGGTGAGGCAGCACGGTCGCCTCCCGCCCCCAGCGGTGGCGGATCTCCGCCGCAGCCCCCGGGGTGAGGGTGATGAGGGCGTCGGCGGCGTCGACGAGGACACCGAGCTGCGCGTCGTGCAGCAGCGCGGCGTCATGATGCGGGTTGCGCAGGTCGTGGACGGTGACGACCAACGGCTTGTCGTGCTCTCGCAGGGCCGCTGCCACGTCCTCCAGGTCCTCGGGAGAGAGGGCGTCGAAGCCGAAGTGGATGTGCATGACGTCGAACTCGGCGGCGTGCTCGCAGATCCACGTCCGGCTCAGCATGCGCGGCGGCCACCACGGGGAGTCCGCCGACTCGCCGGAAGGTGGATCGGCCAGGCGGACGACCGAGCCTGCTCCGGCAGACGGGTGTGCCAGGTGTCTGACGTAGACGTGGGCAGAGGGAATCGAGGCGACGTTGATCACGGCTGACCTTCGTGACGAGGCGCGCGGGGATGGTCGCGCGACCGATGGGCAGACGGCACGCTTCTTGACCGCCGTGGACGTCCAGCCAACCTAACGCCCCCTGCGGTGTCCGGACGATCACCCACCCGAACTGGTGCCCGTGGAGCGCGCGTCAGGTCAGGCCGTCGCGGTGGCTCGCGTTGATCCGCTCTGCCAGGTCGGCGAGCTTGGTGTTCGTCCGGCTGGAAGCACTGCGAAGGATCTGGAAGGCCTCTTCGTCGCCGACCTTGTGGGCCGCCATGAGCAGTCCGACGGCCTTGCCGATCTCACGGTTGCTGTGCAGCCCCCGGCGGAGGTTGTCGGCGCTGGCCTCACGCTCCGCCGCGGCCAGGGCGACGGAGGTGAAGGCCGCAAGGACCGCGCCGACGTCCACGGACTCCTGCGTCAACGCATCGGGGGTCTCGGAGAAGACGTTCAGTGCCGCCCGTCCGCTCAGACCGTCGAGCAGCTGGTAGCCGAGCATCCCTCGCACCGTCGAGCGGGCCAGGGTCAGCTCGGCGAGGCGGGGCCACTTGCTGTTGCTGCGGATGTCCGGGTCGTGCTGCACGGAGTCCTCGACGATGCTGTCGAGGCAAGGCCCCTCGTGCGCCTCGGACTCGAGCCGGTCCATCAGGGCGGCCACGTCGTCGCTCGCGGCCCGGGTCACCAGCTGCTGGTTCTTGTGCAGCGTCGAGATGCAGGCGTGGTCGGCGCCGGGGATGATCTCGACCGCAGTACGACAGATCGCGCCGAGCACGTCGTCCGGTCCGTTGCCGGTGTAGACCAGCTGCGCCAGGGAGGCGAAGGCTGAGGTCGTCTCGCGCGAGCTTGGGGTCGTCATGGGTCAAGTATCACGCCTCGCAGCCCCGCCTCGGACCGAGACCGCGATCGAGGCGAGAAGGCGTCGAGCGCCACGTGGTTCGGCCTGGTCCAGCGACGCCGTGGACTCGGCCAGGAGAGATGCGATGATCGGGCCATGTCCGTCGCGATCCGGGCCACCCAGGTGGTCGACGACCAGCGACTGCTCGACCTGCTCGACGCCGGCGAGCGCGAGCGGGCCGAACGCCGCGCGGATCCCCATCCGTTCGTCACCGCCCACGCCCTCCTGCGTCGCCTCGTCGCGGACGAGACCGGTATGGATCCCCGGGCGATCGACTTCGAGAGGCGGTGCGCCACGTGCGGCACCGACCGGCACGGCAAGCCCCACGTCGTCGGCATGCGTGACGTCCATGTGTCGGTGTCCTACGGCGAGCGGATGGCCGTGGCGGCCGTGACCCGCCTGGGCGAGGTGGGTGTCGACGTCGAGGACCTCGAGTCCGCGGACTTCGACGGCTTCGGTTCGGTGACCCTCGACCCCACCGAGGCGGCCCGGCTGGCCCACCTGCACGGCGACGCCCTCCTCGGTGTGCGTGCCCAGCTGTGGTCGCGCAAGGAGGCCATCCTCAAGGCCACCGGGCACGGTCTCGTGGTCGACCCCAGCCAGGTCGTCGTGTCCGCCCATGACGCCCCCGCCGAGCTGCTCGAGTGGAAGGCGGCCCAGCACCTCCCGGGTCCGATGCAGGTCAGCGACCTCGACGTCGGTCGTGCTGACCACCGTGCCGCCGTCGCCGTCCTCACGAGCCGGCCGCTGACGGTGCGGCTTCAGCGCGGCTGAGCTCCTGCGGCGGTGCGTCGCAACGCCAGCTCAGCGAGCAGGGCGGCCATGTCCGGGATGACCGAGTCGTCGTATGCCGCCCGCGGAGAATGGTTGTCGTCTGCGCTCGTGTGGTCGTCCACGACGCAGGCGCCGACGTTGAGGTAGGCGCCGGGCACCTCCTCGAGCACGAAGGACATGTCCTCAGCCCCCGCCTCAGGGTTGACCATGTCGGCCCAGCGCTCCGCGCCGAAGAGGTCGACGACGGTGGCCTGCGCGAAGCCGAACTCCTCCGCGTCGTTGACCGTCACGGGGTATCCCCCGCCGATATCGACCGAGGCGGTGAGGTGGTGCGCTGCGGCGACGTGCTCGGCCACCCGTCGGATCTCGGCGTGCGCCTTGTCGCGGTGCTCCGGCGAGAAGGTCCGCAGCGTCGCCTCGATCTCGGCGGTGTCGGGGATGACGTTGTTGACCGTGCCCGCGCTGATCCGACCGACCGTGACGACGACGGGGTCGAAGACGTCGAACCGCCGCGTCACCATGGTCTGGAGAGCCAGCACGATCTCGCACGCGACGGGCACGGGGTCGAGGGCGTACTGCGGCTGCGAGCCGTGACCGCCCCTGCCCTGAACCGTGATCAGCACCTCGTCGGCCGCGGCCATCTGGGGGCCGGGGCGACCGAACCACACACCGCGGGGGTGCTCCGCGGCATACACATGAATGGCGTATGCCGCGTCGACCCGCCGTCCGGCGACGTCCAGGAGTCCCTCGCGCAGCATCGGTTCGGCCCCTCCGGGGCCCTCTTCGCCCGGCTGGAACATGAAGACCACGTCGCCGGCGAGGTGGTCGCGCACCTCGTGCAGGATGCGGGCTGCACCGACGAGACCAGCGACGTGCAGGTCGTGGCCACAGGCGTGCATGAGTCCGTCGCGCTCGGAGGCGAAGTCGAGGCCGGTGGTCTCGGTGACGGGCAGCGCGTCCATGTCGCCTCGCAGGAGCACGACGGGTCGCTCGCCCCCATCGCCCAAACCGCCGCGACCACGGAGCACCGCGACGACGCTGCTGAGGCTCTGCCCCACGGTGATCTCGAGGTCGACGCCCTCGAGCGCGTCAAGCACCGCCTGCTGCGTGCGCGGCAGGTCGTTGCCGAGCTCGGGATGACGATGCAGGTCGTGGCGCAGGCTGACCAGCTCGGGCGCCAGGGACTGCGACAGCTCGAGGACGGAGGGGTGCGGCCCCATCAGAGGACCTGGCCGGCGAACTCGCGTCGTCGCGCCACGAGGGTGGCGAGCAGCTCGCGCTCGTCCTCGAGGGCCCGGGCATCCGCGGCCGAGTGGTGCATGCGTCGACGGAGCAGCGCCAGCTCGCTCGCCGCGTCCTGGAAGTCCTCCATGGACCGCAGAGCGGGTCGGCCACCGTTGGCCCTCGCCCACTGCCGCGCCTCACGTCGCCGCGGCATCGACGCGAGCATCGCCACCTCGGCGGAGGACAGCCAGCCGGCGTCCGAGTAGGCGTTGAGGAACTGGCCGATGAGGCGGCCCTCACGGCGACGGACCCAGACGACGAAGCCGAGGAACGCGAGGAAGAGCGGGACCTCGACGACGAGGTAGACGGCGATGAGTCCCTCACCGCCACTCACGGCTGCGAGGTTCCAGACGGCATGCGAGATGACCGCGATGACGAAGCCGGCGAGCGGCGCGACCCACCGCACCCAGCCGCGGCGTGACATCGCGGCGACGCCGATCCCGATACCGGTGCAGATCGTGAACATCGGGTGGGCGAAGGGCGAGAGGAGGCAGCGGCCGATGAACGTGGCCGTGAGCCCGTCCTGGCCGTGCTCGGCCCACGCGAGGGCGAGGTACTGGATGTTCTCGGTGAACGCGAAACCGGCAGCCGTGACACCGGCATACACCATCCCGTCCGTGATCCCGTCGAACTCCCGGCGGGCGAAGCGCCACACCAGGAGGATGAGCAGACCCTTGGCGGCCTCCTCCACGACGGGCGCGACAAACACGGCGGTGAGCGCGAGGGACTCGTCCTGCGGGATCGACCCCCACAGGACGAGCTGGCCTGCGGTGTTGAGGGTCATGGCGATGAGGACGGCGATGAGGGCGCCCCAGAGGAAGGCCATCCAGAGGTAGCGGGTCGGTTCGGACTCGAAGCGGTCGAGCCACATGAAGGTCGGGACGACGATGCCCAGCGGGATGATGGCGATGACGAGCCCGAGCAGGGTCGCGCTGACTCCGGCCGCGGCCCCGATGGCGACGGCGACGGCGAGCGCGGCGACTCCGAAGCCCAGGGTTGCGACGCCGATGAGCACCCAGCGCCGGATCAACGACCTCCCCCGATGCGCGCCTGCGCGCGTGCGATCCGGCCCCGAGGGCACGGCTGGACCGATGGCGACGGCCTGCTCCCCACTCATGTCCGCGACCCTAGTGCAGCGCCATACAGTGGAGGCCATGTCCTCAGCCCCCGACCGAGCCCTCACCGACCGCATCGTCTGGATCGACTGCGAGATGACCGGGCTCTCGCTCGAGAACGACGCCCTGGTCGAGGTGGCCGCGCTCGTCACCGACTTCGAGCTCAACATCCTCGGCGAAGGCGTCGACGTCGTCATCAAGCCGACCGACGAGGCGCTGGCGCAGATGGGTGACTTCGTCCGCGAGATGCACACGTCCTCGGGGCTCATCGACGAGTTCGCCGACGGGGTGAGCATCGAGGAGGCACAGCAGCGGGTCCTCGACTACGTGCGCGAGTGGGTGCCCGAGCCCCGCAAGGCGCCCTTGGGTGGCAACACGGTGGCGACCGACCGCGGCTTCCTGGCGCGGGACATGGCCGAGCTCGAGGAGCACCTCCACTACCGCATCATCGACGTCTCCTCGATCAAGGAGCTGTCGCGGCGCTGGTTCCCCCGCGCCTACTTCGCGGCCCCCGAGAAGTCCGGCGGTCACCGGGCGCTGGCCGACATCCGGGAGTCCATCGCGGAGCTGCGCTACTACCGCGCCGCCGTGTTCGTCGACCCTCCCGGACGCGGGACCGACGAGCTGCGCGCCATCGCTGCCCAGCACGTCGTCGACCACTCCGAGCCGGTGTCGAGCGGCCCCGTCGGTCTGGTCAAGAGCACGCCTGGCGAGCAGGTACGATAGTTCGCGCTGCCTCGGCTCCACTGATGTGTATGCCGTGCAGTGCCTTGGTGGGTATAGCTCAGCTGGTAGAGCGCCGCCTTGTGGTGGCGGATGTCGCGGGTTCAAGTCCCGTTACTCACCCCGCTCGAAAGCCCCTGCACCGCAGGGGCTTTCGTCATGTCCAGACTCGGTGTGCAAGATGGGCCCATGAGAACGACGACGCGTGGACTCGTCCTGCTGCTCCTCACCGCACTCTCGGGACTGACTCTCGGGGCGCTGCCGGCGAGCGCCCACTCGCGGCTGATCTCGATCTCCCCCGCCGACGGCGCGTCAGTGCCAGCGTCTCCGCAGGAGATCGTGCTGACCTTCAACGAGCCGATCAACCCTCAGTTCGTCACGGTGCGCGTCACCGACGGCGAGGGCGGCGAGGTCGTGGGCGAGAAGGCATCGACGCAGGGGGCGAAGGTGACCCTCCCGGTGGGCGACCCCATCGCCGCCGGGACCTACAACGTCGTCTACCGCGTCGTCAGCGCGGACTCCCACCCGATCTCTGGGTCGACGCGCTTCACGGTGGCCGGCGACCCCGCGGCCCCGCCCAGCTCCCCGAGCGCCACTCCGTCCGAGTCCCCCTCGGGCAGCGCCTCCGGCGCAGCCACCCCGAGCGCGTCCACCAGCCCCTCGCTCGCGAGCCCGCCAGCGGCCTCCGAGGCCACCGGCGCCGCCCCCGCGTCAGCCGACACGGAGGACTCCGGTGGCACCCCGCTGTGGGTCTGGTTCATCGTCTTCGTGGCTCTTGTCGGAGCGATCGCCGCCACCTTCTACGCCGTGAGGCGCGACGAGTCCCAGGCCTGAGCAACGCTGGCACGAGGCCGTCCCCGCCTCGCCGCCACGGTGCTTGCCGGGATCGATTTCGCGACCGGGCGCGAGTCCTGATAATGTCTCCGCTCGCGCGCCATTAGCTCAATTGGCAGAGCAGCTGACTCTTAATCAGCGGGTTCGGGGTTCGAGTCCCTGATGGCGCACTCGTTGTTGTTGGTCACAGCCTTGTTGCGGCCCGACCGTGCTCGTCGTTCTCGACGTTTGGCCTTGAACGCCCGGTTTATCCCCGGTTTTGGAGGGCGGCAGGCCACTGATGAGCAGCAACGCGAAGGAACTGTCGAGCACTGACGTGCGCCATCGAGCGCTCTTGAGTGGTGACTGGCACTGTCGTGCGAGCTGACTCTTAACGCGAAGGTTCGGAGTTCGAGTCCTTGATGGCCGAACGCAACCCCGGTCTCAGCCCGGGAGCGCATGGCCCTCCTTCCGTCCGGAAGCCGTCCGACTTTGGGGTCGGGTAGGTCGTCGGCCTCCACACTTCCACCGCCGCAGGTTGGCACTCCAACGGACCGCAGTCGGGCGGGCCCTAGGCGTCCTGGGTGGTTCGGGGTCTCTTGCGGGCTAGGGGAACCGACCACCAGCCTGCATCAGCCACCGAAAGACGCCCGCATTTGGACGAGAAGCGGCACCCAACAACGTGTCTGGACGGGGAAGGCGCAGACCGTATCCGCCCAGTTAGGCCCCATTTCGAGTGTGGGCGCACCAACACGCCGATCACGTCTTGAGACTCTGCGAAATGGGGCCCGCCGGCCGTAGGCGCCTTGTACGTTGTGCTTAGCTACTTCCCGGGTCTCGCTGAGGGTGTTCACATGGGTCAGTTTCGGCGTCGCTTGGTAAGTCGGATGGTCGTTGCCGTGTTGGCTATCGCGCTCGCTGGAACTGGGTCTGTAGCGGTGACCGGGCAAGCTTCCGCGTCTATGTCGGTCGATGTGAGCGCTGCGCCTTTGAGCGCGACTCTTGCCGCGCTGACCGCCTCGTCTGACGCCCCGGGGTCGTATGTGTCGTTGGCTCCAGCCAGGATTATGGACACTCGGTTCGGAATTGGCGCACCCGGCCCGGTACCCGCCGGCGGAACAGCCCGCCTCCAAGTCACGGGCCAGGGCGGGATCCCCACCACCGGCGTCTCTGCAGTCGTGCTGAACGTGACCGTCACCGCCCCAAAAACGTCCGGCAGCATCACCGCCTACCCCGACGGCACCACCAAGCCCACCGCCTCCAACCTCAACTTCGTCGCCAACCAGACCATCCCCAACCTCGTCATCGCCAAGATCGGCGCCAACGGCAAGATCGCCCTGAGCAACAACTCCAGCGGAACCGTCCAACTCATCGCGGACATCGCCGGCTACTACCTTTCCGGAACCCCGACCGCCGGCGGCTACAGCCCACTAGCCCCCTCCCGGGTGTTGGACACCCGGTCCGGAATCGGCGCACCCGGCCCGGTACCCGCCGGCGGAACAGTCCACCTCCAAGCCACCGGCAAGGGCGGCGTCCCCACCACCGGCGTCTCGGCAGTCGTGCTGAACGTGACCGTCACCGCCCCAAAAACGTCCGGCAGCATCACCGCCTACCCCGACGGCACCACCAAG
>NZ_JBHTDK010000001.1:345141-345734 GCF_042666355.1 Knoellia altitudinis
CAACCTCAACTTCGTCGCCAACCAGACCATCCCCAACCTCGTCATCGCCAAGATCGGCGCCAACGGCAAGATCGCCCTGAGCAACAACTCCAGCGGAACCGCCCAACTCATCACCGACATCGCCGGCTACTACCTTTCCGACACCCCAAGCACTCCGGTCGCGGTCACGACGACCAGCCTGCCCAGCGGCGTCGTGGGCAACGCCTACACGACCACCCTGACCGCAACCGGTGGTACCGCCCCCTACACCTGGACCATCACCACCGGCACCCTCCCAGCCGGGCTCACCCTCAACGCAACGACCGGCGCGATCACCGGCACCCCCACCACCGCCAGCACAGCGACCTTCACCGCAAAGGCCACCGACACCAAGGCCGCCACCGCTACCAAGCAGCTCTCCCTCACCATCGCCGCCGCACCGATCCCGGTCTCGATCACGACCAACAGCCTGCCCAGCGGCGTCGTGGGCAACGCCTACACGACCACCCTGACCGTAACCGGTGGTACCGCCCCCTACACCTGGACCATCACCACCGGCACCCTCCCAGCCGGGCTCACCCTCAACGCAACGACCGGCGCGATCACCGGCACCC
>NZ_JBHTDK010000001.1:345832-494942 GCF_042666355.1 Knoellia altitudinis
CTCCCTCACCATCGCCGCCGCACCGATCCCGGTCTCGATCACGACCAACAGCCTGCCCAGCGGCGTCGTGGGCAACGCCTACACGACCACCCTGACCGCAACCGGTGGTACCGCCCCCTACACCTGGACCATCACCACCGGCACCCTCCCAGCCGGGCTCACCCTCAACGCAACGACCGGCGCCATCACCGGCACCCCCACCACCGCCAGCACAGCGACCTTCACCGCAAAGGCCACCGACACCAAGGCCGCCACCGCTACCAAGGCACTTACGTTGCCGGTGACGCCCCCCGATTCCTGCGGCAGTACGTACGTGGCAGTCCGGCACGTTACGGGGACCATTAGCACCAACACCACTTGGTCCCCTGCCTGCGCAGGCGTCTATCTCATCGATGGCTCCGTGACAGTCGCCGCCGGGGCGTCCCTGACAGTCAGCCCCACATCTGTGGTCAAGGTCAGCAGCGGCGGCAGATTGTCGGTGTCCGGCACGCTCATCGCTAACGGGACAGCGACCAGCACGGCTGCCTTCACGTCGATCAAGGACGACACCGTTGGCGGGGACACCACCGCAGTCAGCAGCCCCACCCGCGCCCCCGCCGCCGGCGACTGGAACGGCATCGACGCCTCGACGACCGCTGCGGTGGTCTCCCTGTCGCGGGTCCGCGTGCGATATGCCTCCACCGCGGTCGACGTGACATACGGCGCCTTGACGCTGACCGACTCAACGCTGGACAACTCCCATACCGGCGTCTTCGCTAACCGGGTCGCGGACTCCCCCACCATCCAACGCAACACCTTCGCCACCATCGCCAACACCGAGATCAGGCTCTGGTCGACGCAGGTGACCTTGGCCAAGCTCGAGGGAAACACCGCCACCGGATCGACCGGCGCACCCATCCTCGACATGAGCAGCGTCACCCTCGCCACCAGCGGCGCCCTGCCATTCACCTCCTCGAACCTGACCCTGGTCAATACGAGCTCATTCACCGTGCCCGCCGGGACCACCCTCACCCTCAACCCCGGCGCCGTCCTGAAGTCCTCTGGCACCGGCCTGATCGTGGGTGGCACCCTGACCGCCGCCGGAACCGCCACCAACCCCGTCGTCTTCACCTCAATCTGGGACTCCACCGCCGGCGGGGACACCACCGCAGTCAGCAGCCCCACCCGCGCCCCCGCCGCCGGCGACTGGAACGGCATCGACGCCTCGACGACCGCTGCGGTGGTCTCCCTGTCGCGGGTCCGCGTGCGATATGCCTCCACCGCGGTCGACGTGACATACGGCGCCTTGACGCTGACCGACTCAACGCTGGACAACTCCCATACCGGCGTCTTCGCTAACCGGGTCGCGGACTCCCCCACCATCCAACGCAACACCTTCGCCACCATCGCCAACACCGAGATCAGGCTCTGGTCGACGCAGGTGACCTTGGCCAAGCTCGAGGGAAACACCGCCACCGGATCGACCGGCGCACCCATCCTCGACATGAGCAGCGTCACCCTCGCCACCAGCGGCGCCCTGCCATTCACCTCCTCGAACCTGACCCTGGTCAATACGAGCTCATTCACCGTGCCCGCCGGGACCACCCTCACCCTCAACCCCGGCGCCGTCCTGAAGTCCTCTGGCACCGGCCTGATCGTGGGTGGCACCCTGACCGCCGCCGGAACCGCCACCAACCCCGTCGTCTTCACCTCAATCTGGGACTCCACCGCCGGCGGGGACACCACCGCAGTCAGCAGCCCCACCCGCGCCCCCGCCACCGGCGACTGGAACGGCATCGACGCCTCGACGCGATCTGTGGCACAACTCGATTTCATTGACGTGCGCTATGCCTCAACCGCTTTGAGGACCGAGGTTGACGTAGTTGCCCACATCCACGGGTCAATTACGAGCTCAAGTGTGGGTGTGTCAGCATCTGGCTCTGTGGACGCAACCAATGTCCAGTGGGGAAACGACGGACCACCCGGATGGAATGGCAACCCCACCGTCAGCGGAGAGGCAGTCACCTATTACCCCTGGACCGGCGTTCCCCCACTCCCTCCCATGGGAGCCCAGCCTCCACCCCAACCGGTGCGGGTGGCTGGCGTATGCACGGACTATCTCCTCCTTGGGATGCGTGGATCTGGGGAGAGCGGCTACGGCGGCTTGGGCCCGAAAGTGAACGACATCTACCAAGGTCTAAAGACCCAATGGGTCAACAATGACAGTGTTCCCAGCACCGCCACGTTTTCGGCTCTAGGTATCCCGTATGAGGCAAATCCGGTCCCCATCGTAGGCACTCCGGGTGCGTCCGCCTGGGAGAACCTCAAGAACGTCGCCAACTACACACCCGGCGCTTGGGACGGAGCAGTGAAACTGATTCGGCAGATTCAGGACGCCATCGATACGTGCGGCTCGACGGGGCAAAAGATTGTCTTGGCTGGATACTCACAGGGCTCCTGGGTCATCCATGCGGCCTTGGGTTATGTTGCAGTCGCCTCCCCGAACATGCTCACTCACATCAGCGCCGTCGCCCTACTGGCTGATCCTTTAAGGTCGCAGAACGTAGGGCTCAGGAATGAAGGCACTGCCGACCCTGGAGTTGGGATGTCTGCCACTTACGTCGGTTTTGCGGCACTCACCCTAAATCAGTGGATCCAAGATGCGGCACTCGCCGGCTTCCCGACTGTTCCCAATGTGCAGATGGGTGATTTCTCCTACCCCGCATCGGTAACCTCCAGGACTGTTGAGTTGTGCGATAAGGGGGATGCTGTATGTGATACGAGTTCGTTCTTGAGTTTCCCAAAGGTTCTTGACATCAATTACTACTTCAGTCAGGGCTCGGCGACGCATTCAAACTATTCGACCACGACCCTTAAGTCCTTGGGCGCCGACCTAAGAAGAGTCTTGAGCCCGTGACGCAAGTCGAGCGCTCGCATCTTGCGTACGTGAAGTGGCTGCGGCCAGCCCTGATCCAAGCCGTGTCGTAGGCTCGGGGCGGCCTGGCCGTGCGGGAAGCTGCTCGTCGAGTGCGACGGTGACGAGTTACGTGACATCGGCTGCGACGACGTCGTCGACGATCTGGTCTAGGACGCTGCCGTTGTGCGCGCTGAGGCCGCGGATGGTGACCCTGCCTGTGGCCTCCATGACCTGCTTAGGTTTGACCTGTGCTTGACGACGAGCCGACCCGCATCCGATTGTCTCCCCGGGAGCAGCTGAGGCGGATTCAAGTGCTCGACCCACTCAGCGACCTCCTCGACGTTCCACTCGAACACGGCGACCGCAACTGCATCTACGTTCCAGACGTCTTTCAGATGCTTTCAACGGGCCACGCCTGAAGGACCCGGTGACCGGCGTAGGGACCGCCGGACTGCCCGCGCCAAGCGTGGTGCTGCACTTCGGATTGACTGATCAGTCGTTTTAGGCTCGCACTCTCCACGGTCGTCTGTGGAGTCACGACGACCACAGACCCTTCGAGTTTGGCGAGCAGCCACTCCATAGCGCGCGAATTCTGCGCTCAGCGGAAGTTATCCTCACCGAGTCGCGAGATTGCGATGGCAACGTCAGACACGGCCACTTCTCGTCCAGATGCTCTCCTGATCGCAGGATCAGAGCGGGTCCGACATAATTGGGCCGAGGCCGGGTGACACTGGATCCGGGTCAGAAAGACTCTGCGCGAGTCGGGCATCGTGTTATGGGCATACTGCCGGAGAGCCACACCCAGAAATGAAGCCCACCCCCAGCAGGAGCGCTGAGGCCGAGGTCCATACCTGAAACACAAGCCGGGACGCGTCACCGGTTAATGACCCGACTTTGGACGAGAAGTAGCACGAAAAGACGCGTGACGACGCGACAACTCGGGACGGCATACACGCAGGTCAGCGCGCGTTTTCAAGCGCTCGCGGACGACGACGCGAAACGTGCGTTGAGACTCAGCGGGTTCGGGGTTCGAGTCCCTGATGGCGGACCAGCACCGCAGACCGGGCGATCACGCCCGGTCTGCGGTTTTTCGTGCCCCGTCCTCCGGCACGTATGCCGGGTGGTGCGCACCCGGCATACGCCGAACCGTCAGGCGCGGAAGGCGGAGGCGAAGATCCGGGGCAGCTTGGCCCAGGACGGCTTGGCGGCGAACTGCGTGAGCAGCTGCCCGGTCCGCCGCGCACTGCGGGCCGAGACGAACCACGGCGGCTTCGGCGAGAGCGAGAGCTCACCGCCGAGGACGGATCGGGGGAAGGGCCGGAACGGTCCCCGGACGATGGTCCGCTCCGCGTCCTCGAGCAGGAACGCGTTGTGGACGACCCCGATCCCGCTCTGGACGTCGGCGAGCGTGTGACCGGGGAAGGCCCCCCACGGCGCGCCGGCCGCGAGGAAGCCCAGGCCCGTCCAGGCGTTGACGGCGATGCAGCCGTACTCGAGCCGGGCCAGCGCCTCGTCGAAGCCGCTGCCGAGCTCCTTGAGGGTCGCCGGGGCGACGATGAGGTTGGCGCCAAGGGTCCCGACGAGGGCGGTGTTCGCGTGGGCCACGGCGGCGTCCAGGAAGGCCTGGCCGGTGCCGGGCACGTCGACGATGCCGAGGACCGGTGAGAAGTACTCGGTCGTCTCGATCGCCGAGGCATCCACGCCGTTCCGCGCGTCGACGAGCAACCGTCCGCCGCCCTGTCCGAGGCGATCGGCCCGCCCGTAGGCCGCACCCGCCGCGGCGACGCGGTCACAACTCCCGGGATACCAGGGCGCGCGCTCCGGTGCCTGCGCCAGCGCACGCCGGAGCTCCTCGACGAAGGCCTCCCGCTGCGGCCACTCGCTGCTGAGGACGACGACCTGCCCGGCGATGCAGTTGTAGCCGCCGTTGTGCAGGCGCTGGGTCGCGACGTGCTGCGCCTGGAAGCGGAGGTCGGCCGCGGACCACTCCCCCGGGACGACGATGATCGGCGAGACGCCGCCCAGCTCGCTCGTGATGGGCTTGCCGAGGACCGGCGTGCCCGCTGCTCGACGCGCGGCACCCTCCGGCCCGGGGCCCCAGACGATGACGTCGTGGGTCACGGCGCTGCCGGTGATGTGGACGTGGGAGAAGCCCGGGTGCTGGGCGAGGTAGCTGCCGACGTCCCCGGCGCCGGTGACCACGGCCAGGAGCCCGAGCTCGATGAGCGGCGCGAAGGCTGCGGTGTAGACGGGCAGGAGCTCGTCCATCGTCGGGTTGAGCTTGAGGACGACGACGCGGTTGTGGGCCACGAGCTCGTAGAGCACGTCGAGGGGCGCGATGGAGGTGATGTTGCCGGCGCCGAGGACGAGGCCCACCCCGCCCGTGCTCGTCGGCGTGAGGGCCCCGAGGCCGGCGTTGGCCCGCACGTCGCTGGCACTGAGGCCGGGCTTCATCCACACGTCGGCCGAGAAGCCGTGCAGCAGCAGGTACTCGTAGCGGCTGGTCGGCAGGACGGGCACGGCCACCCGTCCCCCGGGCGCCGTGCCGAACCGCTGGGTCTCGATCGGGCTCCTGCCCTGCGCGACGGCGGTCAAGGTGTGCTGCAACGCCGACAGAGCCGACAGCGTGCAGTAGGGACCGGAGAGCCACTCCTCACCCGCGAGAGGCGAGTCCGGATCGAGGTCCTTGGCCCGCACGGCTGCGGCGACCCACTGCTCGGCCTGCGCCGCGACAGCGGCGTGGACCCGGCCCAGCAGGTCGACCCTGTCGCGCAGCCCCAGCTCGGCCCAGCGCTGCTCGCCCGCCCGGACGGTGGCGATCGCCGCGTCAAGGGCCGCTCGAGTGCTCTCGTCGGGCACCGCAGGCGCGTTGCCCGAGGGGGTGGCCGTCTCGGTGGTCGTCATGGCACTCCCGGGTGTCTCACCCGTCGACGGCTCAGGCCCCGACGAGGTGCGGCAGCGTTGCCGTGACCCCAGTATCGGTCAGCGCCGTCGGCGACGCAGCACCTTGAGCGCGACGATGACGGCGACGACGGCCACCGCTGCAGCGACGCGCTCCACCCGCAGGTCACCCTCAGGAGTCGTCGTGGCGTCCGCGAAGCGGGCCTTGGCCTGGTCGACCTGCCGCTTGGCGATGGCTGAGGGCGTCGCCTTCGCGGTGAGCTCATCCAGGGTGCGTGCGAGGCGCGTGCGGCGCTCTGCGATGTCGGCCTCGAGGGCGGGGATGCTGGTCATCGAATCAGTCCTCACTGAGTCCGAGGTCGCGCCGCAGCTTGGCGACGTGACCGGTGGCTTTGACGTTGTAGAAGGCGTGCTCGACCTTGCCTTGGTCGTCGACGACGAAGGTGGAGCGGATCACGCCCTGGACGGTCTTGCCGTAGAGGCTCTTCTCACCGAAGGCGCCCCAGGACGTCATGACCGACTTGTCGGGGTCCGACAGCAAGGTGAGCGAGAGGTGCTCCTTGTCGCGGAACGTCGCGAGCTTCTCGGGCTTGTCCGGCGAGATGCCGAGGACGGTGTAGCCGTCGGTCTTGAGCAGCTCGAGCGACTCGCTGAAGTCGCAGGCCTGCTTGGTGCACCCGGGCGTCATGGCCGCCGGGTAGAAGTAGACGATGACCTTGTCGCCACGCAGGTCGGAGAGCGTGACGCTCTCACCGGTGTCGGTGGTCAGGGTGAAGTCCGGTGCAACATCGCCCGGACTGAGTCGCTCGGTCACGCAGGTCTCCTCGATGGTCGGCTCTCGCCAAACTATCAGCGAGGCACCGACAGCCAGTGCGCGAGGCGGCACTCCAGTGGGCAGGTCCCTGTCAGAGGAGGTCCCTATGTTCGCTTCATGGGGAGGATCAAGTACACGGCAGAGTTGCTCGGGCCCCTCGTGGCACAAGCCGACTCGTACGCGGACGTTGTGCGGCGGCTTGGCCTCGCTCAAGCGGGTGGCACGCAAACCCACATCGCACGACGAGTCAGGCAACTCGGCCTCGACACATCCCATTTCACTCGTCGCCACGGACGAGCTGCTCCGAACCTCCTAGGACCTGAAGAAATTCTGGTTCGAATCCCGACCGGCTCCTTTCGACGCAAGGCTCCACAGCTGAGGCGCGCTCTTCTGGCGATAGGGCGGCCCTGGGAGTGCGAGATGTGCGGCAACGACGGAACGTGGCGTGGTCAGAAACTGACGCTGCACGTGGACCACATCGACGGGGACTTCCACAACAACCTGCGCGAAAACCTTCGCTTCCTGTGCCCGAACTGTCACAACCAGACGGCGAACTTCGCGGGCAGAAGCATGGGGTGGAGAACGAGTCTCGAAACCGCGGACAGCTAGTATCTGAGGTCCGAGTTGCCCCGCAAGGCACCTCGCCGGAGTGGTGGAACTGGTAGACACGCGGCACTTAGGATGCCGTGCTTCGGCGTGGGGGTTCGAGTCCCCCCTCTGGCACCAAAGAGTAGTTGTGAGACGGCGGCGTATGCCGTCCGCTCACCTTCCGTCCGGCCCACTCCTTTGCGTCTGCGCATGTGGCGGCTCTCGCAGGCACCTCCGCAGACGCAACGAGCAGGCGAGAGTCAGGTGAGGCGTTCGCGCAGGACCGGGATCATGGTGCGGAAGGCGCGGCCCCGGTGCGAGATCTCGTTCTTCTCGGCGTCCGTGTACTCCGCCATCGACCTGGTGTCGCCGTCGGGGACGAAGATCGGGTCGTAGCCGAAGCCGTTCTCCCCCACCGGGTCCCGCCGGATCGTGCCGGTGACGCGACCTTCGACCGCCTCGGTGGAGCCGTCCGGCATGGCGAGCACCGCGGCACAGACGAATGATGCGCTGCGGTGCTTGTCGGGCACGTCGCCGAGCTGCTCGAGGAGCAGCGAGAGGTTGGCACGGTCGCGCTCGGCGCGGGGGGCGTCGGGCCCCGAGTGCGAACCCGACCACCGCGCCGAGAAGACGCCGGGCGAGCCGCCGAGCACGTCCACAGCCAACCCCGAGTCGTCGGCCACGCTGGGCAGACCGGTGGCCTTCGCGACGGCGACGGCCTTGAGCCGGGCATTGCCCACGAACGTCACCTCACTCTCGACGACGTCGGGGGCGTCCGGGAAGTCCGAGGCGCCGACGACCTCGAGCCCGAGCTCCTCGACGAGCTCGGCGAGGATCTGGCGGAGCTCGTGGACCTTGTGCTCGTTCTGGGTCGCGAGGACGAGCCTGGTCATCGCGTCCGCTCCCGGGGAGCCTCGTCGAGCGCCTGCTTCTGCAGGGCGGTGAGGGTGGCGCAGCCGGCAGCGGCGAGGTCGAGCAGCTCGTTGAGACGGTCGCGGTCGAACGCCGCGTCAGCGCCCTCGGCCGTCCCCTGCACCTCGACGTAGCGTCCCGAGCCCGTCATGACGACGTTCATGTCGGTGTCGGCCGTGGAGTCCTCGGGGTAGTCGAGGTCGAGGACGGGCAGCCCGCCGACGACGCCGACACTCACGGCTGCGATGGAGTCGGACAACGGCTGGGCGTTCTTGGCGATGAGGCCCTTGTCGCGGGCGTCCTCGATGGCGTCGACGAGCGCGACGTAGGCACCGGTGATCGACGCCGTGCGCGTGCCACCATCGGCCTGGAGCACATCACAGTCGACGACGATCGTGTTCTCCCCCAACGCCTTCGTGTCGATGACGGCGCGCAGCGCACGGCCGATGAGGCGCGAGATCTCGTGGGTGCGACCCCCGACCTTGCCCTTGCGGGACTCGCGGTCCGAGCGGGTGTTGGTCGAGCGCGGGAGCATCTCGTACTCGGAGGTGACCCACCCGGTGCCCCGGCCCTTGAGCCAGCGCGGCACACCCTCGGTGAAGGACGCTGCGCAGAGCACGCGGGTGCGGCCGAACTCGATGAGGACGCTGCCCTCGGCATGGTCGAGCCAGTTGCGGGTGATCCGCACCTCGCGGAGGTCCTCGGGGGCGCGGCCGTCATGTCTGGTCTGCTGTGAAGTCACACGAGCAGGCTAGACGTCGCTGGTCCCGGCGACCGCGCCGAGGTCGTAGACGTCGTGGGGCTGCGCCACCTCGGCACCGGGCCAGAACGGCTCGGCCTGGGCACGGCAGACATCTCGGTCGTTCCACGCCGGCATGTGCGTCAGCACGAGGCGCTTGACTCCCCCGGCGTCGGCGGCGGCACGCGCCGCGCGGCTGCCGGAGAGATGGATGCCGCGGACCTCGTCGCGTCCGTCGACGAAGGCCGAGTCCGCGAGCACGAGGTCTGCGTCGCGCATGAGCGGTTCGAGGTTGTCGCAGGCGTCGGTGTCCCCGGTGTAGCAGAGGACGGCCCCCTCGGCCTCGACCCGGAAGCCGAAGGCCTCGACGGGGTGGTTCACGGCATACGGGGTGATTGTGAGCGGCCCGACGGTGACCGGCACGCGGTCGCCGAGCTCGGAGAAGGCGAAGACACCGTCCATGCCGCCCTCCTCCAGGCCGTGGTACATGAGCGCCATGCGGGACGCCGTGCCGGGGGGGCCCCAGACGGGGAGTCTTCGACCCGGCGCTCCCGCTGGCGCGTAGTGGTGCGCCACATAGAGACCACACAGGTCGGCGCAGTGGTCCGGGTGCAGGTGCGTGAGGAAGACCGCGTCGAGGTCTCGCGGGTCGAGGTGCCGCTGCAGCGGGCCCAGCGCACCGGAACCGAGGTCGAGGAGGACGTTCCACGTGCGATCCCCGGCGTCCACGGACACGAGGTAGCTCGACGCGGCCGAGTCCGGTCCTGCGAACGACCCGCTGCAGCCGATGACGGTGACCCTCACGCGATCGCCGCCGGGACGCCGATGGCGGAGGTGAAGATGTGACCGAAGTTCGGACCGAGCCCGAGGAACCGCAGCGCCAGGCGGCGGAACTCCTGTGGGTCGCCCGTCGTCGTGAACCCGTGCTCCGGGGCAGGGCGGTCGTCGGGCCGGAGGAGGTCGGCGTCCGCGAGCACGCGATAGAGCTCCTTGGCCGTCTCCTCGGCGGAGGACACGAGCGTGACGTCGGGCCCCATGACGTAGGAGATCACGCCGGCCAGCAGGGGGTAGTGGGTGCAGCCGAGGATGAGCGTGTCGACGTCCTGCTCCTGGAGGGGGCCGAGGTAGTCGCGGGCCACGCTTCTGAGCTCCGCGCCGCCGGTCACGCCCGACTCGACAAAGTCGACGAACCGCGGACACGGCTCGCTCGTCACCCGGAGGTGCGGGGCGGCCGCGAAGGCGTCGAGGTAGGCGCGCGACTGGTGCGTGCCGAGCGTGGAGATGACGCCGATCCGACCGCTGCGCGTGGCTCCGGCGGCGCGACGGACCGCCGGGCGGATGACCTCGACGACCGGCACGTCGTAGCGCTCCCGCGCGTCGTGGAGCACGGCGGCGCTGGCGGTGTTGCAGGCGATGACCAGCGCCTTGACGCCGTGGGCGACGAGGCGGTCGAGACACTCGAGCGCGAAGGCCCGGGTCTCGGCGATCGGGCGGGGGCCATAGGGCGTGCGGGCCGTGTCACCCAGATAGGCCACCGACTCGTGAGGCAGCTGGTCGAGGACGGCTCGCGCCACCGTGAGACCGCCATACCCGGAGTCGAAGATTCCGATGGGAGAGTCAGGCACCGCACAAGGTTATGCGCTGCGGTCGGCACCGGGGAGCATCGCGGTGGCGAGCGTCTCCTGCAGCCATGTAAGGAAGTCGTAGACCGACATGGCGTGCGTGCGGGGATCGTCGTCGTCCACGTCGGCGAGCTCCTGCTCGAGGCGGTCGACGTCGGCGTCCTCGCGCAGCCCGAGGCGTTCGCCGAGGACGAGGCGCACGTCGGTCAGGGCGATGACCATGTCGATCGCGGCGCGCTCGTCGAGCTGCACTCCCGGGCCGGGTGCCCGGAGGGAGCGGATGGCGGACTCGAGGTGGCCGGCCTTGCGCTGCCGCAGGCCGTGCTCGGTCAACCTCCGGAACTCGGCCGATGCCTGGTCGTCGGCCCGGTTCCCGGCCGGGAGCAGCCGTTCGAGAGCGGGGTCGCGGTCACCGAACGAGCGCGCGTCGCTGGGAACGGGACGGTCGTCGGGGACCTGGTCCTCGGCCGAGACCGAGACACCCATGCCGAGGCCGCCCAGGCCCGAGACGATCGCCGCGAAGTCGTCGTCGTCCGACTCGCCCGCGGGGCCGGTCTCGACGCGCTCCACCGGCTCGGGCGCGACGAGGTCGCGGACCTGCTCCATGAGGCCGGCGACAACCGCACGTTCGACGGCATCGAGCTTCGCGGCATACCGGACGTTGGTTCCCCTGCCTTTGCGGACGAACGCCCGGGCCATCAGTCGTCCTGCCTGAACATCATTCGTCCTTCTGGCTGATGATCTGGACCTTGCTCTCACAGGCTTTCGCAGGCAGCATCAGTCGTCCTTCTGGAAGGTGGCCCACAACCCGTAACCCTGCAGGGCCTCGGTGTCGCTCTCCATCTTCTCGCGCGAGCCGTGGGAGACGACGGCACGCCCCTTGGTGTGCACGTCCATCATGAGCTTCTCGGCCTTGGTCCGGTCGTAGCCGAAGTAGCTCTGGAAGACGTAGGTCACGTAGGACATGAGGTTGACCGGGTCGTTCCAGACGAGCGTGATCCACGGGACGTCGGGCGCGACATCGGTCGAGGAGGAGGTGATCTCCTCCTGTACGGGCGCGATGGACACGCACCCACAATAGGGTGCTGGGGGTGAGCCTCTCCTCCCCCGCTCCTGCGCCCTCGACCGCGCACTCGACGGCCCTGCTGACCGACCACTACGAGCTGACGATGGTCCAGGCGGCACTGCGTTCCGGTGCGGCCTCGCGACGTTGCGTCTTCGAGACGTTCGCCCGCCGACTGCCCGACGGCCGCCGCTACGGAGTCGTCGCCGGGACCGGTCGGCTGCTGGACGCCATCGAGCGCTTCCGCTTCGGCGACGCGGAGATCGCGGCCCTGCGGGCCGGCAAGGTCGTCGACGACGAGACTCTCGACTTCCTCGCGGGCTACCGCTTCGAAGGGGACATCTGGGGGTATGCCGAGGGCGACGCCTACTTCCCCGGCTCACCGGTGCTCGTGGTCGAGTCCGACTTCGCCCACGGAGTCGTCCTGGAGACTCTCATGCTGTCAATCCTCAACCACGACAGCGCTGTTGCGAGCGCGGCCTCGCGCATGACCGGCGCCGCGGGCAACCGACCGTGCATCGAGATGGGGTCTCGACGCACGCACGAGGAAGCCGCAGTGGGAGCTGCGCGGGCGGCATACATCGCAGGGTTCGGGACCTCCTCGAACCTCGAGGCGGGCCGCCGCTGGGGGGTGCCCACGTCAGGAACGGCTGCGCACGCCTTCACGCTGCTCCACGACGACGAGCGCGAGGCCTTTGCAGCGCAGGTCGAGGTGCTGGGAGTCGGCACGACCCTGCTCGTCGACACCTATGACGTCGAGAGGGCCGTCGAGATCGCCATCGAGGTCGCGGGGACCGAGCTCGGCGCGGTGCGTCTCGACAGCGGGGACCTCCTCGTCCAGGCACGTGAGGTCCGCGACCAGCTGGACTCTCTCGGCGCCAGGAGCACGCGCATCGTCGTGACGTCGGACCTCGACGAGTTCGCCATCGCTGGTCTGGCCGCGGGGCCGGTCGACGCCTATGGCGTGGGCACCCAGCTCGTCACCGGGTCCGGTGCGCCCACTGCGGGCATGGTCTACAAGCTCGTGGCCCGCTCCGACGACTCCGGCGAGATGGTCGGCGTCGCCAAGGCGAGCAAGGACAAGACGTCGGTCGGTGGGCGCAAGTACGCCCTGCGGCGACGCAATGCCCGAGGCATCGCCGAGGCCGAGATCATCGGGATCGGTGAGCCGCCCGACGACGACGGGGACGACCGCCCGTTGCTCGTGGAGTACGTCCGGGGCGGGGACGTGGTCGGCAGCGAGCACGCGGAGCTGGCCACGGCGCGCGATCGGCACGAGGCGTCGGTCGCCGAGCTGCCTCGGTCGGCCCACCAGCTGAGCCGCGGCGAGCCCGCAATCCCCACCACCTACCTCTGAGCAGAGCCCTCACTCATGCCCTTTATCGGGTGACCCGAGAAAGGGGCACTCGACCCGAGTTGGCAACTGGGGTCGAGCGGGCCAATATCGGGTGACCCGATAATGCGGCCACGGGGCTGGCTTCTCACAGTGCCCCGGGATGTGCTGTGCGCTCGGCGTTACGGATGATTTACGTGAGCCGCAGGGTTCGGAAACACGCCTTGGGCAGGGTCTGGCCCCATGGAGACCACCACCCCCACCGCGGCCCCGGCCGCCGCGGCTCCCGCCGCCCCCTCCGCCACCGCCCCCGCTCCCACCGCCCTCGAGACGCGTCCCGGTCGCTGGGTCGATCACTGGGACCCCGAGGACGCCGCCTTCTGGCAGTCCACCGGCCGCAGCGTCGCGCGCCGCAACCTGGGCTTCTCCGTCTTCGCCGAGTTCCTCGGCTTCTGCGTCTGGGCCCTCTGGTCCGTCGTCGTGCCGCTGCTGCCCGCGGCCGGCTTCTCCCTCACCCTCAACCAGCAGTTCTGGCTCATCGCCGTCCCGAGCCTCGTGGGCGCGACGATCCGCATCCCCTACACGTTCGCCGTGCCGGCGTTCGGCGGGCGCAACTGGACGATCATCTCGTCGCTGTTGCTGCTGCTCCCCGCCTCGGCACTCGCGTTCATCGTCACCCGGCCGGAGACGTCCTTCAGTGTCCTGCTGCTGTGTGCCGCCCTCGCCGGCTTCGGGGGCGGCAACTTCGCCTCCTCGATGACCAACATCTCCTTCTTCTTCCCCGAGGCCGAGAAGGGGAAAGCGCTGGGGCTCAATGCTGCCGGCGGCAACCTCGGCACCGGCATCGTCCAGATGGTCGTCCCCGCGGTCATCGCGATCGGGGCTGGCGTTCACCTCGAGCGCGCCGGACTGATCTTCATCCCGTTGGCCCTGCTGGCTGCCGTCGGCGCCTGGCGGTGGATGGACAACCTCACCGGGATCAGGGCCGACTACAGGTCGTTCGCCCTCGCGACGAAGAACCCCCACACGTGGATCATCTCGTTCCTCTACATCGGGACCTTCGGCTCCTTCATCGGGTATGCCGGTGCGTTCCCGACGCTGCTCAAGACCCAGTTCCCGACGGCTCCCCTGGGGCTGGCCTTCATCGGTGCGCTCATCGGGGCCCTGACCCGTCCGCTCGGCGGCATGGTCGCGGACCGCTTCGGCGGTGCGCGGGTGACCATCGCGTCGTTCGTCATCCTCACCGGTGGCGCCCTGGCGGCGATCGAAGGGTTGCAGGCCAAGAGCTTCCCGCTCTTCTTCGGCGCCTTCCTCGTGCTCTTCACCGGCGCGGGCATCGGCAACGGTGCGACCTACCGGATGATCCCCGCGGTCTTCCGTGCCGGGGTGACCGCGGAGGCGCTTCCCGCCGCGCGCAAGGCAGCGGCCGGCTGCATCGGCATCGCCGGAGCCGTGGGTGCCTATGGCGGCTTCTTCATCCCGCGCGGCTTCGCGATGGCGAAGGACACCTACGGATCGCTCGTCCCGGCGTTGTACGTCTTCGTGGCGGCCTACGTCCTCATGGCTCTGACCGTGTATGCCGTGTACCAGCGCCGTGGTTCCGCGCTCGCCTCGGAGACGATCTGACGTCTCCATGACCACTGTTGCCACGCACTGCCCCTACTGCGCCCTGCAGTGCGCCCAGACGCTCACGCCGGAGCCCACCGGCGTCAGCGTTGCCGGGCGTGACTTCCCCACCAACCGCGGCGGACTGTGCCAGAAGGGTTGGACGAGTGCCTCGGTGCTGCGTGCGCCGGACCGGCTCACGACTCCGTTGGTGCGCGGCGCGTCCGGCGAGCTCGAGCCGACGTCGTGGGAGACGGCGCTCGACCTGGTTGCGCTGCGGCTCAGGGCAGTTCGTGCACAGCACGGAGCGGATGCGGTGGCAGTCTTCGGCGGTGGCGGGCTCACCAACGAGAAGGCCTACCAGCTGGGGAAGTTCGCACGCATCGCCCTGGGCACGGCGAACATCGACTACAACGGGCGGTTCTGCATGAGCAGTGCGGCAGCCGCTGCCAACCGCTCCCTGGGGGTCGACCGCGGCCTCCCCTTCCCGCTCACCGACCTTGGCGGCGCCCAGGCCGTCCTGCTCCTCGGGAGCAACCTCGCCGAGACGATGCCGCCCGCCGTGTCACACCTCGCCGGGTGCCGAGCCCAAGGCGGGCTCGTGGTCGTCGACCCGCGGGTCAGCGCCACCGCGGCCCTGGCGGACAACGGTCAGGGCCTGCACCTCCAGCCGGTGCCCGGGACCGACCTAGTCGTCCTCCTCGGCCTCCTCCACGTGACGTTCGCCGAGGGACCGGCCGACACGGCATACATCGCTTCTCGGACCACCGGGGTCGACGACGTCCGTCGGCTCGCGGCGGCATGGTGGCCCGAGCGCGTCGAGCAGGTTGCCGGAGTCCCGGCGACGCTGCTGCGCGAGACCGCGCACCTGCTGGCAGCGGCGAGTCCCTCGCGGGGCGGGTCCGGGGCCTTCATCCTCACTGGGCGCGGGGTCGAGCAGTCCTCCCAGGGCACGGCAACCGTCAACGCCGCGATCAACCTCGCCCTCGCGCTGGGCCTGCCCGGACGCGTCGGCTCCGGTTATGGCGCCATCACCGGCCAGGGCAACGGCCAGGGCGGGCGCGAGCACGGGCAGAAGTCCGACCAGCTCCCGGGGTATCGGATGGTCGACGATCCCGCAGCACGGGCGCACGTCGCCTCGGTGTGGGGCGTCGACCCGGCGACCATCCCGGGCAAGGGCAAGCCCGCTGTCGAGCTGCTCGACTCGCTCGGACGCGACGACGGCCCCCGCGCACTGCTCGTGCACGGAGCCAACGTCCGCGTGTCTGCGCCCAACGCCAACCACGTGGGCGACCGTCTCGACGCGCTCGAGCTCCTGGTCGTGTGTGACGTCGTCCCGTCCGAGACGGCGCAGCGTGCCGACGTCGTCCTGCCCGTGCTCCAGTGGGCAGAGGAGGAGGGCACGATGACCTCACTCGAGGGACGGATCCTGCGTCGCCGCAGGGCGATTGACGCACCCGACGGTGCGCGCTCCGAGCTCTGGTTGTGGCGCGAGCTCGCCGAGCGGCTCGATGCTCCAGGCACCTGGGACACCGACGCGTCCCTGGTCTTCGACGAGCTGGCGCGGGCCAGTGCGGGCGGTCGGGCCGATTACAGCGGCCTAAGCCACGACCGCCTCGACGCCGAGCCCGGCCTCTACTGGCCGTGCCCCGCCACGGGGGGCGACCCGCACCCGGGGACGCCGCGCCTGTTCGTCGACGACTTCCCGACGGCCGATGGGCGCGCCCGGTTCGTCGCGGTCGACGACCACGGTCCTGCCGAGGACGTGCGCTCCGATGCGCCCATCCACCTGGTGACGGGGAGGGTGCTCCAGCACTACCAGTCGGGGGCGCAGACCCGACGCGTCGAGGCCCTGGTCAGTGCGTCGCCCGCGGCCTTCGTCGAGATCCATCCGATCCTCGCCGACCTGCATGGCATCGCCGCTGGCGACCTCGTCAGCCTGACGAGCTCCCGTGGCGTGGTCACCGCACCGGCCCGCCTCACGGAGTCGGTGCGCCCCGACACCGTCTTCATGCCGTTCCACTGGGGCGGAGCCGCGAGCGTCAACCGCGTCACCAACGACGCCACCGATCCCATCTCGGGCATGCCCGAGTTCAAGGTCTGCGCGGTCACCGTGGCTCGCGCCGACGTCGCGCTCGCTCCGGAGCCGCTCGCGCTCCGCACCGCCACGGAGGTCCTGGCATGAGGCTCGTCGTCATCGGCAACGGCATGGTCGGCTCACGGTTCGTCGAGGACGTCCTGAGACGCGACACCGTGGGCAAGTACGACGTCACCGTCATCGGGGCCGAGGGCTGCGAGCCTTACAACCGCGTCCTCCTCAGCGAGGTCGTCGCCGGCCGCTACGACCTGACCTCCCTCACGCTGCCGACCCCGCACCACCCTCGGCTGACCGTGCTGCGAGGCACTGCGGCCGCGTCGATCGACCGTGACGACCGCGTCGTGACGACGACCGACGGCAGCCGACACCGCTACGACCAGCTCGTGCTCGCCACCGGCGCCGCAGCACGCATCCCCCCGCTCGTGGGCCTGGACAGCGGCACCGGCACGCTCCCCCTCGGAGTGCACTCGCTCCGCAGCATCGACGACGCCCGCGAGATCGTCGCCGCGACGCTCAACTCCCGGCGGGCCGTCGTCCTCGGGGCAGGTGTCCTCGGGATCGAGGCGGCGAGCGGACTGGCCCAACGCGGCTGCGCCGTGACGATCATCCACCCCGCCGCTGCCCTCATGGAGCGCCAGCTCGACGGGTCCGCGAGCCGCGTCCTCGCGAGTGCCATGCCCGAGCTCGGCATCCACCCGCGTGTCGGTGTGGGAGCGGAAGCCGCGGTGGTCGCGAACGGGCGACTCACCGGCATACGCCTCACCGACGGCGACGTCGTCGAGTCCGACCTCCTGCTCGTCGCCACGGGAACGATCGCCAACACCGAGCTCGCCGCCGAAGCCGGGCTCGCGTGCGAGCGCGGCATCCTCGTCGACGACTCCGCGTCAACTGCCGATGCCCGCATCTTCGCCGTCGGGGACTGCGCCCAGCCGCCGAACGGAGCCATGGGACTCGTCGCACTCGGGTGGGACCAGGCCCGCGCCCTCGCCGACCGCCTCACCGGAACTGCCCCGCGCAGCCGCGGGTCCGACGCCACGAGCAGCGACATCGTGCGCGTCAAGGCCCACGGGCTCGACGTCGTCACCATGGGGGTGTGCGGTGGGTCGCGCGCCGACGACCCCGCGCAGCGCACCCTCAGCCTGTCCGACCCGGACGCAGGCCGGCACGTCGAGGTCGTCGTCTCGGGCGACCGGCTCGTCGGCGCCACCTGCATCGGCGCAGGGCAGCTCGCGGCGGACCTCGTCGCGGCCTACACCCGGCGCACCCCGGTCCCCAGCGACCCCGCCCGGCTTCTGCTCACGGCGTTGTCCGCCACGCCTGCGGCGCCGACCACTCCTGACGCGCTGCCGGACGACTCGTCCGTGTGCCGCTGCAACAGCGTCACCAAGGCCGAGATCATGACGGCCCACGCCTGCGGCGCGCGGTCCGTCGACGACATCGCCAGGGCGACGCGAGCCACGACGGGATGTGGCGGCTGCAAGGACGAGGTCTGCGGACTCCTCAGCTGGCTGAACGAGCACGCCCCCGCCACTGCCGTGGTGTGAGGCTTTTGCTCTCGTGCTGCTCCAGCATCACGTTGGCTTGCCAAGGTGTCGCCGACGGAGAAGTGCCTTGCCCGCCCTGTCTGCGGGATGCACGTGTGGCGGGATCGGGACACGCCTGAGCATCAGCTCTGCCCGGACCGCCCACGGTCACAGCCGTTCGACGCGGTCCGCCTGTGGGCCTCGATCGCTCTGTCGCACCTGGTACCGGACCCGATCGCCCTGGTCCAGCGCCTCTGCGCCTCTGAGAACCGACACGTGCACGAATAGGTCCGCACCTCCCGCGTCCGGTGAGATGAAACCGAATCCCCGCTCTGCGTCGTAGCGCGCGACCACTCCCTCGCCGCCGCGCGCCGGGACGTCGGATGCCTCCCGGCGCGCCGACCGAGCGTGGGTCGTCGACGTCGCGGGTGCGCCGTGAGGTGTCGAGCTGGGAGCGAGGCGCACGTCGCGAGCCTGCGGGCCCTTCTCGCTCACGACGACGGCATACGTCACCCGGTCCCCCTCGCCCAGCTCGGGGAGCCCATCGGCCAGCTCCCGAACGTGGACGAAGACATCGGGGCCGCCCGAATCCGGGGTGATGAACCCGAAGCCCTTATCCCCGGCGTACCAGGACACGGTGCCGTCCGCCCCGTCCGAGGCCACGGCCTGCTGGGCGGCCTGGGCCCCGAGTGGCAGCAAATGGTCAGCCTGCGGTCCCTTCTCGCCGTCGACGACGAGGAACGCCACCCGCTGCCCCTCCGAGACCACGCCGCCCCCCACGATGGCCGAACTGTGCACGAAGACCTCGGCCCCACCGCCGTCGGGCGTGATGAAGCCATACCCCTTGGACGGCTCGTACCAGGAGACGGTGCCGAGCACGCCCAATGGTGTGTCGCGGGCCTGGTCGGCCGTGACCCGGACGCGACGTGCCTGCGGGCCGCGGTCCCCCTCGCCCACCTCGAACTCGACCACCTGACCCTCGCGGAGCAGCTTCATCGCGTCGTTGCTGAGGATCTCGGATGCATGCACGTACAGGTCCTCTGCACCATCACCGAGAGCGATAAAGCCGAACCCCCGCTCGGCATCGAACCAGCGGACGGTTCCCTCACTCACGGTTGACTCCTTCTCAAAGCTACGGTCGGTTTGCCTCCAGTGTCCCGGATAGTACGGCGCCCGACGCCCGACGCCCGACAAGCGCTCGCACGGTCCTGGCACGCCCGACCCACGGATGCGGCACGAGCGTGAAGCCCGGGCGTTGTGAGCGAGGCCCTGTCGAGCGGCGCCATGGGCTGAGCGAACGGTGTCGTGGTGGCTGTTCGAGACCCAAGACCCCGGAGAACTCTTCTCCCCGTCTCTCTCGGAGCCTCGCCTGCCCACTGGGCGACGCTGGTGTAGAAGGTCGGCTACGTCCTCAAGCGCGCGTACGTCGTCGTCCTCGGTGTAGTCGTCGGTACGCGCGTCAACGTACGTGACCAGTCCCGCAGGGCCCCACCGAGCACCGTGGCGACCTCCCTGTCAATCGCACTCATGTGGGAGTTCTGCCAAGAGGCAACAGGCCCATCTACTAACACCCATGCGGCATGAGCGGACGGTCCGTGGGTACCGGCCGAGCTCCTTGCCAGGGTTACAGTCAGCTCGGTGGAAAGTGGCCAGACGCCGACGCCGACAACCCGTGGAGAGTTGAGGACGAGTTGAAGATCTTGGTCACAGGTGCGACGGGATATGTCGGGGGCCGATTGGTGCCACTGCTCCTCGAACGCGGCCAGGATGTGCGCACCACCACGACCAACCCTGACCGCGAGCAGCCGTGGTGGGGGAACCGAGTGGAGACCGTCGTGATGGACGCGCTCGACGCCGACCAGGTTGCGGCTGCCTGCGAGGGTGTGGATGCGGTCTACTACTTGATCCACGGGATGGGCGGTGACAACTTTGTTGAGAACGATCGCGAGGCAGCCGCTAATTTCGCCGACGGAGTACGTGTCCAGGGTGTCGAGCGGATGGTGTACCTATCCGGGATCGTGCCGAACGTCCCCGACGAGGACCTCTCAGAGCACATCGAGTCCCGCCGCGAGGTCGAACGGATCCTGACCTACACGCCTGCAACCGTGGTTATCCTGCGTGCCGCAGTGCTCCTCGGGAGCGGGTCCACGTCGTTCGAGATCATCCGGCAGGTCAGTAAACGAATGCCCGTGCACACCATCCCGACCTGGATGGACTCCATGGTGCAGCCGATCGCTCTCGTCGACGCGCTCGAAGCGCTGGTCGGCGCGCTCGACTACAGCGGCCCTTCGCGGCACTTCGACGTAGGCGGACCCGACAAGTTGCGCTACAGCGCCCTCCTCGACGCCTACACCTCGCACGCGGAGCTCGAACGCACGCAGGTCGACGTGCCGTTGTTGCCGACGGCGCTCGTGGGGACACTGGTCGGCAGCCTCACGGACGTGCCCCGCCCTACGGTTGAGGCGCTGGTCGAGAGCCTCCGTCACGACATGGTCGCAGCGGACGACGACTTCTTGGAGATGCTGCTTCCCGGGGGACACCGTCTGGTGGGCCTGGAGGAGGCGTTCCGCCGCTCGCTCGCTCCGGCCGCGACGCGGCCCGAGGACGCAGACCCGATGGGACCCCTGCCGCAGGACCCGGCCTGGGCCAGCGGCGGCGACGACCGGCACACATTCGCGAAGGTGCTCGACGCGGTCAAGGACGTCCTGCCGAACGCGTAAGCGCACCGTATGGAGTTGGTGGCGCAACGCTAGACGGCACGTTTATCGGCATCAGTCACCTCATCGCGGCAGAAGCGGACGTTGTCCGGCATGCTGCTCGCGTGAACGTCTGGGAATGTGAGGGTCGCCACTTCGAAGTACTCATGGCCTCGATGTGGTCCGCGACGGCATGGGCTGGGAGCTCACAGACCTTGACGAGACGCCTGGAATGGGGCCGGCGCTGGAGATCTTCTACTCGGACGGGGACGGCACCATGGCGTTCTCCGCCCTCAGGCCTATCGATGTCCCCCTCGGGATACTGACGCGTTTCGTGGAGGAGGCGCGATTGAAGCTTCCGCCGAGCCGGTAGCCACAACTGCTCCCTCCGCGGCAGATCCGGACGTTCCTCGGCTAGGCATTGTGAACTGCTGTCGTCGGCTACCTGCTCCAGATCGAGGTACGTCAAGTGAGTCGTACCGCGGCCTTGGAGGGGATCCGCCTGGCAGTGACGCGACGCCCCGACACATCGCACGCCAGCCCGACCACTTCGTGGTGTAGCCCTCTATCTGCCAGCTGGCTCGGAGTAGTCGACGCGCAGATCGTGAAGTCGGCGCTCGACTTGAATCAGCGCATCCTTAATCTGTCCCAACTGCGCCTGCATGCCGCGGACTCTTGTGTAGTAGGCCTCCCACGGAGCATCGGATCGCTCGCTTGCCCAGGGGCCCTCCGGTGGCTGGACGATCATGAATTCTCCATGTCCGGGATCACTCGCGCGACGGCGGAAGATCACCTCAAACATCCCTCCGCGAAACTCTTCGATCGCCGCGTAGAGAGTCCCCAGATCCTCACGAAGGCGGACATCCTTGAGGCGTTGTATCGTCTCCGGCGCCTCATGCCGGAACTCATCCATGGTGTCCAGCAACCACCCATCGAAGTACTTGCACTCCAGCTCTCCCTCGACGATGGCCCCGCGCGTTCGGCCTCCCTCGCCCAACTCGCCGAGGGTCTTCTCAACAAGAGCGACATCAGCCTTGACACGTCTGGGCTGACGGAGCGCGTCGACGGTTGCCTGTGCCTCAGCCAACGCCACCTCGGCCTTTTCGGTGCGGGCCTCGGAGTTGCTCACCTTCTGACGCAATTCATTCAAGTCCGTCTCGTGCTGGCCCTTGGCATCCGACAGGCGGCCGCGGAGCCAACGTCTTTGCCAAGTGAGGCCGATCGCGGAAACGACACCAAGCACGAGGAGCAAGCCCCACCCCAGCCGGGGTTGGTCGTCCGCGAGCCGAAAGTACAACGTTCGCACCGGGCCGATGTCAGCAACAAACGAAATCAGCGCCGCAGCAACGACCGCCACGGTGACTGCCGAGCCCCAGCCGACCTTCAATGCCTTCGTATTTGAATCGCTCATATCCCTTTTGCCTTGGTGACGTATCGAGGTTTCTGCGCCGAGTGTCGCATTCTCAGGACTCCTATGAGCGCGCGTCCGCGGCGGGATTGTGTGCCTACTCAGGGACCTGGCCACAGCCACCTCGTTGTCGGGTTCGTCGGGCCTGTGGCCAAGGGATCAGCGTCGTGGTGGGTGCGACCCCGACCGCGGATGGAGCGTAGCCCCGATCTGTTGGTTCCAGAGGATGGCCAGTGGGAGCGCGTACCCGCGCTCGCTGGTGGGGACCTCTGAACGAGCCAAGCGCACGAACGCCCGGAGTGCGGCAGTTCCGGATTTCCGTAAGACTGGACCGGCGAGGTCAGCACACCGATGCTGGGAGTCGTGGTCGAGTCGTCGTCCCGGTTTTCACTTCGGCGGGTTCGGGCCCGCGTGGCGACCCGGAGGCGGACCGTGTCGGCGAAGGACTGAGGCGGCTAAAAGGGGGGCAGCCAGGATCGGAACGCAGCCTAAGGCCGCTGCTAGCCAACCGACCGCTGCCCAACCAGAGCTATTAGCTGCCAGGCCGAAGGCACAAGGGCCACCTATCGCCGCAGCCACGTGAAGTCGCCAGAAGTCCTTGTACACGGGCTCAGGGTACTTTCGCGATCGATCCTTCTTGCGGCAGATGAGTGCGTTCGGTGAACGTGCCACTTTGACACCGGGAATGAAGCGAAGGCGCGCCCACGCAGAACGTTTAGCGCCCAGCGGCAGGCTTGCCAGTCCGACTACGAGGCACCGGTGCCCTGGCCAGACGCGATGCGCTTAGGACAGTCGACAAACAACACCGTTACACCCTCGGCCACCACCGGAGCGGCTTCTTCGACCGAGGAGCCCAATACATTTCGCAGCCGAGTGGCAACCGCGGCCATGCCGAACAGGTCCAGTGCGGCGTCCAAGGAGCCGCGTCCATGTGCACGTCAGTGACTCGAACGCCCTGCAACTCGACCATCACGTCGAAACACGAGCCTAGGACTGGCGGCCCGTCGGTGCCGTCGGGAAGGCCTGGCAACTTCCGAAGAACCGTCTGCTTGTCGGCGCAATACAGAACCTGCATCCGCTCTTGCTGGCTGCCCATGGTGGGATCGGCGAAACCGGCCGAGGACAAGATTGGGCCGATCTGCGCATCGACTATGTGCGCGACCGCTGAAACGTCCATTTCTGCCTCCCTGTCCGATAGCACTCAAGGTACCGAGGGGGAAGGCTGAAGCGAGAGAATCGCTACCTGCGGCATGAGCGGTAACTGCGCGCGTGGGCCCTTAGGGTGCTTAGCCAAAGACAAGGTCGCCTTCGATTGAGGTGGCCAGATCCGGTGACTGATGAAGCCGTAGCAACGCTTGGACCCTGAACCAAGCTCTGCTTCTGGAACGCGCTGCCGTTGGGGCTAGTCGTGAGGGTGACTTCCGCGGCATACTCGCCTCACCTTGGGATTCGTGGAGGCCCCGTGCTGATCGAGACGCTCGTTACCAGCCTCTCCCTCAAGGTGGGGTCCCGCTTGCTCAGCGCAGCCATAAAGGACGAGGGCCTCGGCCGGGGCGACGCCGCGGATTTCGCGTCCGCCATTCTCGAAGCTCTCGTGTCTGGTCAGCAGAAGGCGAACGAGGATCTCGCTCGAATCGAGCAGAAGATCGACACCCTAACTACCAACCCTTTTCACGCCTCCATGACTGCGGGTTATCGCCTGCTCCGCGATGCCGCCCCGTCCTACCGCAAGCTTGAGGACCGACGCGTGATGCTGAACCAAGCGCGCGATCACTTCACCGCTGCCCTAGGGCATGCACACGGCAGGCCCATTGACGAGGCGCGCGCCGAAGTCATGTATGGATTGGTGTGGGCGGCAAGTGGCTCGGGAATTGACTTCGCGAGGTCGCTGGAACGAGCCACGGCACTTCTTCAGCATGAAGCACTGGTGTCGTTTCATATGGCGTGCGCAGCGCAGCGGGACAGTCACAGCCGGGAAGCCTCACCATCGACCCGATTTCGCGAAGCCTTTCTCGGGCCTGACATGCGACTACCCGACTTCTCCGGCGCGAATCGCTTCGTCGTCGCGCAGCAAGAGCACGAAGCCTCCCTTGCTCTGGGCGAGATGGCCGGCCTGCATCATCGATACCCGCGCCTGCTTCGGCCTCACGGGAGCATCTACTCACTCCCCCGTCCAGGGCTGCCGATACGCATATCTCGTAGCCAGACCTACGAGGTAATGGACGTGCAGGCGACTCTGACGACCCTAGGGCTCAAAGTGCAGAACAACAGCTCTCGTTACGTCCGCGCTGCGATGAGCAAAGCAGAGCTTGGACCCGACGGCGTGATCGTCTCGGACATGGCGGCGCTGGATCACCATGGTGAGTTAGTTCCCAGCGGTCAGACGACCCACGTCCTCGGCCTGCCGCTGGGCCCAAACGCAGCCTGTATTTCCCTCGGACGCTTCGAAGGGGTGGAGGTCGGCGTACTGCTTCATGACCAGGACGACTGGGCGATTCAGGCAGACCGTCGTCGACAGCTCAGATCTTGACAAGATTGAGGAGTTCACGGGTTGCGCAGAAGTCATGACTCCAATGACCACAAGCGTGACTCGATGACGCGCGACTCAACGCGGCATATCCGGTAAACGGCACACGCTGATGTCAGTGCAGACTGCTCGCGGGCTCAGACGTCCTCAAGCTCGTGCCGGTACTCCACCTCGAATGTGGGGCCCAGTTCCTTCTGAAGATCGAGGGCGTGACGCCGTCCCGCAGCGAGCCAACGTCGATAGGAGTCTTTCTCTCTGACCTGGAAAGTCGGGCCAAGGATGAGCTCCCACTCCCTAGCCCATTCTCGGAGGTCATCTCGCAGGCGTGGCGAGATCGGCAGGTACTCAAGGTCGGCCATACCCTCGTCAGTCCAGACAGGGTCGGCTGCGTAGTCCGCCATGAGTCGCACGTGTATTGGCTGTTCCACGGATCCCTCCATACGGCCACTCTGACATCAGGGCACCGCGACATCGGTCCTTCCTGCGCAGCGGCATGAGCGGATGCTTGGCCTGCCAGTTGGCACGTCTTGGCCCGTGTCCAGTTGTGGCGTGCTGCTGGCCGCCCGATCATCCGAGCTCTTGCCCCGGGTCCTTCCAGCGCCGGCCGCGGGAGCCCCCGCGATGCCTGCGGGACCGCAGCCGCACCAGTGGCTCGACACCCAGCGTGTCGCAGCCGACACCCCTGTCGCGAGCTGCGCGTGCCTATACGGTGTACGGACGAACCACGCCTGTCGGTGTCCCCTGGTAGAGATGGGCCCATGACCGACGTGGCCCTGCCCCTTTTCGCGGATGACAACGAGACTGCTGCACCGCGGGTCGGCCAGGCGTTCCAGCACGCGCACCGGCTGCGTCTGGATGAGCACTCGTGGATCGAGCAGGTGCCCGGGTGGCTGAGCGGCGCCGCCGACTTGTTCGAGGAGCTGCTCGAAACTTCGGGGTGGACCCAGCGCCGGCGCTGGATGTACACCCGGATGGTGACGGAGCCGCGACTGACCGCGGAGTACCGCGACCTCAGCACTGCGCCCGTGAAGTTGCGCGATGTCGCTCGTAGGCTGACCGAGCACTACGGGGTTCTCTACGACCGCTTATGGCTCAACTTGTACCGCGACCATCACGACAGCACGGGGTGGCATGGGGACGGTGCGTCGACGCGTCGGCGCGAGTGCGTGGTCCCCGTTCTTAGCCTTGGTGCGGCGAGACCTTTCCTCATTCGCCCGACGGGGGGCGGTCCAAGTATGCGGTTCCGTCCGTCGAGTGGCGACCTCATAGTCATGGGCGGTCGGTGTCAGAGCGACTGGCGCCACTGCGTTCCCAAGCAGAACGCCCTCGTCGGCCCACGGATCAGCGTGAACTTCGCGGCGTCGAGCCAATACGTGCCCGACTGACCCGTCATGCCTGAGCGCAGAGGCAAACCACATCGCCCGCTCCGCGGCATGAGCGGACGATCCGACGACGGTCAGAGCGAGCCAAGAAGTCGCTGTGATCCGGGCGGATTTGCGTAGCCGGGCTCCCACGGAAGTCGTCCCCCCGAGTCCGTCCAAACGATCTGAAGTGCTGGGACGTCGCCATAGATGGCGTCCACTGCCGTGAGGTCGGTCTTATCGGTAACTGCCAGAACCGGCATCGCCGGACCATCCGCCAACTCCGCGGTCGCCTCGCCTGCGGCGAAACGTCCCCCTTCCCGGACGACTATTTCGCCGACCATGTTCAGGAACGCGGTGCCGGCCGCTGGTGGGAGCCCGGTCATGACGACTTCGGGATGATCATGCGCAGTTAGACCCACTGTGTACGAAAGGCACTTCGCCGGGTCGGAGTCCGATACGTTCCGAACGGCCCAGCCGTAAGTGTCGATCTTGGCTCGCAGGTCGTCCAGAGGGTCCACGCTGGCACCCTAGGCGACAACGGTGCGTACACACCTGGGACCGCGCGCATCGCGGCAGTTGCGGACGTTTAACGGGGGCGAGATTAGGGGTCGTGAACGACCACGAACGTCTCACCTACTTCAGCCTGCAGCTCATGCGCCAGCCGCAACCCCCCGCTCAGTCCAGTCTCGGTACATGTTGGACCGGTGCAGCGTCGCGAGTACCGTTGGCCCGTTCAGCCCTAAGCGGGGGGCCGACACGCAGCCTCATCTCTTGTCGTACTAAGTCAGGCCAATCCCTCGTCACGGGCGATGAGACCATCTGACAGCTCGATGGTGGCGAGGTAGAACCAGAAGACCCAGTCTAGGAAGAGCGGGTCGTAGTTCTTCTGCTGCTGAGCGTTCTGGTGCCTGATCGCAAAACGGTTCGCAATCAGGAACAGGTCTCCTTCGTCCTTCTTCGCAAGCTTGTCCTCGAGCAGCCTGCGTCGCTCCTCGAGCACCCGGGCTAGTGCCGTGCACGCAGAGCGCTTGTCATGCTCCGTTACCCCCCGGCCGCGGAACAGCGCAATGGCGTGACGAACGACTCCCGATGTGCTTTCGTCCTGTCGGCTGACCATGCGGTCCGCGAGATCTGACCTGGCGCGGTCGGTCACTGCCACAAGCCGGCCTCTGTCCTCCCCCTCTTCCGCGAGACGCAAACCGAGGGTCGTGCGGTCCAGAATGCGATTGACCGACCATCGATAAACTGCTCGGCCTATTGAAGGTGAGAACTCGTGGTAGTGCCAGCCACAGCCAGACCAGTCGTGGAACCTACGCCGTCTGGGAGCCGAGACAAGGTCGTGAAGTACCTCAATAAGGTCCAGGAAGTCGCCGGGTGTCCGCGCCAGGGCTGCTCGGTCGATGGGCCACAGATCACCGCCGGGGTGGAGTGAGGCGATCACGTCCGCAGGATTGACGTCCGAGGGATCGTCGGGGCAGTCCTTCCCGAATACCTGCTCCAGGTACCCACGGCGGGTTAGGCTTGAGACCAAGAGATCAAATTCGTGCCCTGCTGTTTCAAGACTGATCTGGTCGTTGAGACGCCCACCCAAACGTTCGGTGTAGTAGGGACGGCGGAAGCCGACGTACTGAATGGAGTCTGCCCGGGCCAGCAGATCGGCCAGCCATTTCTGCTCTGGGGTAAGCACAAAGGGATTAGGCGCGGGCTCACCCCACTCTCCTGTACGACTCGCCTCACGCAGACGCTGGAACTCCTCAAGAGGGGTTGTGGTCGTAAAAACGTCCTCGAGGAGCAGCTCGCAGCGTTCCGACCAATCGCTGAGGTCTTGCCGTCGATTCAGGAGATCCGCTGTCTGCGCCTTGAACAACGCTCGGGGCCACCGCAGCACGAAGTCCTCGTCCAAGATGAGCCGCCCTCCGCTTTGCCAAGCCCTAGTTCCGCCGGGTCCGCAATCATAGGGATCTCACGCGACAACGCGCCGATGCCACGATCCTGGCACTTACCCCTCAGCGTTGACGCTATCTCTCAGATACCTACCTGTCCGGGCGATGGGCGACCTGCATAGCTGGGCTCTGAGCGGCCACCACTAAGGGGGAGTGGCGCGCCTTCCCGAACGCGCGGTCATCGGCACTGGCGCACGCCACGGAGTGAAGCCATCAAACTGCTCGCGGGGCCGTTCGGTCTGGGAACGACGCCAAGTCCACGGCGCGCGTGGCTCGCCGCGGCCGACAAGGCTGGTGTCCATTTCTATATCGGCCGCAGTTCCTCGCCATGCTCAACCGGGAGCTCAGTGTGCTCCCACAGCCGCTCGGGAAAGACGTCTGGCCGAGCTATGCCCGTGTAGCCGAAGACCCCCTCCGGGGCGATGTCGACTGACTCGCGACCGAGTTCCACGTGCTCCGTCGACGCACTGACATTCCGATATCGGTGATGGGCGGCTGCGATGTCATGACGGTCGACCACCCGCTGCACGCCGAGGCTGTATGTGGGCGAAAGCGCCTCACCGGTGTTGAGGTCACAGAGATGGATAAATCGCGAGCCACCGATTTCGCTCGAAACCTCCGTGACTAGAACAGGGCCGAGATCCTCGATGCTCACAACGTCCCCGGCGCGGAGGTCGCCAACGGTTATTTGCTTCATGGCCTTGGAACGGAGAGCAGGCTGTCCTTGTTCCATGTACTTCCCGTTACCAGCGTAAGCGCCTAGTTATCCCGCCGGTCATCACACCGCTTGCGGTTACCAAGTCCGCTGTCGGTGCCGACTGGAAGGGTGCCGCCATGGGATGGATGGAGGCAGGGGACACGGGGTGGCAGCTGCTCCCGCGCAGGTGGAAGCGGTGGGCGGCGACAGTCGCGCTCCTGGCGTTCCTGGCGTTCCCCAACCAAGGGCGAGCCGCGCTCTTCTGGTGGACTGAGCAGTACACCAACAGAATGGTCGAGCGCTTCCTGCAGGTCGGCATGACCCCCGCGACGCCGGGATCCTCCCTGTCACCGAGCGCCTCTCCCTGACATCCGCGGACGGTTACATGATCCCCTCCAACCGAGACATTGCCGCCGGCGTTCTGGTGCTCGTGCTTGTCTCGCCCTTCTAGCCACAGCGATGGGACGTCAGGCCGTACGGAATGTCGCTCGCGTGCCTTGGGGAAAGCTACTGCTGTCCCTGGCGATGGACGCTCATCTGGGATGACGCATTGAGCGTCTACCCGCACGAGATCTATGCCAGTTGGGGCTTAAGACCGTCGAAAGCGGGCGAGGGTACGTACGTAGTTTCCCTCTTCGGGTTCTGGTTCGCTCTCCGAGCCGGGGATGTGGTTGAAGGTTGCCTCAAGCCGAGCGGCGTGAGATCCGCGGTCAACGGGCAGGTAGACGAGAAGCTCGAGAGTGGGCGCGTACTGGAGAGTCCTCATCGTGCCGTCGTCCAAGTGCGAAGTGCAGCTTGCGCTGATGGGGCCGGACCCAGTTACCACTAGCCCACTGTGCTCGAGGACGTCTACGTACCCGGCAGGGTCGTGAGAACGCATACCCGAGGGGCCAGCACGACCGAACCTAAACGGCCCGTAAATTCGGACATCGTCCAAAGGGAGGGAAAGACCGTCACTCATGCGGATCAGCCATTGCTGGCGATGCTGAGGGAGAGTTGCAGGTCCGGCCGCAGAGACGAACAGTTCCAACTGCAGTCGGATTATGGATACCTCATCCCCTTCGTGATCGCCTTGCTGCAGCCAGATGCTGCCACTGATTAGCTCTAGCTCGGGCACGCTGGCTTGCTCGACTACAGAGGAAAGCAGCTGATGCCGACGCGCGGTCGAGGTGCTAGTGCCGACACGCCATGGCACCTCGCGTTCGACTTGGCCGCCACCGATAACCCCGACAAGATATGGAGCACGGTCGGTACTCATTTGGACGCCCACCACTTGCTCATCGTCGCCGACCGGGATAACCAAGTGATGCAGGAGCGTGGGCGCTTCCCCGTCGAAGTGTCGTCGAACCTGGGGCCACCAGTCAGCCATATCGACGTCACCAAGACCCTCACTGCATTCCGACTCTCGTTTAAGCCAAAGATCCACAAGATCGGTTGCCCGCCCGCCGCGTTCGCGTGGCCCGCGATCTGCCGCGCGGTCTTGTGGTAGTTGCTGGGCCACTCGGCTTTGAGCTCTACGCGATCGTCCTCAACTTTGACACCATCGCGCACTCGCTGGGCTATCGCCACAACCTGAGCTTCGAGACGTTGGATCTCCATCAGCAGAGTGTGACAGCCAAACTGGATCGCCGAGCGCGACGAAAAGATCGCGCCACCATGGCCGCCCATTCCCGGACAGCGAGGCCACATCAACGGTCCGGTGGTCCGTCGAGCTCTTCTCTGAGTCCACCGAGGCATCGGATTACAGCCCGTCCGCTCATCGGCATGAGAGTGAAGCCGGATGACGACACTGCCACTCCCCCGTCCACTGACGCCCTCTCACGGAATGAGGTCCGCAAGTCCGAATCACGAGGGTCCGGTCAACGCACGAGGAGCCAGCACTCGACCGCGGCCACAAGCAGAGACTTCGCAGGCGCTGATCTGCCCTGGAACCATTGCGCTCGCAACCTCACCGCGGCGCACCCCGGTGTGTGAGGACCGTTTTACGTAGGGGAAACAGTTGGACGACCGTCCCGAAACGGCCCATACCTAGCGTCGTCACCATGCTTGAGGCACCGGACATCAAACAGCTCGTCGTCGTCGGCGGCGGCATGGTCGCGCGACGACTGATCGACGCCCTCCGCTCGCGTGACGACGCCGGGCAGTGGGCGGTGACCCTGCTGTGCGAGGAGCCGCGCGCGCCCTACGACCGCGTCGCCCTTACGTCCTACTTCACCGGGCGCCAACCCGAGGACCTCGCTCTCGGCGGTCAGGACATCTGGGACGACCCGCTCGTCACGCTGAGGCGGGGCGTCAGGGCCGACAGCATCGACCGCCAGGCGCGGACGGTGACCACGAACGGTGGCGCAGTCCTCTCCTACGACGCGCTCGTGCTGGCAACCGGTTCGTATGCCGCCGTGCCCCCCGTCCCGGGCAAGGACCTTCGGGGCGCGTTCGTCTACCGCACCATCGACGACGTGGCCGACCTGCGCGCCTTCGTCGAGAAGCGTCGTGGGGAGCTCGACCGCCCCGTGCGTGGCGCGGTCGTCGGTGGTGGCCTCCTCGGACTCGAGGCAGCCGGCGCCCTCCAGGCACTCGAGGTCGAGTCGACGGTCGTTGAGTTCGCCCCACGCCTCATGCCGCTCCAAGTCGACGACGGTGGCGGCGCAGGCCTCAAGCGCCTCATCGAAGGCCTCGGCGTCACGGTGCGCACGTCCACCGCCACGTCCAAGATCGTCGGCGACCGCGGCACGGTCTCGCGGATGGAGTTCGCCGAAGGGCCGGCCCTCGACGTCGACGTCGTCATCTTCGCCGTGGGTGTCCGACCTCGGGACGAGCTCGCCCGGGCCGCCGGACTCGAGGTGGGTGAGCGCGGAGGCGTCGTCGTCGACGACTGCTGTGCCACAGCGGATCCCGCGATCTGGGCCATCGGTGAGGTCGCCAGCATCGGCGGCCGTTGCCTCGGTCTCGTCGCGCCCGGCTACACGATGGCCGAGATCGTCGCCGACCGGCTGCTGGGAGGCGAGGGCACCTTCCCGGGCGCCGACCTGTCGACCAAGCTCAAGCTCCTCGGCGTCGACGTCGCGAGCTTCGGAGACGCCTTTGCGCAGGAGCCTGGCAGCCTCGAGGTCGTCATCTCCGACCCGGTCGGTGGCGTCTACAAGAAGCTCGTGATGTCCGACGACGCCCGCACCCTGCGTGGCGGCATCCTCGTGGGTGACGCCAGTGCATATTCCGCGCTGCGACCGATGGTGGGCCGTGAGCTGGGAGGGGACCCTGCGGCATACCTGCTCCCCGAAGGCAGTGGACCGGCAACGGCAACGGACCTGCCGGAGGACGCAACCGTCTGTTCGTGCAACAACGTCACCGCCGGCGCCATCCGGTGCTCGGTGACCGACGGCGGCTGCACAGACCTCGCCGGCGTCAAGGCCTGCACCCTGGCCGGCACGAGCTGCGGCTCCTGCCTCCCCCTCGTCAAGAAGCTCGTCACGACCGAGCTGGAGAAGTCCGGCGTCGAGGTCAGCAAGGCTCTCTGTGAGCACTTCGACCTCTCCCGCGCCCAGCTCTTCGACGTCGTGCGAGTCCAGGGCCTCACGACCTTCAGCGAGATCATCGCGACGCATGGACGCGGCCGTGGTTGCGACATCTGCAAGCCCGTCATCGGCTCGATCCTCGCCTCGCTCGGCACCGGTCACATCCTCGAGGGTGAGCGAGCGACGTTGCAGGACACCAACGACCACGTCATGGCCAACCTCCAGAAGGACGGCTCCTACTCCGTCGTGCCGCGCATCCCGGGCGGCGAGATCACGCCCGAGGGGCTCATCATCATCGGTGAGGTCGCCAAGGACTTCGGGCTCTACACCAAGATCACCGGGGGCCAGCGGATCGACCTCTTCGGTGCCCGCATCGAGCAGCTCCCCAAAATCTGGACCCGCCTGGTCGATGCCGGCTTCGAGTCTGGTCACGCCTACGGCAAGTCGCTTCGGACGGTGAAGTCGTGCGTCGGGTCGACCTGGTGCCGCTACGGCGTGCAGGACTCCGTCGGCCTCGCGATCGCCCTGGAGCTGCGCTACCGCGGTCTGCGCTCGCCGCACAAGATCAAGCTCGGCGTCTCCGGGTGCGCGCGCGAGTGCGCGGAGGCCCGCGGCAAGGACGTCGGAGTCATCGCGACCGACAACGGTTGGAACCTCTACGTCGGCGGCAACGGTGGCTTCACCCCCAAGCACGCGCAGCTCCTCGCCGAGGACCTCGACACCGAGACTCTCGTGCAGGCGATCGACCGCTTCCTCATGTTCTACGTGCGCACGGCTGACCGGCTGCAGCGCACGGCGGCGTGGGTCGACGACCACGAGGGCGGGCTCGAGGCCATCCGCGCGGTCGTCCTAGACGACTCCCTCGGCATCGCCGCCGACCTCGACGCGGCCATGGTGACCCACGTCGACGGCTACGAGGACGAGTGGGCCGCAGCGCTCGCCGACCCCGAGAAGCTGCGCCGCTTCGGGTCCTTCGTCAACGCGCCCGAGCAGGCCGACGACTCGTTCGCCTACGTCGCCGAGCGCGGCCAGGCCCGCCCTGCCACCCCGGAGGAGCGCGCCGGCGGTGTGCTCATCGCCGGCACCACCCTGGAGGTCCGCCGATGACCACCCACGTCGCGACGCAGGAGGTCAACCTCGCGATCCCTGCGTGGATCGCGGTGTGCCGGCTCGACGACCTGGCGCCGGAACGCGGTTCCGCGGCCCTCGTGGGCGGCGAGCAGGTCGCGCTCTTCCGCACCCATTCGGGCGACGTGTATGCCGTGCAGCAGCTGGATCCGTTCTCGGGCGCCTTCGTGATGTCCCGAGGGATCGTCGGGACTCGTGGAGAGGCACCGACCGTGGCGTCGCCGATGTACAAGCAGGTCTTCGACCTGCGCACCGGGGAGTGCCTCGACTCCGTGGGCAAGGAGCCGCAGCCCCTGCATACCTGGCCAACCGAGGTGCGCGACGGCATCGTTCACGTCGTCCGCCCCAGTGTGACGGCGGGGACGGTGACATGACCACACTGTTGGGCGTCGATCTCGTCGGCCGTCGCGTCCTAGTGGCCGGCGGGGGGCCAGTGGCGGTGACCAAGGCCGCGGCCCTGGTGGCCGATGGTGCCCTCGTGCACGTCGTCACGCCGGTCGTGTGCGAGGCCATGCTCGACCTCGTCGCCGAGGCGTCGGTGACCTGGAGCCAGCGCGAGGTGGCGCTCGATGACGTCGCCGGCACCTGGTTCGTCGTCGCGGCCACCGGTGACGTGTCGGTCGACCGAGCACTGTGCGAGCAGGCCACCGCAGCACGGGTCTTCAGTGTCTGTGCCGGCACATCGGAGCACGGCACCGCTCGCAGCCCGGCGGTCGCCGACCACGCCGGCGTGAGGGTGGGCGTCGTCTCGACCGGGCGCCCTGACCCGGCTCGGGTGGTGTCCATCCGCAACGCCCTTGCCCTGCACCTCGAGAGCACCGACCTGGACCTGCGCACCCGACGGAGGCAGCCCGCAACGGACGGGCGGGTGATCCTCGTCGGAGGCGGACCAGGTGCGGCCGACCTCATCACCGTGCGCGGGCGTCGGGCCCTGGCCGAGGCCGATGTCGTCGTGACCGACCGGCTGGGCCCCACCGCCCTGCTGCGCACCCTCCCTGTCAGTGTCGAGGTCATCGACGTGGGCAAGACCGCCGGTCACCACCCGGTTCCCCAGCACGAGATCAACCGCATCCTTGTCGAGCACGCCCAGCGGGGGCGCACCGTCGTGCGGCTCAAGGGGGGCGACGCGTTCGTCTATGGTCGCGGCGGCGAAGAGGTCCTGGCGTGCCGCGAGGCCGGCGTCTCCGTCGAGGTCGTCCCAGGTGTGAGCTCAGCCCTGAGCGCTCCGGGGGCGGCCGGCATACCCCTCACCCACCGGGGAACGGTCGGTGGCGTGCACATCGTGCACGGCCACGAGCGGATCGACACCCACGCGCTGTCGGCGGCAGCTGCCGAGACTGCGACACTCGTCATCCTCATGGGAGTGCGACTGCTGGCGGAGCACGTGAGCGACCTCGTCGCCCACGGAGCGAGCGCCGACCTGCCGGTGGCGATCATCGAGGGTGCGACCACCGAGCTCCAGCGCGTCACCCGCGCCTCGCTCGGGAGGATCGTCACGGCCGCGACCTCCGCCGACGTGCGTGCGCCCGCCGTCATCGTCGTGGGCCGGGTCGCGGACCCCGCGCTGCTGGCGCCCGAGCGGTCGGACAGGCTGACGGTGTGAGCGCTGCCCGGACTCCCCCGACCCTCAGCCAGGTCATGGCTGGTTGCGTCGTCCTCGTGACCGCTGACCGGCGCTCGGCCGAGCTGTCGTCCGCCCTGGCCAGACGTGGCGCCACCGTCCGCCATGCTCCCGCGATGACGATCGTCCCGCACGAGCACGACGACGAGCTCCTCATCGCGACCAAGGAGCTGCTCGCCGCCCCGCCGGACGTCGTGGTCGTCACCACCGGCATCGGCCTCAGGGGTTGGATCGAGGCGGCCGATGCTGCGGGTCTCGCCGACGAGCTGGTCCTCGTGCTGGGTCGTGCACGGATCATCGCCCGGGGACCCAAGGCGCGCGGCGCCATCCAGGCCGCAGGGCTCACCGCCGACTGGGTCGCCGAGAGCGAGACGTCCGCCGAGATCCTCGAGCTCCTGCTCGACGAGGGCGTCGCCGGTCTGCGCATCGCCGTGCAACACCACGGGGCCGGCGCCGACGGGCTCGACACCGAGCTCGCCGCCGCCGGAGCCGATGTCGCGAGCCTCGTCGTCTATCGGTGGGGCCCGACGCCGGACCCCGCAGCGTTGGCCCAGTCGGTGCGCGACGCCGCCTCCGGCGAGATCGACGCCGTCGTCTTCACCTCGGCGCCCGGAGCGCACGCCTGGCTGGCAGCAGCCGACGCCGAAGGTGTCACCGACGGGATCGTCGCCCGCTGCGCCGACGGTTGCCTCGTCGCGGCTGCGGTCGGACCGGTGACAGCACTTCCCCTGCAGGACAGGGGAATCGAGCCGATCGTGCCGGACCGAGGGCGACTGGGGGCACTCGTCCGTCGCCTCGTCCATCACTTCGAGGTGGCTCAGTCGTCGGCAGTGGCCACCGTCAACGGTCACCTCCAGGTGCGGCGCACTGTGGCCCTGCTCGACGGCCACGTCCTGCCGTTGTCACCGAGCGGGCTTGCGGTGCTGCGGCTCCTCGTCGACGCCGGGGGCGACGTCGTGTCGCGGGCCGCCGTCCTTGCCGTCCTGCCGGGCGACTCGACCGATCCTCACGCCGCCGAGGTCGCCATCGGACGCCTCCGCGATGCCGGCGGTCGCACCCTGGTGCAGACAGTCGTCAAACGCGGCTACCGCCTGGGGCTCAGCCCATCCGAGTGAACCCGTGCAACCCAGACGTAACACGAGGTGACCTCACCCGCAACCGTGCCTCGTCAGGATGACTCATGACCTCGGACAGACACCGTGACACGGTGAGGTTGCTCGACTTCCCCACGCCGGACCGGCACGTGCTCGTCGTGGGCGGCGGTCGGGTGGCGGCGGCGAGGGTTGACGCCCTTGCCCCGAGTGCGCACGCCGTGACGGTCATCGCCGCCCATCTGTGTGACGACATGTTCGACCTGCTCGCCGAGCGGCGCATCACCTGGGAGAACCGCGCCCCGCGCCCCAGCGACCTCGACCAGGTGTGGTTGGTGCACGCCGCAACCGGCGACGCCGCGCTCGACGCCCTCGTGTGCGGGTGGGTCGAGGCGCGGCGCCAGTGGCGGTTGCTCAGCGACGGGCGCCCCGCCCGCCGCTCCAGCTGAGGTGGTACTTGCCGTCGTCGCAGGCCAACCCACCCTCGCCGAGGTCGAGCGGACGGAACGTGTCGACCATGACGGCGAGCTCGTCGAAGTACTCCGCACCGATCGACGCCTCGGCGGCGCCCGGCTGCGGACCATGGGCGTGTCCGCCCGGGTGCAGCGAGATCGAGCCCTGGCCGATGCCCGATCCCTTGCGCGCCTCGTAGTCGCCCTCGACATAGAACATGACCTCGTCGGAGTCGACGTTGGAGTGGTAGTAGGGCACCGGGATGGACAACGGGTGGTAGTCGACCTTGCGTGGCACGAAGTTGCACACGACGAAGTTCCAGCCCTCGAAGACCTGGTGCACGGGCGGCGGCTGGTGCACGCGGCCGGTGATGGGTTCGAAGTCACGCACGTTGAAGACGTAGGGATAGAGGCAGCCGTCCCAGCCCACGACGTCGAGGGGGTGGAACGGCAGCGTGTGGACGGTGCCGACGATGCCGCCACTGGCCGCCGGGCCGGAGCCGCGGTGCTTGATGTAGACCTCGGTCTCGGCGCCTTCCTTCTCGCCGATGTCCTCGGCGAGGAGCGGCCCCTGCGGCGTCCGCAGGTCACGCTCGCAGTAGGGGCTGTGCTCGAGCAGCTGGCCGTACTTGCTGAGGTAGCGCTTGGGCGGCGCGACGTGGCTGTTGCCCTCGATGGCGTAGGCGCGCAGCGGCTCCTTGCGTGAGCCCCTCGGGATCCAGCGGTGGGTCGTGGCCCGCGGGATGATGATGTAGTCACCCTGCGCGACGTCGAAGGCCCCGAAGATCGTCTCGACCCGAGCCGCGCCGCGCTCGATGTAGACGCACTCGTCACCGATGCCGTTGCGGTACCACGGGCTCGTCGCGCCGGCCACGGCATACGAGATCCGCACGTCACCGTTGCCGAGCAGCAGGCGACGACCCGTGACGACATCCGTCCTGTTCACCGTCTTGGAGTCCGGGAACAGGTTGTGCGGCTGCAGGTGCAGCGGCTTCAGCGGGTGGTTCGGCGTCGTGGACAGGTCACCGATCTCCCACACCCGCGCATCGACGATCGTCGACGGGATGCCACGGTGATAGAGCAGGGACGAGTCGGACGAGAAGCCCTCCTCGCCCATGAGCTCCTCGTAGTACAACTCGCCGGTCTTCCCACGCCCGGCCGGTCGCCGGTGCTGCGTGTGCCGCTTGGGCGGGATGCTGCCCATCGACTGGTAGTGCGCCACTGCTCTCCACCTCACTGTGTAGAAACTTCGGTGGGGCCAGCCTAGTAGCGTGTCGGCCATGTCAACGGCGCCCACCGCCCTGCTCGCAGGGCTCATCGACGATGCCGCCGTCTTCCCTCCCGGGAATGCACCGCTCGACGTCGCCGTGGCCCGCCACCGAGCTCACAGACAGGCGGCGTATGCCGCCCTCATCGGTCCGTTGCTCGTCCCGGCTTCCGACGTGGAGGCGCTCCTGACCCACGTCGACACGGTCTCCGAGAAGCCGCTGGACGTCGGGCTGATCGCTCGCCCGGGGGTGGACCCCTCGGTCGTCCTGGACGCGGTGGAGCGGCTGGAGAACGAGGCGAAGGTGGTTGCCGTGGGTGCCGAGCTCGGTTGGTTCCCCGGCTGGCGCGGGCTCCCCGTGGGCTCGCTCCCGCTCACGCTCGAGGTGCCCCGTGGCGCGGACCACCGTCGTGCGCTCGATGACATCCGTGCCGGAGTCGACGAGGCCGGGCCCGTCGTCCAGGCGAAGTTCCGCACGGGAGCGACCCCGACGTGGGCCTGGCCCGACGAGGCCGAGCTCGCGGCGTTCATCCACGAATGCGCCCGGGTGGGGGTTCCCTTCAAGCTGACGGGCGGCCTGCACCACGCCGTCCGCGCCGAGCATGACGGTGAGCCCCAGCACGGGCTGCTCAACGTCCTGCTCGCGGTGCACTCGGCAGCCCATGACGGAGCCCTCGTGGCAGTCGAAGCCCTTCTGGCACAGCGCGACTCACACCTGCTCGCCGACGCGGTGGAGTCCCTGGGCGACGCGGACACGACCCGTCTGCGGAGTCTCCTCACGGCATACGGATGCTGTGAGGTCACCGACCCCATCGGCGAGCTCGACGACCTCGGCCTGCTCGACCTCGACCTCCCTGAGGAGAACCCTTCATGACCTGGCTCGACCTGCCCGCTGACCACCCCTTCGGCCTCAGCAACCTTCCCTATGGCGTCTTCTCGACCGCAGACTCGGAACCACGGGTCGGCATCCGCATCGGCGACCACGTCCTCGACCTCGCGCCCTGCGCCGAGCAGGCCGGGATGGAGTCGTATGCCGTGTGGCAGCAGACGTCCCTCAACCCGTTCCTCGCGTTGGGGCGACCTGCGTGGACCGCCGCCCGCGAGTGGCTGGTGGAGGTCCTCACCAACCCGGCCCGGCGGGACTGTGTCGAGCCCCACCTCATCCCCGTCGACCAGGTGACCATGCACCTGCCGATCGAGGTCGCGGACTACGTCGACTTCTATGCCAGCGAGCATCACGCGACCAACGTCGGTCGCCTCTTCCGCCCTGACTCCGAGCCGCTCACGCCCAACTGGAAGCACCTGCCGATCGGCTACCACGGCCGATCCGGCACGGTCGTCGCCTCCGGCACCGACATCGTGCGGCCGAGCGGGCAGCGCAAGCCACCGACCGAGCCCGTCCCCGTCTTCGGGCCGAGCGTGCGGCTCGACATCGAGGCCGAGCTCGGCTTCATCGTCGGCGGCAGCACCGAGCTGGGTTCGCCTGTCTCCGTGGCGAACTCGGACGACCACCTCTTCGGTGTCGTCCTCCTCAACGACTGGAGCGCGCGCGACCTGCAGGCCTGGGAGTACGTCCCTCTCGGCCCCTTCCTGGGCAAGTCGTTCGCGACGACGATCTCGCCTTGGGTCGTGACGAGCGATGCGCTGCGCGTCGCGCGGGTGCCGCTGCCCGGACAGACCGACCCCACTCCCCTGCCCTATCTGCGGGGTGAGCCGACGGACGACGGTGCGAGCACGGCATACGGGCTCGACATCACCTACGAGGTCGAGTGGAACGGCACGGTGGTCTCTCGGCCGCCCTACCGCTCGATGTACTGGTCACCGGCGCAGATGGTCGCGCACATGACCATCAACGGAGCCACGCTGCGCAGCGGGGACCTCTTCGGGTCCGGCACCATCTCGGGGCCCGAGAAGGACGAGCGCGGCTCCTTCCTCGAGCTCTCCTGGGGCGGTCAGGAGGACGTGACCCTGGACGACGGTTCGACCCGCACCTTCCTCGAGGACGGCGACACAGTCATCCTGCGCGCGACAGCACCAGGCGCGGACGGCACTCGGATCTCCCTCAGCGAGTGTGTGGGGACGATCCGGCCGGCCGTGACCCGGACCTGATGACTCACGCTCCGAGAGCGGCAGGTCAGGGGCAGCTTCGTGGGTCCGTCGCCCGCGAGCGCTTGGGTCAGTTTCGTCTCATCGCGCGAGTACCGTGTGGTCCTGCGTCCCGCGACCTCCATCTGGGAGTCCAACAGCCCTGTCGTCCGTCGTTGACGCGATCTCTTCGTCAAAGAGGCGAACGCGCAGGGGCCTGCATCGGATCGGTCAGCGCTGGACCTTGCCCTTGACCACGATGGTCTTGGCGACCTTGTCGTGCAGCGCCTGCTTCTTGTCGTCGGCGAGCGGCCAGACGAGGTCGGCGACGACGAGGAAGGTCCCGAAGACCGCGAGGAGCGGGACGTTGCCGAGGGCCTGGGCGGCTGCCTGGAAGCCCACCCGACGGATGGCGGTGTCGAGGTCGAGCAGTCCCGGACGGTCGAGCCGACGCACGCTGATCCCGACGGCGAGCTTGCCCGGGGTCGCACTCCACCTCAGCAGGCATAGGACCTGGTAGGCGACGAACAGGAGCAGCTGGATGGCGAGGAAGGCTCCGAGGTAGCCGAAGCTCACGTCGGCGAACGCCGCGCTGATGGCGCCCACGTCGCCATTGACGACGGCTGCGTCGAGCCGGTCAGCGATCGGCTCGAAGGCCTTCAGGAGGAAGTAGCCACCGAAGAGGAGTGAGAGGGCGCCGACGGCGAGCGTGTCGATGAGGTAGGCCACCGCGCGTAGTAGGTAGGAGGCGAGCGTCGGCTGCCCGGGCACGTCCGACTGACCGGGGCGTGCGGCGCGCCGCTCCGGGTGACCGGTCTGCTGGTGCGGCTGCGGTCCCCAGCCCTCTGGTCTCGGCTGTGGTCCCGATGATGGAGGGACGACCGGTGGGCCCTGGTGCGGCCGCTTGCGCAGTGGCGTCGTGTTCGCGGTCCAGAGGATGCCGTCGAAATAGCGCAGCTCATCGGGGTTGTCCGGGTTCTCGTACCACCCGGCGCTGCTCGGCGTGCTCATGCCACGCAGGATGTCACACCGTCTTGGGACCCCTCCCCACGCGTTGCAGCAACCAGGGACGGGGCGTCGCGCCCCGGACTCAGCTCAGCGCGCGCTCGAAGGTCACGAGGACACCCTCTGTGCCTCCGGGACCGATGCGGCCCTTGACCTCGACAGCGGTGACGGCCTTGAGCTGCCACCCCTTGGCGGCCCACTCGTTGAGGACCGACTCGAGCTTGCCCGCCGACATCTTGCCGCCGACGAGGCCTTCACGGATCTGCACGACCTTGTACTCATATCCCATGAGGACGAGCGTATGCCGTGGGGCCGGCCCCACGGCATACGTTCAAGCTTCTCGGTGGTCCGGTCAGGCGGCGACGCTGCTCCGATAGGTGCGGACCGCGACGACGTAGGCCACGACGAGGATGCCGACGCACCAGGCGAGGGCTGTCCAGACGTCGCTGCCCACGGGCTGCTCGGTGAACAGCCGACGGAGGACGTCCACGATCGTCGTGATCGGCTGGTGCTCGGCGAAGGCACGAACCGGTCCGGGCATGCTGTCGGTGGGCACGAACGCGGAGCTGATGAACGGCAGGAAGATCAGCGGGTAGGCGAACGCGCTCGCGCCGTCGATCGTCTTCGCCTTCAGGCCGGGGATGACCGCCACCCAGGTGAGGGCCAGGGTCAGCAGCACGAGGATACCGAGGACCGCCAACCACGCGAGCGGCCCTGCGCCAGAACGGAACCCCATCGCCAGCCCCACGAGGAGCACGACCACCAGGGACAGGAGGTTGGCGACGAGCGACGTGAGGACGTGGGCCCAGAGCACCGAGGAACGCGCGATGGGCATCGACCGGAACCGCTCGACGATGCCGCCCTGCATGTCGAGGAAGAGGCGGAACGCCGTGTAGGAGATCCCGGAGGCGATGGTGATCACGAGGATGCCGGGCAGAAGGTAGCTCACGTAGGACTCCGTCCCCGTGCGGATGGCTCCGCCGAGCACGTAGACGAAGAGCAGCATCATGGCGATCGGCATGACCAGGGTCGTGATGATGGTGTCGGGACTGCGGGCAATGTGGCGAAGTGAACGGCGGAGCAGGACCGCGGTGTCGCCGAAGAAGTGGGCGGTTGCTGGTGTGGAGGTGCTCATCGGTGTTCCTCAGTCTTCCTGGCGCCGACGACCGCGAGGAAGACGTCCTCGAGGCTGGGCTGCTTCTCGACGTACTCGACCTCTGCCGGTGGCAGCAGGGCCTTGAGCTCGGCCAACGTCCCATCGACGATGATCCGGCCCTCGTGGAGGATGGCGATCCGGTCGGCGAGGTGCTCGGCCTCGTCGAGGTACTGCGTGGTGAGCAGCACGGTCGTGCCCTGCGAGGCCACCTCCCTGATGGCGGCCCACACCTCGAGGCGCCCCTGCGGGTCGAGGCCGGTCGTCGGCTCGTCGAGGAAGATGACCCGCGGGTCGCCGATGAGGCTCATGGAGATGTCCAGCCGGCGACGCATTCCGCCGGAGTAGGTCGCCACGCGTCGACCGCCAGCATCGGTGAGCGAGAACCGTTCGAGGATGTCGTCGGCGATCCGACCCGGGTCCTTGAGGTGTCGCAGCTGGGCGATCATGACGAGGTTCTCGCGGCCCGTCAGGACCTCGTCGACGGCCGCGAACTGTCCGGTGAGGCTGATCGCCGCGCGCACGGCCGCGCCGTCGGTGACCACATCGAGTCCGTGGACGTTCGCCTCGCCGGCGTCGGCCTTGAGGAGCGTGGACAGGATCCTCACGAGGGTGGTCTTGCCGGCGCCGTTGCTGCCGAGCAGGGCGACGATGCTCCCCTGGGCAACCTCGAGGTCGACGCCTCGCAGGACCTCGACGTCGCCGTAGGACTTGCGCAGCCCCGTGACCGCGATGGCCGGGGTGGCCGTGGCCGGAGGGGCGCCGAGGGTGGTCGTCATGACAGCGCCTTCCTGATCGTGATGTTGCCGTACTTCGTGACGGCCGCGATGGCCGCCGTGAGCTCTGCGCCCTCGGGGCGGCCCGGCCTCGGCGACAGCTCGCTCCGGACGTGTCCGTGGTTGGAGGACACGTCGAGCCTCGCCGCCGTCCCGTCGAGGACGCCGACGTCGATGGACCCGTATCCGGTGGCAAGGGTGAGCTCCCCCTGGCTGATGGAGTCGACCCGCATCTGCCCATAGGACGTCCGCGCGTCGAGGCGGCCGGAGCTGCGGCCCACGGAGATGTCACCGGTGCTGGCCCGGAGGGTGGCGCGACCGGCGCTGTCCCCCAGCGTGACGTTGCCGGCGCTCGTGTTGAGGTCTGCCTCGACCGTGGCGCGCCGGACGTCGACGTTGCCGGCCGAGGTCCGGAGCTGCGCTCGAGATGTCTCGTCGGCGCGCACGTTGCCGGCCGACGTCTTGAGGGTGCACTCGCCGAGCCGCCCGGTGGCCTCGATGTCGCCGGCGCTCGTCTCGGCGTCGAGGTGGGAGCCGCTCGGGAGCTCGACGAGCACCTCGACCGAGGCCGGGCGCCACACGAGGCTGAGCCCCCGGTCGCGGGGGGCGGCGACGTCGAGGACACCGTCGACCAGCGTGACGCTCGTGCGCTCGGCAGCGTCGACGTCCCCGGCCCGGTCGGGTCGGGACGGGGTCACCGTGACGACGGTGTGGTCGGTGTCGGAGGCGACGGCGCGCACGCTGCCGGCATGCAGCCGGACGCGCGCGCGAATGGGTGCGGGGGTGTCGAAGGTGGTCATGGAGAGCTCCTGGGGGTGGTTGATGGCGGTCATGGCAAAGATCACTGGACCCAGCCGGACAGCCGCTGGCCGCCCTGGGGGGTCGTGACCGGTCCGCTCGGGGAGGAGGCGGTGGAGGCGCTCGGACCGCTCGGTCGGACCACGAGCGTGAGCGTGCGGACGAGGAAGGCGTTGACGGAGAGGCCTTCCCGCTCGGCCGCGGACTCGATGTCGGCCTTGAGCCGGTCGGAGGGGCGGAAGGTGATGCGGGAGGTCCCTCCCTCGTCCCCCTCCTCTGTCGTCCGGGATGGCGTCACGGATGACGTCACCGGGGTGGTCGCCTCGGGTGCACCCGAGACCACGAAGGCGAGACCGCGACCCGCGAGGCGGACGTCGACCGACGCCGGGGCCAGGGCGAGCGTGATCTCGGCGGCGGCGTCTACCACCGCTTCCTGCAGGGTCAGCCGAACGGCGGAGTCCAGTGGCGCCGCGAGTCGCTCGGCGACGGCCTCGGCCTCCGGACCACCTGCTGCGGCGGCCACGGCCAGCTGTTGCTGGAGCGAGTCGACATATCTGGTGAGTTCCATGACGCCATGTTGGCACCATTATGACGTCACTGTCAACAGCGTGACGCCAGCTGCTGGCCGCAGCATCGGGCGACCCGATGACGTGCCGTTCCACCCGAGTTGCCAACCGGGGTCGAGCGCCCCTTTATCGGGTGACCCGATAATGCGGCCGCCCGGGGACGCGAAAAGGCGGGGTATGCCGGGTGTCCCCACCCGGCATACCCCGCCTTCAGCGTTTTGCGGGGGCGGCTGCCTCAGAGGTTGCCGCGCGCGTCCTGCTCGCGCTCGATGGACTCGAACAGGGCCTTGAAGTTGCCCTTGCCGAAGCCGAGCGAGCCATGGCGCTCGATGATCTCGAAGAACACCGTCGGGCGGTCGCCCAGCGGCTTGGTGAAGATCTGCAGCAGGTAGCCGTCCTCGTCACGGTCGACGAGGATCTTGCGCGACTTGAGCTCCTCGATCGGGACGCGGACCTCACCGATGCGGGCCCGCATCTCGGGGTCGTCGTAGTAGGCGTCCGGGGTGTCGAGGAACTCCACGCCCTCCTTGCGGAGCTCGTCGACGCTGCGCAGGATGTCGTTCGTCGCGAGCGCGAGGTGCTGCGCCCCGGGGCCCTGGTAGAAGTCGAGGTACTCGTCGATCTGGCTGCGCTTCTTGGCGATCGCCGGCTCGTTGAGGGGGAACTTCACCCGGTGGTTGCCGTTGGCGACGACCTTGGACATGAGTGCCGAGTAGTCCGTGGCGATGTCGTCGCCGATGAACTCGGCCATGTTCACGAAGCCCATGACCTTGTTGTAGAAGGTCACCCACTCGTCCATCTTGCCGAGCTCGACGTTGCCGACGATGTGGTCGAGCGCCTGGAAGAGCCGCTTGGGGGCACCGTCGCGCTTGGTGAACGTCGACGTGCGCGCGACGTAGCCCGGCAGGTAGGGGCCGGCATACGTCTGGCCGTCGATGGTGCGCTGGACCAGCGTGTGGCGCGTCTCGCCGTAGGTCGCGATCGCGCCGATGCGCACGGAGCCGAACTCGTCGGACACCGTCTCGGGCTCCTGCACGACGCGCGCACCGGCGGCCTTGGCCTGGGCGATGCACTTGTCGACGTCGGGCACCTCGAGCGAGATGTCGACGACGCCGTCACCGTGCTTGGTGTGGTGGGCGATGAGCGGGCTGTCCGGGCTGACGGCGCCCTTGAGGACGAAGCGGATCGAGCCCGACTTGAGCACGAAGGCCTTGTGGTCGCGGTTGCCGTGCTCCGGTCCGGAGTAGCCGACGAGCTCCATGCCCCAGGTGGACTGGTAGTACTGCGCCGCCTGGGTCGCATTGCCCACGACGAAGACGATCGCGTCCCAGCCGGTCACGGGGAACGGGTCCTTGGTCTCGTCGTACTCGACCAGGCCGACGAGCTGCTTGAGCTGGTCGAGGTCGAGGTTCGCCTCCCGCTCCTGCGGGGTGAGGTCGAGCTGGCCGGGCTGCGCCGGTGCGTCCGTGGCCGGGGTCGTCATCGTGGTGTCGGTCATGGTTGCAGGGTGTCTGACCCACGCACGATGTGCAACGGTATGCCGCCGCGCTGCACAGTCTGCGCACCATCTTGCCGTGGGAGGGGCAACAGGTCGACACTGTGCCCATGATCCGACCCGACGGCATCGACGCCTTGGACGCGCGCCTCATCGCGCTCTTCACCGAGAACCCGACGGTGGGAGTGCTGGGCGCCTCCCGCCGCCTCGGGGTGGCCCGAGGCACGGTGCAGGCCCGCCTCGACCGACTCCAGGGGCGCGGGATCATCTCGGCCATGGGCCCGCAGGTCGACCCGGCGGCGCTGGGCTACCCGGTGACGGCGTTCTGCACGCTCGAGATCCGGCAGCGGCAGGGGCACGCGCCCGTCGTCGCCCACCTCGCTGCCATCCCCGAGGTCCTCGAGATCCACTCGACGACCGGCGTCGGCGACCTCATCGTCCGCGTCGTCGCACGGGACAACGCCGACCTCGGCAGGGTCATCGACGAGATCATCGACGACGTCCACGTCCTGCGGGCCAACACCTCGATGTGTCTCGTGACCCACCTCGACCACCGCACCGGACCCCTCGTGGAGGCGTCCGCCCAGCGGGGCAACGACTGACCGCCAGGTCAAGGCCTCAGCGGCGTCCGACGAACCAGAGCCTCAGCTTGTCGATCCGGACGGCCACCTGCTCGGACGTCGCGGCGGCGAGCTCCGGTCCGCCGCAGGCCCGTCGGAGCTCCATGTGCACGTTGGCGTGGGGTGACCCGGTCTTCTTGGCATAGGCGGCGACGAGCTTGTTGAGCTCCTTGCGCTGCGCCGCGAGGGCGCGGTGGGCCGACACGGGGGCCTCCGAGGCACGGGGCTTGCGCCCGGGGGCGTTGCTCTGCTTCGCCTGTCGTTCGTGGAGCAGGACCGACACCTGGTCGGGCTCGAGCAGGCCGGGCAGCCCGAGGTAGTCCTGCTCCTCGTCCGAACCGACGTCGGCGTGCAGCCCGAACTGCTGCGCGTCGAAGAGCACGTGGTCGAAGTGCGCATCGGACTCCAGCGCCTCGAAGCTCTCGTCCTCGAGCCCCATCGTCCTGTCCGTGCGGTTGGCCGCCGCGATGAGGCTCTCCTCCTCAGCCCACATCGACGCCTCGGCCTCGGGGTCGCTCTTGCGGTTGAGGGCGTGGTCGCGCTCCAGCTCCATCGACGCGGCGTGCTCGAGGATCGTGGGCACGGACGGCAGGAAGACCGAGGCGGTCTCCCCGCGCTTGCGGGCCCGCACGAAGCGACCCACGGCCTGCGCGAAGAACAGCGGGGTCGAGGTCGAGGTGGCATAGACGCCGACACAGAGCCGGGGCACGTCGACGCCCTCGGACACCATGCGGACCGCCACCATCCAGCGCGACTGACCCGCGGCATACTCCTCGATCCGCTGGCTCGACCCGGCGTCGTCGGAGAGGACGACCGTGGTCTTCTCCCCCGTGATCGAGTGCAGGATCTTGGCATAGGCGCGTGCCGTGGTCTGGTTCGTCGCGATGACGAGCCCCCCGGCGTCGGGCACGTGGCGACGGACCTCGGTGAGCCGCTTGTCCGCAGCGGCGAGCACCGACGGGACCCACTCCCCCTTGGGATCGAGCGCCGTGCGCCAGGCCTGGGCCGTCTGGTCCTTGGTCAGCGGCTCGCCGAGGCGGGCTGCGATCTCGTCACCGGCCTTGGTCCGCCACCGCATCGCGCCGCCGTAGGCGAGGAAGAGCACGGGACGGACGACGGCGTCACGCAAGGCGGCGGCATACCCGTAGGTGTAGTCGGCGGCGGAACGCACGATCCCGGCCTCGTCCATCTCGTAGCGGACGAACGGGATGGGGTTGGAGTCGGACCGGAACGGCGTCCCGGTGAGCGAGAGCCGTCGCTTCGCGGGCGTGAAGGCCACCCGGATGGCATCACCCCAGCTGCGCGCGTCTCCGCCGTGGTGGATCTCGTCGAGGATGACGAACGTCGGGGTCGACTCCGTGCGGCGCTGGTGCAGGTCCGGCCGCGCTGCCACCTGTGCGTAGGTCAGGGCGACGCCGTCGTACTCACGGCTGTGGACGGCGGTGGAGTTGGAGAACTTCGGGTCGAGCTGGATGCCGACGCGCGACGCCGCCTCGGACCACTGCGTCTTGAGGTGCTCGGTGGGTGCGATGACCGTGATGGCCTCGACCTCACCGCTCTCCAGGAGCTCCGCGGCGATGCGCAGTGCGTAGGTCGTCTTGCCGGCACCGGGCGTCGCGACCGCCAGGAAGTCCTTGGCATCCGCCTCGAGGTATGCCGTGAGCGCGTCCTGCTGCCAGGCGCGCAGCTTCGCGGCGGTACCCCACGCGGCCCGCTCCGGGAAGGCGGGACTGAGGTGGCTGGCAGCAGAGGTACTCATCGGCTCCGCAAGGGTAACGATGATCGCCGGACGACATGCCGAGGGCCCGCCTCACGGACGGGCCCTCGGTGATGTGCATGCGCAGCACGGTCGGCTGCGCGTTCGTTCAGACGGTCAGCGCAGTCAGGCGCGGAAGGCGACGAACTGGTTCTGCATGCGGGTGATCTGGTTCGGCGTGAACTGGTCCATGCACGAGTCGTCGGTGTAGTCCATGAAGTTGCGGACCGGGTCGGTGCCGGGCAGCGAGGCGCAGGAGTCGCGGCCGACCGGGCAGCCGAAGGCCGGGCTGGCCTCGGCCGGGGTGTCCGCGACCGAGTCGCCCGTGGTCGTGCAGCCACCCTGGAAGGTGTGGTAGAGCCCGGCCCAGTGGCCGACCTCGTGGGTGCCCGTGTCACCGAGGTTGTAGGGAGCGGCGCTCCCGCCGGGCAGGGACCGGTAGTCGAGCACGACGCCGTCGTAGCTCAGGGAGCCGCCCGGGAAGGTGGCGTAGCCGAGGGTGCCGTCGGCGAAGCTCAGCGAGTAGACGTTGAGGTCGGCCATGGTGCCCTGGTGCAGCGCCGTCTTCATGGCCGCTGCGTCCCTGGGCTCACCGCGGTTCGGCATGGTGACGCTGAACCAGTCCGCGTTGTTGGTCACCTTGGTGCCCTTGAGCACGAACGAGAAACCCGTCGAGGCGTAGGCCTGGTTGAGGACGTTGATCTGCGAGGCGATGGCGGTGCTGCTGACGGCGCCGGCGGACCCGTTGGTGATCGTGTTCCAGTAGACGTTGACCGTCGTGGGCGCGAACGCTGCGGTTCCGCCGCCACCGCCCGGCCTCTTGGCGTCCACGGCCTTGCCCGTGCTGCTCTTGGTCAGTCCCTTCGCCGCGAGCGCCTTGGCGAACGCCGACTCCTTGGCGGCGACCTCGGCTGCGGTGAAGTGGTGGGGGTCGGACTTGCCGGCCTTGCCAGAGCGAGCGGCGGCGTGCCCGACCTCGTCGTCGTGGTGCACACACTCGGCGGAGATGGTCGGGTCACCGGCCGTGGTGACGGCCGAGGCGCTCGTGACGCCGAGCCCGGCTGCCGACAGGAGCGAGGCGGCGAGAAGTGCGACGGTGCGCACTGGACGAACAGACATGTGGTGTCCCTTTCGGTTTGCACAAACCTCTGTGAGGTCCGGTTCTCTCGAACCTAGCGACGCCACCGGACCCCGGATACCAGAGAAGTTCCATGATCCGGTCAAGGTTTGGCAAAGCGGCTGACGGCCGGTATGCCGTCCGCTCACCCCCCGACGACACCGCGCCATCGGTCCGCCGCCGCTGGTCCGGCGGGCGGGGAGGGACGCGTCAGCGGGTCACTCGCCGCCGTCCTGCGGCTTGCGCAGCCCTTCGTAGATCTCCTTGCACTCCGGGCAGACCGGGAACCTCTTGGGGTCGCGACCGGGGACCCACACCTTGCCGCACAGGGCGGTCACGGGTTCGCCGGAGAGAGCTGACTCGAGGATCTTCTCCTTGCGCACGTAGTGCGAGAAGCGCTCGTGGTCGCCTGGCTCCTGGACCTGCGGGACCGTCTCCTCGCGCTCGAGCACGGCCGTGCGCGTCGAGGGACCCGAGGGCTCGGACTCCCGCTCGGGAGTGAAGGGGTCGTTGGGCATCTGCGGGTCGCTCACCGGTCCAGCGTACGTCGGGTTCGGCCGGTGGTCAGTTGAGCTCGGGGTCCGAGGGGTAGTAGGCGACGAAAGCCAGCTCGCCCCGCTGGCGCCGGAGCACCTGCTCCCAGAGGCGTCCCGGGTCGCCGGTCAGCAGGTCGCCGGCGACGGAGTCCACGACGAACCACGACCCACGATCCAGCTCGCCCTCGAGCTGCCCGCTGGACCACCCGGCATACCCGGCGAAGATCCGCAGGCCGCCGACCTCGGGCATGACGAGCAGGGGCGGGGTGTCGAGGTCGACGATCGCGACCGAGTCGAACAGCCGCTTGCTGCCCGGAGGGAGCTCCGCATCGCCGCGGAAGGTGGCCAGCCCCAACGCCGAGTCGAGCTGCACCGGACCCCCCTGGAAGAGGGTCTGCGGCGAGGCGATGTGCTCGCCCCACCCCGGGAGGACGGAGTCGACGTCGGCGCCCAGCGGCTTGTTGAGGACAACCCCTTGGGCGCCGTTGTCGTCGTGCTGGAGCACGAGGATCACGCTGCGGTGGAACAACCCGTCATCGAGCTGCGGGGTGGAGACGAGAAGTCGTCCCGTCGTGCTGTCAGCGGCCACGGTTCCATTCTGCACGGCCACCGGCGCGGCTGCCCGCACCCCGGCGTTCGCCGCCTCGAGGGGCGCCCGAGCCACCACCGGATCCGCCCTGGTGACCACGCGAGGCACCCTGGAAGCGACGCGGCGGGCCACCGGGACGACGGCCACGCTGCTCCTTGGCCTCGAGCAGTGGCATCCAGACGTGATCAGCCACGGGGACGCCGGACGGCATACGTCCTCCGGCGGCCGCGACGTTGTGGTCGCCCGGGATCACGCGGATGGGCTCGACGTCGAGGCCGGCGGCCTCGGCGAGACGGGCCATCGTGCGCTTCTGGTGCGGGAGGGCGAAGGTCACGACGGTGCCCTTCTCCCCCGCGCGAGCGGTGCGGCCGGCACGGTGCAGGTAGTCCTTGTGGTCGGCAGGCGGGTCGGCCTGCAGGACGAGGCCGATGTCGTCGACGTGGATGCCACGGGCGGCGACGTCGGTGGCGACGAGGACGGGCAGCGACCCGTCGCGGAAGGCGCCGAGCGCGCGGTTGCGCAGGTTCTGGGACAGACCGCCGTGGATGGCGGCCGCGAGGACGCCCTTCTCACGCAGCTCGCGGGCGATGCGGTCGGCGCCGAGCTGGGTGCGCACGAAGACCACGGTGCGACCGTCGCGTGCGGCGAGCTCGGCCGTGAGCTGCTTCTTGTTGTTGGGGTCGATGAGCATGATGTGGTGGCTCATCGTCGTGACGCTGGCCTGCGCGTCCTCGGTCGAGTGCGTCACCGGGTCGGTGAGGTAGCGGTCGACGAGCTTGTCGACGCCCTTGTCGAGTGTCGCCGAGAAGAGCAGGCGCTGACCGCCCGCGGGGATCTTGTCGAGGATCGCGGTGACCTCGGGCATGAAGCCCATGTCGGCCATGTGGTCGGCCTCATCGAGGATGACGACCCGGACGTCGTCGAGCTCGCAGGCGCCGCGCTCGATGAGGTCGTTGAGGCGACCCGGGGTGGCGACGAGGATGTCGATGCCGCTCTTGAGGGCCCGGACCTGCGGCTCGTAGGAGAGGCCACCCGCGACGAGCTTGTGGCGCAGCCCGGTCACGTGGACGAGCGGCTCGAGGGCGTCACTCACCTGCATCGCGAGCTCGCGCGTCGGCACCATGATGAGGGCGCGGGGGCGCTTGGGCGCGGGGCGGGTTCCGTCGATGAGGCGGGTGATGGTCGGGAGGCCGAACGCCAGCGTCTTGCCGGAGCCGGTCTGGCCGCGACCGAGGACGTCGCGACCCGCGAGCGCGTCGGGGATCGTGGCTTCCTGGATCGGGAACGGTGAGGAGATGCCGTCGCGGGCGAGGCGCTCGACGAGGCGCGGGTCCACACCGAGCTTGGCGAAGCCGTTGTCCTCGGTGACCTCCGTGGGACCGGTGCCCTTCTTGGACTCGTACTTGACCCACGTGTCGGCCTGGGCGCGCTCGGCCTCGGCCTCCTCGAAGGTGCGCTGCTCGGGCAGGTCGTTGCGACGCTCGTCGAAGTGACGGCCCTCGTGGCGGTCACGACGCACGGGGTCGGCGACGCGACGGACCGGGGTGTCGCTGTCACGACGGAACGGCGGACGGCCGTCACGGCGCTCACCGTAGGCGGGTCGGCTGCTGCGCTCGGTGCGGTCGTCGCGGCGCGGGCCGGCGTAGCCGGGACGGGCGTTGCGCTCGCCGCGCTGGGGGCTGCCGTATGCCGGACGGTCACCACGCTCGGGACGGTCGTCGCGTCGCGGCGCCGAGGTGCCACGGTCGTCACGACCCTGGTTGTATGCCGGCCGCTCGCCACGGCTGTCGCCAAGCGAGTCGCTGCGGCTGTGGCGACCCTGATAGCCACCGCGGGTGTCGGACCGGTCGTCACGACGAGGCCCGGACGTGGCGCGGTCATCACGACGCTGGCCGTATGCCGGCCGCTCGCCACGGCTGTCGCCACGCGAGTCGTTGCGGCTGTCGCGGCCCTGGTAGCCACTGCGCGTGTCAGAGCGGGAGTCGGCGCGGCTGTCGCGGCCCTGGTTGCCACCGCGCGAGTCGGGACGGGCCTCGCGGCGCGGGCCCGAGGAGGCGCGGTCGTCGCGACGCTCCGGGCGCTCACTGCGCTCGGGTCGGGCTCCACGGTCCTCACGGTCCCAGCGTGGGCTGCGCTCGGAGCGCGGCGCCTTGGTGCGGGTGGGCCCGTCGGGCTGGCCGCGGTGGGCCTTCTTGGGTCCCTTGGCCTGCGCCGCGGACTTCTGGGAGGAGGTCCAACGTGGCTTCTTGCCGCCGGAGGAAATCTTCTTGGGCATGGTGAATCACTCGATCCGAGTCGGTGGTGGGGGCGTATACGGCCCTCCACGCGACATCTGTGTCAACGAGATTCAACGGGCTGGAACGCGGGCGCCGGACGTGGCGCAAGGGTCCATCTTATCAGCGATCCCGCTTCGCCCTGCGCAGCCCGAGATGGGCCGCAGCCACCCCGAGGCAGACGCCGACGAGGTCGGCGACGACGTCCCAGGGATCACCAGCCCGTTTGGGCAGCAACGTCGCCTGCACGATCTCGCTCACCGGTGCGTGCGCGGCCAGGGCGATGACGACCGGGGTGAACGGCAGGCGGACCAGCAGGGCGAGGAACACGGGAAGCGCGAAGACCGCGCAGTGCACCAGCTTGTCGAAGTGGGCGAAGGGCGGGGCTCCCCCACCCGAGGGGGCGTAGAGCACCCCCAGCTGGAGGAGCAGCGCCGCGAGCACCGGCGCGAAGGTCCAACGAGGAGTGCGCTCGCTCCTCACGCCGTGGTGGGGGCGGGCTCCGCCACCGAGGCGCTCGGTTTCGGCTCTGCGGTCGCGGCACCAGCGGCGAGAGCGGCCTTGGAGACGGCTGCCGCCACGACACCGGCGACGTCGGGATGGAAGACGCTGGGGATGATGTAGGTCGCGTTGCGCTCCTCCTCCTTGACGACCGCGGCGAGCGCGTCGGCTGCGGCGAGGAGGACCTCCGGGGTGAGCACTTTGGAGCCGGAGTCGAGCAGGCCGCGGAAGACGCCGGGGAAGACCAGCACGTTGTTGATCTGGTTCGAGAAGTCGGAGCGTCCGGTCGCGACGACGGCTGCGTGCTTCGCCGCTTCGATCGGGTCGACCTCGGGCGTCGGGTTGGCCATCGCGAAGACGACGGCGTCGTCGGCCATGGTGGCGATGTCGTCGCCGGTGAGGATGTTGGGTGCCGAGACGCCGAGGAAGACGTCGGCACCGGCGAGGGCCTCGACCAGGGTTCCCGACAGGCCCTGCGGGTTGGTGTTCTCGGCGATCCACGCCTGGTTGGGGTGATCCCCGGACACCACGTCCTCGCGGTCCTTGTGGATGACGCCGTAGTAGTCGGCCACGACGACGTTGCGCAGGCCGGCATACAGAAGCAGCTTGAGGATCGCGGTGCCGGCAGCGCCGGCGCCACTCATGACGAGGGTGACGTCCTCGAGCCTCTTGCCGACGACGGCGAGCGCGTTGCGCATGGCGGCGAGGCAGACGATCGCGGTGCCGTGCTGGTCGTCGTGGAAGACCGGGATGTCGAGCTCCTCGCGCAGGCGTGCCTCGATCTCGAAGCAGCGCGGCGCCGAGATGTCCTCGAGGTTGATGCCCGCGAAGACCGGCGAGATCGCCTTGACCGCCGTGATGATCTCCTCGGTGTCGGTGGTGTCGAGGCAGATCGGGAACGCGTCGATGTCGGCGAACCGCTTGAAGAGGGCTGCCTTGCCCTCCATGACGGGGAGCGCGGCGAGCGGGCCGATGTCGCCCAGACCGAGGACCGCGGTGCCGTCGGTGACGACGGCGACGGTGTTGCGCTTGATCGTGAGGCGGCGGGCGTCCTCCGGGTTCGCGGCGATCGCCAGGCAGACGCGCGCGACACCGGGGGTGTAGATGAGGGACAGGTCGTCACGGTTGCGGATCGGGACCTTGGACTCGATGCTCAGCTTGCCGCCGAGGTGCATGAGGAAGGTGCGGTCCGACACCTTGCCGATCTCGACGCCCTCGACCGTCCGCATGCGCTCGACGATCTCGTCGGCGTGGCCCGGGTCGCGGGTCATGAGGGTCACGTCGACGCGGATCCGCTCGTGGCCCGAGGCCGTGACGTCGAGACCGGTGACGACTCCCCCGGCCTGCTCGACCACGCTGGTGAGCTCGCTCACGGCGGTGGCTCTGGCGGGGACGATGAGGCGGACGGTGACGGAGTTCGCAGCAGAGGGAAGGGCGGCCATGGAGACGATTCAACCTGCTACTCGCCAGTTCGACTTCATCGACCCGCCACAGCCGGACCTCCCGCTCCGTGGGTCACGAGGCGGCTGCGCGGACCTAGAGTTGCGAGCATGACCGACCACGTCGAAGTCACCGGCCACGGGGCCCACCACGTCGTCCCCGACCTCGTCATCGTGCGCGCCCGGGTGCAGTGCGACGCCCGCGACGTCGCCTCCGCCCTGACGGAGTCGTCGAACCGCACCGCTGCGGCCCTGCAGGCGGCGTCCGACCACGGCGTCGAGCCCCGTGACCGACGCACCGATGACGTCGGTATCCATCCGCGGCACGACCAGAACGGGCGCAAGGTCATCGGCTACACGGCATACCAGGCATTCCGGCTCACCGTCCGCGACCGGGATCGGGTCGGCGACCTCCTCCAGGCCCTCGCTGGTGCGGCCGGTGACGCGCTCGCCGTCGACGGCATCGAGATGGGGGCCGACCAGACCGCGGACGCCGTCGCCTCCGCCCGCGACGCCGCGTTCGCCGATGCCCACACCCGGGCCACGCAGTTCGCTCGTCTCGCGGGCACCGAGCTCGGCAAGGTCATCCACATCCACGAGGGCGGCCCCGACGACAACCGGCCGCGCCCGATGATGGCCCGGTCGGCCAGCTTTGACGCCTCGATGCCGATCGAGGGTGGGACGCAGGCCATCACGACGACCGTCACGGTCCGGTGGGCGCTCACGTGAGCTGGCTCGACGCCCTCGGGTGGTTCGGCTCGGCTCTCCTCGTCTTCTCGCTCCTCCAGGCGCGCATCCTGCGGCTGCGGGTCCTCAACACGGTCGCCTGCATCATCCTGACGTTCTTCAACGCCTTCCTCGGCGTCTGGCCGATGGTCGCCATGAACGTCGTGCTCGCGGCCATCAACCTCTGGTTCATCGCCAGGATGTTGCGGGAGAGGAACGACGAGAGCGCCTTCACCGTCATCGAGGTCGAGGAGCATGACGCCTACCTGCAGCACTTCCTCGAGGTCCAGCACGACGACATCGAAAGGTTCAACCCTGGCTTCAGCGGCGTCACCGAGGCCGCCGAACGCTATGCCTACCTCGTCGTCCACGGCCACGAGACCGTCGGCGTGGTGGTCGTCCGCGGCGCGGGAGGCGGTGTCGGTCAGGTGGAGCTCGACTACGTCACCGAGCGCTACCGGGACTTCACGCCGGGCGAGTTCGTGTGGCGGCGCAGTGGCCTGTTCGCCGGCCACGGGTGGCGCACCATCCGCACCCCCGACGCCATGGTCGGTGCCTACTACGAGCGGCTCGGGTTCCGTCGCGACGGTCAGGCGTGGGCCCTCGACATCGCCGGCGTCACGCGTCCAGAGGGCAGTCCCTGAGGTCGCGGTCCCGAACGATCGTCACGGGTGTGAGGCGTCGAGGCCAAGGCGCTGGCGCACCGCCGGAGCGAACGGGCTCCACGCGAACCAGCGCGGAACCGCTCGGGTCAGGTGTGAGGGTCCGGTCAGCGCCAGGCTGCCGTCGGCGAGGGCGTGCGGATAGGTGACGATGCCCGAGAAGACTCGCATCAACGCCACCGGTTCGGTGGTCACCACGACGTCGTTGTCGAAGCCGGGCGGGTCGGTGCACACCGAGGTCTCGCGGCGCTCGATCACCATCCAGATCCGGGTCGGGTCCTCTCCGGTGTAGTCGAACTCGACGATCGTGCGGTGGTCGGGCAGCTCCGTGGTCACGAGGCGGCGCGACATCCACCACGTCAGGGTGACCGGGTCGACCTCCCGCGGCTCGGGCTCGCTGAACATCCAGCGCACCGCCCACTCGCCGGCAGCCGTGATGACGCCCTCGAGGTCTCGACCTGCCGGCGTGAGCTGGTACTCGTGGCCCGCCGGCACGGCGACCCGCTGGACGACGCCCTTGCGCTCGAGGTGTTCGAGACGCTGCTTGAGCAGAGAACGCGAGATCCCCGGCAGCCCTCGGTCGATCTCGTTGAAGCGGCGGGCGCCCAGCACGAGCTCCCGGATGATCAGCGGCGTCCATCGCTCGGCGAACACCGAGCTGGCCAAGGCGACCGGGCAGTACTGCGAGTACTCCTTCACCTGTCGAGTGTCGACCCGCCAGGGGCCTGCGGTCCAGAAACTGGCCCACTTCGGTCCACTTTGCGTTCTGGAGGGGGACGGGTCCCGGGACGCACGCTCGTCCCACCACCCCGACACCAGGAGGAACCATGACCACCACCTTCGACCCCATCGCCTTCAAGACCACCACCCGCGCCCAGTGGGAGAACGCAGCCGAGGCCTGGCACCGCTGGGGCCCCTCGATCGAGAGGTGGCTCGGGACGGCCACCGGGCAGATGCTCGACGACGTCCGGCTCACCGAGGGTTCCCGCGTCCTCGACGTCGCCGCCGGTGCAGGAGGCCAGACCCTCGCCGCCGCCCGCCGGGTCGGCAGCTCCGGCCACGTGCTCGCGACCGACATCTCACCCGCGATCCTCCGGTTCACGGCGGACGAGGCCGCAGCGGCCGGACTGTCCAACGTCACGACCCTGGAGGCCGACGGCGAGGACCTCTCCGCCGTGCCGGATGGCAGCGTCGACGCGGCCATCTCGCGGGTCGGGCTCATCTACTTCCCCGACCGGGTCCGCGCCCTCGAGGAGATCTGTCGGACGCTCCGGCCCGGTGGCCGGGTCTCGGCCATCATCTACTCGACACCTGACCGCAACGGCTTCTTCTCGATCCCGGTGGGGGTCATCCGCAGGGTCGCCGGTCTGCCGGCCCCCGGCCCGGGTCTGCCCGGACCGTTCAGCCTGGGCGGACCCGGTGTGGCCGAGGCAGCGTACGCAGCGGCGGGACTCGTCGACGTGACCGTCACGACGGTGCCCTCACCGGTGCGGATGGCAAACGCCGCAGAGTGCGTCCGCTTCGAGCAGGAGTCGTTCGGCGCCCTGCACCAGATGCTGTCCGGCGTCGACGACACCGCTCGCGCCGGTGCGTGGCGGGAGATCGAGGAGGCCCTCGGTCAGTTCGACGGGCCGGAGGGCTTCGTCGGGCCGTGCGAGATGCTCGTCGTGTCCGGCACCCGCCCCTGACCGTCGGCCCGGCGCCTGCGTCGGCGGTCGAGGGTGATCTTGACGCGGTGCCCGGTGATGACACTGGCCAGCCACGCCAGGCCCACCGCCCACCCCGCGATGACGTCGGTGAGCCAGTGGTGGCCGAGGAACACGCGTGACAGGCCCATCCCGACGATGACGGCGCCCAGCAGGACGATGACGACCGCCCGCCAGCGCTGGCGGTTGATCCAGAGGACGAGCAGGTATGCCGTGAGCCCGAGGATGACGGTCGCGTTGAGCGTGTGCCCCGAGGGGAAGCTCGGTGAGGTCTCGAAAGGGGGGACGGCGAGCGACTCAGGGGGGCGGGCTCGGCCGGTGAGCTGCTTGCCCGTCACGGTCATGGCCAGCGACCCGAGACTGGCGATGGCCATGAGGACGACCGGTGTCCATCGGCGCCACAGGAGCGCGAGCCCGCCGGCGACGATGACCGTGAGGATCGGCATGACCACCGGTCCACCGACGTCGGTGAAGTCGGTGGCGAGCTCCGCCCGGAACGGCGTTCGGGCCTCCACGGAGGCGTCGAGCACCGGCTGGTCGATGACCGAGATGCCGTCGCGGTCGACGACGTTCTCATAGACCTCTGCCGTCACTGCGCTGAGACCCCACACGAGGGCGAGCCCCACTCCGGCGGTGAGCAGCAGAGCGATGTTGGACACCGACCAGCGCAGGAGCCGGGCCAGGACCTCGGCCACCCGGGCGACGAGGCGGACGAGTCTGCGTCCGGAGGCCGTGCGCCACTGCGCGAGGTCACGGGTGCCGACCCGCTCCTCGTCGCGCGGCGCGGGGGGCTGGGTGGCGGCGGACGGCATACGAGATCGTCACACACCGACGGTCCGGGACACACGAACACCCGGTCCGAGCGGCAGGGCCGCCCGAACCGGGTGTCGACGTTCGTGGGATGACCACGGTGGTGGAGGTGGCGGGAATCGAACCCGCGTCCACTGACGGGAAACCAAGGCTTCTCCGGGTGCAGTGCGCTGTGGATTTTCTCGGCCCCAGGGCTCGCGCGCACACGTTCCCTGACAGGCCCAGTCGGATTAAGTCCCACGCCACCCCCCGACAAGAGTGACGCAGCCAGTTCTCTAGATGGCGCCAGGCACTGAGTCGAGATCTAGCTCAGGCTGACGGACTTCGGAGCTCGCTCAGGCGGCGAGGGCGAAGTCGGTGCGCTTTGAGTCGGCACCTATTGGTTTGCACGGAGCGTTAACGAGATAACCGTGCATCCTCGACCCGCTTCCCTTGATCCGCCGACCAATGTCGAAACCGATCACCCCCCTGAGGGGGCTCATCCCACGCTGTTCAGTTGTGTCGTCGAACTCTACCCGTCAACGCGCGGCGCCCCCGAATCAATTCCGTGTCCGGCATCTGCGAAGTATCAGGCCAGGGCCGACTTCAGAGCCTCGGCCAGCGTCGTGGTCGGGCGGCCGGTGAGGCGGGAGAGGTCCCCCGACTCCGTGAGGAGGGCACCCTGCCTGATTCCTTCGTCGCTCGACGCCAGCACCTGGGCGTAGCCCTCTGGGAGACCTGCGTCGACGAGCGCGCCGGCGTAGTCGTCCACGGACAGGTCGCGGTAGGCGACCGGCGTGCCGGACTGCTCCGACAGCGCCGCGGCATACTCCCCCAGCGTGAACGAGTCGTCGCCGCCGAGCTCGTAGACCTGTCCCGCGTGACCGTCCTCTGCGACGACCGCCGCCGCGGCAGCGGCGAAGTCGGCCCGGGTGGCAGCGCTGATCCGGCCCTCGCCGGCCGCACCAAGGACGGCACCGTGCTCGAGCTGCACGGGGATCTGCCCGGTGTAGTTCTCGAGGTACCAGGAGTTGCGCAGGAGCACCGTCGGCAGTCCGGACGCCGCGAGCGCGTCCTCGGTGGCCTTGTGCTCGGCGGCCAGACCCAGCGGCGAGGAGTCCGCCCGGACGATGCTCGTGTAGGCGACGAGGGACACGCCCGCGGCAGTGGCGGCGTCGATGACGTTCTGGTGCTGGGCCACGCGCTGTCCGACCTCGCTGCCCGAGATGAGGAGCACCCGGTCGACCCCGACGAGGGCGGCGTCGAGCGAGGCCGGGTCGTCATAGTCGCCGACGCGCAGCTCGACCCCTCGTTCGGCGAGGGCCGTGGCCTTGGCCGGGTCCCGCACGAGCGCGACGACATCAGAGCCTTCGACGCCGCGGGCGAGCAGGGAGTCGATGGCGAGGCGGCCGAGCGCTCCGGTGGCGCCGGTGACGAGGATCGTGGTCATGGGTGAGGCCTTTCGAGGTGGTGGCTGTGGTGCTGACACCCGGAGAACGACCGGCACAACGGCATACTTCCCAGAAGTTAGTACCCACTTTCAAGTAAGGTACCTACATGAAGGTGAGTACCCCACTACGTGAGCTCTTCCCCGACGCGGTCTTTGCGGCGGGCTGCCCGAGCCGCACCGTCCTGGACCACGTCATGAGCAAATGGGGCCTGCTGGTGCTCCTGGCTCTCGGCGACGGCGAGCCCCTGCGGTGGAGCGGGCTGCGCCGTCGCGCCGAAGGGGTGAGCGAGAAGATGCTCGCGCAGACCCTGCGGACCCTGGTGGCTGACGGGTTCGTGCTGCGTGACGCGCGACCGGTCGTGCCGCCGCATGTCGAGTACTCCCTGACTCCCCGTGGGCTCGAGCTCGCCGCCTTGCTGAACCCGCTCATGGTGTGGGTCGTCGAGAACGCCCCCGACATCCTCGAGGATGCCGCCGCCGCGTCGTGACTCAGGCGGCGCGAGCGGCGCTCTGCTCGGCCGGGTCCTCGGCGAGGAGGAAGCGCTGCAGTCCGGCGAGGTCGTCCGTGTTGAGGACGTCGACGTCAGCCGCGACGAGCTCTCGCCACAGGGCTTCGCGGTTGGGCAGGGCGAGGTCCGGCGTGGCCCAGAAGCGCACCTCCTGGCCGTTGGCGTGGGCGGTGGCGACGATCTCGTGGAGCCTGGCACGCTCCCCCGCCGGCATCTCGCCGACACCCTGCCAGGTGAAGAACTTCGTCCAGTTGTCGCTGATGAGCGGCACGATGCCCGCATCCAGCGGCCCACCGAGGTCACTCATCCGACCGTCGTAGAACGAGAAGCGGGTCGTCGCAGCCTGCATCGCGGCGAGGTCGCGGTTGCCGGAGATGACCGCGGTCACGGCGCGCTCGTGCACTCGCCCCTGGCGGGAGGCCGAGAAGAGCTGCGGGTATGCCGCGAGCTGCCGGTCGATGACCGGCCACGCGGCGGCACCGTTGCTCTTGACGTCGATGAGGAGGCGGAAGTCGTCGCGCCACTGCGGGTGGATGGCGCCGCCGTTCTCACGGAAACGCTGGGCCAGCGGCTCGAGATAGGTGTCGGCCAGGGTGCGGCTGAGGTCCGGACCGTCATGCCCGATGTAGAGCTCGCCGTCGACGAGCCAGACGTCCGCCTCGGCCGAGGTGAAGCCGTGGTCGATGGCGTCGAGCAGCGGGCGCTCGTGCTCGTAGTCGTTGTGCGCGTGGGCTCGCTCCAGCGGCTGCACGCTCGAGCGTGGTGCCGGTGCGGCGGAGGCGCTCACGCTTTCCGGGGAGATCGTCGTCACGGAGGCAGAGGCGACCGGGCCGGTGACGAGACCGGCGCCGAGCAGGGCGGAGAGGAGGACGGCTGGGCGGGCGAACGGCATACGTGGCATGGCGTTCACCCTGGCCCGCCGCGGTGAACCGCAGGCGTCGAGAGCGCGAACAGGTCCGGACTCTGAGCAGACCGTCTCACCCCGTGAGCGGTCACTACGATCGAGGCACGTTTCTCGTCCCAGCTGGAGGTATGCCGTGTTCCGCAAGGTCCTCGTCGCCAACCGAGGTGAGATCGCCGTGCGGGCCTTCCGCGCGGCTACCGAGCTGGGGGCCAAGACGGTCGCCGTCTTCCCTCACGAGGACCGCAACTCCGAGCACCGGCTCAAGGCCGACGAGTCCTACCAGATCGGCGAGGAGGGTCACCCGGTCCGGGCCTACCTCGACCACGAGAGCATCGTTCGCGTCGCCCTCGACTGCGGCGCCGACGCGATCTACCCGGGCTACGGGTTCCTGTCCGAGAACCCGCTCCTCGCCGAGGAGTGCGCCGCCCACGGCATCACCTTCGTCGGTCCGCCGCCCGAGGTCCTCCATCTCACCGGCAACAAGTCCAAGGCCATCGCTGCCGCGCGCGCGGCGGGGCTGCCGACCCTGCGCGGGTCCGAGGCCGGGACCGACCTCGACGCGCTCGAGGCGGCCGCCGCGGACATCGGCTTCCCGTGCTTCGTCAAGGCCGTCTCCGGTGGCGGTGGCCGAGGCATGCGACGGGTCGCCGACCCGGCCCAGCTGCGCGACGCTCTCGAGGCGGCTCAGCGCGAGGCCGACGCGGCGTTCGGCGACCCCACGCTCTACATCGAGGAAGCCGTCGTCGACCCGCGGCACATCGAGGTCCAGATCCTCAGTGACGGCACCGGGACGACCAACGGTGACACGGGCATCCTTCACCTCTTCGAGCGCGACTGCTCGGTGCAGCGGCGTCACCAGAAGGTCGTCGAGATCGCTCCGGCACCCAACCTCGACCCCGCCGTGCGCGAGCAGATGTGCGCCGACGCTGTGCGCTTCGCGCGCGAGATCGGCTACGTCAACGCCGGCACCGTCGAGTTCCTCCTCGGCAAGGACGGTCGCTACGTCTTCATCGAGATGAACCCGCGCATCCAGGTCGAGCACACCGTCACCGAGGAGGTCACCGACATCGACCTCGTCGTCTCCCAGCTGCGGATCGCCTCGGGCGAGACCTTCGAGGACCTCGACCTGCGGCAGGAGGACATCGTCGTCCGTGGGTTCGCCCTGCAGTGCCGGATCACGACCGAGGACCCCTCCAACGGGTTCCGCCCCGACGCCGGCACGATCACGGTCTATCGCTCCGCCGGGGGTGGTGGGGTGCGGCTCGACGGTGGCACGGTCTTCGTCGGTGCGAAGGTGTCGGCCCACTTCGACTCGATGCTCGTCAAGCTCACCTGTCGTGGTCGGAGCTTCCCCATGGCAGTGCGCCGGGCGCGAAGGGCGTTGGCGGAGTTCAGGATCCGCGGTGTCTCCACCAACATCCGCTTCCTCGAGGGAGTCCTCGCCGACCCGGAGTTCCAGGCAGGCGAGGCCACCACGTCGTTCATCGACGAGCGTCCCGGGCTCCTCACCGCCCGCACCCCGGCCGACCGCGGGACCAAGCTGCTCACCTATCTCGCGGACGTCACCGTCAACCAGCCGCACGGCCCGGCCCGTGCCAGGGTCAGGCCGCGCACCAAGCTGCCGGCGCTCGACCTCGTCGCCCCCGTGCCGCCCGGCTCACGTGACCTGCTGCAGCGGGTCGGTCCGGCGCAGTTCGCACGCCAGCTGCGCGAGCGCACCGACGTCGCCGTGACCGACACGACGTTCCGGGACGCCCACCAGTCGCTGCTCGCGACCCGGATGCGCACCCGTGACCTGCTCCACGTCGCCGGCCACGTCTCCCGTCTCACCCCCGAGCTGCTGTCGATGGAGGCGTGGGGCGGAGCGACCTATGACGTCGGCCTGCGGTTCCTCAGCGAGGACCCCTGGGAGCGGCTCGCCCTCCTGCGCGAGGCCATGCCCAACATCCCGCTCCAGATGCTCCTGCGGGGACGCAACACCGTCGGCTACACGCCCTACCCGACCCGGGTCACCGACGTCTTCGTCCAGGAGGCGGCCCGCACCGGTCTCGACATCTTCCGGATCTTCGACTCGCTCAACGACGTGAGCCAGATGCGTCCCGCGGTCGAGGCCGTGCTCGCCACGGACACCGCCGTCGCCGAGGTCGCCCTCTGCTACACCGGCAACCTCAGCGACCCCGCCGAGCAGCTCTACACGCTCGACTACTACCTCCGGCTCGCGGAGCAGATCGTCGAGACCGGCGCTCACGTGCTCGCGATCAAGGACATGGCCGGGCTGCTGCGCGCACCCGCCGCGCGCACGCTCGTCACGGCCCTGCGCGAGCGCTTCGACCTGCCCGTGCACCTCCACACGCACGACACGGCCGGTGGGCAGGTCGGCACGCTCCTCGCCGCCATCGACGCCGGCGTGGACGCGGTCGACGCCGCCTGCGCCGCCATGGCGGGGACCACGAGCCAGCCGTCCCTGTCGGCCCTCGTCGCCGCCACGGACGGCACGGACCGGACCACAGGGCTGGACATCGACCACGTCTTCGCGCTCGAGCCCTACTGGGAGGCCGTGCGTCAGCTCTATGCCCCCTTCGAGTCCGGCCTGCCCTCCCCCACCGGCCGGGTGTACTTCCACGAGATCCCCGGAGGCCAGCTCTCGAACCTGCGCCAGCAGGCGATCGCCCTCGGGCTCGGTGACCGGTTCGAGGACATCGAGAACATGTATGCCGCCGCGAACCGCATCCTCGGCAACCTCGTCAAGGTCACCCCGAGCAGCAAGGTCGTCGGCGACCTCGCGCTGGCCCTGGTCGGAGCCGGAGCCGACCCGGACGACTTCGAGGAGAACCCCACGAAGTACGACATCCCCGACTCTGTCATCGGCTTCCTCGAGGGTGAGCTCGGCGATCCTCCCGGAGGCTGGCCCGAGCCGTTCCGCACCAAGGCCCTCCAGGGACGCGGGCGCAAGCCGCGCGTGACCGACCTGACGCCCGAGCAGGAGCAGGCCCTCGACGTCACACCGCGCGGCGCACTCAACGAGCTGCTCTTCCCCGGACCCACCCAGGACTACCTGACGTCGAGGGAGCGCTACGGCGACCTCTCGGTGCTCGGAACGGTCGAGTTCCTGCACGGGCTCGACCAGGGGCGTGAGTACGAGGTCGAGATCGAGGCCGGCAAGCGACTGCTCCTCGGGGTGTCGTCGATCGGCGACGCCGACGCCAAGGGCATGCGCACGGTCATGTGCACTCTCAACGGCCAGTTCCGCCCGATCACCGTCCGCGACAGCGCGGTCAAGGTCGACGTCAAGGCCGCCGAGAAGGCCGAGCCGGGCAACCCCCGGCACGTGCCCGCCCCCTTTGCCGGGGTCGTCACCCCAGTGGTCGCCGAGGGCGCCGAGGTGGAGGTCGGCGACGTGGTGGCGACGATCGAGGCCATGAAGATGGAGGCCAGCATCACCGCGCCGAGCGCTGGCACCGTCGAACGCCTCGCCATCGGTGGTCACCAACAGGTCGAGGGCGGAGACCTTCTGATCGTCCTGAAGGGTCTAGCCTGAAAGGGCACCGAAGCGTCAAGACGCGGCGCTGGCTCGGTGCAGATCACCATCCGCACAACCAAGGAGACTCACCATGGGTATCGGAGACAAGATCGAGAACATGAAGGACGACCTCAGTGGCAAGGCCAAGGAGGGCACCGGCAAGGCGACCGACAACGAGCGCCTCGAGGCCGAGGGTCGCACCGACCAGTCCAAGGCGGACCTGAAGCAGGCCGGCGAGAAGGCCAAGGACGCCTTCAAGAACTGAGTCCCCTGCAGCAAAGGCCGGTCACCCCAGAGGGTGACCGGCCTTCCTGCCTCGAAGGGGCCTCAGCCGAGCGCGTCGAGCAGCGCCTTGGTGAATGCGGGGATGTCGTCGGGGTTGCGGCTGGTGATGAGGTTGCCGTCGACGACGACCTCCTCGTCCTGCCACGTGGCCCCGGCGTTGCGGAGGTCGGTCTGGAGGCTGGGCCAGGAGGCGAGGGTCCGCCCCTCGACCACGCCTGCCTCGATCAGGGTCCACGGCGCATGGCAGATGGCGGCCACGGGCTTGCCCGACTCGACGAACGCCTTGACGAAGGCCACGGCGTCCTCATCCATGCGCAGCGCATCCGGATTGGCGACGCCGCCGGGAAGCACGAGAGCGTCGAAGTCGTCGACCGACGCCTCCGAGACGAGGCCGTCGACCGGGCGGGTCTCCGCCTTGTCGAGGTGGTCGAAGGTCTGCACGGTGCCCGGCTCGGTGCTCAGCAGCGTGGCTGAGTGCCCGGCGTCGGACACGGAGTCCCAGGGGTCGGTGAGCTCAACCCGCTCGATGCCCTCGGGTGCGGTCAGGAACGCGATCTTCTTGGTCATGCCACCCAGCCCATCACAGTGACAGAGCGCCGACCACCCCCGTGCGGGTGGAATCGCATATTTCGCGATGCGCGCGTTTGCGACGAAGGAGCAACTGAGCGCGCACCGCGAAATATGCGATTCCACCTGACGAGCGGCTACCAGGAGCCGCCGCCACCCCCGCCACCGCCACCGCCGGAGAACCCACCACCGCCGGAGAAGCCGCCCCCGCCGAGCCCCGAGCCGCCGGACGAGCCGGGGGTGGAGACGAAGGTCCCGGCGGCCTGCGTCGAGAACGAGTCCATGCTCGTGGCGACGTGGCCGAAGTTCCAAGCGGTCATCGGTCCGAGGTACCAGGTGGGGGCGGCGATGACGTGGCCCGCCGCGGCGGCGGCCGACGCCACCTCCTCGAAGACCGTGGCCCAGCGATCGGCGAGCCCGAAGACGATGGCGTAGGGCAGGAACTTCGAGAAGACGTCCTGGGCCTCCTCCCACCGGATCTGGTTGGCCTCGGCCGTCGCGATGTACTGCTCGAAACCTCTCGCCTGGGCGAGCACCGCGCTGCCCTGCGCCGTGCGGGAGGCCATTCGGCGGCCCAGGGCCTGGACGACGAGGCCGGCGACGACGAGGCCGACGCCGAAGACCCAGCCCATGGCCACGAGACCACCGCCGCCGAGCTCACCGAGCGTCGAGGTCAGGAAGAACAGGGCGAGGGCACCGAGGACGAGCAGGACGATGCCGAGGCCGCTCCACGCGGAGCGCTGCGCATCGGGTGACCGACGGAACCAGTGGCGCTGGACCGCCTCGGTGTACATCAGCGCCTGCACCTGCTTGAGGGTGCCGGCGAAGGTGTTCTTGAGGGCGGAGAGCCGGGTCTCGTCACCGGAGGCGAACACGCCGTCGAGCAGCTGCTGCTCGTAGGGGGCCAGGGCCGCGGCGCCGGCCGGCGGCGTGGCCCGGCGCAGGATCCAGTCGTCGCTGCGGAAGCGCCCCCTCTCCTCGGCCGTGAGGGTGAGGTGCCCTCGGACGGCCAGGTCGATGAGAGTGGCCGTGACGTCGACGACGTCGGCCTTCTCGTCCATGATCGTGCCGACCATTCCCGGCTGGACTCCCGCCGGAGGCGTGAACTGCACCGCCACGGTGGGGGCGCTCCCCCGCACCACCGGCACGCTCTCACCAGCGCCGGGCGAGAGTCCCGGGGTCAGTCCGGCATACACCTCGTCGCGTCCGCGAGTCCAGACGAGCAGCCCCATGAGACCGCCGGCGAGCAACGGGATGAGCACGCCGCCACCGGCCAGTGCTGCCCCGAGGTACTTCTGCTGGTCCGGGCTGAGGGAGGGCCCGGGGTCCCCATAACCTCCACCGAAACCGCCGTCGGACTCGGCATCACGCAGGTCGGGGGTGAGGTCACCGAAGGCCGTGCGCGGCCACGAGACGACGATCGTCGCCCCCTGACCGGGTGCGATGTCGGGGACGGTGAACCTCGACGTCGCCCCTGCGGTCCCGGTGCAGGTCGTGTCCTCCTGGAGCGCGCCGTAGTAGCAGGCGACCTTGGTGGCGGGGACCGGCCCCGTGACCTCGGCGCTCACGTCGCGGTAGACGTACTCGTTGGAGGGGTCGATGTGGTTGTAGTAGAGCTCGGCGGTCCCGTCACCGATGTCGTTGACGACGTTGTCGAGCGTGTAGGACAGGACGTAGTCGTGCACCCCTTCGACGGTCTCGTCGGCGTTGCCGATGCGCACCTGCTCGTAGGCCCCGAAGTCCGAGATGTCGGTGTCCGTCGGAGCCCCGGTCGGCGAGCTGACCTCGACGTCGGAGAGCTCGTAGTGGCGGTACTGGGTCGTGGACTCCTGGTAGCCGGCGCGCACCTGGATCGTGCGATAGATGCCGTGGCGCTCCTCCCCTTCGGGGAAGTCCCAGCGGATGCGCTGGGTGACCTGCATCGACCCGTCCGGCTGCACGGCATACGAGACGTTGAAGCGGGTGGCGTCGTCGTCCATCGGCACGAAGCCGACGAGAGAGGAGGGTGACTGCGCGCCACCGACGGGCGCTGCCAGGGCCGCTCCCACCGGGACGCAGCCGAGCACCACCACTGCCATGGCACCGAGGCCAACCCCCCAGGTCCGAAGCCGACCCCTCACGAACTACCCCCTGCTCGTGCCGAGCGCGCGCTCGGTCTCACGACGATCCTGACGTTCCCGCAACGTCTGGCGCTTGTCGTACTCCTTCTTGCCCTTGGCGATGGCGATCTCCACCTTGGCGCGGCCGTCCTTGAAGTAGAGCTGCAGCGGGACGATCGTGTGACCGCTCTCGCGGGTCTTGTGGGCGATGCGGTCGAGCTCCTTGCGGTTGAGCAGGAGCTTGCGTCGACGCCGCGGCGTGTGGTTGGTCCAGGAGCCGGAGAGGTACTCGGGGATGTGGACGCCCTCGAGGAACAGCTCGTCACCGCTGAAGCTGGCCCACCCGTCGACGAGCGTCGCGCGACCCATGCGCAGGGCCTTGACCTCGGTGCCCATGAGCACGAGCCCGGCCTCGAACGTGTCCTCGATGAGGTAGTCGTGTCGTGCCTTCTTGTTGCTCGCGATGAGCTTGCGCCCGTCGTCGACCTTGGCGCTCTTCTTCTTGTTGGCCTGTGCCACGACGCTCACCTCCCTCGAGTCAGTGCGACACGCTACTGCAGCGTATGCCGTGGGCGCGCGTGCCTTTGCCCCGCACCCGCCGCGTCGCCCGTCCCGCCCGAAGCGCCGACGCGGTCAGAGGTAGTTGCGCGGGTCGACGAAGGTGCCGTCCTCGTAGACCTCGAAGTGGAGGTGGCAGCCGGTGGAGTTGCCGGTCGAGCCCTCGTAGCCGACGACGGTGCCCCGCGAGACCCCACCCGAACCGACCCGGATCCGCTCCAGGTGGTTGTAGGTCGTCGTGAGGTGCACGCCGTTGATGACCCCGTGGTCGACGATGACGCGGTTGCCGTAGCCGGAGTTGTAGCCCGACTCGATGATGGTGCCCGCAGCCGCCGCCTTGACCGGGGTGCCGCAGGGCGCTGCGTAGTCACGGCCGCTGTGCAGCCGCCACTCGCGCTGGATCGGGTGGAAGCGCATGCCGAACTCGGAGCTGATCCGGCCTCCGCTCGGAGCACTGAGCGGACCGCCGCTGGGCGGTGGCGGTGGTGGCGGCGGGGCAGCCGGCCCTCGAGGTGCCGGCCGGTTGCTGTTGTTGCGTGCCGCGCGATCCGCCGCGGCGGCCGCAGCCGCGGCCCGTGCCTCAGCCGCACGTGCCGAAGCCGCTCGTGCCGCAGCCGCGGCCTTGGCGCGAGCGTTGGCTGCGGCAGCGATGCGCGCGGCCTTGAGGGCGGCGGCGGCCCGGGCCTTGATGACCGAGCTGAGGCGCGCCGACTCGGCCTGCATCTGAGCGAGCCTGGCCTTCTCGGCGATCGACTGGGCCCTGACGGTGGCTGCCTGGCTGGTCTGCTTGGCAGCCAGGGCGTCGAGCGCCGTCTTGGCGGCGGTGGCCTCGTCGCGGGCGGCGTTGGCGGCCGCCAGGGATGCCTCGGCCTTGCGCTTGGCCTTCTCGGAGTCGACGCGCAGCGCCGACAGGTGGTCCTCCTGCGCCGTCTGGCTGGCCCTGGCCGTCGCGAGCGCCACCATCGACTGGCCCTGCAGGTCCATGACCGTGCCGATGAGGGCGATGCGGTCGGCGAACTGCTGCGGGCTCGTCGACGTCATGGCCATGTCGAACTCGCCGAAGCCCTGCTCCTGGTAGATCTGTGCGGCGAACTGCGCCACCTCGTCGCGGCTCTCGCGGATCTGCGTGGTCGTGGACGTCAGCTCGTCCTGCGCCTTGGTCTCGTTGGCCCGGGCGACCTCGAGCTCCTGGGTCGCCATCGCGTTGGCGGTCTCGGCGCGGGCTGCGGCGCCCTGCGCCCGGGTCAGCGCGGCCTGGGCGGCCGGCAGCCTGGCCTGCGTCGCCTGCAGTGCGGTGTATGCCGCCGCCAGGCTGGAGTTGGTCTCGCTGAGATCCTCGCGCAGCTGGTTGATCTGCGAGTCGACCTTGCGCTTCTGCTGACCGGGGTCGGGGTCAGCGCCCTGGAGCGCCGAGACGGGAGCCACGAGGGCCAGGGAGCACGCGAGCGCCACCGACACACCGGCATACCGGCGAACGGAAGCGGATCGAGGCGCAGGGGTTCGCCACATAGTCACCATTGGTAACACGAGTCACCTCCGAATGGAACCTCCCCCGCCGGGAGGTTCTCCTGCCCGTCGTCTCTCCTGGGTCTGCAGAGGTGTTCGGGAACTCGACCATTGTCGCGGACGCGAGGGGCGGCCCGCAGGCGATTGGCGGGTGCGGACGCAGTGGCGGGAATGGCTCAGACCCGCAGATAGCGGCGCAGGGTGACCACGCTCGTGAGGACCGCGATGAGGATGACGCCGCCGAAGAGCCACGGTGTCAGCGACCAGACGTCGCCCGCCCCGATGAGGGCCTGGTTGAGCACGACCTGGTTGAAGCCGAGGTTGAAGATCAGCCGCAGGCCCAGCCACAACGCACCGACCGCCAGCCCCACTCCGAGCGTGGCGACCACGAGCATCTCGATGATGAACGGCATCCGGATGGTCCAGTTGGACGCTCCCACGAGCCGCATGATGCCGATCTCGCGTCGCCGGATGAACGCCGCCTGACGGATCGTCGTCGCCATGAGCAGGGTCGCGCAGATGACCATGAGGCCGGCGAGGAAGACCGAGAAGACGGTGATCCAGTTGATGATCTGGAAGAAGCGCTTGAGGACCTTCTCCTGGTCCTGGACGCTCGCGACGCCCGGTGCGCGCTCGAACTGGCTCGTGACGACGGCATACTTCGTCGGATCGCCGAGCTGGACGCGGAAGCTCTGCGGGATGTCACCCTGCTGGACGTTGCCGGTGATCGGGCTGTTGCGGAACTGCTCCTTGAAGCGCTCGAAGGCCTCGGCCTCCGACTCGTGGAAGACCTCCTTGACCTCGGGCATGGCCCGGAGCTGGTTCTCGATGCTCTCCTCCTGGGCCGTGGTCGCGGCCTGGCCCTGGCAGTTGGGCTGGAGGGAGGACTCGGCGCACAGGTAGATCGAAACCTGGATCCGGTCGTACCAGTAGCCCTTCATCGTGTCGGCCTGCTTCTGGGCCAGCAGGCCCATGCCGAGCAGGAACATCGACACCATCGTCACGAGGATGACCGAGAGCGCCATGGAGAGGTTGCGGCGCAGTCCCGACCAGACCTCGCCCGCGATGAAGCCGGCCTTCACTTGTCCACCTCCAGAGCCAGGTAGGTCGCGTCCTCGGCGTCGCGCACGACCACGCCGTCGTCGAGCTGGACGACCCGGCGACGCATCTCGTTGACGGTGTCCGCGTCGTGCGTCGCCATGACGATGGTCGTGCCCGCGCGGTTGATCCGGTCGAGCAGGTGCACGATGTCGAGGCTGATCTTGGGGTCGAGGTTTCCGGTCGGCTCGTCGCACAGGAGGATCTGCGGCTTGTTGACGACCGCCCGGGCGATGGCGACGCGCTGCTGCTCGCCACCAGAGAGCTGGTGCGGGAGGCGCTTGCCCTTGCCCTCGAGCCCGACCATCTCCAAGGTCTCGGGCACGAGCTGGCGGATGGCCGACGTCGGCTTGCCGATGACCTGGAGCGCGAAGGCGACGTTCTGGTCGACGGTCTTGCCGGGGAGGAGCCGGAAGTCCTGGAAGACGGCGCCGATCCCCCGCCGGAAGCGTGGGACCTTGCGGGCCGACAGGGTCCCGAGGTCCTGACCGGCGACGAGGACCGCGCCGGAGGTCGCCTTCTCCTCGCGCAGGGCCAGCCGGAGCATCGTGGACTTGCCGGACCCCGAGGGGCCGACGACGAAGACGAACTCGCCGCGCTCGACGTTGACCGAGACGTCGACGAGCGCGGGGCGGGTCGACCTCGGATAGACCTTGGTGACGTTGTCGAAGCGAATCATGCGCTGGGGTCAGGCCTCACGGCTCGGGGAAGGGTGCCCGTCGAGCATAGGTTCCGGACCTGTGGCCCGGGGACACCCCCGAGCAGAACGGCGCGCCCGCGGCACGGAGAGGACATCCGGCGCCCGATGCCCCTCGCGCCCGAGAAGCTCGTCAGAGGGCGCAGGTGTGGAGCAGGTCCCCCGACGTCGGGCGCGGCACGGTCGCATCGGCCGGCGGTGCCTTCCCGTCCTCGACCCACGCCGTGAGCGCGTCGAACCCGGCGCGGGCACAGGGCAGGAGCGGGCGGAGCCGGTCCGGGAACGCCGGGACAAGTGCATCGGTGTGGGTGCCGTCCTCGACCCGGTAGTAGCGGTGGTCGACGCCACGGCCGGCGTCGTCGACGAGCTGCTCGTAGACGTCGGAGTCGGTCCCGATCGGCAGGAGGGTGTCCAGGTCACCGTGCACCGTGATGAGCGGCTTGCCGATGTCTCCCGTGAGCTCCACCGACCGCATGGCCTCCTTCACCGCGGCGGGGCGGCTGGCGTAGTCGTAGTCGGCGTCGCACTGGGGAGTCCCGCTCGCGCAGTAGGGCGTCCCCGCGTCAGTCGCACCATCAAAGCTGGGGTCGAACTCCTCGCGGTAGATCCGCTGGGTGAGGTCCCAGTAGACGGTGTGGTGGAACGGCCAGAGGAACTCGCTGCCGGGTGCGAAGCCGGCCGCGATCATCGCAGCGTGGGCCGCGGGACTACCGGTCGCGGCATACGCGGGGTAGTGCCTGAGCGCGGTCGGCAGGTAGGTGAGGAGGTTCGGTCCGTCGGCGCGCAGAAGCGTGCCCTCCCAGTCGAGCCCGCCGTCGTAGAGGTCGGGGCGGTTCTCGAGCTGCCAGCGGACGAGGTAGCCACCGTTGGAGATGCCGGCCATCCAGGTGCGCTGCGGCGCCTTGGCCCGGACCTGCTTGACGACGCGCTTGGCGGCGAGGGTGAGCTCGGTGACGCGTGAGTTCCACTCGCGCACACTGCCGCCCGGCTCCGAGCCGTCGTCGTAGAAGCGCAGCCCCATGTTGCCCTTGTCGGTGCTCGCGAACGCATAGCCCTGCGCGAGGACCCAGTCCGACCAGATGAAGTCGTTGGCGTACTGCGTGCGGTTGCCCGGGGCACCGGTGATGACGAGCCCGCCGTTCCAGTCGTCGGGGATGCGGATGACGAACTGGCTGTCGTGGTTCCAGCCGTTGTTGGTGTTCGTCGTCGACGTGTCGGGGAAGTAGCCGTCGATCTGTATGCCGGGCACCCCCGTCGGGTTGACCGTGCCGGGTGTGTGGAGGCCGGCGAAGTCGGCGGCCCTGCTGTGACCGGACGGCACCGTGCCTGCGGTCGTGAGGTCGTCGAGGCAGGAGACCTTCTGCTTCTCGGCTCCGGGGATCGCGATCTTGCCCTGGCGGGCGCAGTGTCCGCCACCCGGCTTGTCAGCGGTGGCCGCTGGTGCGGCGGCCACGAGAGCGGCGGTGGCTGCGAGGGCGGTCAGGGTGGCGAGGACCGCGCGAGGAGACGTCATTGTCGGGCGCATAGCGCTCAGCATCCTCGGGCACCACCCGCAGTCCCATGTGCGCAGGCCCCATTCCCCCGCGGCGCGTGTGTGTCTGAGCGACCGCTCAGACGTCGGTGACGAAGAGCTCGCGCAGCGTGCGGGTCACGAGCGCAGCCGCTGCCGCTGCATCAGACGCCGGCAGGTAGCCCGACACCGCGACGTCGTCGGGGAACCACCGCGACCAGACCCGCGCCTCGATCTCGTCGTGACTCGGACGGCGCCAGCCGAGCGCATCGACCTGGGCCTCCTCGGCGTCCGACAGGAGGAGCTCACCGCCGAAGCTCTCGCTGCCCACGAGCTCGGCGACGGCGTGGTCGTCGTCGCGCCGTACGCGCGCCCACGGCCAGGTGTCCTCATGGACGGCCGGGATGATCCCGAGGAACCGGCTCTTGCGCACGAGGTGCGGTCGCGCCAGCGAGGGGAGCGAGACGACGACGTCCTCTCCCTCGGCAAGGCCCCGGATCCGCAGCGCCAGCGCCGCCGACCACTCCGTCCAGTCCGCCGGTCCGTCAGCGGGGAGCTCCACGGCATACGTCATCGGTGGTCTCGAATCTCACTGTCCCGCAGCGGGACTCACTCAGCAGCCTTGCGCTGGGCGATCTGCCAGCGGATGCCGGCCTCGATGAAGCCGTCGATGTCACCGTCGAAGACGGCGGTCGGGTTGCCGGTCTCGTACTCGGTGCGGAGGTCCTTGACCATCTGGTAGGGGTTGAGGACGTAGGAGCGCATCTGGTCGCCCCAGCTCGCCTTGACGTCTCCGGCCATCTCCTTCTTGACGGCGGCCTCCTCGGCGCGCTTGAGCAGGAGCAGCCGGGACTGCATGACGCGCAGGGCTGCGGCGCGGTTCTGGATCTGCGACTTCTCGTTCTGCATCGACACGACGGTGCCCGTGGGGAGGTGGGTCATGCGCACGGCGGAGTCGGTGGTGTTGACGGACTGACCGCCCGGGCCGGAGGAGCGGAAGACGTCGATCTTGAGGTCGTTCTCGGGGATCTCGATGCTGTCGGTGCCCTCGATGAGCGGGATGACCTCGACCGCGACGAAGCTCGTCTGGCGACGACCCTGGTTGTCGAACGGGCTGATCCGGACGAGGCGGTGGGTGCCGCCCTCGACCGAGAGGTTGCCGAACGCATAGGGCACGTTGACCTCGAAGGTCGCGGACTTGATCCCGGCCTCCTCTGCGTAGGACGTGTCCATGACCTTGGTCGGGTAGCCGTGCCGCTCGGCCCAGCGCAGATACATGCGCATGAGCATCTCGGCGAAGTCCGCGGCGTCGACGCCACCGGCGCCCGCGCGGATCGTCACGACGGCGGAGCGCTCGTCCCACTCGCCACTGAGCAGCGTGCGGACCTCGAGCTCGCCGACGGCCTTCTTGACGGCCCTGAGCTCCCTCTCGGCCTCCGCCAGGGTCTCGGCGTCGTTCTCCTCCTGGCCCATCTCGACCAGCGCCTCGAGGTCGTCGACCTTGGTGTCCATGCCGGTGACGCGCTCGTACTCGGACTTGGCGCGAGAGAGCGCGGAGGTGACGACCTGCGCCTTCTCCTGGTCGTCCCAGAGGTCGGGTGCCGCCACCTGCTGCTCGAGGTCGGCGATCGTCGCCTCGAGCGCGCTCAGGTCGGTGACGTCACGCACCGACGTCATCGTCGTGCGCAGGTCTTTGATCTCTTGCTGGAAGTCGGTTGCCACAAGAGCCAAGACTACGTGCCCGTATGCCGTCCGCTCACTTCCCGCGGCTCGGACCGGCTGGACGGGCTGGACGGGCTGGACGGGCCACCGACGAGGGGTTGGGTGACCCGCCCAGGTCAAGAGTCACGTCCGGTCAGCCGGGACCTCCGGCGCCGCACCCGGCGTACGCGCCACCAATGACGTCACCGTAGGCAGCGAAGACGTGGTCGATGCCATGGCCGTCGGCGTTGTTGGGACCACCGACGACACCGTCCTTCCCGGCGACGGTCTTGATGGTGAAGGAGGACGGCGCGCCGCTCGCCTCGTATGCGGCGAGGACGCATTCGCCCTGCTCGGGTGTGAGCACACCGTCCGCGACGTCACCGCCGATGGCGTCGGCCACCACGAGCGTGAACCACGCGTTGGAGTTGGCGCCGGCCTGTGTGTTGCCCTTGTCGGAGCGGCTGGCGTTGTAGCACTCGTGAGCCGCCGCTGTTGTCGCGGTGGCGAGACCGATGGCTGCCGTCATGGCGATGGCGGCGCCGAAGCGCTTGGTCGTGCGACCCATCTCGGATCCCTTCCGAAGCGCCGCCGGGGCGACGGGTACGTCGCCGGTTGTGCGGCAGAGCTCCTGGAGAGGGATTCTGCTCCGGGCGAGAAAGCCCGTCAGGGGAATGGAGGCGTCGAGGCGCCCCCAATCCGAGCCATTTGGACGTGCCCCTGCGGGACTACGTGAGCTGCGGGCTCCGCGAGCGGACATGGTCATCTCGCTCGCCGGGGAGGCGCGGATCGAGCCTGATGGCAGCCCAGGTCAGGGCGAGGAGGAGGACGGCGACTCCGGCACAGGCGAGGAGGGCGCTCGGGTAGCCGTGCAGGCCGACGTCGAGGAACGGGTAGGGGTACCAGTCGACGACCCCGCCGCGCACGAGCGTGTAGACGAGCCATCCGATCGGGAAGATGAGGGATGGCAACAGGAGGCTGCTGTCGACACGGCCGCGAGGGCCGAAGGCAAGCCACCCGATGATGGCGAGCAGCGGGACGACCATGTGCAGGAGCTTGTCTGCCGCCCAGTCGGCACCGCTCAGGTCGAGCAGCGGCCGCAGGAGGAAGAAGTGGACGACGCCGGTGACGGCGATGCAGATCACGGCATTGAGCCGCAGGACCCGCCACCACCTCGGGTAGGCCGCCTGTCCGAGGGCCAACGTCGTCGTCGTGATCGCGACGAGCAGGTTGGACAGGATCGTGAAGTAGGAGACCAACCGGATGAGGCGGGTGCCGAGCGGGACGGGCCCGACCGACTCGTCGAGGACCCGGCCGCCCTTGAGGACGAGGACGACCTGGAGGATGAGCGCTGCCCAGGTCACGACGGCGGTGAGGGCGTGCCACGTGCGGGCCTGTCGCTGGGTGTCCACGGGCACATCATGGCCCTACTGGAGATCCGCCCGCGCGCGGGACACGACGTCGACACGCACGCCGTCGCCCAGCATCCAGCCGACCAACGGCACCTTCGCGACGCAGGACATGTGGACGACCGCGAGCTCGCCATCGGGTGTCCCGGTCTGTGCGCCGAGCCCCCACTCGCGCATCCCGGCGGGCATCGGACGTCGTGCGACGTAGTCACCTGCGGCCTCTTGGACCGTCGCGTTGCTCAGTGGGACCGCCTCACCGACACCTCCCCCGTATGCCGCGTCGTCCAGTGCGTTCGCTGCCGCCAGGGCCGCCCCGTCGGCGGCGTCCAGCAGCTTCATCCGCGAGAGGTGCACGGATGTCACGGCGATGACCCCGGTGATGAGCAGGATGCAGATCATCGTGAAGACGAGGACGAGGAGGGCGACCCGCCCCTGCTCGTCCCGTCGGACAGGCGTGTGCCGCAGCGGTTTTCGAACCTGCTGGCCACCCCTGGTCACGGTGAACCTCGGAACCGGTCGACGGTCGAGAGGTGGCTCGCGGTGAGCGGGATCTCGAGGGGCACGACGTCGCGGGCGAAGCCGGGGATGAGAGGCAGGGGGACGATGACCCGGGCCGTCGTCTCGATGCGCGCCTCGGGAGTGAGGCACGGGGAGGTCGAGCAGACGATCTCCATCGTCCCGCTCCCGCCGAATCCCTGGTCGACGAACGCCACCTCGGAGGCGGCCTGTGCCCGCGCCGCCGCATCCTGCCCCGACTGCGCCGTGACGAAGGCGCGACCGGCTTCGCGCGCAGCCGTCGTCACGGCATACGAACCGGCCTGGACCCGCCCCAGCGTCATGACGAGGTAGATGAGCGGCACGAGCATGAGGACGCCGAGGAAGATGAACTCGATGATGGCGCTCCCCTCCTCGCCGCCGCGGGCCTGCCCAAGTCGGTGCCGCCAGGTGTCCCTGTCCACTGCGCTCACCTCGCTCACTGCCGTTCATGGAAGGCACGGCCGGTGACGTCGAGCCGGCCATCCGGCCCCAGCAGGCCGAGGACCGGGAACGGCGTCCGCACCCGCACCTCGACGACCTGCACCCCCTCGACGACGTCGGTGCCCACCGACACGTTGCCGGCGTAGTCGTCGGACAGGGAGGCCTCGATGAGCTCGCGCGCCCTGGCGGCTCCCATCCCCGGGTCGGCGTCAGCACGGGCGCCGAGCCGCGCACCCTCGCTCGCGCACGAGATGAGGGTGTTGCGGATGTGGAGGACGAGCCCGAGCTGGAAGACCGTCATGAAGAGGAACAGGACGAGTCCCGAGACCATGACGAAGTCCGCCACGGCCGACCCGCGCTCGTCACGACGGACGAGCGTGGTCATCTCAACGGGAGACGCTGTCCATGGCCTGCTGGAACAGGTTCTGCAGCTGGTCCTCGGCCACAGTCCACAGCACTGCGACCAGCCCGGCCGTCATGAGGGTGATGAGGACCCAGCCCGGCACGTCGCCGCGCTCACGCCGACGATCGGCCGTGTCGACGAGGTCCTTGGCCGCGAGGTGGGCTCGGACGAGGGATCGCTGGATGGTCTGCATGGTGCTGCCTTTCGCTGGTGTCACATCGACAGATTCAGGTGTCACATCGAGAAGTTCAGGAACGAGAAGCCGGGATAGACGGCGAAGAGGACGGTGATGGGGAGCACCAGGAAGACGACCGGCACCATCATGGCGATCTCCTTCTTGCCCCCGGCCTCCATGACGAGCCGGCGGCCCTCCTCCCGCACGTCCTGCGCCTGGGCGCGCAGGACGTCGGCGAGGGGGGTGCCGCGCTCGACGGCGATGACGATGCCGTCGACGAACCGGGTGAGACTCATGAGCCCGGTGCGGTCGGCGAGGCCGTGGAGGGCGACCGGGAGGCTGGCGCCGGCTCGGGCATCGGCCAGGCAGCGCCGGAGCTCGTCCGATAGCGCGCCATGGGACAGGCGACACACTCTCTCGAGGGCGCCGACGGCCCCCTCACCGGCCCCTACGGCGAGGGCGAGCAGCTCGGCAACCGTGGGGAACTCGGCCAGCATGCGCTCCTCGCGCCTGGCGGCGCGGCGGCTGAGAAACCAGTCGGCGGTGACGACACCGGATGCGACACCGATGGCCGTGAGCAGGACGACGAGCACGGGGCTGGAGCCGCGGGTGAAGAAGGCCAGCGTCCCGACGGCGAGCATCCCGAGTCCGCCACCCACACCCCAGAGCACCTGCTGCGCTCGGAACCTGTCCACGTCCGGAGCCAGTCCGGCTCGGAGGAGGCGACGGCGGATCGACGGCGCCCCGCCCATGATCCGCTCGACGTGGCCGGAGAGCTTGCCGACCACCGGCGCGAGCAGGAGCGAGAACACGCCCTTGGTCTGGCTGTCCACGGCGAGCAGGTTCGACGGTCTCGGCGTGTCCTTGAGGTAGGGCAGGACCCGGTCACCCAACCCAGCTCGACGATGGCGCGGCAGGCCGACCCACGTCAGGAGCAGACCCGTGCCCATGAGGAATCCGAGGATGGCGCCGGAGCGCGCGAGATCGGTCACCGCAGCACCCGCTCGTCCTCGGGCAGCCGGCCGATGCGCACCATGATCCAGTAGGCGATGGCGGTCATGGCTGCCCCGAAGAGAAGCACGAGCGCCCCCGTGCCCGTGGAGTACGCCTGGACCGACTCGGGCCGGGTCGACAGCATCGCGAGGACGATCCACGGTGCCGCGACGGCGAGCCGGGCAGCGTTGACCGTCCATGCCTGCCGGGTCTCGAGCTCGGAGCGGGTGCGCGAGTCCTCACGCAGGAAGACGGACAACGTGCGCAGGAGCCGGCCGAGGTCGCTGCCCCCGACCTCGCGGGCGATGCGCAGCGACTCGATGAGCCGGTCGGCGACGGGGTCGCTGAGCCGCTCCTTGAGCCGGTCGAGGCAGTCATGGAACCGCCCCGTGATGCGGTAGTCCTGCGCGAACGCCTGGAAGGCCGGTCGCAGCTCCTCGGGGCCACGGAGCCCGAGCTGCGAGACCGCCTCGGGCAAGGACATGCCGGCCCGCACCGCGGAGGTGATGTTGTCGACGGCATCCGGCCAGAGGTCGCGCAACCGGTTGCGACGCTGCCGCGCCCGCATCCGGACCAGCGCATAGGGACCCCATGCCGCCATGAGACCGAAGCAGCAGCCGATCGCCGGGACGGCGACCACGGCAAACACGAAGAGGAAGACCAGGGTGAACGCGACTCCACACCCCACGAGGAGCATGCGCGGTGTCACGGTCGGGTAGCCCGCCTGGACCAGGTCGTCGCGTAGGACCCGGATCAGCGTGGGTGGCTCGGGTTGCCGGCTCGGGTTCTCGTCGCGGGGCCAGAAGCTCCACCAGATGCAGAAGAGGCCCGTGCCGAGGAGGAGGCCGACGACGATCCCCGTCACGTCGACCCCTGGGCGAGCAGGGCCGGAAGGTCGTATCCCGCCCGTTCGAAGCGGTCGCGGTGGGGAGGGTAGCCGTCGGCACGCACGAGGTCGTCCCCTCGACGCACGAACAGGTCGGCGATCTCGATGACGTCCCCCTCGACCCGCCCGGGCACCGCAGCGATCTCTCGGATGCGGCGCGTGCCGTCGCGCTCGAGGGCGGCATGGACGACGATGTCGATCGAGCCGGCGACGGTAGGGACGACGAAGCGGCTGCCGACGTTCTCGCCGGCGAGCAGCGGCAGGGTGCACATCTTGGTGATGGCCTCACGGGCACTGTTGGCGTGGATCGTGCACATGCCCGGCAGGCCACTGTTGAGGGCGATGAGCAGGTCGAGGCTCTCGGCCTGGCGCACCTCACCGACGATGATCCGCGAGGGTCGCATGCGCAGCGCCTCCTTGACGAGCCGGCGCAGTGGCACCTCGCCGGTGCCCTCGAGCGAGGGCTGGCGACACTGCATCGACGCCACGTCGCGCATCGGGATCTTCAGCTCGAAGACCTCCTCGCAGGTGACCACCCGCTCGCGTGCCGGGATTGCGGACGCGAGGCAGTTGAGCATCGTGGTCTTGCCCGCCTGCGTGCCACCCGCCACGAGGATGTTGAGGCCCGACGCCACAGCCGCATCGAGGAAGGTCGCGGCCTGCCGCGTCACCGTGCCCAACCGGACCAGGTCGTCGAGGCTGTCGGCCTTGACGATGAACTTGCGGACGTTGACGTGCCAGTGCTCCCGGGTGATGTCCGGGATGACGACGTGGAGCCTCGAGCCGTCGGGCAGAACGGCATCGACGAACGGGCTGGAGAGGTCGACACTATACAATTGACATATGCGCGAAGATCCATCTGACGCCCCTAAAAGGGCCGCGATTTACGCCCGAATCAGTGCCGACTCCGAGGGCGAGCGTCTCGGCGTCATGCGACAGGAGGAGGACTGCCGAGCCCGCGCCAAACGGGAGGGGCTCGAGGTCGTGGACCTGTACGTCGACAACGACATCAGCGCTTCGACCAAGAGCAAGAAGGCCCGGCCCGAGTTCGAGCGGATGATGTCCGACGCCCGGGCCCATCGAGTGGACGTGATCCTCGCCTACAGCAACAGCCGCCTCACTCGCCGGCCGCGCGAGATGGAAGACCTGATCGAGCACCACAAGAGGTACGGGACGCGGTTCCTGACCGTGGTGTCGGGCGACGACGACCTGAGCACCGCGGACGGCCGGATGGTCGCGAGGATCAAGGGCAACGTGGACACCGCCGAGGCCGAGCGGATCGGTGAGCGACTGCGGCGGCACAAGAGGCAGATGGCCGAGCGCGGCCTGTACCGGGGCGGCATGCGGCCCTACGGCTTCGAGAAGGACGGCACGACCATTCGGGCCGACGAGGCTCGGGTCGTGCAGAAGATGAGCAAGGCAGTGTTGGCCGGGCGCACTCTCGCCTCTCTAGCCAAGGAGCTCAACCAGAAGGGCTCGACGACCTCCACGGGCAGGGAGTGGACCTATGCCCGCCTGCGTGACGTTCTGGTTCGGCCACGCAACGCCGGCCTGCTTTCTCGAGGACGGGCCGACCGCGACCCGAAGGATTTCGAGATCGTCGGCCAGGCCTCATGGAAGGCCATCGTGAGCGAGGAGGAGTGGCGCGCAGTGCGCGACCTCCTGACCGATCCGAGTCGCCGAGCCCAGGACGGGAACGAAACGCGCTGGCTCGGGAGCGGTATCTACACGTGCGGCGTGCGGACCGACGACGGCGGCGCCTGCGGGAGCCCGCTGCGGCCCGCGCCCTACGGAGGGACCGAGAAGCGCGGGCACGAGAAGCGCTACCTGTACCGGTGCACGGCCACGGCCCACCTGACAATCAGCAGTGAGCCGACAGATGAGCACGTGCGTGCAGTGGTGGCCGAGATGGTGCGCGACCCGAGGGTGGTGGCCTCCCTCGTTCCTGCGGACCTCGACCTTACCGAGGATCGGGAGCGCCGCACGGTGCTCCTAGCCCGGCTGGAGCAGACCGAGCGCGACTACGACGCCGACCTCATCGACGCCCGCCGCTTCAAGGCGAAGTCCGAGAAGATCACCGCCGAGTTGCAGGCCGTGGACGCACGACTGGCCCAACGTCTGCGCCGGTCGACGGCCTCCCCCGTCCTAGGAGCCGCCGACCCGGGCGCGGCCTTCCTCGCTGCGCCGGTGGACGTGCAGCGCGCACTGCTGCGCTCCCTATTGCGAGTCGAGGTGAGACCGGCAATCAAAGGCGCGGCGTGGACGAGTGACAGGCTGCGGATCACGCGCCCGGGCCAGTCGTGAAGGGCGCGAGCCGGGCCGACCTCGAATGGTGGCTCGACCTCGCACCTCGCCTGTCGTGGACGTTCGCCGCGACGATGCCGGGCACTCCGCATTGGTACATCCATCGGGACCAAACGGAGGGCCTGACCCGCGAGGACTTCGAGCGGGCGGTCCGCGTGACCCGCACCTTCGGGGAGCCTGGCAAGTTCTACAGCTTCACGAATCTTTACCTGTTCGCTGACGGTCGGCTTGGGCCGCGCACCCTCAAGTTTTGGACTCAAGGCGCACCCATTGAAGAAACGTTCATCCTCAACCTCGCGACCACCGAGAAGAACTACGGCGAGCAAGCCAACTTCGATGAGGACGTGCTCACACGCCTGCGACTGCCCCTCGAGGACTGAGCGAATCTACGGTCCGCGAGCGAGCGGCGGGTAGCGAGGTTATGGTCCCCACATGACGGCAACGGTGGGGTTCGCCAAACCGAGCGGGATAAGCGACCGCAAGGCTTGGTGGGGGGTTCAGTACGTGCGCGCAGTGTGCGCCCAGGCCGGGTTCTTGTTTGCGGAGTCACCGCCGCAGGGAGATGTCCACTCGCTTGATGGGCAGGTGTTCATCCGATCCACCCTGTCGGTCTTCGTGCAGGTGAAGTGCACAAGCAGGCCGATCGTGCGTCAGCGCAGCTACGCCATCAAGAACGCATGGCGGAGGAACTGGACTGACCTCGACCTCCCGGGCTATTTCGTGGTTGTGTCGGTGCCTTCCGATACAAGTCATGATTGGGCGCACCACGGACACCGCCCTTGGTCCACGGTTCTTCACTCGGCCGCGTTCTGGACCAGGATCGACCCACTGGACCCCCTCCAAACCAGCATCACGGTCCCGGCGAGCCAGAGGCTGACCGTCCATACGCTGGACACGTGGAGCGCAGACTTGGAAGTAGCCCGAAAGGGCTTTAGCGGAGGAGTTGGGACGCCGTGAGCGACGTAGCTCGCCGAGTAGTGCTCAACCATCTCGTTGGGCTGGGATGGTCCGCCTCCGCGGCTGGAGAAGTCGGGGAGATCTGGACACGTGGCGTGGCCGAAGCCGTCGTTCCTTACGATCTGGAGGTAGGAACCTCGCCCTGGAACCGCTTAGCGGTGGCGCTGGCCAAGTTTGAAGGGGAGCCCGTTGACGACGTCTTGGAGTCGTGGAACACGTCGCTGAAACTGATCCGAAATGCCGCGGTACACGCGGGCCCCCGAAACAGCACTGACGGGGGACGAGTTCAGTTGGAGTTGCACCTCGAAGGACCCACGGTGCGCGGTCACGAGACATCTGCGTACACGCTGGGCCGATTCATCATGCGCACTGCGGACTCCGTCAAGGAACTGGTGAAGTCGAGCCTCGGCATCGATCACTTGAGTCGAGACCTGTTGGTGGCCGGTGGACCGGGACCGGGCTCGGTGAAAGTGACGTTCGTAGAGCCAGACCGTTCAGCCCCTCGCTCGATGTTCCCCGAGCCGCCAGAGACTGCAGAGGGTCAAGCGTTGGTATTCATGGCCGGCCTGTTCACCGCGGCCGACTCCATGGTTGGCGAAGTGGAGGTGGATGCTCTCCGCTCGCGGCTCGCTCCCTTAGGCGTTGGTGCCCGCCTGAGCGTCGCACGCGTAGCGGACGTCGTGACCGATGGAGGCTGGAACCTTCGCGGCGTGATTCGCCGGGGGTCCCAGGAGGAGGGTCTGACGATGGGATTGGCTGGGGCACAGATCCTCGGCCAGACGTCCCGTGAGCAACAACCAGAGTCGACGGACCTTCCGGTCTCCGGCACCATCGACGGCTGGCGATGGTCGAGGTCCGAGTTGAACATGATCACCGATGATCGACGCAACATCACCGTGTCGGTCCCGATGGAGTTACAGCACCAGGTCGCCGAACTCCACCTCACCCCGGACAATCGCGTTGTAGCCATGCTCCGCGTGTACACGGAGGTCATTCCAGGGACGAGGGACGCCCTCAGACGCACATACGCGCTGAAGGCAATCCAACCGGTCATGAGTGAGCAACTGTGGCCAAGTGTCATGGACGAGCTCAAGTCCCGCGGAAGTGACGGGCTCTCAGCCCAGGACTGAGCAAATCCCTTGTGACACATCCCAAATAGCGCCGCTGAGGCCATGCCAGACAGCCGGCGCACGGACCCCCGCCCCGGACAGGGCGGGCAGGCCGTCAAATCGCTAGGACGCGCCGTGTTTGGGCATCGCCGCGCTAGCCGCCAAGCAGTTAGAATCGGACATGAAGGACAGGGCGGCTAGGCCTCCCCTACTTCGCCGCACCGAGGCAAGCGCTGGCCCTTCCCACATGAGCGGGAGGGACGGGAGACCCGAGGCGTCAGGCGTTCTGCGATCGAGCTAGCGGCTCGGGGCCATGAGGACGCAAACCGACTGCCGGGCCCGACATGAGACCAACAGCGGGCGGCTGCGGAACTTCGGTTCCCAGGAGTCCCTCATGTCCCAGTCCCACCCCACCCCTACCCGCCGTCTGGCCTACATCGCCCGAGGCGCAGAGTACGCGGGCAAGAGCGAGCGCACTATCGTCCGATGGGTCGAAAAGGGCCTACTGAAAGGCTTCAAGGTCGGCCCTAACAAGTACGCCGTCGACCTCAACGAGATCGACCGCCTTATCAAGACCCACCCCACGATCAAGCGCCAGCGCTTCGGCCCTGACGCGCAGATCATCGACCTCAGCAACGTGGTGCTGCCGGTCGAAGGCGTCGAGCAATGAGCCCGCAGGAGACGGCGGCCAGCCTCCAACCGCTCACCGATGACGAGGTAGCGCGGGTCGTCGCGCTGCTCTGCGTCCTGCCGGTCAAGGACGAGGGAGGCGAGCGCTGATGTCGCGCCACGCCTCCCCCTGCATCACCAAGTCAGGGCGTACGTGCTCAGTGCACGGTTGCGACAGGGCCTATTACGCCAAGGGCTGGTGCAACGTGCACTACAACCGGGTGCGCAAGCATGGAGACCCGAACGGCGGCCTATGGTGGCCCGCACGCAACCAGACTCGGGCGTCCATCCTCGAGGAGATGCGCGAGGCGTATGCCGCTCTGCGAGAGATCGTGGAGAAATGAGCGCGGAGCCGGTCAACTTCGATCTGGACCTCAGATTCGTCGGCGGTACTCAGCTTGTCCGACCGTTGGGCCTGCTGGCTCGGCAGTACCGCGAGGAAGGCATACCTCCGCCACCGAGCCCCACAATGGGCCTGATCGAGGGCCTCGACCTGCCGCTCTTCTACCCCGGGCTGAACGGGCTAGCCGGACAGGCCGGTACCGGTAAAAGCCTGCTCACAAAGGCTCTGCTGCGGCAGGGCGGGCAGGTAGTGGTGCTCGACTGCGAGACCTCCGAGAAGGAGTATGTGAGCACGCTCATGGGCGACTTCGAGATGAGTCCCGAGGATCTCGACCGGGTCGCCTACGTCACGGACCGCCGGGGGGAGGGCGACCCCGCGCGAAGACGATGGAGCGGACTCTCCGAACTTCCAGGCAACGACGACCACCTGATCCAGGTGCTGGCGGACGTAGACCACGACGCAGACCTCGTGCTCATCGACTCTCAGTCGAAGTCGATGGCTGCTCAGGGTCTCGACGAGAACCGCCCGATCGACTGCGACCACTGGTACCAGACGGTGGCAGAGCCGGTGCGCGATCGGTGGCCGAATGCCGCGGTCGTGATGATTCAAGGGCGGCAGAAGGGCTGGCACGTCGGGCAGGACGTGCGGCAGGGCCGAGGGTCGTCCTCGATGCTGCACGAGGTCGTCTCGCAGTTCATGCTCTGGACACGCGTGCAGGGCGGACGCACCGTTGACGGCCTCGTCCACGTGGTGTGTACGAAGGACCGCTACGGGCACCGGATCGAGCAACAGGTGGTCGCTGAGTGGCATTACGGCCCGTCAGGGTTCTATCTCAAGGCACGACCCGCAGCCATCCCGACGACGGGCCCCAACGAGGTAAGGGACGCATGGCTGGCATACCTCCGAAAGGGCCCGAGGGATGCCGACCCGCGCCATGCCCACCTGCCACCAAAGCGAGTGGACGCGGTCAAGGCCGTGAGGGCTCAGGTCGCGGCCGACCAGCAGGTGGTCGAAAAGGCTCTCGACGCCCTGATCAAGGACGGAGAGGTTCACTGCGAGAAGCTGCGCCAGTCCATCGGTGGAGTGATACCCCAACGAGTGTGGTCGGGCGACAGGGACGGGTGGACCTGGGACTAGGTCTATATCCTTTGTCGGGCTATATCGGCAGCAATAAGGCCGATGATTCGGTCGGCGCGTTCCCACCTGAACTACGGGCGAGGCCGCCCTCGGCTCCTGTCCGTGCGCGTGAGCCCCAGCGAACCTGCGCGACGGACTGAGCGGAGCGAGGGCGGCCTCGCCCTGGTGGTGGAAGTGATTGATTGGGACGTCCTTTATAGGACGAATCGATCAATCACCGAATCACCTATCGGATCTGAGGGATACCGAGGCCGCGCCGGTAGCACTCCTCGATCCGAGCGATCGCCCGGTCGGCCTGCTGCCGGCGATATTGCGCGGTGGTCTGTCGGGCAAGGGTGGAGGTACGGGCCTCCAAGCTCGTTGATCGCCCCGTCATGATCTGGGTTTGACCACTCATCGCGCTCTCCTCTCGATACCCCTCCCGGGTATCTTACCTCCGTACGTAGTACGCTGTCCTCCCCGCACGGTGGGTTCCAGAGTTCCCTAATTTCGCTGCATCAAGGAGTGGATCGCCCCTCCGTGCATAGGCCATGGCTGCGGGTGACTTTCTTGACTGGTGTGCGGGCGCCAAGGTCGAGAGCAGATACCGCGCCATGATTTTGCTGATGGGTCGCGCCGAGCGACATCAGGCGGACGACAAGCAGCCCCGAGGAGGAGTCGGACTGACTCTTGTAGTGCCCGCGCGCCAAAGCGCAATCGGGAACGCGAAGGCATGGCAGTCGCTCCCCGAAGGCCCGAGGGGTCAAGCCCCGCCATAGGCAATCAGGCGAGCCCGTCGCGCTTCTCCTGTTCCAGGGTTGCAAGACGGGAAGCGCACCTTGCGCAACGAGGATCCCCCTTGTCCGCCGCATGCCAGTGATAAGAACCGCTCAGCGAGCCGCAGAGAGTCCCGTATGCGTACGGAGGGGAGTCGTTGTGAGGCCCCAGCAGGTAGTGAGCAGTTGGCCCGGTTCGCTGAGTTGCCCATTCTTCGCTCATGGCGCGTGTCATCGTTCAAATATAGTTCGGGGCGTCGGGCAACACGCGGTCCTAGAGGTCCTGTGCCCCGATTCAGGCGGCTGGCCCAGCAGCGGCACAGCAGGCTGCAGTTGCACGCAACGGTTTGGATGCAACGACCGGCTTCTGGCCATCAGCCTGACCCTAGGTCGTTACGCCCAAGCGTCGTCGGGGGCCAAGTCCTGCGCGCGCATCTCTATCTTCTTCCTGTTCCAGGACAGCCAAGTTGACTGATCTCTGAAGGAGTTCAGCAGTCGGACCTCATGTTTCCTGCTTACGACGATGAAAGTCCCGATGCCGAGAAGCAGAGCCCACCACAGCACGGCATTCGCGGAGCGCCCCTGCTCGATTGTGAGGTTGGTCGCAGCGATCATGGCAGGGGCCATGAGTGCCGCGTCCACCAGGGCTCGCTGCGCAGGGATGAACTGCGTCTCGGGCGAATCGGGGCATCGAAGCCTGTTGAGGATGAGCGCCCTAACGGACCGCGGGGGTAGCTCACCTGTCTTCGGATGTGGTGTCCGCACCGGCGGAGGACCGAACTCGAACAGCACCCAACAGATCAGGGCTGTGGTGGCCATGCCCAGCCCGATGATGCGAACGCCGACCGCGCCCTGCATCGCCAATGTGAGGGCCGAAGCTTGGGCCCCAACGATGAACGCGGCTACCCAGCCGGCCTCACGAAGGGCTTGGCGGAGGCGCTTCAGATACTCGTGCGGGGTCAGATCCCCGCGCCGAACTCGGCGTGCCTTGGATGCGTTCCTGTGTAGCACGGTTGCCACGGCCCCTGCCGCGATGCTGAGAATGATGCTAATTGCGGCAACCAACGCATGTGTTCGGTGAAACTCGCTCGAAGAGGGGTCGCCTCGGAGGGCGACCAAGCCGATGACCGGACCAAGGGTCAACGCCGTCACGATGAGCACGCGAGCATCGAAGTAGATGCGGTAGAGCCCGCCGAAGAAGTAGACCTTCTTGTGGAGCTCCGTCGGGAAGTGCGCGTCCATCAGAAGGAAGTACACGGAGAGCGTTTTACCCGCCAACCACTCCTGTGGCCGACAAGCACTCAGCATCTTGTCAAGTGTGTTGCTTGGAACGAGGTAGCCGTGCTCCGGATCGCCTTCCTCATAGATGCGTGCCCGGACTGGAAGATCCAACGCGTAAAGAATGAAACCAAAACTCAGGGCGACGAACAGGAAGGTTCGGGCCGTGGCCAGTTCTGCGACTAGGCCCTTCGCGGGACCCTCTGAGTACATCGCCCCTGAGCCGATCGCCAGGCGCAGGGTGAGGCTGACAAGCGCTGCTGCGATGGCGCCAGGTATGACGAAGCGGAATGTCTCGTAAAGGCTGAACCCAGTCATGATTCGTTAAGTCGACCGCAACCACCCGCTGCTCTGGGTGAGGCGCGCCGGTGCTTCGCGGGCCTAGGGTCTGTCGGTGTCTAGGTGTTGACTGAAGCCATGAACGACCTGACCGCAGGCACAGTGCGGCGGATGGTGCAGAGGGGCGATGCCTCCGATGACCTCGTCCACGCGGCCTTGGCCGAGGGGCTCGCCGCAGTCGACACAGAGACCACTGGCCTCGACCCAAGCACGGCGCGCCTCTGCACCATCCAGATCCATGTTCCCGGCTGGGGCACCGAGGTGGTGCAGCTGCGAGACGGGAGCCCGCCCAGCCGCGTCATCGAGTTGGTTACGGCTCAGCAGGTCGTGAAGATCTTCCATCACGCCGTTTTCGACCTCAGCTTCCTGCACGCCGAGTATGGCGTCGCCGCGGCATCAGTCAAGTGCACCAAGGTCGCAGCCAAGATTCTGTGGCCCCACCAGAAGGAGAGGCAATCGCTGGCGGCGCTTAGCCGCGACGTCCTTGGCGTGCCAATGGAGAAGGAACAGCGTATGTCCGACTGGACTCGTAGCCACCTCTCCCCGGCGCAAGTCGCATACGCGGCGCGAGACGCTGAGGTTTTGCCGTTGCTCCTGCCTCACCTCACGCAGATGCTTTCCGCAGCGGATCTGTTGAACTTGGCCACAAGGTGCTGGACACACATCCCGCTGCGGGTTGAGCTTGAGCAGCGCGGCTTGGGCGACGTGTTTAGTTACTGAACGAGGCAGTGGAACTTCGCATGCGCCCTAGAGGAAGGGGCTTGGCTATACCCGTAGCTGTCCTCCGTGGCCCTGACATCACGAAACCGAGTCTGGCCGCGTCCGACGGGTCGGTTGCCTCACTCTCATTCCCCGGCGATGCCCGGCAACACGCCGACCAGTCGCCTGCCGACCTCGCACGACCCGCAACAGTTCTTCGTGACGATCCTGTGCCAGACGCCGGGCCTGCTCACGCTCGGCATCAGTTTCTTGTTCGTTGACCCGGTGTACTAGCCACAATCCCCACGCGGGCCCGAGAAGCCCAACGAACAGCCCGACCTGTCCAGGAGGTTCACCCTGCATCAGCCCGATGAGGGTAACCACAGTCACGGTCAGTGCCGATAGGCACATACGCACGTGTTCGCGCCGTCGACGGACAGCCGGCACCAGCATCAGCAGGGCGACGAGGGGCCCTACGGCGACGAGCGTCGGTACGACCCAAACCCAGGAACTGGACTCTTTGCTGGTGCTGTTGTACAACGCGTATAAGCACACTCCGAGCCAGTACAGGCCCCATAGGGCCGCCGCGATCGTGTCTGCGCGACGCTGTTTGCGTGTGGCGGCACCATGGGTGGAGGTCGACATGCAGACATCGTTCCGGCTGGCACCGACACGGCCCCGACGAAGGCTGTGGCGCCGCACCGCATTGGACCTGACCACGGAGCGTCACCCGCCGGGCCTAGGCTCGGCGGGTGAATGACAGTGTGCTGATTCTTGGGGCCGGCTTTTCGAAGGCCATCTCAGACCATATGCCGATGACTGGGGAACTCGGCGATGAGGCGCTCGCTCGACTTCGGAGGAGGGGGACCGCTGACCTACCGTCACGTGGATTCTCCGGACCCCAGCTTGAGGCGTGGCTGTCACGGCTCGCCGAGTCGCAACCCGACCTGAGTGCGGCAAGGAACCTGGCGAACCAGTCCCTGTTTCTCCTCGTGTCGGAGGCTCTGCGAGAAGTCATCGTTGAGCGGCAGACCTTCGTGCATGGCACGGAGGTGCCCTGGTGGCTACGGCGCTTGCTCGGGGCATTGCACTACTCACAGTCCACTGTAGTTACATTCAACTACGACACCCTTGTCGAGACGGCGGTCTCGGCCGTCGGGCTCTGGGATGACGAAGCCAAAAGGGTGTCCCCCGAAGAGCTCATCCGCCACATGCCGCCCACCCGGCATCGACCGTACGGGGGCATGAGCTTTGGTCCAGAACAAGCCCGCACCTTCCGGTACATGAAGTTGCACGGGTCAGTCGACACGTTTTGGATCCCTGGTGACACCACGGGTGCAAGCATTGGACGATGGCAACTGCCCGGATCATGGGGGGCGCCCCGCATCGCGGCCGAGGAGGAACGTCGGCAGGTGCTGCCGGGGACTGAGGCCTACATCGTCCCCCCTGCCGCCGCGAAGTCGGCCTTTTACGCCAATCCGCTGGCGCGTGAGCTATGGCGAACAACCGCTGAGTCCATCGCGAAAGCCAAACGCGTCGCCATCGTGGGTTACTCCATTCCCATGACCGACCTGGTGACGAGCGGAATGCTCGCGGATGCCCTTGAAGCGACGACATGTGAGGTCACCGTCGTTAACCGCGAACCCGGTCCCGTGGCGAGCCGACTCGAGGAGCTCGGGGTCGACTCCTCCCGCATCCTCCAGATCGGTGGAGACGACAGCGTGAAGAGCTTTGCGGAGGGGCTGGATCAGGCGTTTCTCCCCGGTCTCCATCACCCCGGTGGGGAGGACCTGCTCCTCACGATTGGCTGGAGCCGAAACCCCTCGGTTGCCGTGACCCGGTTGCTTGATGTGGACGCTGAGGGGACCGCCACCGTGCTCGTCGGTAACGAGTCGTGGGACACCGCGACCGTTCGTGTCCGTGACCTGTGCGGCCCTGCCAGCCCGGTCACCCGGGTGAAGGTGGTCTTCGAAAACGGGGAGACCGCGATGGTCGCGCGTGCCCTTCCGGAGAACGGTGCTGCGGACGGTCCCAAGTACATCGTGCTCGCGCCCACCGCCCGGGCGTAAGTCGCCGGCAGGAGGCTAACTCCTTGCTCGTTCGCAGCACGAGTGAGACAAGCTCTACACCGGCCATGCATCGTTGACCCATGGTTCAAGTGCAAAGAGGTGGGTCCTGCACGAAGATTGGTGGGTGTCCCCCGAACTCTGTTGCCTTTGCCGCTCCGCACCTGCAGTTGGTCGTGGAGAACACGTGTACCCCCAGTGGTACCTGAGGTTTCTCGACGAAGTGGGGCCTCCGCCACTCGGATGGTCCTCCAATGGAGAGCCGGTCCGGAACCGCGAGGGCAAGCAGATCCATGGCAAAGCGCGCCAAAGGGTCTTGCTGCCTGCATGCGAGCCGTGCAACAACGAACTCGATCGACGATTTGAGAAGCCTGCGAAGGATGCGATTAAGCGGCTTGTGGCTACGCACTGGTCGGGCATCGAGAGCCAAGCCACATGGCAGGCGGTGGGGCTCTGGTGGGCAAAGGTGCTGCTTCTACTGGGGCATCCATTGGCTCGACATGAGCATCCTCGTTTGGACGAAGTTGCGGTTCGCTACGAGTCTGAGCCACCTGATTACCGTTGGATGGTGGACGGGAGCCCGGTGCCGGAAGGTTTGTCACTGTGGGTGTTCAACGGAACCATCGAAGAGGTCAGCCCGGCGTATAGCGTGCCTGTGCCGCGATGGGTCAGGGAACCAGATGGGGTGACGACCGATTTCCACTTCATGATGCTCGGCACTGAGGGGTTGTGCGTAACGCTGATATCCCATCCGGGATGGGCTATCGAGCATCCTCTCGTCGTTCGGAATGAAGCTTGGGAACTCCTGCACGCACCGCCGGAGTCGGGTGACCTGTCGACGATGCCTCGTCTTGGTTCTAAGGCGGTGGGTTGGCCCACCTTTGCCGGAGCGTTGAAGGACGGATACCGCCTGGGTGGTGACCTGCCCCCGCTCGGCACAACAGAACATTGGCCAGCGTCCCCCGAGGTGCTGTCCGTCATGGCTTCTACTTACCTATGACGTACTCGCTGCAACGTGGGACGTATCTCCGGCCTGCTGCTCGCAGCGGGAGCGCATGCCGAACCATGATGGTTGTCTTCTAGCCGGAAGCGGGCCGCCTTCGGGACGCATCGGGACCTTCCGAAATCAGTCGGCGCTGACAATCCCGCGAGCCTTGTGCTGAGCGCCCAGAGGGATGACACACTGCCACGGAAGGGGACCGTTGAAGGCAGAGATGGCCTCGCGATTGTGACTCGAAGGGATGAGATGACCGTACGACTCGAGCTGGTTTGGCCAGGGAAGGACAAGTTTCTGCTTGTCCCAAAGAACGAGGCTGGCCGCCCGGTGTGGGTCGAGCGGGACCACCCGGCGGCTGTCGAGGTGCGACTCACAGACTTCACCGGTTCAGTTGGTGACGTGCCAGCGGACCCGAGTGCCGGCAACCTGCTGTTCACTGGCGACAGCTTCGATGTGCTGCGCGTGCTCACTGAGGTCCCGGAGTACCGGTCGCAGTACAGGGGCAAGGTCAAGCTCGTCTACATTGATCCGCCCTTCAACACTGGGCAGGCCTTCGAGCACTATGACGACTGGATGGAGCACTCCACCTGGCTGTCGTTCATGCATGAGCGGCTCCTGCTACTCCGCGAACTGCTCGCGCCCGACGGGTCGGTGTGGGTACACCTCGACGACGCCGAACACCACCGCATGCGCCTCCTTATGGACGAGGTCTTCGGGCCGCAAAACTTCATCGCCAACGTCGTCTGGCAGAAGGCGTACAGCCCGAAGAACTCCGCACGGCACCTCAGCGTCGACCATGACAACATCAGCATCTATGCGCGCGATGCGGAGCGGTGGCGTCCCAATGCGATGCCCCGGACGGCTGCGATGGACGCCGCGTACAGGAATGCGGATGACGATCCGCGTGGGCCTTGGAAGGCTGGTGATCTACTTGCCAACAAGCCGTACAGCCTGGGTGTCTACCCAATCACCACGCCTTCAGGCCGGGAGATTCCCGGCCCCCCGCCAGGTCGATTCTGGCGAGTATCGAAGGACAAGCTCGCCGAGATGGACGCTGACCACCGAATCTGGTGGGGAGCCCGGGGGGAGAACGTTCCGGCCGTAAAGCGCTTTCTGACTGAGGTTCGGGGGCGCGTCCCTCAGACGTGGTGGCCGCATGCCGAAGTTGGTCACAGCCAATCAGGCAAGAACGAGATCCAGAGACTGTTTGCGGGAGCGGTCCCGTTCGCAACGCCCAAGCCCGAGGCGCTGCTCGAGCGCGTCATCCAGGTTGCGTCCGCTCCCGGTGACATCGTTCTGGACTGCTTCGCCGGGTCGGGGACGACTGCGGCGGTGGCCCACAAGATGGGGCGCCGATGGGTCACGGCGGAGATCCTCCCCCGCACGGTTGAGCAGTTCACTCATCCGCGGTTGACCAAGGTTATCAACGGGGAGGACCCGGGTGGCAGCACGAAGTCCGTCGACTGGCAGGGCGGGTCAGGCTTTGCGACGGTGTCGGTGGGGCCGTCGATGTATGAGGACACGGCATACGGTGTAGTTCTTGCCGACTGGGCGGTGGGCGAGCGGTTCGCGCGGGCGGTCGCGGGGCAGCTTGGGTTCGCCTGGCAGAAGGATGCGCAGCCACTGTGCGGTATCCGAGGTCGGATGCGGTTGGCTGTGCTGGACGGCGCGGTTGGTCAGGAGGAGGTGCGCACGATTATTGGCGCGCTGGCGGAGAAGGAGCGGGTCACCATCGTGGCGAAGTCCGTACTGGCGCAGGCTGAGGAGACTCTGGCCGAAATCTCCCGGGGGTCGAGGATCCGCAAGGCGCCGCGTGATCTGCTGACGCCCGGGTCACTGCGGGTGCGGCGACGCTCGGAGCCAGTTGACCGGTATGCGGCTCCTGTTGCGGAAGGACCGACCTTGTGAGCATCGACTACGACGGCGCACTCGTGGAGCAGGTGTCATACAACCTGGATCTCCGCGAACCGAACCAGGCGGCGCTACGTGCGATCGCGCGCGCCCTAGATGGCGCTGAACCGGGCAGCGAGTTCATCGCTGACCTCGCGACGGGTGTCGGGAAGACTTACATCGCCGGAGGGCTGCTGGACTACCTCTACGAGTCGGGCGTCCGCAATGTGCTCATTGTGACTCCCGGTTCGACGATCCAGCGCAAGACAATCGACAACCTCACTCCGGGGCATCCGAAGTACCTGCGCGGGCTGCAGTCACGGCCGATGGTCATCACCCTCGACACAGTCGAGCGCGGAGAAGTCGGGGCTGCGCTGGACAGTCCGGACGTGTTCAAGGTGTTCGTCTTCACGGTCCAGTCGCTGCTGCGGCCAAATAAGGAGGATCGTCGCCGCGCGTACCAGCCGCACGAGACGCTGGGCACGGCAGTGCAGACCTACCTCGAGGGTGCGGACGACCTCGTGGTCATCGCTGACGAGCACCACGTGTACTACTCCGGGTCGGCGAAGAAGTTCGAGGCCGCAATCGGCGACCTGCACCCGCTCGCGACGATCGGGCTCACAGCGACACCGCACGAGGCATCCCTCCAAATGCGTGTCTTTCACTACCCGCTGTCCGATGCGATTGCGGACGGCTACGTAAAGGTGCCGGTGCTCGTGACCCGGCAGGACGGCATTCATGACGTGCGTACCCAACTCGCCGACGGGCTTACGCTGCTGGATGCCAAGCGCGAGGCGATGCGGGTGTACTGCGCTCAGGCGCGAGGGCGGGCCTACGTCGAGCCGGTGATGTTCCTTGTTGCGACGACGATCGAGGAGGCCACGGAGTACCGGGACCTGCTCGTCGGGTCGGACATGCTCGGGTCGTCCGATGCCGTGCTGCTTGTAACGTCCGAGGAGCCGGACACCACTTTGGCAGCGTTGGACCGGCTAGAGGACCCGGCTTCGCCAGTGCGGGCCGTGGTGTCGGTGTCGATGCTTAAGGAAGGGTGGGATGTCAAAAACATCTACGTCATCGCATCCGTGCGCTCGATGGAATCCTCTCTCCTGACGGAGCAGGTGCTGGGGCGCGGGCTGCGGCTGCCGTTCGGCCAGCGCACCGGCAACGCGATGCTCGACACCGTCGAGGTGCTTTCGCACAGGTCGTTCGCCTCACTCCTCAAGCAGGCGAAGTCGCTCCTGGAGGAGACCTTGGGTGGCCGGATCAATCAGGCAAGTGTCGTGGCGAACCCGGTGCCAGGACGGCGCGCGGCAGGCGCAGCGTTGGGGGCGCAAGGGGAGCTGCCGGCTGACTTCCTGTGGCCCAAGTCGGGAACCGTCGAGGTTCTCCTGCCAGGCGCCGCCGCCACTGACCCCGACCAACTTGGGCTCTTCGATAAGTCGGACGTCGACTCGTCAGCGGGTCGCTCTCATGTGGGGTTCAGCATGGCGACCGTTGATGCTCGAGTCGCGGTAGGAGCTGCTGCCCGGTCAACGATGACCCGGCCGTTGACACCGCGCTCGCCGGGCGGCGTGCGGATCCCGCTGTTCCTACCGTCGGTGGTGACGCGGTGGGAGCGCGACCTTTTCTCACTATCGTCTATCAACCTCGAATCGGTCGAGGCGCTTGGGCGCCTGTTCGCGCAGGACAACGCACCGACGCTGACCCGCAAGGCGTTGGACGCCGAGCGCGACGCTAGTGGGACCACGCGCGTCGTTATTCGCGATGAGCTTGAGCAGGTGGTGGCGACCCAAACCGTTATGCCCTTTGACACGATTGAGACCGACCTTGTGGGCCGGCTCATCCGCACCAACGCAGTGGAAGCGACTGCGGGCGAGATAAATGCGGCTGTCGCGGTCGCCAGGGCGTTTCTTGCCGGGGCCGGCGTCACCGACCGGACCCCGTGGCGGGCCGAGCACGGACGACTGGCCACCGCGCGGCTGACCGAGTGGATCGGCGCCAAGCAGACGTCCTCACCCGTCCGACAGGTGCGCGACGTGCACCCGGTGCGTTGGCCTGAGCCCTCCGAGCGTCTGGAGGTGCGGCCAGCCGCGGACCGCCAGATCGTGACTTCCTCGCGGGACTTTGAGCCCCGCCACCCGTATACCGGGTGGGCCAAGTCGGTTTACGAGGTGAACGCGTTCGATGCGTTCTCCACCGAGTTCACTCTGGCGGGGATCTTCGAGTCCTCTCCCGCAGTTAAGGCGTGGATTCGAGTCGATGACACTGTGCCGCTGCGGATTTCGTACTTGGCGGGCGCCGTGCAGAAGCAGTACGAGCCGGACTTCATCGTCATCGACTCTGAGGGCCTCCACTGGATCGTTGAGGGCAAACGGGATTCGGAGATGAACAGCCCGGTAGTTAACGCAAAGCGCAGCGCTGCGGCAGCCTGGGTGAAGACAGTCAACTCGAGCGCCGAGGTCCACGAATCGTGGGCTTACCTCATAGCGTCGGAGGCAGTGTGCTCAGCTGCATCCTCCTGGGAAGGCGTGAAATCCGGCGGGCAGGTGTACCGCTGAGGCGCCACCCCGAAGACGCGCGATTTCCTAACGTATCGCTACACGGCGCCTTCGGGTCGATGCAGGGCGATCGCGCACTTTCGCCGTATCCAGGGTCGAGCACATCAGCTTCTCCTCACGCGTTGACAGACTCGAGCAATGAAGTCGACGATCTGACGACCGCCAGATCCCGGCATAGCGTGGCCTCACCAACACCGTTTGCCGCTGGCGCATGGGCCGGGCCTCCCTTGGGAGGCCCGTTATGGCCGTCAGTCTTGTCCTCACGCCGTGGCTGTCGAGGGTGGAGATTTCCTAGCGTTCGGCCGCTGACGTAGTCGCTCGGCGCCAGTCGTATCAAGGTGGCGGGCACCGGGCCCACAGGCCGAGAACACGCAGCCACCGTGACACGGGATTCCGTTGTGCCACAGGGCGATTCATGACATCAGGAAAACCGGCCGTGCTGGTATGTCAAATGTTCGGTGTTGACAGGTCGACCCGCCGACCCGAGGACTTGAGCATGCGCTCGACGAGGTCGCGCACCTCGTCGCTGGTGAGCAGGGTCGTCGTCAGCTCGGCCACACCGTTGCGGGCGATGAAGACGCGCGTCGGCTCGTTGATCCAGATCAACGAGCGGCTGGACCTAGGGTAGAGCCATGCGAGTCGGTGTCTACACACGGATCAGCCGAGACGAAGTAGGTGACGGTCTCGGCGTGATGCGACAGGAAGAGGACTGCCGCAAGCTCTGTGATCGGCGCGGGTGGTCGGTGATTGGGGTCTTCGTCGACAACGACGTGTCCGCGTACTCGGGACGTCGCCGGCCGCGGTATGACGACCTCATCCAAGCCGTTGAAGGGGGCGAAATCGACGTCATCGTGGCTTGGGCCCCGGAGCGGTTGCATCGCTCCCCCAGAGAGCTCGAAGACTTCATCGAGCTCGTGGAGCGGACGGGCTGCGTCGTCGAGACGGTCAAGGCCGGCTCATGGGATGTGGGCACCAGTCACGGTCGGCTCGTCGCCAGGATGCTTGGTGCGGTGGCGCGCAGCGAGAGTGAGCGCACGGGTGAACGCGTGCGTCGGGCACATCAGCAGGCGAAGGCGGACGGTAAGTGGAGGGGCCCGATCCCCTACGGAATGCGAGCATCGGGCACACCAGGCCTGCCGGAAGGCGACCCCGAACGGGCCAAGATCGTGACGGAAATTCTGGGACGGGCCCGCCGCGGCGATGCCCTGACAGCCATCGCCGCAGACCTCAACGCAGCAGGCGTACGTCCGAAACGGGGCAAGGCTTGGACGCACACGGGCATCGCCCGGCTTATCGGCAGCCCAGCTCTTGGAGGGCTGGTTGAGGTAGACGACGAGTTTCGTGAGGCGTCCTTCGAGGGGCTAGTAGACGCGAGCGAGTGGCGGTCGACCCAGCAAGCCCTTCGCCGACGGCCTCGGGGCGAACGCTCACGGCCCCGCCAGACCCTCTCGCTTCTCGGTGGGCTGTTGGCGTGCGCCGAGCACGGTCATCCGTGTTTCGCAGCTACCCGGGGAGCAGACGTTCTCTATCAGGCACGTGTGCCCGGCCAGTGCTTCGTGGGCGTCAGTCGAATCAGCGCCGACGACCTCATCACCAGTCTCGTGGTGCAGCGACTAAGGCGTCCTGACGCCATTGCGCTCTTTCGACCCGCGACCATGATGGGTGCAGTTCAGGGCCAACTCGAGGAGGTCCGTCGCCGTCGCGAGGAGATAATCAACCTGGTCGGCGACGGGGTCATCAGCCGATACGAGGCTCGCCCGCAGCTGGAGGCCCTCGCCGACCGCCTCCGCCGACTCGAGACTCAACAGAACCCGACACCAAGCCTTGTCACCGAATCCAGCCTCATCGACCCGAGACAGGCCTGGGCTGGGTGGACGACCATTCAACGCCGAGAGGTGCTGCGTCTGCTATTCGATCGGCTCGCCATCAAGCATGTGGGGTTTGGCTCCGGACCACGCCTCTCCCCATCTCGGTTTGTACTGGATTGGGCCACCGCCTGACGTGGTGGCACGGCTCGTGCTCCAACGAGCTACTCCGACTCCGGCCCCGCAGACGTTGTAGCCGCACGATCACGGGGTATCGGCTGATGTTGCTCGTCGCCGGTCGCTGCCGAAAAGACACTGTGTGACCCGCACAAAGGCATTCTCGAGGCCGTTGGACGTCTTCGGCGATAATCGGTCTCGTCCGGACTTCTTGCGGACTATTTGCGGACCGCGGCTAGGTCAGCCCCCGGCTCCGAGCGTCCGCTGCGATGAGCGTATTTACGGGACCAATGTGGGTGTGGACAAGGGCGTAGCCGCCCACCCCTCCCCCGGAACGGGACTCGGCGAGGGCGCGGTGTCGGCGCGGAGTTCACCAGGTCGACGAGCAGGTGAATTGTCATGAGCTGGCCCTCTTGGCCGCGATGTTGCTAGTCGCCGCTCCGCCTCTGTTGGTCGCTGCGGCCGCCTTCTTGGTCTACACAGCTTCGTCGTCTTCGCGGGATCCTCTAGCAGGACGCTTCTTGATCACCTTCGGCACGGCCTCGGGTCTGTACTTAAGCCCGGGATGATCGTCCATCAAGACGGCGAGAGCGGTTGGTAAGCGCCACTCACGACAGACTTCCTCGTACATGCGCCCGAGGTTCGCTGCCCGGTTGAATATCTGGGTCAGCTGCATTGCCACTGCCATCAGACGTTGGGCGCTGTGCGGCTCGTGAAACTGGGGCAAAGCCGCCTGGAGGGTAAGGAAGTCCTTCTGAACGTCGCCGAGGGGAGACCAGGAGGCAGGTCCGCTTGGCTCCCAGATGTCAAGGCGCAGGTTGGACTTCAGAAAGACCTCGAGCATCGTGATGATGTCGTCCGGGACCGGCAGCGCGCCGTCTTCATTCATCGCCCAGGTCAGGTGCAGCAGCTGATCATGGACGTAGTCCAGCTCGTGGCTCTGGTAGCTGAACGTGTTGAACGCCGAGTAGTACTTCGGTCGTCGAGCGAGCAGCCAGAGATACCCAATGCTGTCATCGTCTCGGTCGAGAACGTTCCACGTCGGCAGGTGAACGGTGATGTGTTGGTTTTCGGCGGCGTAGTTCGGGTTGTTGGGCAGCAGCACCTTGGAGATGTAGTCGTTCAGACACAGGTAGTAGATGTCCCCAGTGTCGACTGCGGCGACGCACAGGAGTACGGGAACGGCATTGCCCATCGCCTCGATGGTCATTAACTCGCCGACTTCGATGGAACAAGAAACAACCCTGAACTCGACGGCATCCCCCTCACCGGGATCTGGAACGTGCTTGGCCACGTTGCCTCGGCTACGGGCGACGTGTTTGACGGTCTTGAGCGTCGCCTGAGACTTCACCTGAACGAAGAAGTGCTCCCCCAAAGTATCCGCCGCGGTTGGGTCATCGGGCACCCAATCGAAGACCTCGACATGAAGATCTATACCGAAATCTTTATCGACCTTCCTAACCAACCATTGCTCAGGCATGGCGTCAGCGACGATCTTCTCTCCCGCGTCGCCTTGCAGCAGCGTGGAGTTGCGCCGCTTGCGGTGAGCTTGCTTGGTGGGCGCGTTCTTGGCGGTCTTCGTTGCCCTTGTCTTCTTTGCCACCATCAGGCCTCTCCATCCGCCTCTACGAGATAGCACTGGCTGACCTACTTGGTCAGAAGACTCAACGTTGCTTCTCTGTCGGCCACGCCGATTCTCTGTCGCTCACGCCGCAACAGTTCCACAGGCTCCAACAGCGCGAGTGCTTCCGTGCTGCGCTCCGACCCTCTTGGGCGCCAAGTTCCGGCGGTCCCACTGCGGTCCCCTTAGCCTATGAGCATGACGGGGCGAAACGAGCGGGACACCTGCCGCGAGTACGTCGTTCCGAGATTGGTGGAGTCCGGGTGGGAGGACAGCTTTCGCACCGAGTACGTCGTCCGCTCCGACCTAGCCACAAACACAACCCTCGGCGGCGATGGCCGGGTCGACTACCTGCTTGAGATCGTGCCCGGGCTGCCTGTCGCCGTAGTGGAGGCAAAGCGCGAGTACTCGAGCCCGGGACAGGGACTCCAGCAAGCCGTCGAGTACGCCGTCGCCCTCGACCTTCCGACTGCGATCGCCTCAGACGGTCACGCCATCATCGAGCGGGATCTGTCGACGGGGACTGAGAGGCTCCTGGACGCTTTCCCGACCCCGCCCGAACTGTGGGACCGGTACGCGCGCCACCACCACTTGGATGTGGAGGCGCGGTCGGCGCTTTCCCAACCCCTCTCGCAGACCCTGACGAACGCCGACGGATCGATACGGCTGTTGCGCTACTACCAGGTGGTCGCCATCAACCGCGTCCTCCGCGCCGTGCTTGCCGGGCACACTCGGGTCCTGCTGCTCATGGCCACAGGCTCGGGTAAGACCCTCACCGCACTGCAGCTCTGCTGGAAGCTCCTCTCGTACTGGCGGATCGTCGATGCCGAGCAACCCCGGCGAATTCTCTACGTCGCGGACCGCGACGCGCTCATCAAGCAGCCGCTCGAGGGCTACTTCCGTCCCGTGTTCGGTGAGGGCGCCACGCGCATCAAGGGGCACGCCGTGATGGGCCGAGAGATCTACTTCGCCACCTACCAGTCGCTCAAGAACAGCAACGATGCTGAGTCAACGTTCGAGGGCTACCCGCCGGACTTCTTCGACGTGGTCATCGTCGACGAGTGCCACCGCGGCTCCGTGCCCGGATCGTCCTGGCGAGCAGTGCTCGACCGCTTCGCCTCCGCAGTCCACCTTGGCCTCACCGCGACGCCAAAGCGCGAAGAGAACGTCGACACGTACGACTATTTCGGCGAGCCGGTGTTCGAATACTCCCTGCGTCAGGGCATCGACGACGGCTACCTTGCCCCTTACACCGTGCGACGCATCGTCCTGACCCCGGACGCCGAGGGTTGGCGGCCGGACCCCGGCGAGGTCGACACATTCGGCCGGGACATCCCCGACGGCCTCTACACGACCCGTGACTTCGAGCGCCTCGTGTCGCTCCTGCGCCGAACGGACACGGCAGCTCGGCACCTCAGTCAGATCTTCCGCGATCGCCCCGGGCGTGCCGTCGTGTTCTGCGTCGACTCCGAACATGCGGAACAGATGCGGCAAGCCATGGTGGCGCACAATCCGACGGAGGTGGCCGGCGATCCGTTCTGGGTCGTCCGAATCGTCAGCGCCGAAGGCGAGACCGGCCGGCGCCAGCTCGACCGTTTCAGCGACCCTGAGTCGTCGTCACCCGTTGTCGCCACGACATCTCGGATGCTGTCCACCGGAATCGATGTGCAGGACCTGAAGTACGTCGTGCTGTTTCGTCCGATCGGCTCGATGGTCGAGTTCAAGCAGATCGTCGGCCGAGGTTCCCGCCTGTATCCCGAGAACGACAAGTACTCCTTCGAGATCGTGGACTACGTCGGCGCGTCGGTCCTCTTCTCCGATCCGGGCTTCGACGGTGAGCCGGTGCGCATCCGGACCGAGCGCATCGACGAGTCGGGCGGGATCGTCGACGACGATCTCGGGGACGCTGCCCCCGAGATGCCGTCGGTTGGCGAACCCGAGCCCTCCTTCGACCGCACCCAGTCCGAGAGAGAACTCGACCAGCCACCACCGCGGAAGTACTACGTCGATGGCACGGAAGTCACGGTCACCGCCGAGGCCTACTACGTACCCGACACCAGCACCGGGACCCTCCGCCTGGTGGAGTACGCCGACTACCTCGCCGGACAGGTCCGCGTCCTGTGTCCGACCATCGATGACCTACGCGCTCGCTGGGCAGATCCACAGTTGCGTGCGGTTCTGGAAGAGAGCCTCGCCTCCCGCGGCGTATCTATCGAAGAAATGTCGAGGCGCCTCGAGCTCGCGCCCGAGACTGACCCCTTCGACGTCCTCGCCTACGCGGCCTGGAACGTTCCTCAACGGACGAGAGCGGAACGCGCTCGGTTGGTGCGTGAAGACCACGCGAGCGAGCTCGAGGCTTTGGTGCCGACCGCGCGCGAGATCATTTCCGCCCTCCTCGACCGCTACGAAGAGTACGGCGTCGAGGAGATGACCCACGTCTACGCCTTCCAGGTGCCACCGCTGAGCAACTTCGGCTCACCGGTCGAAGCGGCACGACACTTCGGCGGCGCGGCAGGCTGGCGCCAAGCCGTTAGCGAGCTCCAAGGTTGGCTGTACTCAGCGTGAGTTTTACTTTGATGATCAGCTACTGCAATCAACTAAAGTTCAGATTGAGTTCTCGTACGCTATGCTCGGACCATGGCCGGTACTCGACAGGATCTGCGGCTGGCACTGCAACGCCTTGCCTTCAGCCAAGTTGGCTACTTCAGCGCCGCACAGGCTCTCGACCTCGGGTACAGCTACCAGGCACAGAAGTACCACGCCGATAGTGGCAACTGGCTGCGGGTCGACCGTGGCCTGTTCCGACTCCCTGACTGGCCCTCCGCGTCCGAGGATCAGTGGGTGCGCTGGACCCTGTGGAGCGAGGGCCGTGGCGTGGTGTCCCACGACTCGGCTGCGCTCGTCCACGACCTCGGCGAACTTGATCCCCGTCACGTGCACATGTCCGTTCCCCCCGAGTTCCGGGCGGCGGATCCCGCAGTGGTAACTCATGCGAGCGACCTCCCCACCGCGGATGTCCTCGACCACGGCGCTTGGCGAGTGACCACTCCGCTGCGCACGCTGCTGGATCTCGCGGCAGGCGACACCACACAAGAGCAACTCGACGCTGCTGTCGCTAGCGCGCTCGACCAGGGCCTGACCACCGCGCGCCGGCTACGAACCCGCTCTGACGAGGCCGGCGACCGTGCGGCACTCCGCATCGAACGCGCGCTTGGAGCAACGACCACGTGACCGTCGACCGAGCACTTCGCGACAGCATCAACCACCGCTTGGCCAACGTCGCAGCCGAGCAACAAGTCGCACCGGACCGAGTGCGCCGCCACTTCGCCTTCCAGCGGATCCTCGTCCGGCTGTCCGCTACCGACGGCTGGGTGCTCAAGGGAGGATTCGCCCTCGAAGTGAGACTCGGCCTTCAGGCACGGGCTACCAAAGACCTTGACCTCGCGATGCTGGACGACCTCGACGGCGCCGAAGTGCAGGACCGACTGCTCGATGCTCTCGACGTCGACGCGGATGACGGGCTGACCTTCCAAGTATCCGCACCGAAAGCGCTCGCCGAAGACGAGACCGGCAACCCTGGCTGGAAATTCGCCGTCACGTCTTTCCTCGGCGGCAAGGTCTTCGCGCCTTTGCGCCTCGACGTGGTCGCGCGGAGCGCGGAGATCGCCGGTGCCGTGGGCAGTGTCGAGGTGCATCCGCCGATCCTTGCTGAGCGTCTGAATAGCGCCACTATGCCGGCGGTAGACGTCGCCCAACATGCGGCGGAGAAGTTTCACGCTATGGCTCGGACGTACGCCGGCAGTCGGCCCAGCAGCCGGGTCAAGGACCTCGTCGACGTGGTTCTGCTCGCCGATGCAGGGCTGCTGCCGCACCCCGACCTGCACAGCCGGCTTCAGGTGGTCTGGCAGGTGCGGGACGGCGTGCCGCCCCCCGCGGAGCTCCCCGAGTTCCCCGCTTCCTGGCAAACCGACTACGCGGTCATGGCCGCTGAGGCCGACCTGCCCGTCGCCTACTCCACCGCCCGCTCCACCGCCGAACGCCTCTTCGCCGAAGCGGTCACCCCCGAGGAGAACCACCCGTGAGCCCATCCGCCAAGAGTGCTGCTCAGACCCCAAAGACGCGTCTCGCGTCGGTCATCAAGACCAGTCGCGACATCATGCGCAAGGACGCAGGACTCAACGGCGATCTTGACCGACTCCCCCAACTATCCTGGCTTCTCTTTCTCAAGGCGTTCGATGACCTCGAGCAGAATCGGATGATCGTTGACCCCGACTATCGACCGGCCCTCCCTGAAGAACTTCGATGGAGCGTGTGGGCTGCGGATCCAACGACGCGCAAGCAGGGCGACGCCCTAATCAACTGGGTCAACGGCACCTTGCTGCCTGGCCTCGGCAGGCTCAAGGGTTCCGACCAAGCCGGCGACCCTCGCACCACGCTCGCGTCGGTGTTCAAGGAGACCAACAACCGGATGTTGTCCGGGTATCTCCTTGGTGACCTAATCGACCAGATCGACAAGGTGCACTTCACATCGACGGACGACATCCACACCATGGCGCACCTCTACGAGTCGATGCTGCGCGAGATGCGGGATGCTGCAGGGGATTCGGGTGAGTTCTACACCCCGCGACCGGTGATCCGACTAATGGTCGAGCAAGTCGATCCACGCCTCGGTGAAACGGTGCTCGACCCGGCCGTGGGAACAGGCGGCTTCTTGGTCGAGGCTTACGAGCATCTCCGAGCCCAAGCTCGCTCGGCAACCGAGATCGCCAAGGCGAAGAGCTCAATCATCGGCTTCGAGAAAAAGCCACTCCCCTACCTTCTCTGCCAGATGAACCTGCTCCTGCACGAGGTAGAGCAGCCCACCGTCACCCGCACTAATTGTCTGACCTTCACGCTCGTTGACCAGCGCAAGGCCGGGGTCGACGTCGTTCTGACCAACCCGCCGTTCGGAGGCGAGGAAGAGAGCAGCAGCCTCGAGAACTTCCCTGCGGACTCCCGAACCTCAGAGACTGCATGGCTGTTCCTGCAGGTGGTGATGGCACGCCTCGAGAAGAGGAAGGGCCGCTGTGGCATCGTCGTACCCAACGGAGTCCTCTTCGCGAACGAGGGCGCGCCGGCCCGGATCAAGAAGAAGCTGCTTACCGACTTCAATCTGCATACCGTGGTGCGGCTGCCCAACGGGGTGTTCGCGCCTTACACCCTCATTCCCTCGAACTTGCTCTTCTTCGAGTACGGCGGACCCACGAGAGACATCTGGTTCTACGAGCAACCACTGCCAGAAGGGCGGAAGAACTACACCAAAACGAAGCCGCTGCGATACGAGGAGTTCGCCGACCTCGCCGGATGGTGGGGTGGGCAGGACCGAGTCGGTCGGGTCGAGAACGAGCACGCCTGGAGGGTTGACGCAGCACAGCTCGCCGCGGACGGCTACAACCTGGACCTTCGCAACCCGCATCGAGTCGACGACCTGGCGCACCGTTCGCCCGAGGAACTCGTCCACGAACTCATTGCGGTTGAGGAAGGGATACTTGCGGCCCTGCGCGAGCTCCAGGCCGATCTCGGGAGTGACGCCTGATGGCTGTTCGCCAGGTTCGGGTCGGGGACGTCCTGCAACAAGTGCGCCGCATGACGCCTGTGTCAGCCACTTATACATACCCAATGGTCGGTGCCCGCAATTTCGCCCGCGGATCATTCGACGCCGGTTCCCTGAGAGGCGCGGACACGAAGTACAAGGAGCTGCAGCTGGTTGAGGCGGGCGACCTGATCTATCCCAAACTCGGCGCCTGGGAAGGAGCGTTCGCCTTCGTGGACGAGAACCTGGGGCATCGCTACACCTCGCCGGAGTATTGCGTCTTCACAATCTGCTCAGCCGAAGCGGAAGCGGCTTACTTGCGTCATCTTTTCGCCTGGGAGCCCTTTTGGCGATCCTTGGCCGCGAACTCGACGGGGACCAACGTCCGGCGACGACGCCTTCAGCCATCAGCGTTCTTGGACGGGTCCCTGCCACTTCCCGACCTCCCCGAGCAAGAGCACATCGCTACTCGCCTCGACGGCGTGGCTTCAATGACTGGCTACCTCAAGAGGACGAGAGCTGGGCTGGCACGCGTCAAGGCGCGCATCCTCGCCATCTCGGAGGTCTCGACATACCCTGCCCGACCTCTCGGCGACCTCCTGCGGACCGCCAGGATTCCGATCGACATCCAGGCGGATGAATCGTACAGACCGCTAGGGGTGCGATCGTTCGGTAAGGGCCTCATTCGCTACCCGTCAACAAAGGGCGACGACCTCTCCAAGCTTCGCTACTTCTCGGTCAAGCCAGACCGCCTAGTGGTTAGCAACATCAAGGCGTGGGAGGGGGCTGTCGCCATGACTTGCGTTGGCGACGAAAACCTGGTTGCGTCCAACCGTTTCCTTCAGTGGGAGGCCGCCGATCCGGCAGCCGTCGACCTGCAATTTCTTCGCCTGTTCTTCGGTACGCCTCTCGGCCTGTCCTTACTCGGGCAGGCCTCCCCAGGGTCGGCTGACCGCAATCGAACGCTGTCTAGCCAACGGTTCTTGGAACTTGCCGTTCCGTTGCCCCCGCTCCGCCAACAACATCATCTGGTCGACCTGGCCTCGCAGGTCGAGGCGATCGACGCACAGTTGGAGCAACGAGACGTGGTTTCGAAAGCGCTTCTCACCGCAGCGAGAAATGAGGCCTTCGCCGAACTCACCTGACGCTGCGCCAGGACGTGCCAGCGACGATCACGTGGTCAAGGAAACGAAGCCCAGTCGCGTCGGCAGGCCCGACCTACGGCCTGCGTGACCGCGCGGTCGTAGACGCTCGGGGTTGGATTACCCGAAGGGTGGTTGTGCCCTAGGGCGAACGCTCGACCGTCGTACCGCAGCACCGCCTGCAGCGGCTCTCGGACAGGCAGCGCGCTCCAACCCAATCCGCCAGTCACAACAGGCACAAGGCGAAGCACGCGATTAGCATCGTCGGCACCAAGACGACGACCTTCTCTCGCCGCTCTGGGCGAAGCACCGGCGGAGTTAACTCAGCGATCGCGGCTGCCGTGTCCACGACGCGGTTGGTCGATTGGTCGGCGCATCTGTGGCCCGCGCCGCTAGATCGAGGCGGCGAGCAGGCGCGCCGCCCCAGCCGGACCGACTCCTCACTCGAGGACCTCGTCAGCCTGCCGTCGCGCGAAGCGCTGGCCAGAGAAATCGTGGGAAATCTCTCGGCGGCTTGGCCGGTTTTGGGGCCGCTGCGACCGCGTTGGAGGAGCAGCTCGGCCAAAGGACTTAGCGCCGACGGGCCAGCGGTTCCGGCCGCAGATGCAACCCATGGCATGCAACGCGCCTAGTTAAAAGGCGGCTAGTGATGGGCGCTGGTGTCCGGTCCCTGGGGCGCACGAGCAAACGACGGTTACACAGGCTTCCTGCTCTAGACCTGCCTTGCTCGTCAGGCCCAGCAGACGCACCCTCGCCTCAATGATCCGTCGCACCTCGGTGACTGCAGCCACATCCCCCGCCATGGCCTGGGCCCACAGGCTCGCCTGAAGCCGGTCAAGACGCTCCGTCTCCAGCTCCTTCAGGGTCTCGACCTCGCCGGCCTCCTGAGTGGCGAGGGCCTTGTGGACGATCGAATACACCGTTGCGCGGCTCGCATAGCCCAGTTCGTCGGCGATGGCCTCGTACGTCCAACCTTGGCAGCGAAGTTCCACAGCGCGGGTCCGGCGGGCTGCGGCAAGCGCTCTGTTGCGGTGCTGGCCGTCGACGCGGGGAATGGCTCCGATGCTCACGCTATTCAGTCTGACCGCAACCCTTGGCCGATCTCCGTTACGCCGCGCCCTCGTCCTGTTAGCCGCGCCTACCGATTCGGATCATCTTCCGTAAGGAGGTGTCTGGCCGTCGAAAGCCAAGGCCCTTTTGGAACTCCGACGACTTCACGGGCGATATCCGGATCACTCTTCGTCACTTCACACTGGTACAGGAGGGTCATGATCAGATCTGGGTTCTTGTCTAGGACGACGGTGGGGAGAACCAAGCTGTACTTGCCCTCCTCACGACCACGGCATTCGTCGCAGTAGACGAGTAGGCGTCCCGCGAGTTCGGTGGGGTCGTATCTGTATGCCACTAGCCACTTGGGGTCAGTCGCTCCACAGCTTGAGCATCTCCTACGGGATTTCGATCGGAGTTCACTCATCGCCATTCCTTCTCTCGACCTAGCAGCGGGCTTCCGTGAGCCCTAGCGATGTCGGCGTCCGCCGAACACTCATCGGCCATCATCGTCGCGCCGAGTTGAGTCCGCCACCCGCACGATGCCGTCATGGTCGCGGTCTTGGTACCGCTCGCACTTCGGGTCCTTGCCCTCGGTCTACGGCCCGTGCGGGAGGGTCGGGCACAGCGCGACCGTCCCACGTCCCACCGACAGCGAGCCCTCACCGCATACTCGCGAACATGAGCTTTGAACTGCCACCCAGCCTGCAGACTGACTCCGACGAGCAGGCGCTCTCCCAGCTCCGCGGGTACTACGACCCGCCCTTTGGATCAAAGGGCTCGTGCACCGGGGCGGCGTTCGACGACTGGGACAGCACAGGTCACCGCGCAGACGACCTCGACCGATTCACTGCTGATGACCTTGTGGCGGTGACCTTCCTATCGGTCAAGGTTTTAGCGCCGGCTGCATACCGACTGCTCGGGCCGGACTCTGGTTACTTCAACGACCTCCTGGCGGCTGTCGGCAAGGATCGAGACTTCGTCGAGGTGGCACCCGAGGAGACCACGCCCGACTCGGCCGCGTGGACCCTGGAGCGGGAACTGAGGACGTTGCCCGAAGTGGGGCACACCATTGCAAGCAAGCTGATGGCCAGGAAGCGGCCCCGGTTGGTTCCGATCTACGACGATGTGCTCCGCCAGGTCATGGGGCTCGACAAGGCCCACTGGCTGCCGTTGAACGCGGCTCTGCGAGCAGGGAACCAAGCTCTGCATCACCGCCTCCTGGCCCTGCGGGATAAGGCCGAGCTTCCCGCTTCCGTGAGTGCCTTGCGGGTGCTGGACGTAATCGCATGGCGCGACGGCAAGACGTTGGCTACTGACGTCGCAGCTTGGCGTCGAGCAAGCCCCGGCGGCCTCTTGGCACCTGGCCGAACACGTCAAGACTTCCTGTCAGCAGGTAGCCAGCATCTGTACAAGAGCGTCGCGCTCGGCCTGGGTAATCGTGAGGGCGTACTTGCGCTTGACCGCAGTCCAGTCGCTTGCGTAGTCGCACCAGGCTGATGCCAGTGGTGGTTTCCAGGTCTCTGGTCCGCTGTCGGACTTGGCCTGGTTGACGGATCCTTCGACGGCCACGAGTTCCGGCGTGAGCACGTCGTTGGCGAAGGCTTCCTTCTGCTGCGCGGTCCAGGCCCACCCGCCAGAGCGGTGGGCGTTCGCCAGGGCGACGACGTGGTCGATCTGGACCTCGGTGGCTTGGTGCCAGGTCTGGCCGGTGTAGGGATCGAGCCAGGACCCCGAGACCGCGGCGCAGCCATCGGCAGTCAGGACGGGCTGAACTCTGGACGTGGCGATGAGCACCTCGTGCCGGGTGTTCTGGCAGTCCCAGTCAGCGTCAATCCAGTGGTTCCATGAGTCGCGGTTGTAGGCCACGGTGGTGTTTTGCGGCGCGACGACCAGCCCGTCAAGGCTGGGGTCGCTGGTACCGGGGTTCCCGGTGAAGTACCCGGCGACGTCTCCGAAAACATGAGTCGAGCGGGACACGTACACAGTGGCGGTGCCGCCGGTGCCGAGCTTGGCCATGGCGGCGTTTGCGATGGTCTGGCCGGCGCGTTCGGTGTTGACGTTGGATGAGGCGCCCGGAGTTCCTTGCCCGGTGGGGTAGACCTGTAGGTAGCCCACCCCGGTGGCCTGCGTGGCGGTGAGGTTCAGCGCGATCGCCGCAGCTCCGGTGGTGGGGATGCCGCCTTTGCCTGCGGGGGCCAGGCTCACCGTGGACCCAGAGGCGGGCTTGGTGGCGGAGCGGGTGTCCTTGATCCGGCTGGGAGTGATGGGGACGAACAGGCCGCGACTGGTGACCTCGTCCGAAGCGCCGGTGTAGTAGCCGGCGACGTCCGCGATGAGGTGGGTCGCAATGCTGGTGTAGATCTGGACCGTGCCCGCGTTCGACAGGGGCACCGTAGTCAACCCGGCGGCGGTTTGACCGACGCGCATGAGGTTGACGTTGGAGTAGGCGCCCGGGGCAACGCTGCCGTTGGTCGGCATCACCTGCAGCCAGCCGCCACCAGCCGCCTGCGTGGCGGTCACGTTGAGGACGACAGCTGAGGCGCCGCCAGGAACACCGCCGCGACCGGTGACCTGGAACTTCGTCAGGGACCCGGACGCGGGCTTGGCACGCGCCGGCGGTCGAGCGGTGGCAGGGGCGCCGCTCAGGCTCTCGCAGGGGACGCCGTCGTCATTGCCGTCGAGCTGGGCCACGTCGCCGTAGTGCGGGTAGTAGGTCCAAAACCAGTTGTTCGCGGCGGTCCATGTGGCGAAGTCCCCGCAGTTCTTGGTGTCTCCCGGGTTCACGGGCGCGGGAGAGCCTGTGCCGTTCCTGCTGTCGAGCAGCCGGGCCGGGGTCAGGGCGGCGAACCGGCCCGAGGCGACGGAGGCGGCAGGGGTGTAGTAGCCGAAGACGTCGACGAGGAGGTGCCCGCCACCCGAGGTGTACAGCGTGACGGTGCCGTTGTCACCGACCGGGACGGTGACCATGTTGGCGATGTTCTGGCCGGTGTACTCGATGTTGAGGTTGGACGACGAGCCGACCGTCGCCTGACCCGTGGGGTAGACCTGCACCCACCCGGCCCGTGCGGCCTGAGTCACGGTCACGTTCAGGACGACGGCCGAAGCACCCGTGGCGGGGACCCCACCACGCCCGGTGACCGTCAGGGTCACAGACCTCCCCGCGGCGATGACAGCCTTCGGTGCACCGACCCCCGTGCGGGTGTCCAGCACCCTGCTCGGCGCCAGCGGCACCAGCCGTGACGGCGAAGCGGCCGAGGCAACCCTTTGCTCCGCGGCAGCAGTTGCAGGCGCTGCGCCTGCGTAAAGCAACGCCACCACCAGACCCAGTGCCAGCCGACCCCACCACGCATCGCGACGCATCGCGCACCCCGTATCCCTGAGCAACAAACTCAGGGCCGAGTCTCTCACCCTGGGCTGGCCGTATCCCGGGATTGGCTGATCTGGCGGGGTAGGGCGAGACGTTTGCTGGGTCACCCCCGCCGGTGTCGGCGGCACGTTTTCGTCGAATTGCGGGAATCGGTCCTTTGTAGGGAGGGGTGTGGTTCGATTCGGCTTGGCAGTAGTGAACACGACTTGGGGTGTGGGCGTTGATGAAACGGAAGTCCATGTGGGCGGCGCTGTGCGCGGCGGTTCTGGCAGGGGGCGCAGTGGTTGCGGCGTCGAGTCCGGCAACCGCTGGCACCGCCATTCAGACCAGCACCGTTGCCTGGGGCCAGTTTGGTGATGTGCCTGTGGCGGCCAACTACGGCGGCGACGCACGGCGCGAGCTGGCCGTCTGGCGCCCCGGCAACGGAACCTGGTACGTCCGCAACGTCGGCAACTACCAGTGGGGTGTGAGGACCGACCTCCCCGCCGCGGCCGACTTCACCGGTGATGGAAGAGCCGACATCGCCGTCTTCCGCCCCTCCAACGGCACCTGGTACCTACGTGGCGGCTCCGCCATCCGGTGGGGGCAGGCAGGCGACGTCCCGGTCGCCGCGGACTACACCGGCGACGGCAAGGCTGACCTTGCCGTGTTCAGGCCGTCCACTGGTACTTGGTACATCCGCGGTCTGGGCAACATCCGCTGGGGTCAGTCCGGTGACGTCCCCGCGCCCGCCAACTACCTCGCGGCTGACAAGAAGGCCGAGCTGGCGGTGTTCCGACCCTCAATGGGGACGTGGTTCATCCGCGGTGCGAGCACCTACGCATGGGGTCAGTCCGGTGACCGCCTGGTGCCGTCCACCTACACCGGTGGCGCTGCCTCGAGCATCGCCGTGTGGCGCCCAAGCTCTGGGGTCTGGTTCGTCCGAGGCGGCGACACCGTCACCTGGGGCCGCAACGGTGACGTCCCCCAAGCGGGTGACTTCTTGGGGAACGCCAAGGCCGACCGCGTCGTCTGGCGCCCCTCAAACGGGACCTGGTACCTGCGTTATGAGGTGACCACGACGACGACACCGACGCAACCGCCGCCGCCCCCGCCGCCGTCCGGTGGGTGCGACCCGTCCTACCCGACGGTGTGCATCCCTCCGCCCCCGCCGGACCTTAACTGTGGCGACATCGCGTACCGCAACTTCGTGGTGCGCCAGCCCGATCCTCACAACTTCGACGGCAACCTCGACGGCATCGGCTGCGAGACGTAAACCGCGCCAATCGCTGTGGTGTGAGTCGCCACGCGGAGCTATCAGGATCACTCCGCCCCTTCCTTCTGTACTTGGCTCACCATCCACGCCGCCACAGCCGCGGTGACGGCGCCAACCATGGCGATGCCCACGAGCATGAGCGCCACGGCGATGAGGCGACCTTCGGTCGTGACGGGGTAGCGGTCCCCGTACCCGACGGTGGTCACGGTGGTCGCCGCCCACCACAGCGCGTCACCGAAGGTCCTGATGTTGGCGTCAGGCACGTCCTGTTCGGCGTCGAGCGTTGCCACGGCGCCGAGCCCGACCGCGACGACGGCCACGCCGACGACGTAGGTGGTCACCCGGCCGACGAGAGAGCTGGCGGCGGAGCGATTGAGGATCCTTGCCAGTGCGAGGATCCGAAGAAGGCGGAGCGGCCTCAGCAGTGGCAGGGCGATCAGGACGACGTCGTACCAGTGGCGTGCCGCATATCTGGCCCTCTCCTCGGCAAGCACGATCCGAACGAGGAAGTCGACCGCGAAGGCCACCCAGACAGTCCACGATAGAGCCGTCAGCTTGGTGCGCAGGCCTAGGTCGAGGCGGGGGTCAAGGACCGGCCAGGCGTACGCCACGAGGAAGGCGGCCGCGAGCAGCAGCAGCGGGATCTCGGATCGCCGCTCATACCGCTCAACCCGGGTCACGACAGGATGCTACGGCGTCGGTGCAGGGTCGACATCTCAGTCCTGCCCATGCGCACAGCGTCGTCCCCACGACGGCCCCGGGCGGCCTACGGCTCGCAGACGATGCCGTCACTGTCAGCGTCCCGGTACCAGTCGTACTCGGGATCCTTGCCCTCGTAGTACGGCCCGTACCCAGCGTCAATGGCCTCCCGGCAGGTGCCGAAATCGGGATCGAGACGGGCGGAAGGCTTGGTCGATGCTGGAGCGGTCGGTGTCGGGGTCGAAGGCGTAGCCACAATGGTGCCGCCACCAAGCGGGATGGCCTTGGACGTCGGCAACTTCTGGGTTGGGCAGACACTCAAAACGCGAACCATGGCGTCTCGTTCCGCCGCGGTGACCCACACCCCGTACCTAGCCTTAACGGCAACCTGCCGGGCCACGTACGCGCACCGGAAAGACTTGTTCAGCGGAAGCCACGTTGCAGTATCCCCGTCGCCCTTAGAGCGGTTGGCTCCCGCGGAGACGGCCAAGAGGTTGAGCGGGTCGTTGGCGAACTGGACTCTTTTGGCGGGGGCCCACTTGGCCGCACCCTTCTGCCAAGCGTCGCTCAGCGCGATGACGTGGTCGATGTCCACCTCGCTGGGTCCGCCGTACACAAACCGGACCTGCTTGGCGGTGTAAGGATCAGATGTCAGCGTGCCAGCCAGCACCTTGCACGAGTTCTTCATGGACCTCTTCTTGAGGTCTCGGCGAAGCAGGTCGTTGCGGGTGTCGCAGCCGTTCCGGTCGCTGTCGAACCAGGCCTGCCCGAACTGCTCCCGGGAGTACCCGGTCTTCGGGGCGCGGCCCTTGACGGTCAGCGTGGCCACTGCGGTCAACGCGGTGCCCTTGGCAGCTGTGACCGGGGGGACGGTTGACTTCGCCGGTGACGGCGTCGTCTTTGGTGTTGCTTTCGGTGTAGGCACCGAACTTGCGGTGCGCGTCGCAGTGGCCGTCGGCGTCGGCGTCGGCGTCGGAGTAGGGGTGGCTGTCGGCGTTGCCGTGGGTGTCGGGGACTTGCTCTTCGTCGCGCGGGACGGCGACGGGGCAGCTGCTTGGGGAGCCGGCTCGGGCGGCGTCGCGGTCGCTGCGCCGACCAGAGTCAGCGCCATGGCGATCCCCAGCGCCCCACTGGCCGTCGCTCTGCTTCTCAGGCGCGCCCAGCCAATGCGTCCACGGATCAAGGCGAGGACCGCCACCACGAAGATGTAGGAGCCTGAAAGAGCGAATAAGCCGCTGACCCCTGTGCTGACGGCGCCAAGAATGGCGGCCAGACCCAAACCGCCCCAGCCGAGCCAGCTCGCCATGACACCCTGTCTGGCCGAGCCAGCACTTGAGTGTGTCCCGTTCTCTGCCGACAGCGCGAGAGTGGGCGACTGTTTACGAGCTTGCGTCGCGGGCGAGGGTGCGATGTGGTTCGTCCATTGGGCTCCGTCCCAGTACCTGAGATTGCCTTCTAAGGTTGAATACCACCCCGATGGAGCGTTCATGCCACCACTGTCCCCGCGTCGACGGCCCCCCCTGCCGAAGGGGCATCTGTAACGGTAGTCGGCGATTTCAGTGCCGGGGTGCGATTCTGAAGGAAAGTGCCGAGCACGAACCCCCCAGCTGAGATGGACGTGTCCTTCCCCGCGGCCTACGACCAAGAGAGCGAAAGGGCTCCCAGCATCATGGCATCTGCGTTCGACTGAGTTTCGCTACAGGTACACGTGGAGCCACGGGAAAGACTTGGGTCACTGGTCCAACCCCGCTCCGACGCTCCGTGACGGGGCGGACAGAACGTCAAGGCTCGATCCGCCAGTGGCGCAGGCCCTCGGCTGATCACCCGCATGCCTGAGCGCCCAAGTCTCCTCGAAACGTCGGAGTGCCCTCTCGGACACCTGCAGAGCGATGTTGACACGTTCCAAGCTTTCCTCGAACCGAGCAATCCCCACATCGACTCTTCGCTCCAACTCCTCCAACCGGGCAAGGCGCTCCGCGCGTCGTCCTGAACGCCTCGTCATCATGAGCCTCATGCACCCAACGGTACGTGATCTTGAGGTGAGGGCCGAGAAGCCACGCTGCTCCCAATATGGCTGTGCCGCAACAGAACTGAGTGGTAAAATGGATCTCATGAGGTAGGGATAACCACGTCCACTCTTGGACTGGAGAAACCCACCTCGCCGAGGCTCGCCACACGCGTGGCGGGCCTTTCTTCATGTCCGGATGCTTCCGGGCAACCCCACGGAAAGCGAGATACCGCTATGTCCACAGCCCCTTTGATCAGGGTGCGCGGCAGAGCCGACCTGGTCGCACTCCTGCCCCATCTACTCGGGTATCACCCCAGCAACGCCCTCGTCTTGGTCTGTCTGCGCCAAGAGCGGATCTGCCTCACCGCGCATCAGCCATTGCCCCCCACGCAAGAGATCCACCCCGCACTTAGCGACCTCCTGGCCGGGATGGCCAAGGCCGACCCCGAGGCGGTCATCGTCTTGGGCTATGAGGGCGACCGCCCGATTGCCGAGGTAATCGACCTCGCGGGAAAGGCTTGCACGGAGGTTGGGGTGCGGGTACACGACCGCATCTTGGTGACGCGCTACGGCTGGCGGTCGCTGGACACCGGCGAGGTGTCGGCATCCGATCCAGCGACGTCGACCGCAGTCACGGAGCTCGTCGCTGCCGGCGTTGCACCTCTGTCGTCTCGCGACGCCCTGGCCGCAGTCGTGGAACCGAGGGCTGACGCTGCGGCAGTGGCCCGGCACATCGCCCGCTACAGTGCACGCACGGATGACCAAGGCCTCCTCGAGCTGTACTGCTCGGCGTGGCCTGTCGTTTTGGACACCCGGGACGGCATTCCGCAGATGACACCGAAGGTCGCGTCCCGCGCCGTCCTTGCCATCCACGACGTCTCCGTCCGTGACCTTCTCGTCGCCCGACTGACTCCGGGAACCCTCGACCCCGACGACGTCCCGGGGACCACTGGCGGACTGCTTCGCTCGCTGCCGACACCGGCGTGGGAGACCGACAGCGGCTGGGACCGGGTCCGCACCCACAGCCGACTGCAGGACCGGCTGGTACGGCTATGCGCCATGACCCCAGACAGCCACGCCGCCCCACCGCTCGGCGTGCTCGCCACTTGGGCGTGGTGGCGTGGCGACGGCGCCCTGGCACGGGTCGCCATCAACCGGGCCCTCCGCTGCCAACCGGACTACCGGCTCGCCCTGTTGCTCGAGCGCATCCTCGACCTGGCCATCCCACCCCGCCGATAACCCCCAGCCACCCTGCAGGCCCGCCGACATCGGCGGGCCTTTCTCATGCCCGAAGGACCCGAAGGACCCTCGCTAAAGACCTCATTAGAACCGCATCTAGACACAACCCAGTCGGTCCTTCGGGCCCTTCGCAAGCCCAAGCCAGTACGCCCCAATCACCCACGAAGGAGAAACACCATCATGAGCACAGCCACCTACGACCGGGCCCCGCTGTATGCGGTACCAGACCCGACTCAGCAGAAGCAGAAGTTCGGGTTCTTGCTCTCCCTCCGCCGCAGGGCCCGCCAAGCCCTCGACACCCTCCTGTCCCTTCCGCGCGGCGCTGCCAGCTGGGTCCTACGTCACGCACGCACCCTGCTCGACGAGGTCAGCGAGCACCGGCTGCTGGGCTGGGCCGCGAGTCGCTTGCAAGACGCGTCACGGTTCCTGCGGTCCATCGGGGTCCTCCCGCTTGCCGCCGCCGTCCTGAGCACCCCGCCGGTGCGGCGCACCGCAGCGCGCTGGGCCCGAGCCGTCGGCAAAACCCTCGCCACCTTCGGCCGCCACGTGTGGGCGCGGACCCACCGCCTGCTGGCCCGGGGAGGCGCCACCGGAATCCGCCTGTCTGCGGCCCTGTCCAGCGCCGGCGCCATGGTCGCCTCGGCTGTCCACGCCGTGGCGTCACACCCGGCGGTCCGCCAGCTTGTGCAAGCGCTGAGGGGCCTGTGCACGACGATCCATCCGCTCACTCACAGCGTCATCGCTCACCGCGCCCTCGGCCTTCTGGTCCCGACCATGTGGCTGCGCGTGGCACTCGAGCTCCTGGCTCTCCCGTTCGTCCTAGCACCCGGGATGCCAAGCGCCTTCCGACGGTCGGCATCCGACCCCGTCGCGGCGGCGGTTCCGGCTCAGGGCGGGCGACCGCCAGAGCCGGTGTTCGACGTGCCTGCCGCAACCACTGACTCCAACGGCCAAGGTCTCACCGACGACGAGGGTGATCAGGGACTCGACCTCGAGCCGCGCAACCGCGCCGAACGCCGCGCACAGCAGCAGGATCAGGCCCGCGCACGCCGGCGCCACAGCCGGCACTGACCACCACCGAACCGCTGGCGGGGCCGGAGCGGCCCCGCCAGCCCTTCCCTATAGGAGGACCACCCATGCTGATCGTCTTCGCCATCGCCGCGGCCGCATCCCTTGCCGTCGTCGCCTACACCAAGCTCCGCGAGCACTCACCTGAGGCCGGGTCAGCCGGGCTGCGCTCCGTCCGCGAACTAGCCGCCATCGTCCTGGTCTGCTCCAAGGCCATCGAAGGCGTCGTCGACGTCCTCGCCGGCACCCAACGCATCCAAGGCGCCGCCCCTGCCTCCGCGTGGGCCGACCGCGGCTCCTACGACCGCGGGTACGACTACGAGGACGAGCCATGACCACCGCCCTGCACGAGCTCAGAGCGGTCCCCGTGACCGACGACAGCGAAGCTCCGTGCACGGTGGCATTACGGGTTTGGAAAGTTTCCGCCGGAGATAGACGAGCCTCGAGAACGCCGAGAGAGTGGCAGCTGGGGGCCTGCCGGGTACCACCGTTCCCGTATCAAAGGGCAGGGATGACGCACCCAAGGCGGCGATCGAGGCGCCCCAAAAAAGGGTCGACACAGCACAACAGACACGGCAGGGCACACGCCTTAGGCCGCGCCAAGCAACCTGATACCGCTCAATCATCCTCATGCGTCGGAGCAAGGTAGGCAACGAGCGAGTGAATCGCGTGGTCGTCCAAACTGGTCCGGTTGCGGTCGTAACGCATTGTTGTCCTTGGCTCTGTGTGGCGAGCCAAGTCCTGCACCTTACGGATCGACGCCCCAGACTCCAACGCGTTGGTGATGCAATTGTGCCGAAGCAGGTGTGGTCGAACGACCACTTGGCTGATGCCAGCCCGTCGACCCAGTGTGTTGGTGATGGTGCCGAGCCCTTGTCGACTGAGATCGCCGCCGTCCCGGCGCAGTAAGAGGTTCCCGCTTGAGCGGCCGTCAGCGGCCGCATCGAGGGCTCGGATGACCGGCGCGGGAATCGGCATGCGCGCTGGAGCGCCGCCCTTGCCGTGGAACTCGAGGACCCGGTGTCCTCGTATGGTCTTCTGGTAGTCCTCGACGCGGATAGAGCACGCTTCGGCGGCGCGCAGCGCCATGCACGCCAGTAGGTAGGCCGCAGCGTAGTAGCGCCCGCCGCTGTTCTGGCCGGCCAAGAGGAACGCCTGCATTTGGAACCGGTCCAGGCCCGACGTGTCCCTGGGCATGCTGGTGATCCGCGGGCGCCGGGCGTACTGCGCAGGGTCCCTTGCGATCAGGCACTCTTGGTGTGCGAACCGGTAGAGGCCACGGACCGGAGTCAGGGCGGTGCAGACACTGGCTGGCGACAGTCGGCGTCCCACAAGCAGGTGCTGGATGTACCGCTCAACCTGGGAGCGCACAGCCAAGGCGGGGTCTATCCCCTCGTCCGCGCACCAGCCGTAGAAGCGGTCGAGGTAGAAGGTGTATAGCTCGAGCGTGTGGCCGGTGTACGGCCTGAGGTAATCCTCCGTCAGCGCGGATAGTTTGGTGATGGTCATGGGCACGAGTCAACCTGCGCCGCGGTGCCCTATGCCATAGTTCGTGTCCCTCGCTCCTGTCGGGACTCGGGACCGACGCTGGCGCTCACCGGGAGATACGATGCCGGCACTTTAGGGGCCTGGCCCGCCGCGTCTCCCCAATCCTTGAAGACTCAGCCGGGGCGAGATAAGCGGCCCCCACCGTCTCAGCTAATGCGGTGACACCCTGCCGCTGTTGCCAACCCCCTTGGCAACCGATTCGGAGCGAATGAGGTCCCCGGGGATAGGGATTCCCATGCAGGGTCGATCAGCCTGCCCGCCGACTCACCGCATCGTCGCATGTGTCTGCTTGGGGTAGACCCCAACCGGACACCCACCTCGAGGGCCCCTGACCGTCCATTTGGGGCCCTTCTTCACGTTGTTGGACACAACTGCAAGGAGGTCTAGATATGCCCGGACAGGTCATCGGCTACGTCCGCGTCTCTACTGTCGACCAGAACCCCGATCGTCAGATCATCGCCATCCAAGCCGCACTAGGCTCCGAACCGGACCGCTGGTTCACGGACCACTCGTCCGGTGGCAGCACCGACCGCCCGGCACTGTCGGCCATGCTCACTCACCTCCGCGACCAGGACGTAATCGTGGTGTCCTCCATGGACCGCCTGGCACGGTCCGTCGTGGACCTCGACCAGCTCGTCAGTCGGCTTACGGCTCGTGGCGTCACCGTCCGCTTTCTCAAGGAAGGCCTGAGCTTCCAGGCCACTGGTAAGGCCGACCCCTTGTCCGTCTTCCAACTGCAGGTGATGGGCGCGTTCGCCCAGCTCGAGCGGGCACTGATCCGCGATCGGCAGCGCGAAGGGATCGACGCTGCCAGAGCTCGGGGCGTCTACCGCGGCCGAGCCCGCAGGCTCAATGGCGCCCAGGTAGCCGCGGCTCGAGCTGAGATCAGCACAGGTGTGCCGAAGGCGGTCATTGCTCGCCGCTTGGGGATTGCGCGGCAGACCCTGTATGACGCACTCACGACCCCGTCTGCGGCGGGATAGCCAAGACCCTCTGGCCCCCACGCGCCGCGGCGCGTGGGGGCCAGGAGTCCTTTTCGTGTTTTTGCCCAGGCATGGGCCCAGAGCGCCGCGCTCACTCACCGCGCAATGAGCGGACGATTAAAGACGCGCTTGCCTCACATGTCGCGGTACCGCTTTGCGGCGGCCAGGGCCTATTGGGTGCTCCGCGCTGTGGTGCCGAGACGGGCAGACCAGTCGGGGTATGAGGTCCCATGGGGTTTCGGACCTGACGAGCGAGTTTGGGCCACCGCTCGACGAGTCTGGGCGCGTCTGCTTCCACATCAGTAAGCTACGACCCCGGCGATGTACGTCCGCTGACCGGCACGTTGGCGCGCACTCTCCGCGGCAATCAGGGACGTCTAGGCCGCGCCACGAAGGGACACGCCAGGGCGCGTTTCAGAGCGTGACGTGCCTATTCGGCCGCAGCAGACCAAGGAGGACCCCCCGGACTGGAGGTGCGTCGCCGCCCCGCCGTTGGAGTGCGGGAGGGTGCGGCCGAAGTTGTCCTGGCACCTGCTAACACTTTCAAGGGCCACGAGCTGTAGGTTATCGTGGCATGGCCGTTACGTACTTCTTCGACGACGGACCATTCACGTATTTATCGCCGGTTTCTGAAATGAGTGGGCTGCCGGTTGCAACGCAAGTCACTGCTGACGACTACTTGGCCTACGCGAAGAGCGATCTGGCAGGTGATGGCAACCAAGGGCCAATCAACGCATTGGGTAATGCGAAGCGATCTCTGCATCTAATGATAGACACCCTTCTTCAGAACTACGGAATGCTGGCGCAGAACACCAAGCTGCGCTTCCCAGAAAAGTTGGGCCTTTTGGACGACGTTGGCCTTATTTCTTTCAACGTATTCCGCAAGTTAAACCTCGAGCGAAACCTTGCTGAACACGAGTATACGGTGCCGTCCCGCGGTCAGGTCGAAGACTTCGTGGACGTGTGCCATCTGTTGCGGTTGGCGATAGAGCGACTCGGGGAAAGCGTCCTCTTTCGAGCGGCAGCAGGTCTGAGGCAGAGCCAGGAGCATGTGCTGCTGGCCCTAGAGCCCGCTCAAGGCCTCTTGAATATCTACGAACTTCGCAACCCTCGATTCGACAAGTCCCGAGTTTTCGGGGAGCCGGTCGACTACGTTTCCACTCGCCTGGATCAGGGCGAGCGTTACCCAAATGCGACGGTGAGCGCGGCGCCGGTGCGGGGGCTCGCATTGGCGCACAGCAATCGGGCCGAGTGGGCGCCGCTCCTGACGACGCTCATTTCATCGCAACAATCTGGCGACCGCCAGGCCACAGTCGTGCACGACGGCGTCGCGACAGTCTGGGTGGCGAGGCACTTCGCAACGAATGAGATGGCTGGAACCGAAATCGTACGGTTGCTCGGTTTGGAAAAAGGCAGCATGGGGACTGGTGGGGTTGTCCAGAATGAGGACGCGCCAACAGATCTACGTCCTCACGAGCGCACCTGACCTGAATCAACATCTCATCGCAGGCACTCAGCGCAACCGGCTGCTGACCGACGAACACACGGTCCTCGGTGACCCGACCGACGGTGTGCCAGCTAGGGAGTCGATGACCCCTCGAACAGCGCGCCTCGGAACACGTTCGATGTCCACGTACAAGTCGGATGCGACCTGATTGACGAAGTCGGGGATCATGTAACGACGGCAGGCGGCCCCAAACGATCTTGGGCCTTGGACGGGACGGCATCCGCACCTGACTCCGACCAAGACCTTCAAGACGGCAGTGCAAGGAAAGGCCAACCGAGGGCCAGCCGACCGTCGATCCAGTCGGCTGTGTCAGTCGCGTAACTACGGCTGAACGCCGTCACCTCTTGTGCTTGAGGTTCGGCTGCCGGCCGGCTCGCTCTAGACGTTCCTGCATCAACTTCCTGGCCGCTACTCCGTCGACGGGTCGAGCGCTCTTGTAGATGCCGGGGCCTAGCCGCACCCAAGTTGATACAGAGGGGGTCATCGCTCGTGCCACGGGCTTCTCCTTCTCGTCGAGATCCAACACTCATCACGATGCCAGGGACGACTGACAGGCGTCACTGGTCCTCTAACTGACTGACGGTCAGCGCGTACAGAAGATCACGTGCTTTCGACTCGGTGACAGCCAACTTCATCTCTGGCGGCGTGTCTAGTACCCCGACTCCGACTCCTTTTGCCCCATGCCAGATCGGTACTGCCAAGATGAACGGGCCCGCCTTCTGGTTTGGCAGACCGGACGGCGAAGCGCCGACCGCTCGTTTGAACTCCTCATACGTGAGCCCCTGCCTAACCTGCTCTGACGCCTGCTCCCACTCGTCTTGGGAGGCGTCAACAAGTGGTCCCCAAACTTCGTGTACGTCTACACCAAGGTCTTGATGCGCGGCTAGCGCGACACCGGCTACACCCATTCCCTCCCGCCACTGCAGCCCAGAGGTACTGCGCCTGTACCGCATCGGTCGGCTCGCGACTCTCTCCAGGGGTCGCCGTGACTCACCAGACTTTCGGTCCTCTTTCGAAAGCTCCTCCAAGCGCCAGACGATGACGCCGCAGTGATAAGTCCGTGAAGCAATGTTTTGGCGCGCGCATTCGTCTTGAAGTTCAACTAACAGCTCGTCCACTTGGTCTACAAACGCCTTCTCCCGTTCATCGTTGCGGCCGTGGACAACATCGCGGGTCGCTTCGTACGCAGCCCACACGGTCGTGGGTACAGCGGCAAGTTGCCGCAGTAGAGGGTGGTGGTCATGGAGCCACTTCCACTCCACCTCTGAGAATCCGGCACCTAGCCACCCCAGCAGCAGGAGCGCAGCGGCCGACAGAACAAGCACTAAGCGGACGACACGCGGATGATCGTCAAGCCATGCGATTACTAAGGTTGCCAGCCTGACGCTGCTCACCAACGCTCCCCCTCACGGCTCCGATTGCTTCGAGCCTAGTCATCCCACGCATGGCCGCGTGGCGTGACACTCTTGCGTATGGAGGCACGTCGCATCCGTGGAGTTGAAGTCGGCACATGCGAAGGACTTAACTGCTGGGAGCTGGGAACGTCTGACGCACCCAGACAGGCCCACGTACGGACGGCGAAGGAGCCATCATGAGACCCCAGCAGTTCGAGATACTCATTCGCGAACGAGTGAAGGCCGTTCGCAATGGGCACTCTGTTGAGGACGATGGGGTCGAGGTAAAGCGGACTTGGCCAGATCCTAAGAAGGGTGCCCGCCAACTTGCCGGCTCGGCCAACCGGCAGGCGGGCGAGTGGTTAGTCCTGATCGTCGGGATCGATGAAGCCACAGGAGCAGTTCACGAGCCCGGAAACTTCGAAGCGGGAGAATGGTTCGCGCAGACGGCCAAATCGTTCGACGAGAAGGTCACGCCTCGGTTGGTCCGGCATCAGCAAGTGGCTCTTGGCGAAGGTGAGTACGTGACCGGCCTACTGTTCTCAACCGATGAGTATCCCTACCTCGTCGTTGGCAGTGACGGCGTGCGCGACGTCCCAATGCGTTCAGGGGCCCACACTCGAAGCGCGTACCGGCATGAGGTTCTGGACATGCTGAAGCCGACGTTGCTAGTCCCTAAGTTCACTGTCACCGCCGCCCATCTGCGCGTGGAGCAGATCCTCGTGAAAATGAAGGAAGCCCATGGCGTCATCGGGTCTTGCACGGCACGTATCACGGTGAACTTGGCGGCGACGATCTTCATCGAGCATGTCGGAGATGGGGTCCTGGTCCTCCCGCAAGGAGACCTACACGTGCGCCTGCGTGCGGGTGACTTCGAAGCTCGTCCGGAGGTGCGCATTCGCAACGCTTCCCCTACCGGCTACCTGAAAATGAACGGGGAGCCTGCTCCCCCAGCTCCGCCACCACCTCGATTCGGCGTCCATGTACGAGATAGGCAGGTGGTTGCGACGGCACCCGGGGCCTTCAGAATCACGTGCCACCACGCAACTACTCGGGACGTGACGGAATCGTCGCCACATCCGCTTGCGGAGATCTACGGGTCGCTGGACGAAATAAGTCTTGACCTTGCCATCGGCGTCGCTGGAGCACGAAGGCGCGCCTTCGTCACCGCAAGTATGGCCCAATACGGGGCCCCTCAAGATCCAGAGGTCTCCGCGTTGCATGACCGCGACGTGACCTCCGAGGTTATTGGTGGCTGGAAGCGGCCGGAGGCCTTCCTCGATCCTTGGGCCGACGTGTAGCAGTCCAGGTCCCACCGATCGGCGGCGCGCCGCCTGGTCCCGCCAAACCCAGGATGATGGTCCCGAGTCTGGTAAGCGTTGCATCCCAGACAGGGGCGACCCGCCAGGATTGGGCAATGGCCTCCATGGGAAGTCCCTGGGTTCCAAGGGCGCGCAGCGCAGAGCTGTCCGGATGGAAGTCCCGTGGAACCTAACCTGAGGTGCTGCTGCGAGAGTCGCTCCATCGCTTGGCGGCACGCTTCAGTCTCCACCGTCGCGCTTCGGCTCATCCCCGCACCGTGTGCGCGTCCTCAGACAATGCGGCTCTTCCGCACTCGTCCTGCGACTGAGACATCAGTAGTCCTTTCTGACTGCTGTGTTATGCCACTGTGAGAGCGGGCAGCGGACCCATGCCGTCGTCTCGCTTGGACCAGACAGAGCTCTGCGACGCCCTTGCTCACAGATCTGTTTCCGTATAACCCCCCCCCGCGCGCGGCAGCGCGTGGGGGGCGGGTGCCCAGTTCGCGTTCCCCGCCGAGCTCCTGCGGTGCTTGGCTGTAGGGCTCTCAACGCACGCCTCGCTGGTCATTCCGCGCGATAGATCAGTCACAGGGAGCCTTCTTTCGGCCGCACCTCAACGCATGCGCCACTGAAACGCCAACCGCGACCACGACCGACCCCTAAGGGGATCGGGTCGTGGTCGCGGTCGGGGTGGTTGTTGCCGTCTGTCAATCCTTCTCGAGAAAGTAGAGCTTGGATGAGCGGGATCCAGCCTCAATACGGAGCGCATTCTGCTTCACCAGCTCGCGCAATGTGGCCGTGGCAGCTGGACGGTTGCCCCCGACCTTGTCGAGAAGCTGTGTCTGCGACAGGCCACCATGTGCTGTGACTGCATCGAGGATGCGCCTGTCGTAGTCAAGGCGAGTCTCTGCCCCCGACTCAGGGTTCCCGGGTGGATGGAGCGTCACGAGCAGCGCATCTCCACTCTCGCGCATGACTCGTGAAGTGACCTGAGCCCGAGCTATCACAGGCAGCTGACCACTCCCGGCCACGGCGTGCTGACGCACGCCGCCGGGACGGTCCTTGACCACGCGCAACACGAACTCCGCTTCCCCGCCGGACAACAGAGGGCTGCTGACACTCACGGCATAGGCCGCTCCTGTGATTGCTGACAGCTTGGCCTGGGCCCCTATCGGAAACCTGCCACGCCCCTCGCTCGACTTCGTCACGTGATCGATCAGGGCCACCGCCGCCCCGGTCTGATCAGCTAATCGGCGGGGAACTTCGCGCATCCACCTCGCCACGTTGTCGTTGTCAGTGGACTGGTATCCGAAGAGATCTAGGGCTTCGGTGACTCCATCGATCACCGCTAGACCGAACGATTGGCTAAGCAGGCCACTCCAAGCACTCGCGTCGATGGGAGCCCTTACGTCCGCGTCAGGACGCACATACATGAGGTGCTTTCCCAGCCACTTCCGCTTGGCGCCCAGAGCGACGAGTCGGCGCAGCACTGACCTGGCATCAGACTCAAAGTCGACGTAGAGAACGTCCACACCAGCTTTGATGGCCTCGACGCAGGCCCATTGGAGCAGAAGCGACTTGCCTGATTCGGGTTCTCCAAAGAAGGTGTGGACCTGCCCCGCGTAGAGCAGTCCGATCCCGTCTGTCCTGAGCATTTGGGTGGGCGTCAGTTGACTGATCGGCGTCGCGAGAACCGCCTCGAGCTGTACCGGTGACCAGCTCGATCGTGTGGAATCACCGTCGGGGATCGTCCCCGCCTGCGCTTCGGTCTTTGGCGCCTCCCGTGTCCTCGCCCGGGGGAGAGCCTTCTTTGATGACGCCTCTGCGACCCGACGATCTCGAGGAGCGGGGGCACCTTCGGACAGTTGCGCGTACAGCTCGGCCGAGATCGTAGGCATGACGCCAGAATCGCTCCATATAGGTCGGCCGTCGCGGCCTTCTGGAGCGTCAGTTGCAGGCACCAGGATCCGCTCCTGACAAATCACCTCCCCCCGTCCCTTCAGAGGTCCGTATCCGCCACTCGGCAGAGAGGTCTGGCCGCCGAGTCCCAAGACGGACCAGGTGCTTCCCTTCTCGCCTTGATGCCTCGCAGTGAAGCCGTCGACCACGGCACCTAAAAGATCGATCGAGGGAGCGGAAGTCCCGGCTTCGACGTAAAGGGCCACCGCTCCAGACCTTGCTAGGTCCAGCCCGAACCCTGCGTCCGGCCACTCGCGGAACCATTCTTTGATCGCTTTCGGGTCGAAGCTTGACCTTTCTTGCCATTTTTCGCCAAGGAGAGACGCCGGATCATCTGACTGTGGGGCTAGCGGCACGATGGACCAGCCCGCTCGGGCGTACAGCACCGCGGCCTTCCGCAGAGGCAAACCTGAGGACCGTGGGACGGAAAGCGCCCGCTTTACCGTCACGGCTTATCCCCCGTGACACCCAATCGCAGCCGGTCCGCTAGATGGGACAGTTCCTTCGCCACGATCTGCCGAGCACGCTCACGCGTGATCCCGAACCGCTGACCGATCTGCTCAAGAGTCCATGGAGGGTTCCCATACCGCAGGTTCAGGATCTCCCGACTGCGTGGAGGCCGCGTGGCCAATGCCGCTGTGAGGAGGTCGTAGTTGCCGTTGTCTGGTCGGGTGGGCTCGGACCAGAACAGTTCGATTACGACGTCGCCCAGTGGGACGAATCGACTCGACTCCGGAACCACCCAGCCATCCACGTCTTGGTCCGGGTTGGGCCACGACATGGACAGGGACCAGATGGGGCGCTCTATCCCCCTCAGTTCACGAAGGCGCTGCAATGACACGCCAGCGGCCCCGGCGAGTTCATCGTCGGCCGGCTCTCGGCCCAAATCGCCCGCAAGCTTCTCGCTCATCACTCTGATCCGCTCGACGTGGGCGTGGACATGGGCAGGAAGCCGGATCGTACGGCCGTGCTGGGCCACTGCCCGCCCCATCGCTTGCCGGATCCAGGTCGCCGCGTATGTGGAGAACTTTGTGCCCCTCGTGTAATCAAAGCCCTCGACGGCACGGATGAGTCCGAACATGCCTTCTTGGACAAGGTCGTCCCAGTCAAGGCCTCGCCCAAGGAACCGGCGCGCGAAGTGCTCCACGAGGCGCACGTTCGCCTTGATCAGATGCTCCTTCGCCCTCTCGCCATCGACCACTAGCCGAGCCAGCTCGCGAGCCAACCGCGCTTCGTGACGGCGGCCGGAGCCGAGTTTCTCATCCGCGAGAACGCCTACCTCGATCCGGATTGAAAGCCGCACCTCCTCCTCGGCCTTCAGAAGGGGCGTGGACCCCCAGCCGAGTGGAGTGGCACGCGGACTCTCCTCCGCATTGTCCGATCCCGGGCCAAGCCGGCTCGACGGCGCTCGCTCACTGGCAACGCATACTCTTGAATGTGTTCTCCTGGCCGAGGACTTAGGCGGCGCCTGCATCGAGCGCCGTTCGTCATGTGGCATCCCGCTCACCCTCGATCCGAATTTGCGGCCCGCTGCCAGCCAGGTTGCCCGTTGAGGGGATGCCGGGCGCCCGTGCGGGGGCGCCGCCCGCCCTTCGTCGACTCTTCGGACCGAGCAGCCGTCGAGTCAGTCGCTCCGGGCTGAGGGGGGCCGGCTTGGAACAGGGAGGCGAGCCGCGCTAGTTGCTCGGAGCTGAGGGGCGGAGCCTGTGCGACAACACGCTCGACGAACTCGGCGATGCGGGCCTCGGCCAGATCACGGCGGGCGACGAGCACCTGGGGGTCCAGTGCAGGGTCTGTTTGAGCCTTGCGGGCACGGCGGACAGCGTTGCCAAGTTGAGACTTCGATGTGGAAACGGACATGGGTACCTCGACGTGTCATGGCAGGTACCCACACTGCCGACGTCGGGTAGACGGCGTTAACGCCACCTCAGGACGAGCCCTGGGGCTCTCTTGTGTCCGGTCCCAAACGCTAGGCGTTGGGGACCGCTGACGTCAAGGAGTCGTTACGGCTCGGAGTGCACCCGCGCGACCGCCACCAGCGGTATCTCAGCGACCGCTGATTGTCGATCCCGCACCCAGGCTCGCAGGAGTGACACGTCCAACAGGTAGTACACCCCGTCCGCACAACCCTCTGACCGACACCGCACCTGGATCTCTCCCTGCTCCGACAGGTCTGTCGGGAGGCTGCCACACACGATCGACTGCGGCCCGCCGACCCCTTCTACGACCGCAACGGTGTGCCCGTTTTCACAGCGAACGCGCGCCGCCACCGACTGGCGCTCTACGTCCGCAAGGTCCCTGAACAAATCGGCGGCAACTTCAGTCCCGAACCCACGCGGAGCAGTCCCCTGTTCCAATTCAACCCGCGGTTCCATGAACCCACTCTGCCTCGTCTGAATCAGCCCCGCCAGAGGGCGGTAGGGCTTGTCGCGAAGTACCCATGGCCAGGGAGGCCGCAGTTACCTAAAGCACCTTGTCATAGAGGTAACCGGCGCGACTTCTTGGCCGGAGTCGCAACGCAACCGAGAAACCGCGGGTGAGGACTACCTGGAGAGATCACTTCGTCGCGCCACGTCTGGCGGCAGGGCCCTCGCAATGTGCACAATCTCTGGCTTCCAGATCGGTCGCACGGTCGCCGATTTGGAGACACCAAATGATCTTGCTGAGTCGCAAGAGTTCCTGACCGACGCGCTCGGTCTTGGCTTCGAGGCCAACCAGTGCCGAACGGCCACGCGCACGGTCAAGTCCCAGGTCGCCGCCGGCACCTTGTCAGATGACCTCGGCCGTCAGCTGTAGAATCCCGCCGTCCTCAAAGCATCCACACTCGAATGACCTGGTGGCAGCAAGGTCTGCGCTTCGCGTCAGCGGTCAGCCCCCGCGGGTAGCTCGAGCCGGGATGCGGGGGCGTTGGTGTGACCGCGGTCGGCATAGGGGTGCCCTTGCTCCAGGACCTGTAGAAAAGGCACTCCTCCCCGGGTTGGCGTCATCGCTCTAGGTCCTTGGGTTCCCGCTTGAGCGTGGGCGCAGGCCGGACGGGCTCACCGCTTTACCGTCCGACGAGTCGGTGCCGACAGAACCTGCAAACCCTTGCGCTCGAAGCGATCAATTCGCCGCACTGCGGGCACGGGATGCGCTCGATATCAATTTTTCGTAGGCGTCGTGCGGCTTTGATAAAGACAGCACCCAAGATCAAAACGATCGTAAGGACGGCGAGCAGCCACCCCAATAGGCCCACTGCCGTTATGCCAGGATCCATTCCATCGCGGACGAAGTCGCTTGACCTGTCGTTCTGGTCCTTAATCAGGGCAGCTCCGGCGGCGAGGCCTGTGGCGGTTCCGGCAAGGGCCAGGTAACTGAGATCGAATTGCTTCATTGCGCCACTCCTTCGTCTGCGCCGATGTCAGCCTAGCCAGACAAGTAGGCGTGACCGGCGGATTTGACGGTGCGTGCCGCAGCGATCTATCAGCACGGCACCGGACAGCCGTTCGATCGCCGAGGGGGCTCGAGGGGTGCACCATCGTTGAGCGGGCCGGGTGCTCCGGACAAGGCAACGGGCCCTTGAACTGCAGCACGGAAGAGCCGGGTCGGATCTTGCGGTCAAACTGCAGCATGGACGGCGTGATCCGCTGAGCAGTACCGCTCTAAAAGGTTCTCATCGCCCTTGCGGGTGGTGTAGCGGGGGATGTTTCGCACCCCCTTCGGTGCTCGGTCTGCGTGGGGTGCGTGCTGTCATGCTGACCCGACGGCCGCCCTGGAAGTAGACGCAAGATCGGCTAACACCCGGGCCATTTTCACCCTGAGCTAGAGGTCAACCCTTGGTTCGGCGTTGGCTACGCGCAGGCATCAGACGGCGTACTTGGGAGCCTTGCTCCGCACGTTCGCGCAACACCCGGCGTTTTGCTCGAAACTGGCTCGCCGCGAGCATCGGAGCAATAGAGTTTCTCGGGGGGCATCACCTGCGCTCCGCATCTACAAGCGGCTACATGGTTTGCGTTGCGTTTACCGCGATGCGACTGCCAAGGCGCACCACTGGCCATAAGCGAAAGAGGACACTAAATGAACCGCTTCATCACGGCCGCACTCGCTGTCTCTGTACTCATCATGGGCTCATCTGCCTGCGGGGCGCCCACGGAAGCGGAGAAGGTCTCGTCGACGTCCGAAGCCAGCAGGCCGACACCCTCCACAACACCTTCCCCCGCGGTCACAACACAACCGCAACCGGAAGCCTCCAGCGAACCTTCTGTCGAGGTTTCGTCGGAGCCGTCAGCGGAGGCTTCCATAGCGACTTCGTTCAAGGTGGGCGACACGGCGAAAGTCGGAGACTGGGAAGTGACAGTCACCAAGGTGAGCCAGCCAAATACTAAGCAGGTCCAGAAGTGGAATCAGTTCAACGAGAAGGCCAAGGGTCAGTACGTCGTCTCAAATTACACCGCGAAGTACGTGGGTTCTGAGCGCACTGCTGACGTGAACTCGACTCTCACCTGGAAATTCGGCGGTTCCGACGGACAGGTGTACGACCAGGCATTCATCGTCACCAGTTCCGCTGGCAATGACGCTCCGACCGAAGCCCGTCCCGGCGGCAGCCTAAAGTTGGACGTGGCTTTCGACGTGCCTATCAAGGCAATTAAGGGTGGCGTAGTGACAGTAGAGGGATATGACCAAAGCTTCAACACTCAGTATGCGGACTTTGCTTTCTAGGGATTGCCACGGCAAGTGGACCGATCACCGATATGACAGTGAGCCTGATCGCTCCGCAGGCGTGCATGTTTCCCATTCTGCCGACGCCCTTAGGTTTTTATCAGCGTCGCTGCAGATGAGTTGGCGGCCACAACAACACATTGCGAGCATACGCTCGCGTCGGAAGGTATTCTTATGACGTTAGGACCCGCCTTCGCCGGGCTACTTATGGGGTCGGTGCTCCTCCTCGCTGGGTGTGGTGGCAACTCTGGAGCTTCTAGGATTCCCTCCACTCAAGCGACCGTGACTGCGACGGCTACGGTCACCACGGTGCCCACATCGACGCCGATACCGACTGCAACGCCGACACGAACTGCCACGCCGACCACAACTCCTACGCCGACCCCCAAGCCGACTCCCCTTGCCGACCCTGATAGGCCTGCCGACGCGCTGAGCCTAGGAGACGCCGTTGAGTTGGATGGGATCCGGATTAGCGTGACTAAGTTCATAAGAATTAGACCTAAGGAAGCCTTGGACGACTTTGCATATTACAGCGCATTAGTTTCGTACAAGAATATGACGAACGGCCCCAAGGTGATTTTTCCTGCAGCACAGATGCGCCTGGAAAACCCCTACATAGCGACCATTAACCCGCTGCCCAGTGTGGAAGCGAGGGAGGGTAGCTGGCCGGCTTGGGGTGCCTTTCGCCCGGGGGAAACCGTTGACGGGTGGGTCGTGTGGGGCATCCACAAGGAAAGCGCTCGGAGCTTCCTCAAGAGTTTCGGCGTGTACTACGTGAACGATCTTGGTGATGAGGCCGTTTGGTGGCTCAACGTTAAGTAGGATCCGCTGTTGCAGCCGAGGCACCTGAAGACGAGCACGCGGCACTCTTCGATGCCGTGATTCTCCTCGCTGACCAACAGACGCTGGAGCACGCACTCGCGTGGATGTACGCAGCTTGGGAGTTCCGCGAACACTCAGGGTCGCCGTCGGGACGGCGACGACACATTCGACGACGCACGAATTGAACAAGGCTTTCGAGATCTCTGATGTTAGAGCGGAAGCATCTCGAATCCGGAGTCTGGAAGGGCGAACTCCCCGTTCCCCGAGTAAGGATTTAGTGTCAAGGCCTTCTCGTCGAGAGCAGCCACAGAGATTCCTACCTCTGGCCGAACCTTGGCCACTGTCGCAGGGCAACTGGTCTCGCCAGCACGATTTCCCGCCGCGACCGACACGATGCATTTTCGAGCATAGGCTTCGCCCGCCGACTCACATGCACGTGCGAATCTCGAGCCGCCAATGGGTCGTAGCCTAGGGACCCTCGGCCGCAGGGATGAACTCCTTCACTCGTTTTTCTGCGGGGAAGGATTTTTACGGGCCAAGCGCGTCTCGAGAGGCCGCTTCGGTCGATCGCCGCCGGAAAACAGTGAAGCCTTGGAAGAAGGCGAAGCAGATCGTCACGGAGGATGAGGAAGGCCTCCGGTCTCGGTGGTGGTGCGGCCCGCGAGGATCGCGTACCTACCTGCGCTGACCTCGAGGGGCACCACCGCCGATCGCTACCCGGAGCCGCGCCCGGCTGGAGGCGGCCGACCTTCGTATCGGCTAGTTCGCCTCGCCATTGCGCAAACCCCCCGATCGGGTGACAGACAGGGCTCACCACGCGCGCAAGACTGGTCCCAACGCATAGCCTCCTCGCGGCTTGTGCGGACAGTAGGTGAGCGTTGCTGGTCCCGGTAGGGCACAGCACGGTCAGGAGGTGCCTCGTGAGGCGTCGCTTGCTCTTGGTCGTCGTCGTGTGCGTGTGGGCGGTCGTGGTGGGGTTGACGGGAGCGGCCCACGCGGGCGTGGCCGACGCGCCCCCAACGGAAGTGACCATCGCGTGGGACACGAGCCATGGAGTCATGATCAAGGTGACGTGGCGGGACCCGCCGGACACTCCGAACCGTGTCCAGTTCTCAGGCGGTCAGCCCGAGGACATCGTTCTCGTCGCCTCAACCGCCGCGAATGAGGCGCTGATCAACCCCCAGGCGCAGGTTAGCTCCCCGCCGCCCTACCGCATCTCGGTGGAGGTCGGCGACGCCACTGGCCCAACCAGCCCCGCCGGACTTTCGGCAGAGTTCGACCGTTCGCTCGACGGCCCCGCCGTGTGGGACAGCATGGTGCCCCACGGTGACCTGCTCACCATGGCGTGGCACGTGCCGCCGGCGACGACCGACCACACCCCCGGCGACCCGCTCGACTCATTCCCGGAGGGGACGACAGGCTCGGACCCGTTCAACCACTGCATTACTCCACAGGGGACACGCGAGGGCACCACCTACACCATCCCGATAGCCTCCGCCCCGCCTACCGGCTGGCAGGTGACGGTAGGCAATCCCTGGGGGACAACGGTCTCGAAATCCGTCTTGTTTACGAGGGCAACCGCATCGATAGCCAATCCGGCGACGACCACCTACGGCCAACCGGTCGCCATCACGGGCGGGTTGCGCAGCACGGCCTTGGGCGGCGGATGCGTTTCCTCCCCGTTCTCCGGTCCCGTCCGCAAGGTGCACCTACAGGCACGCACCGGCACCGGTGCCCCTTGGTACGGCGTGGGAAGCATCACCGACGGAAACGAAGTCTTCCGGTTCGCGCCGACGGCCACCGGCGCCCGGCAGTTCAGGGTCGTCGCGAGCGCAACGTCCTGGCCCGCCACGTGGGCCGCATCCAATGCGGCCGTGACCTCGGCCGTGACGTCGCAAACTCTGGCCTGGGTCCGGTCGGCACGCTTCCTCGACCCGGCGATACGTCGCGGCGAGAGGTCGACCGCGCATGTGTGGGTGAGCCCGGGCCTGTCCACGACGGCGCTGCTTCAGCGGTGGAGCCCTACCGGGTGGGTCGGTGTCAAGCAGATGCCGATGACCAACGGGGTCGCCCAGTACCGGTTCACCCCGGCCGCGACCGGCAGCTGGCGGTGGGTCATCCCGACCACTCGAGCCCCCAACGGACTCGCCATCGCCTGGACCGCCACCAGTCCGTTCTCGATCACCGTCGCATAAGCGACGTCCGGGGTTGGCAGCACGAGCCAAAGTCCTGTGAGTTTGACCCAGCAGGAAAGGCTGGACCCTACCTGAGCGCGTCCTGGTTGGGCAACGAGGTTGGCTGCGCTGAAAAGCGGCCGAGCGGGCGGTGGCAAATCACAGGGTCAAAGTCAGGACCTCGGCTGCGACGGTCCAAGCCACTCCACGGCAGGTTTTTCCTTCGGGGGGCCTACCCCCTCCGCCAGTCCGCCCGCCGGTCCTGCAGCGACGGACCTGAGGGGCAGCTGCCCCTTGATCCAGTTCTAGGACGGGCAGTCGTGTCGGCCCGGCAGCACGGACAGTTGTGGCGCAACGACACAGGTCGAAGCGTTCGCGACCTGTGAGATCCTCCGACGACGCCCCCCACGCCTTGGCCAGTGCGCTTCCCGGTGGAGTGCGGAAATCCACTACGGGGAAGCGACAGCGCTGTACCGCGAGCCCACCCAGCGTTCCAGCTGAGCGCAAGCTGTTCACTCGCAGGTTGCCGTCTACAGCCGAGGGGCTGCGCCGGAGTGGCTACAGACGCGATCAGACCGTTCCAAGGAGCGCGAGCGTCGCACCCCTCGTTCTGAGAGTGCATCCTCCGAAGTAGCGCGCCAACTGTTCCGAGAAATCTAGGGAAATGTACGAACGGCGCAGTCGCCCAGCAATCGTTCAGAGACCGGCAGGGCGTCCGCGGCGACATGCCGCGTCCTGAGCCTGGATGCAGCGCATCCAGCTGCCGCCGAGTGAACCCGTTCGAGAGCACTGAGCAGACCCGTCGAAATGGGCAGAGGTCATAAAGCTGCTGTTGCTGCCTTCTCCCACCGACGCCTGCGCCACCAACTCAGGATCCGTTCCGCGTATGTCGTTTCACGAAGGAGCAACCGCACGGCGTCCAGGTCCGCCCCGAAGTTGTCTCGCTCGAAATGGGTCGCCTCCGCAGTACGGAGGATGAGCGTGTTTGGGATCATCTCCCGCGCAAGGCGCCGTTCGAAAGCACGGTCGATCGGACACACCTCTTCAGGGTCGGAGAAGATCCCCTGCGTGTAAGCAGAGGGACTCGCGCTGGGACCCATGCTGGCCGAGCGCCCCAGAGGGGAAGCATCGTTGTGTGCGAGGGCGTAATACAGGTAGCCGCCCGGATTCCCAAAGAAGTATCCGATCAGACTCCACTGGCGACGCGCTCCAAGGGAGTAGTAGTAGCCGGCCGCCGCCTCGCCGAAGGATGGTGCGATGCGATCCCCCAGACGCCCACGAAGCTGGTCGAACGTCAGCTGACCAACGTCGAAGCGAAGGATTGGATCGGTCACCGTTACCGCCACTTGAACGGCGTAGCCGCGCCGGAAGGAGACACTCACGTAACCATGAGCGGACACCCAGGTCATGGTGCCGTCTGCATCCGTTGTCAGGCTGCCCATGGCTGCCCTGCCCAGCAGTGAATCGACGTACGTGGGGTTCATGCCGACCCCGAGATGGTTGAGCGCGCTCTTGAACCGAGCCCTCTTCGCCACGGTTCGTCGCCAGACACCCCTAGTTGCGCCCAGGATGGCGGCCACGGCAAGAAGAGCGGTCATAAGATTCGCAATGTTGCTCAGCCACGTGCCGATATTCACCGTCTGCGCCATCAACATCTTTAGCCCCCTATGGGCGCCGCTTGAGCAACTCCCCGCTCATCGGGGCGATCATCATCTAACACCTTGGGCCGTGGAGCTGTGGAGCCGACCAAGGTTCAAGGTTGCTGAGCGCCACCCTGCTGCCGGCATACTCATCGAGATCGAATCGCTTCAGGGGCGGCCCTTCTCGGCTAGCACCGGGTACCACGGCGTCGCAAAGGTCAGAGCAATCGTTAAGCAGTCCGGTTCCCGGGCGGCTCAAGCCGGCAGATCTATGACGAAACTCTCCTCTAGCGGCTCGAGTTCCACGTGTCGTGAAAACAGGGAGCGATGAGCCGTGACTTGATTCTTTCGGCCGACCCCCGGCATTCCGAGCCGTCTGACTATCGGACTGGCGCTTCCCCCGTTCCAGACTCGTCGGGCCCTGAACTAGCCCTCGGGCGGGACTTCCACCTCATCTTCCGCCTCGATGGCCAAGAGGTCACGATGCTCGGAAGGCGCTGGAGGTGTGGGCTGGCCTCAGTCTCTTCGGCGACATCGACCTCCTCACCCCATACGAATGCTCGCAAACCACGCGCCCGCATCCTTCGGCTGGATCTTGGTCGACCGCCGCGACCCACTGAGCCGTGGCCAGGTACAGACCGTGGACCGATTACGGCCGGTCTGAAACGACTTTCAGGCGATCGCCTCCGATCATGTTTGGTGCGCCAGTACGGTAGGCCCGTGCGCGGGCCGCGAATCAACATTCTAGTGATCGCCTTAACTGCGGTCATCGGCACTTCGGCCTGCACCACCGCGCCGGCCCCAGCGAAGACCGAACCCGCCAAGGTTGTCGCATCTACGGACGGGCGAGTTGAGCCAAACCAAACCACCGTGGTCACGTCCGCGGACAAGACCGTGAACGTCACCGTCCCGAAGGGCGCCATCGACGCTGCAGGCCGGCTGACAATCCGACCCCTGATACGCAGCAACCAGAAGTTCGGCTGGAGCATCGACCTGACAGGTGCCACCCTCACCGGCGAGGCCACAATTCGGTTCGTCGACGACCGCAAGGACACCAGCGAACCACCGCCACTGGTGACCTACGAGTCGCGGGTTGGGGCGGCGCGCGAGGTCGCGACCGCGGTGACCGTGGAAGACGGGTTCATCGCCGTCCGGACCACCCACTTCAGCAATTGGTTCACTCAATCGTGGGACGGCCTTCTGCAAGAAGCGAAAGCGTGGCTCGCCCAGGAAATCGACAAGTCCGCGAGCGTGTCCCCTGATAGGGCCCCGAAGTGCACCGGCGAGGAAGAAGCGCGCGCTGACGGGATCAGCGTCACTAGCGACAACGGCCGCCGTGTCTACTGGTGCCTCGGCAAGGAGAACGGAACGGTCGTGCTCAAGGCGGTCAACGCGCGCGGATTACGGCGTCGCCGCCGAGTCAACCCCAGGCTTGACACGAACATATGCCGACGCCGACGACCTGCTGGGGATGATCGCGAAGCTCGCCACCCCGAGCCCGAGCATGAAGGGCAACAAGGTCCAACTCCTCGCGTCGGGCAACCGCGTCGAGTTCGCCGTCGGCAGCGCCCCAAGTCGTATGGGGGCGAAGTTCAGCCCCGACCCCAGCGGGTATCTCCTGTCCGCACTGCATTTCGGGATCGGCACCTACACGATGGTGATGGGCCGCATCGGTTCATCCGACGCGCAGACCAAGTTACTCGGGGCCCTTCAAGGGCAGCAGTGCCTCTCTTCGTTTGCGTCATTGGCGACCACGCCGCTCGGCACCCCTCAGGAGGCTCAGGACTTCTTCGGGACCGCCCTCGGCCTGGCTTTCGACTGCATCGCCCTCTCAATAAAAACGATCGACGTCGGCTTCATCAACCGGACGATCGTGGCGCCCGTCGTCTGGTTGATGAACGGTCTGAAGACCGCCGCCGACGGTGTGGTCGCCGCCGTCGACACAGCCTTCGACACGAACGGCTACCAAATCGTCGTGACCCGAACCGCCCCCAAAACTGCGGTGTCGAACGCATCCGCGAGGGCGATGCTGGTCCCTGTCGGGAGTTGCGGCGGACCCGACGGAAGAGGGTGGGATCAGCGCTTCCCCATCCAGTTGCGCAATGGCCAAGGTGAAGCCTTCAACGGCGACATGGGCGCGTCGATCATGGACGCCGGACTCGTCGGCAGCGTCGACCTGACCCGTGACGGGACCAAGGAAGCTGTCCTGTGGATCAAGTGCTCAGGGTCGCGTATCGCGTTGTGTTGCGCTGGTCGATCGTCCGTATTGGACGTCATTGTGGTGCTCGACGTTTCCGGGGCCACACCTCGACGCGTCGGCACATCCATCTGGCCTACCGACGCACGGGACGCGTCGGGGACCGTTGAGTCTCGGTACCTGGTCGGGAGGACTGCCCGTATTGAGGGCCAAAGCATCGTCACCCACCAAGTACCGATCTACCGAGACAATCTGACGCAGCCAGAGGAAGCCCTCCTCGTGGGGGCTGTGCGTTACACACTCAAAGGTGAAGCTTGGGTCCCCACCTCATAGCTCCAGCGGGGGAAGCCGTAGTCGCGTCGGCCCCTCCCTTGCGCTCACCATGGCGCTGCTCGGTCGGCTATGGACCGAACTCGCCGGGGGCATCCGAGCGTCGGCCGACCGTTGATCTAGTTCAAGCACCCAAGTTTCGGCTTGGCCGTCGGTCCACGACGCAAGTCCAGAGAGGCTGTCTGGGTCCAACCGACGTGGCTGCGTAGGGCGACCAAACGAGAACAGCCGTTGAGCCATAGGATCATGGCCCCCATTCCACCTTCTACGTCGAGGGTCTCCCTGACCTCAAAGTTAAGCCACCGCGCAGTCTGCCCAAATCCTGCGGTGCAATGTAGAAGTGCTCAGCATTAACGGCCCGTGAACCCATCTCGGTGAACTCGATGAGCGCCTCCATAAACTCGATGAAGCCGCGGTCGATACAACTCGTGCACTTTCGAAGTAGAGAAGGACGCGAGTGAGGGTACGCGTGAAAACTGTTCCTCCAATCGGAGACCCAACTACTTGGCTCAGCACTCGTCGCTATCGCGGGTAATTGAGTGACTTGGCCGACGCCGTCGCCCCGGTATCTTCCACACAGTTGCACACGCACCTTACTATCTTGATCAGCCGGTTCCATCACAGTCTTAAATGTCGACTGCCAACAACTTGATGCGGCAATCTGTCCACTTTGAGGTGATAGATCCGGTTCGTTGACTTCACGGAAAGGGGTGAAGACTACGAAATCGTCGTTGGACATTCCACGCGCGTCTGCCAACAATTCCGGCAGGGTTTCTAGGTCCGTCGTGGTGAACTGTGGGCGCAACTGATCCGGACCTAGCACCCTACGCACCGAGAAGTGGCGGATGCCCGCATCCCGCGCCATACGCGCAGCCTCAGCTACCTCATGATAATTCATAGCCGTCAGAAGGAATGTCGCCCCGACAGGGGGGCCCGAAACCTTCATGGCGTACTGGCTGATACGCGCTAGTACTGCCCACAATTTAGCCATGTCCACTTTATTTCCGTGAATCTCCCTGCGAGTCGGGGTGGTGGCAGCGTTCAACGAAACCCGCAGATAGCAATCGCTGTCAATAATCGCTTCCCAAGAGGACCGATGCAGAAGGTCACCGGAAGTCAAAATGGTTGTTCTTAAACCCAACTCATTTGCCTTGACCACCAGGCGGCCAGAACGCACCCCCTCATGCATCAAAGGATCTCCACCGCCGTCAAACCTAACGACCCTTCCCCCATTGTGTGCGAAGGCCCTGATCGCCGCTTCAGCAGCCTCCTCGGAGATCTGCGCCTTTGGACGTAGAGAACGGTAGGCGGCCGAGAAGCATGCACCACCACACGACACTGAGGAGCAGGCATAAGTTGGGTCCAATTCGAGGGTGAAAGGGGCGACTGGATGCCGTCCATTGCAAGCCTTCAGAAAGTCAAGCAAGTCTTCAGTGCTACCCGGCACCAACTCTCCAGCATGTGCGCGGATAGCAAGAATCGCACCATCTGCTCTCTCCAACGCAATGGCGTTGTATTTGCCGAATCGATCCCAATGAGTTCCGGGGACATGCTCGCCACCGAGCAAGGACCCCACCAGGTCGACAGTGCTAGAACACGCTCTTAAATTCTCTCCATCGCTGAGAGAGGCGCGTGGCATACAACCTCCTCTGATAAGCCAGAACCGTAGGCCTCGCGCTTGCGCTCGAGAATCCTATCGACCTTCACCTTGGATATTTTTGCGCCAGACGCTTCAGCACCACCTACCAAGAATGCGCGCGCGTAATCCGCGTCTTTTTGGTCCAGATAATGCACCGCGTATCCGGCAATGACTGGTTTTCCTTCTTTCCTAGATTTGGCGTCGTATACCCAGGCGCTAGGCGCGAATGTAACCTCCCTGCTCACGTGAAAGGACAGCTCTTCAAGTAGCTCTCGGTGGACCGCCGACGACCAATCCGTATCACCCTCAGCGATCTTGCCACCGGGTACGTCCAGTTCCCAACCTGGTTTAGGCTTGTCGACCATTAAGACTTCCCGGCCGCCCAGCGGCCCCAACACCAAGAGAGCGAACGCTCCCACGTAATGATCGCCTTGAACATTCCCCTCGAAACGAGGCGTGTTCAGGCCGTCGTCAACGAGCACAGTCGCTCGTCGGTTCGCCACATCGAGGTTCACGTCAAAGGAAGTCACGCCATCCCTCGCCACAAATCGTTGATATATGGCACCTAGTTCCCACGGCTGGATTGAGTGAAGATCGGGCACGATACCTATTGGCGCTTGCAAGGTGACCGAAAACGGTATGTCTCTTTTTCGAACGAGAGGATGGGTGGATACCTCGAGGAGCGAGTCCACGAAACCTGCTATGTCCGCGCGTAGATAGTTCACGTCTCTTCGCAAAATCGGGAAGTGCCGTATCGCTCGGCGTTCCACCAATTCCGACGCCAAGTCATCGAAGGCGACGAACATAGGGTCAGAAGCGTTCGTATCGGTGTCCTTTGACTCCAGATGTAAAGTAGGCATTCTATTTGGGGCGATACCTTCGACTACGGGAGTCCAGCGCAGGCACCACAACGGGGCCGCATCGTCATTTTGAGGCACTCGAAGTTTTGACATCGTGAACGTAGGATCCGCGTCGAGCAAGTGCACATGAAGCCGTTGCAAGTTGGGAGAAGCAGCGAGTATTCCGACTATCGTCGAATGGACGTTCGCTCGCCATTCCTCAAGTAGTTGTGGCCTGCCGCGCAAGGTGGGGTGCAGCAGTTGCAGGACGGGTAAAGCAAATACATTAAGCGTTACTTCTTTGAGATTCACGGGTGAGGTTGCGTGGCCAGACAAGGCTGCGGACAAGCTTCGAAAAGTCATCCCGACGAACGTGGCTCGGTCTGCTACATCGAGAAGTTCATCCCCCTGTGTCAGTTCAGTGGCCAAGCGGGGTGAGGCGCGAATAGCACTGCTTCCGCCAGACTTCTCGAGTGCGCTGCTGAACGGTTCTGTGTGCAGACCGCTATTAGCTGATGTCCGATCCAAGAGCAACAAAGCGACCACCACTACGAGCGCTATCATCAAAACCCCGAGCGTTACCGCGATACGCGAAACGACCTCCAGGTCTCCCATGAGCCACGGAAGAAGGCCAGCCAAGACAGCGCCGATGGCTGCCACCCATCTGGAGAGATGGTCAGTCAAAAGGACTCCTATCTTCGGTAGTCATTCGGAGACTATCGGTTCGGTGGCGCGCCCGGAGACGTTCCGGACGTGGACCTTCGATGCCTCACCCCAGGCCTCCAGCCCACCGTGGTTAGAGGCAGAATCAAGGTCAGCCGGACGCCCGCGGTACAGCTGGATGCAAGACCAGATGCGAGACAATGCTGCCCCGCCCGCTGGGTCGGCCCGCGACCCCTACCTCCCTACTTGAAAACACCCCCATGCATGCTTGACCAGCGCAGGGTCGTTGCTCCCACAGTGGCGCGAGCCACCGCTCGCGCCGTAGCCGCCCGTCCTTGGGCTTAGCTCTATCCGAGCGTTAGCCCTCCGTTGATCCAGTTCCAAGTCGCGCGGTCGTGTGGTCAAGAGGCACGCACACAGGCGGCGGTTAGACGCACCTCGCGAGACCACTGCATTGACGAGTGGATCGCGGCATGACCGGATGCTTGGCTGAGGAGCAGGCTGATCCGAGCAGTGGCTGGGAGCCGGGCGGACTCGTTTAGCCCCGGCGAGACCGGCAAGGACTGACCCGACCTGCCCGGCGCCGGTGACGGGTCGAGCAGCACACGGGTTCAGTTCAGCTGGACCCATCGTTGCCGGTTGGGCTCCGGTTCGCCGGGGTCAACCCAACAGCCGGCGGCGCTCGGGGTCATCCCAAGGGTGTCTCTCGTGGTCGTCACCTCGTCGAAGGCGAACGCGCAGTCGGGGGGCGGGTCGCCGTCCCCTAGCTGGGTGGGCCGGAACTCCAGGTGGCCGGCGCGGCCGAGAACCACCCTTCCCTGTATGTCCGGCGCGCTCCAGCCGTCACCGTCGTCGTCCCAGATGTATGTGCCCGTGTTGGGCGAGGTGGGCGAGACGACGACCATAATCCCGGTCCCCTGGACCAGCCAGGTGCCGCTCACGTCGTCCATCGTCGCCGTCTTCCGCGCGGACTCCGGGGGTCCGGCGTAAGGGTGCCGTTCGAGGGAACTTCCGGGGGGCGAGGACGGCGAGATCCGGATAAATGGCATCGACCGCTCCGGGAAGCGGTCGCACTTGGTCTCGCCAGGCAGCGCGGTGAGGGTCATCCTGCCCTCCGTGCCAAGGCGGACGGTCTTGCGGCAGGTGCCGAAGCGGAGGATGTCGCCGGCCTCCACGTCGTACGGCACAAGCTCGCGGTGTGCGTCGCGGAAGCCGCTCGCCGTGTTCGTCGTCGTCCAGCGCCCGTCGGCCGTGAAGAGCCACAGGTAGCCAAGGTTGTTGCCGTGGTCGGGCGTCCACACCCCGATGAGGTCGGCCCGGCTGACGGAGGACACCGCCCCCGTGGTGGGAGGGGCTGCGGGCATCGTCTCGGTCCGGCCGCTGCGCCACAGGGCGGTGACCGCGAGGACGAGCGCCACGACGGCGCAGGCCGCGACCGCGAGGTCCCATGGGCGACGGGACCGCTCGCGCGAACGCGTGGGGTGCAGCCGCTCCCCGATCTGCGTCTCGAGTCCGTCGAGGTCGTCGTCGGTCACGATGATGCCCCGCGCGTACCGCTGCAGGGACGTGGTCACCTGGCGCTCGTCGATGTTCATCGTGCACCCCCGAGTAGGTTCTGGAGCCGGGCCAGGCCCCGGTAAGCGTGTCGCTTGACCGAGCCCAGGCCGATGTCGAGCAGCGCGGCCGTCTCCGCCTCGGTCAGCTCGAGGTAGTAGCGGCAGACGACGACCTCGCGCTGGCGGGTCGGGAGGGACCGCACAGCGGCGGCGAGCCGTCGGGCGTCGTCGTGCTCGACGGCCCGCGTCTCGGAGCTCGGTTCGAGCCAGTCGACCGAGGCGAGCCGTCCACGGACCCGCCGGGCCCTGATGAGCTGGCCCTGTCCCGACCGGCACCGGTTGAGAACGGCGGCGCGCAGGTAGGCGTGCGAGGCGCCGTGGTCGCGCAGCCCGTTCCAGTGGCGGTAGAGGGAGACGTAGGCCTCCTGAACCGCGTCCTCGGCGGCCTCGCGGTCCTCGAGGAGGACACAGGCGAGCCGGACGAGACCCTGAGCATGCGCGCGGAACAGCACGCCGATCGCGTCGTCGCGCGACGCGGCGGGCGCCCAGGTCGTGACCGGGTACAGCTCCGGCATGACCACCTCCGGCTGAGGATCTTCCATGCACCAAGGTCCGAGAACTGCCCCCAAGGTTGACAGGTCTGCGCCACAGGTTTCTAGACCCGACCCCGCGGCAGTCCGTGTATCGGAAGCGTCCCTGCGTCGCGTGCGGAACTCGTCTCCGGCGACTAGTTCCTCACTCGACGTAGAAAGCTTCAGACGTGGACGAGGCCGTCGTCGCCGACACGGGGGGTTGTTCGCGGTCGCACGTCCGCAGGACGGCGAGCGTGGCCTCGTCGGCGACGCTCGGCCCCGCGACAACCGTCCACCTTGAACGTCCGACATACGGCAGATCCGGTGAAGGGCGTGCGCCGACTTGCGGCGGTAAGACGCGAGTCACCAACGCGCGAGATCGGGTACTTCGCCTTCACCACGGCGTGATCAGGGCGCCGGCTTGACGAAGGTGATTGCCTCGGCCACATCGGTGACTCGCTTCACGGACTCGCTGCGGGCGCCGATCGGAGTCGAGGCGGTGACGAGGACGCGTCGGCCTTCGATGTCGAGGATCCAGTACCGTCGGTCGCTGGGTACTCGAACACGCGCCCCTCATCGCCGGCCTCCCAGAGGACCATTTCGCCGTCGGGACCACAGGCCTTGGCTCCTTCGGAGGGACTCAGCTCGAGGTACAGGCCGCGGTAGCCGCCGAGGGTTGCGGGGAGCGGTTGGGTCGTGGTGGTCCGCTTCTGCGCGACCAGCGCTTCGGCCAGATCCTCGACGGTTGGGCCCAGCCGCGGGGATGGCCCGTCGGTGTCGCATGGGTCGTTGAGGACGCGCGTGGGCGCCCGGTAGAGGATTTGTCCTTGGTTCTCTTTGAGGTCGAGCTCGTCGTGGGTCCAGACGTAGTCCTCCTTGCCCTGGTACCCCGCCGGCACGTCGAGAACGGCCAGCGGCGCCTTGGGGTCGCCGGCGGCGGGCATGGCCCAGCGGCCGGGTCCTTCCAGGTAAGTCTCGGCGACCACGGTGTAGTCGGTGCCAGGCGCTGTGTTGGTGGTCGTCCCGCTGCTGGTCGGGGATGGCCCGGTTTGGGCCGGGGAGTCGCCGTTCGAGCAGGAGGCGAGAACTGCGAGTGCCGCGATTGCGGCGGCCTGATGCCTGGTCATTGTCATTGTCATTTGTCCTTCTCCTTGTGGTGCGGAACCGCTTTTCGGTAGCCGTTGGGTTCAGCAGGCACTCCGCCGGTATTTGCCCGGCCGCGGAGCGGTATCGGTTGGGTATCGGCGCCGTTGACGGCACTCCGGTGGAGGTCGACAGTGGGAGGCATGGGTATCGCCGTGCTCGGCCCGCTTGACGTGGACGGCCGGACGAACGGACTCAGCCCGAGGGACCGCGTGGTGGTCTCGGCGCTGGTCGTTGGTCGCGGCCACCCCGTGAGCGCCGACGCCTTGGCCGACGCGTTGTGGGGTGACGACCCGCCCGCTTCGTCGGTCAAACTCGTTCAGGGTTGCGTCGTACGCCTGCGCAAGGTGCTGGGCGCCGCGGCCATTGAGTCCGGCTCGTGGGGGTATCGCCTCACGCTGACCGACGACGAGGTCGACCACCGGCGGTTCGAACGGCTTCTCGATGGGGCCCGTGACGCACTGGGCGGCGATCCGGCGCGGGCGTCGTACCTCGTCCGCGAGGCGCTGGACCTGTGGCGCGGCAGGGCTCTGGCCGACCTCGGCGAGTGGGAGGCCGGGCGCGTGGAGGCCACCCGCCTCGAGGGACTTCGCATGGACGCCGAGGAGCTCCTCGTGGCCGCCGAGGTGGGCGCCGGGCACGCGCAGGCGGTGCTGGAGAGGGCGCGCGCCTTGGTGGCCCAGGCGCCGTTCCGGGAGCGACGCTGGGTGCTGCTCGCTACCGCGCTGCACCAGGCGGGGCGACAGGCCGACGCCCTCGGAGCAGTGAAGCGCGCCCGGACCATGTTCGCCGACGAGCTTGGTCTCGACCCAGGCCGTGAGCTGGCCGAGCTCGAATAGCAGTTGTTGCGGCAGGACCCGACGCTGAGTCCTCCCGAGGCGCACACGGTCAGCGCGTTCTGTCCATATCGGGGGCTGTTGCCGTACGGCGCAGAGGACGCGGACTCCTTCTTCGGCCGCGAGGACGACGTAACCGCGTGTCTGCGTCGGCTTCGCGACGCCGGGGTCCTCACGGTGGTCGGGCCCTCGGGGATCGGGAAGTCTTCACTCGTCCTCGCCGGCGTGGTCCCAGCCTTGACCCGGGCAGGGACATCGGTGTTCGTGACCACGCCCGGAGCGCACCCCCTGGACTCACTCACCGGCCTGAAGCCCCGGGGCCGGCAGACCCTGGTCGTGGACCAGGCCGAGGAGGCCGTCACCGTGTGCTTTCATGCCGCGGAGCGGGAACGGTACTTCGCTGCGCTCGCCGCCCACGTCGGTGCGGGCGGGGCGCTGGTGCTCTCACTGCGCGCAGACCACATCGGTGACCTGGCCCCGTACCCGGACGTCGCTCGAGTCCTGGAGGAAGGCCTCTACCTGCTGGGCCCGATGGGCGAGGCGGACCTGCGCAGCGCCGTCGAGGGGCCAGCGCGGCGGGCTGGCCTCCGGCTCGAACCGGGCCTGGTTGATCTCCTCGTCCGTGAGGTGGAAGGCGAGCCCGCCGCGCTGCCGCTGCTCTCCCACGTGCTGCGCGAGACCTGGGCGCGTAGGGAGGGGCCGACCCTCACCGTGGCGGGCTACCGCGACACCGGCGGGGTCCGGCACGCTGTCGCCCAGTCGGCGGAGGCGTTGTACGACTCCATGGACGACGCCCAGCGGGGCCGGCTTCGCAGCCTCCTCCTGCGCCTGGTGACGCCCAGCGAGGACGGCGACGCGGTGCGGGCCCGGTTGTCGCGAGCCAATCTGGCGATGGACGAGGCCCACCTCCAGCTTGTCGAGCAACTCGTCGACGCCCGACTCGTGAGCATCGACGGGGACACCGTCCAGATCGCCCATGAAGCCCTGTTCCGCGTCTGGCCGAGGCTGCGTGGCTGGCTCGACGACGACGTCGAGGGACAGCGACTGTGCCACCACCTGGTCGGCGCCGCCGACGCGTGGGACGCCATGGACCGCCCGGAGAGCGAGCTCTACCGTGGACTCCGGCTCACTCGCACGCTGGAGTGGCGGGAAAGGGCGCGGCCTGACCTCAACGACATCGAGTGCGCGTTCCTGGCAGAGTCGTCCGCCTTGTCGGAGTCTGAGCTCCGAACCGCGCAGGAACGGGTCCGTCGCGAACGCCGGGTCAACCGCCGTCTCCGAGGGGCCCTCACAGGGGTCGCCGTCCTTGCGGTGTTCGGGCTCGTCACCGGGGTGCTGGCGGTGCGCAGCGCGGAGCGCTCGGAAGGCGACCGCGACCGGGCCCGCAGCGCGGCCGATCTCGCGGACGCCCGGGCGGCCGGAGCCGTGGCGCTGCAGCACCAGGACCGGTCCGTCACCCAGTTCGCCACGCTGCGTGCCGACAGGATCGGGCTGTTCGATGGAACCACCGGCGCGCCCCAGGGCACCATCTCGCTGCCGTCGCTGACACCCGCCGCGCGGATCACCTACCTGCCGGACAGCAGCGGTCTGCTGGTGGCCGGCCTCGACGGCCGGACCTGGACCGTCGACACCAAACAGGGCCCGTGGGTGGACCGCGCTTGCGCGATCGCCGGCCGCAACCTCTCCCACGCCGAGTGGAAGGAGTACTTCCCGGGACGGGCGTACGAGATCACCTGTCCTCAGTGGCCTGCCGGCAGCTGATCCCGTCTCCGGCTATCCCCGGTTGTGGTTCGAGCCCTGGCCGCCGGCGCGACCGCGGCGAGCACGCAGTGTGAAGGACCGCCTGACACCCGCACCCGGTCGCGGCGGGCGAAGGGGGACGCCCATAGTGGGCGGAGTGAGGCGCCCATTGTGGCGCGGAGCCCCCACTCGCGTCGAAGCTACCCACTCTTGGGCTGGGGCATCCGAGCGTCAGCCGACCGTTGATCCAGATCTCCCTCCACGCCAGGTCGTCGAGGTACTGCTGGAGGGGGCCCCTACCCGGCCACGGTATGCCACACCGCGCGTTAGGCGGCGTCGAGGTCGCCGAGCACCGACGGGCCACCGTGCACCGACCGCCCGTCGTAGTCGCTGACGGCCTCGCGCACCAAGCGGCGCACGGCCCCCTCGTCACGGGCCGAGTCCAGCCCCGAGCGTCGGATGAACCCGCGAACCTCACCCTCCTCGGTGCGCACGGCATCCACCGCGCCCCGTCCCCTGCGCTGGCGCCGTCCGCTGAAGCGGCCGCGTGCCTGGCTCCAGCGAACCGCAACTCCGACGCCCGCGCATCCCGAGGCTTTCACATCTGTGGACAACGTCCCCTGTCGTGGGCGTCCGTTCCTGCCTGGCCGTCATGAATATCCAGTTGCCCGTGCAGGGGCCGGCTGTTGGAGATCTCACCCGGACGGTGCGGCGACGAAGGGGCCCGGCCTCGCGCGCCACCTTGGCACCATGGACAACGCGGACTGGAGCCGACCGCATCGTCATCACACTTTACGTCGTGACCTGTCGCGTGGACGACCGCCTGGGCCCCCTGCGACCGGCGATGGCCGCCGCGTGGTCGCCTCTTGCCCCTCGATCGTCGTCGAGCACACGGCAGGCCACCGCTGAACCGCGGTGGACCTGGAATCGGATCGAGCCGATGCTCATACGTCGTTGACCCCCACAATGCGGTGAAGTGGACGCAGTTCCTTGTTCATCGTGCGACCCGCAAAATCAGGCACGTAGTGATCGGTAGTTTGACCGCCAACAAGCACGCTTGCTCCGGACAGGGGTCGCCTGCCATAATGGTCGGTTGAGTGTTGGCATGATCCGCGAAGCACTCAGCTCCCGGCGTTGCTTCTGCACTCGATGGGGCTGTCATGTGGTGGTGCGACGCTAGTGCGGTTCGGCTCAACCCGACGACGCACGATCGCGCCATCCGCGTTCACCTTCAATATGTCCGGGCACTGGCGTCTATTTTGGCGTTCGTTGTACTCGCCGTTCTCACGCCGTCCGCCATGGCCGGGGGATCCATCCCCGCGCGGATTGCTTTGGCGACGGCTGGCGGCTATACGGCCTTGGATCCGGCGCGGGTGCTGGACACCCGAGGGTCTGTGGGTGGCTTCAACGGTCAACCGGTGGGTCCGGCAGCAACCATCGCGGTGCAGGTCGCCGGGCGTGGTGGGGTGCCGGCGTCAGGTGCTGCAGCTGTCGTGGTCAATGTCACGGCCACCAAGCCAACAACCAACGGCTACTTAACGGTGTTTCCGAGTGCGTCCACACGACCGGTGACCTCGAACCTGAACTTCTCGCCAGGTCAGACGGTCCCGAACCTAGTGGTGGTCAGGTTGGGTGCCGATGGCAAGGTGGCGGTATTCAACTCCGGTGGCACGACCCACGTGTTGATGGATGTCGCGGGGTGGTACGCGGCGGGGCCAGCTGGCGCCGGCGGCTATACGGCCTTGGATCCGGCGCGGGTGCTGGACACCCGAGGGTCTGTGGGTGGCTTCAACGGTCAACCGGTGGGTCCGGCAGCAACCATCGC
>NZ_JBHTDK010000001.1:495040-864447 GCF_042666355.1 Knoellia altitudinis
CTAGTGGTGGTCAGGTTGGGTGCCGATGGCAAGGTGGCGGTATTCAACTCCGGTGGCACGACCCACGTGTTGATGGATGTCGCGGGGTGGTACGCGGCAGGACCAGCGGCCGACGCCCAGCGAGTGACCTATGCGCACGATGCGGACGGTCAACTAACTGGAGTATTCGACAGCAGTGGAGCCGGTGCGCGATACGTGTACGACAGGGCTGGGAACATGACGTCGGTACAGCGGTTGCCGGCTGATCAGATGGCTCTGTCAGAGGTGTCCGTTCAATCTGCACGAAGGGGCGCGCCAGTCACGTTGTTCGGTACCGGCTTCGACGCATCGACAACGGTCGCCTTCAATGGCGTCGTGGCTGCGCCGACCTCCGCCACGGCGAACCGGATCGTGGTCAAAGTGCCCTCGACGGCGACGACGGGGCCACTCACCATCAGCAATAGTGCGGTATCTGTTCCTGGCGGAAACTTCCGAGTAGATACGACCCCTGCCCCAGTGATAACCACCGTGACACCAAGCATCGTCAATCCCGGTGGATCGTTCACTTTGACCGGCACAGGATTCGCGACCGCGGCCGCGGAGGACGTCGTGTACGTCGGCGGTACCCAGGCAGTCGTCACTGAAGCCAGCGCAACGTCACTCAAGGTGCAGGTGCCTCCGTTCCGGGCATCTGGACGGATCACCTTGCGCACCCAAGCAGGTCTCGCGGTCTCGCCAACCGTCCTAACCCAGGCGCCCGCCCCGTACATCGCCGCGGATGTCGGCTGGACGGGGCGGCTCACAGCCGGGGCAACGACGGCTGTCGTGGTGCCTGCCACGAAGATCGCCGTCGCGACCCTTGAGATGACTGGCAGTCAGCGCACGCGCCTGACTATCGCCGCGAATACGTTCACAGGCTGCGTCGATGTGCGGGTGCTCGCACCAGGTGGACAGCCCGCATGGCGCTCGAGTTGCGCGGCGGCCGGCGATTCATCGCCCACGCTTACACCGACGACCGATGGCACATTCGTGGTGCTCGTCGACCCCCACGGTTCCGCCGGGAGCCTGTCGCTCGCTCCGAAGTCGGTGACCGCGGACGCTACGCGATCCTTGACGATGAATGCGGCCGCATCGCCATTGACTGTGACTGCGGGCCAGCGCGCCGTCTTCACGTTTGCCGGCGTTGCGCAGCAACGCGTCGCCGCAGCCATCGACTGGTCATGGACCGGGTGCACCGACGTGCGTCTGGTCTCGCCGACTGGTGCTCCGTTGTACGCCCTCCCTTGTGGCGGTGGTGGGGAACAACGACTACCCACGGCCACTCTTCCGACGCGTGGCACATATCGCATCATCGTGGATGCGGATGGCGAGGGTGCCGGCACCGCAAACGCCGCAGTGAGAACCGTGCCGGTCGACGCGAAAACGCCACTCACCCTCGACGGACCGGTCAGCTCCGTAATCACAACAAACAGCGGGCAACGAGCCACGTTCACCTTCGGCGGCACTGCAGGGTCGCGGGTCTTCATCCACGTGACATCACAGTTTGGTTCGCGGTGCCCCGACGTCACATTGCGCGGTCCGGACCAGATCCCGGTCGCCTCGTCAGCAGAAGACATCATCTCGGAAACCGGGAACTGCACCTCTTGGCTCGACACGGTGCTCCTCGCTCGCCCGGGCGACTATGAGCTCGTGGTGGACCCGAAGGACCTCGGCCACGGACAAGTGAGCGCTAGGGCGCTGCTAGTTCCGGCCGACGTGGTCCTTGCAAGCGCGGCCGACGGAACGTCCAGGACCGTGACGACCGTCGCAGGCCAAGGCGCACGGGTGACCTTCGTGCTCGCAGCGGGTGACCACGTCGCACTGACGGCCACCCCCACCTGGGCTGGCGACTGCCCCATGGAGGGTAGGCTGCTCGACCCCTCAGGCACCGAGGTTGGGCGATCAGCGTGCGGTGCAAACTTGGGATTCCAGGAGCTCGTAGCAAGCGATGCGGGCACGTACACGCTTGCCCTGAACCCCGCCGCGGACTCCGCAGGCAGCACGGCCGTGAGGATCTTCCACTCAACGGAGGCCACTGCGGCCGCCACCGTCGATCTCGGCAGCGTGAGCGTCGTGACCGGCCTGGCCCAGACCGCAGTCGTGTCCTTCACGACCAGCGTTCCACGGGTGTTTATCACTCTGCACGACACCTATGCGTCAAACGGATGCACGACGTACGACCTCGTCGACACCGCAGGACGTTCTCTGGCGTCAGCTGGGTGCTTCACTGCCGACGGTTTTATTGACACAACGTCTCTAGCCACCCCAGGTACCTACCGCGTGCTCATCGATCCGGCTGGCGCGGCCACCGGTGCCAGCACCGTAACCCTGACTTCCGTGCCAGCGGACTCCACCGCTGCCGGGTCGGTCGCGGGCCCAGCCGTCACTCTGTCGACGACCAAGCCCGGCCAGGGCGCACGACTCACGTTCACGGGCGCGGCAGCGCAGCGGATTCGCGTCACGACCCAGGCGACGACCTACTCGCAAGGGCCGACAGCCGAGTTGCTGGACCCCACAGGGGCAAGCATCGACGCTGGCACTCTGAGCATGGGTAACCCGTGGGACGTGGTGCTGGACGCAGCCGGGCTCTACACCGTTGTCGTTGACCCGTATGGTGGCGACACGGGTTCCGTGCGGGTTGCGCTTTCGCTCACACCTGCCCCAGCCACGTTGCAGTTTGCTCCACCTGACGACTCAGCGACCGAAGCGGGCCGTGAATCGGATGCGAGCCCAGGAACCGCACTGACCGGAACGGTTCGCGACCAAAGCGGCCGCCCACTACCCGGCGTGACTCTTCGCATCGAGGCCAACACCGCGATAACGAACGCGTCCGGCAACTTTGAGCTGCGTCGACTGCCAGCTGGCACGCGAAGCCTCGTCATCGATGGGCGCACGGTTGCCGGCCCACTTCACTACGGTGTCTTCCGGACACCCGTCCACCTGCAGCCGCATCAGCGGAATCGCTTGGGGTTCACCTCGTACCTCGGGCCCCTAGACACCGCGCACGAGGTGCCGGTGGTCATGCCCTTGCAGAGGGACGTAGTCATCATGAATCCCGACATCCCAGGCCTCGAAGTCCGCCTCAGCAAGGGCAGCATGGTGCTCGACGCCGACGGTCGGCCAGTATCCAAGCTCGGAATCACAAGGGTGCCGCTCAACCGCACCCCGATTCCCCTACCTCGCGGCGTGGCCGTGCCCATCTTCTGGACCATTCAACCGGCAGGCGGCAGCATCGATGGACCGCCCGCGCGCGTCGTCTACCCTAACCTGCAACACCTTCCCCCCGGCGCCCGCGTCAACTTCTGGCACAACGACGCCGCGCCGGATGACTTGGACGGCTGGCAGACGTACGGGCACGGAACGGTCGATGCCAACGGCACACAGATCCGTCCTGACTACGCCGCGCGAATCCGAGACTTCGACGGTGCAATGATCAATATCCCTGATCAGCCGCCAGCGGACGACGCGCCCCCACCTTGTCAAGATGGCAGTTGCGGTGACCCGGTCGACCCGGCCACCGGCCTATTCACTTTGCACGAGACTGACCTGGCCCTTCCAGACATTCTGCCGCTCACCGTGGCTCGCGGGTACAACTCAGCTGACACCCACGACCGGGCGTTCGGGATCGGCGGGAACGACATCTACAGCGCGTTCATCTCCTCGGACACTGATGAACTCACGTCCGACAGTCGATACGCTGACGCCGAAGTAAACTTCAACGACGGTCGTCAGGTTCGGTTTGCACGAGTGTCGCCGGGAACGTCGTTCGACGATGCGATTTTCCAAGCCGTCTCGACCCCAAGCGCGATGAACCGAGCCGTTCTGGCCTGGAACGGTGACGGATTTGACGTCACCACCAACGAGGGGATCGTCTCTGTGCATGGGGACCACATGCCGCTCCAACAGATCCGGGACATTCACGGCAACGTTGTGACCATCGCGCGGGAATTCACGGCAGATAGTGGGCGTGGTGTCGGAAATGTCGTGGACGTGCGTTCACCCAACGGCAGGTGGGTCCATTACGACTATGACGCCACCGGTAAGCATGTTGTAGCGGCGATGGACAGCAGCGGGCGCTCGACCACGTATTCCTACGATGCGTCTGGACACCTGACGACTGTGACCGATCCGATGGGGCAATCAACTGTCTACGGCTACAGCGCACAGGGTCGCATATCCACCATCAAGGACAAGCGCGGTTTCATACGGGTGACGAACACTTACGACTCTTCAGGGCGCGTGACCCGTCAGGTTTACGCCGACGGGGGTCAGTACACGTTCAACTACAACCTCACAGCAGCGGGCGCCATGGCTGCCACACTGGTGACAGACTCGGCTGGTGTTGTGCACCGGCATGGATTCGATGGCTATGGGTTCCTCACCTCGGTAACCGACGCCCTTGGGACACCGTTCGCTCGCACGATGACAATGCTTCGTGATCCGATGACCCATGCCGTCACACGTATCACCGATCCACTCGGTCGGGCGGGAAGCATTACCTATGACGCTGATGGCAATATCACGGCGGTCACCCGCGCTTCGGGCACCAGTGCGGCGGTGACCACGCGCGCGACATTCGTTGGAAGTCCATTGCCCGGAAGGCAAGACACGACGGTGGACGGCCTCGGCCACGTGACGCGATACACGTACGACGATCATGGCAATCTCACTCGCTTGACCGACCCGATGGGGCGCGTGTGGAACGCGACCTATACCCGCGACGGCACTCAGGAGACAGTGCAGGACGGCACCCTCGCTCCCAGGAGATACATTTGGGCCTCAGGCATGCCACTCTCCGTCACCGACCCCTTGGGGCACGTCACGCGGACCACGTATGACAGTGCCGGCCGAGGCATTGCGGTGACTGACGCGGCTGGTGCCGCCCACCGACTCACATTCGACCGTTTGAACCGCCCCCTCACAAGCACCAGCCCACTCGGCTCAACTCTGAAGGCTGCCTACGACGCCTCCGGAAATCTCATTCGAGTCACGGACGCGTTGGGCCACTCAACCGCCTTCGCCTACGACAGCATGGACCGGCCGGTGACTCGTACCGACGCACTAGGAGCGGTTGAAGAGACCAACTACGACCCGGCGGGTCGTCCCACGGCCTCGACAGACCGCCGGGGACTGGTGACCGAGTACGCCTATGACGGGCTTTCCCGCCTGCAACGTCTGGGGTACGGCCGAACTGGCGCGACGCCGCCGTATGCCTATCAGTCCACGCTCGCGTTGTCATACAACGCATCTGACGAGCTCCTGACCGTCGCCGACTCGGCGTCCGGGAGTGGGACGATCAGTTATAGCTACGACGCCCTCGGACGGGCAACGGGCGAGTCGCGGGCGGGCCAGAGTGTGGCATATGTCCTAAACGCCGCCGACCACCGAATTCGGACGACGGCCAGTGGCTTCAGCCCCGTCGAGTATGTCTATGACGCGAGCGGCCGCTTGACCGCTGTTAAACAAGGCGCGAATACGGCGACCCACACATACGACAACATGGGGCGGGCCACCAGCGGGACTCTTCCAGGGGGCGTGACCGTGACCCGAACCTTTGACGATGCTTCGCGGCTCACACAATTGGAGTACGCCGCCACCGGCAGGAGCACACCACTCCTCGCGCTCGAGTACCATTACGACGAACTTGGACGGCGTTACGGGGATGGCGGGTCATCTGCAGGCACCAATTTGCCCTCGGCCGTTGGATCTGCCACGTACGATGCGATGAACCGGCTCACTTCCCGCGATGGGTCGAGCTTCGGCTTCGACGCCGACGGAAACCTGCTGACCTCGGCAAGCAGCAGTTATCAGTGGAACGCACGTGGCGAGCTGGTGGCCACCACACTCGAGGGACAAACGACAACATTGGCCTACGACGGTGTCGGCCGGCTCGACAGCACGACGGTGGGCGGATTGCGTCACGGCTTCCGGTATGACGGGACAAGCATGATAGGCGAACTAGAAGGCCCGGCCGCGTTGTCGCAACTAGTCGCCTCCTATATGAACGCACCGGGCCTTGATCAGGCCATCACACGAACGAGCAGTGGTGGGACCCAGACGATGCTCACAGACGTACAGGGCACCGTGTTGGCACTGACCGAGCCGGCGAGTCCTGAGCTCGGCGCCCAGTACTCCTACGAGCCCTTCGGGCGCGCAACAAGCACGGTGCCGTCAGATCCAAACCCACTGCGGTACACAGGCAAACCCACAGGTCCGGGTATGCCTCCGGGACTTCAGTACAACCGGCACCGCTTCTACAGCCCTGATCAGCAGCGTTTCGTCAGCGAAGACCCTTCGGGCTTCAATGGGGGTGACGCGAATCTCTACGCCTATGTGGGAAACCATCCCGTCGATGCAACGGATCCCTCCGGCCTAGGCGAGAGCTTCAGCAACTGGTTCAATGGATGCAACCGCCTTGAGCAAACCATCAACAATCTTCGCAAGCAGGTCATGGAAAAATCTCAGGAGTGGGAAGCGAACGAAGGCATCGGGGGCGGAGGAGCACTTCCGCAATGCCATCCCAATGGCAGTATCCTTCCCCTGTGGTCAACTCGAGGCGGCCACGCCGTTTCCATAGAGAAGTACAAATCTGATCTCCGCGCGGCGGAAAAGAACTACTCCGACAAGTGTGGTGGGCCACCCCCGACTCCGCAGCCGGTCGTAATCTACAAGCCTGCCCCCAGTTCGACGAACTCCGGCTCGTCATCGTCCGACGCGGCCACGGGAGCGGCTGCTGTCGGAGCGACGATGGGGGCAGGAGCCCTTGTGTGGTGGCTGGCCAAGGGCCTGTCACCGGTCTGCGGCCCGGCGCTTCCCGTGTGTGCTGTCGTCTTCTGAGACTTGATGGGGTAAGCCTCCCGCGTCCAATGTCGGAGGTCGACGACGTCGCTCCGCAGGACCGCCAGCCCAGCAACCCAAGCAAATCCTCCTTGGGTACTTGTCCCCGCCTGGACTCCCAGACTGGCATTGGGAAAGGCCCGCGGTCGTCGATTCAGCTGACCCAGCGTCGCGAGGAGCTCAGGGCTGCCGCACATGCTTGCCGCTGATGTGGGCACTCGACTGCTCGATAGCGTCAGGACAACCAGACGTCTCAACATGAGGCGTCGAGGTCTGCTGCCGGGGCCGTACCCGGTCAACGTCGGCTGAAATTGGACGCCTGGTGCAGCCGACCGTTGATCCAGTTCAGCGATCCTGCGTTCGCAGCCTCAGAGCCCCCGGGTTGGCCATACGCAACCCCGTCTTAGCTCAAGATCGTGGCATGACCACGAGGCGTATCGCAGTTACGTTCGAAGGGTCCGCGGTGGACGCGCGTGCGCTAGCAAGAGCGATCCAGTCCATAGTCGAAGCCAATCGGGTAGGGCGGGGAACTGTCTTTATCGAGGGCTTTGTGATGAACCCGGGAGACAAGTGGCACGTGGAGACCCGCAGATCACAATCACGGAGCAGTAGTTCAGCGGCGTAGAGCCTTCGCCAAGGTCCTCATTTGGCGGGCGAACGCCTGCGGCACGGCTCGACCCGCGCGAACGGCGCTGTGTCTCCGTGTCCGGAGGTTCTCGCTGGGCTGGACCATCGGGTCTAAAACGCCCGCGTCGCGAGGTCGACTGAGGCGTCTGGCGTCACAACCCCGTCACTTCAACGGGCCGTGCCGAGTCGGTCGTTGTCCCGTTTCCCAGAGTCCCAAACAAGTTGCTTCCCCAGCAGTAGGCACGCACCCCCGACACCGCACAGGTGATTCCGCCACTGAAGACGGAATTATCGGCGAAGCCGGCGAGTCCCCCCACGTCGACCTGCCGCGTTGCCCCCAGCATCCCAGTTACGCGCGTGGGATTGATGACGTCAGCGGAAACTGTCCCGGTGCCGATTTCTCCAGATTCGTTGGTGCCCCAGCAGTAAAGCCCACCCATTGCTGTCACGGCACAGACGTGCGCCGATCCTGATACGACCGAAACGACTGGATCAGAGATTCCCGTCACTCGAACTGGCGTGCTCGTCGGCGTTCGCGTCCCGTTTCCCACTGAACCGTTTCCATTCATTCCCCAGCAGTGCACGGATCGATCATCTGCCAGAGTGACGCAGGCAAGGTTATCTGCCACTGCAACGCTTGCGACTGCGCGATCCACCTTCGCGACACGGACAGGAACCAAGTTTCTTCCCCCGTCGGGATAAATGTGTGGCCCCCAGCACCAGAGGGAGCCGTCGCCCTTCACGGCACATGCGGTACCGCTACCACTGCTCGTACCTGCGCCGACAACCACCTGCTGGACATCGTTCAGCCCTGATACGGTAGCGGCGTTCGACCGATCCTGGGTGGTTCCGTCACCAAGCTGCCCATTAGGATTCCAGCCCCAACACTTGACCGTCTTATTGAGCATCAAAGCGCAGCCACTGACGCCGTCACCGGAATATCGGTCGACGTCCGCCTCGAGCCCAGGGATCTGCGTCGGCGTCGCCGCGAAGAATATGTTGTTGTAGCTGCCCCAGCACTTTACTGCTCCCGCTACAAGGACGGCACATGTGCCGTTACCTCTGGAAGTGATGTGTCGAACCCCAGCACGCAAACCGGCTACTTGGACCGGTGTCGTCGTGGAGGGTGGGTCGAAGCCACCACTGCCAATGGAAGAACCTGCTCCCCAGCACTTCACTGCGCCAGTCGCCAAGAGCGCACATGAGGAGTCGTCTGACACGGCGACCTCCAATACGTCCCCGGCGCTAACGAATCTTAGGGGTAGGGTCTTGCTGGTTTTCAAGGCTTTTGAGTCGGTGATGGTAAAGGTGGGGTTGGCCAAGGCGTTCGCGATAGGGGTTCCGGTGATAGTCCCCGTTATGGCATCGAGTGCCAGGCCCGAGGGGAGTCCGGTGACGGTCCATCGGTAGGGGGCGGTACCACCGCTGCCGGTCAGGATGGCCGAATAGGATTCACCCACTAGGCCGTTTGGCAGGGTAGTCGTCGTGATGATGGGTTTCGATCCGGTATACCCGCCGGGTGCGCGACCAAGCTCTCCAGAATAGACGACTGCTTCGGCGAGGGTGTATTCGGCCTGGACGAGGAAGAGGATGTCGAGGGTGAGGGACGCTTGTGCCTTGACGCCGAATTTGATGGTCCACCAGGGGTTGGCGTTGGTGTTGGCGGTGACGTCGATGTAGGCGAGGGCGCTGATTTGGGGTCCCGCGAGGCCAGCGAGTTTGAGGCTGACGGCTGGTCCGGATCCGAAGGTGACGGTCCCGGTGGCGGCGTTGGGGGGGGTGTAGCCGGTGGTTTTGCTGTTCGCGTGGACGCGAGTCGGGGACTGGCCGTCCCACCAGTCGAAGCCGTCGGTCGTTGTGGTTGCGTGGTGGACCGCGGTGGTGATGCCCGCGCTGATGCCGAGCTCGATCTTCCAGCCCGCGTCCACGGTGAAGGGCCCGATCATGCCGAGCTTGGCAGTGGGTGATGACCAGGTGCACGTGCTGCCGACCGTGACGTCCACGGATCCTTGGTAGGTCAGGGAGGTGGTTGTTGTGGCGCGTAGGTGCGCTCGTTTGCCGGGCCCCCAGTCGGCGAGGACGGCTACGCGCATGTCGGCGGTCGCGGACACAGACACACCGGTGGTCAGTCCGTTGGTGCAGTCGAGGGGGATGCCTGCGGAGGTTTCGGCTGCACCTTGGGTTCGGGCGCTGTCACCGGCAGCGGTGGAGGTGAGGAGGGGACTGTTGTTGGTGGTGACGCCTTCGATGTGCCCGCTGGGGAAGGCTTCCTGCATCGGGACGCTCTGGACGGTGGTGGTGGTTCCGTTGACCGCAGTGACCTTGCCGATGAGTCCGTCGCCGTTGCTTCCTCCGGGCGGGAGGTACACGTACTGACCGGTCACGGCCGGTGTGGCCACGCTACTGGTGATGGTCCCGGTGCCCCCCAACCCGGTAGGGCCGGTGACGGTCTCTGTCACGGAGTCCGGGACGATGACCGTGTTCGAGTCGTGGGTGAGCGTGACGGTTCTGGGGATCGTGAAGTAGCCGGCTACGTCGACGACGAGGTCGGTAGAGGCGGAGCTGTACACGGTGACCTTGCCGCCGGTTCCGACCTTGACGGTGGTCGAGTTGGCGGCCGTCGCGCCGGCCCCGAAGTTCACGGTCGAGGCCAGAGGGCGGGTGACCCCGCCGGGGTAAGTGGTCAGGTACCCCGACGTCGACGGGTTCACAGCGGTGACGTTGAGCTCGACCGCGGCGACCCCATCCACGGCGACCCCCCCGACCCCGGTGGTTTGGAGGGTGAGAGCGCCCCCAGCAGGGATGCGCGCTTTCGTTGCGCCGGTGCCATACCGGGTGTCAACCAGACGAGACGGGGTCAGCGGCACATAGTCCGACGCTGTCGGGATCCAGCCGGCGACATCGACGAGGAGATGGGTCGAGATCGAGGTGTACAGCGACACCTGCCCGCCCGTGCCGACCTTCGCGAAGACCAGGCCGGCGACGGTCCGCCCTGCCGCATAGTTCACGTTTGACGCTGTCGGCTGCTGCGATCCGGTGGGGTACTGAGTCAGGTACCCGGCACCGGCCGGTGCGACTGCGGTGACCGTCAGCACGACGGCGGCCACGTTGCTGGTCGGGACGCCACCCCTGCCCGTGACAGTGATACTGGTTGTCGACCCTGACGCAGGTCTCGAGGTCGTACGAGTGTCGATCAGGCGGGCCGGGACCACAGGGTTGTACGGCGCCCCCACCGGGTAGTACCCGGCCACATCAGCGATCACATGGGCCGAGGTCGAGGCGAAGAGGTTCACCACCCCGCTGCTGCCCACCTTGATCACGACCTGGTTGGCGACCGTCTGTCCGGCCGCGTAGTTGACGTTGGACGCCGTGGGCCGGGTCACGCCGTTCGGCCAAGCGGTCACATATCCCGCACCGCTAGGACTGGTCACCGTCACATTCAGAGTGACCGCGGCGACACCCGACGCCGGGACACCACCGCGACCGGTCACGCGAAGGGCAGTGGTGGACCCGGCACGGACCACACCTGTCGGCGCACCGTTGCCCGTCCGCGTGTCCAACACCCGAGCCGGCGTCAACGACACAAAACTGACACTGCCCTCGGTATACGTCGCTACCTCGGCCGCGGTCGACCCGCGGGCCGTGTCCGCCTGCCCCACAGCCGGGCTGACCGACACCAGGACAGCACCGACCAGAGTCGCTACCAGCGCCCGGACCGGACGCCTCAAAGCGAACCGTCGCATCGTGACTCCGAACACCCGGGGGGCACAACACTTCGGCCCAATGACCACAAACTAGGCCACACCCCGCGCATGGCGCAGCCGAACACAGAGATAGATCGACAGTCCGGCGGTGGCGCCGAGCCGACGGCCGACGACCCGCGGGAGCGCTCTGAAGCCCATCCGGGCGCCAGCCGGTCGTTGATCCAGATCTCCTCGACCGTCGGGTCGTCGAAGTACTGCTGGAGCGGTCCGAACCCGGCGACGGTGTCCCACACGGACTTCTCGGCGCGGGCCACATCGACGAGCACCGGCATACCCCCGTGCACCGAGCGCTGGTCGTAGTCGGCCACGGCATCGCGAACGAGCCGCTGCACGGCCTTGGGGTCGCGCGCGGGATCGAGTCCGGAGCGTCGAATGAGCTCGCGGACCTCGGCCTCAACGGTACGCACGGCGTCCAACGGGACCCCTCCCCCCAATGCTCGCGCTCACCGCACTGGCTCACGCGTCGATGTTGATCTCTCGTCGACGATCTCTCGTCCTCGTCCCCGCCATCCAAGCAAGATTTGCGAAGGCGACCGTGCAGTTGTCCACAGGCCCCCACAGAACTGTTGACCACAGGGTAACCAGAGTTGGCAGAGTCGTCCTGTCGAGCAGACGCCACTGCGGCCCTTGGGAGCCGACGAGGAGCAACCCGGACGACCCTCCCCTGCTCGTCACGCTGGGCAGGCCTGTGCCGTAGGAGGTTTCGCGCCCGGTGGCGCACCAGGTCACGGTGAACGCTGGAAGCGGTCCATGGTCAAGAGGCGGCTCGCGCTCAGCGGGATCTCGGATCGGGCGTCCGAGGTCGAGCGAACGACCGCCATGGTGCCGTGCTCCGGGAGTCCCCTTGCCGACTGATGCCTTACGCCTCGCCGATCTCTCGGACTCCAACGCCCCGGGCCGGCGCACGGCCCAGTCCTCGACGCGTGCCTCCCGGGCTGGAGGGTTGTGCGTCTCGACAGGGCTTTGCCGCGCGAGCGTTTCTGGGCTTCTCCCGGCAGTAGGGTCCGATTCATGCCGACGACCAAGTCCGAGAGCCGCACGCGCACCATCGTCGACGTGCTCCAGGAGTCGTTCGGTGAGGCGATGGCCGCTCACCCGACGGCATACCGGCACAAGTTCCGGCGGATGGCGCACGACCCGCACTCCTTCTACCGCGGCTCCGCCGGTCTGTTCTACCGGGACGTCACCCGGATGGACGCCCCCTACGTCGACGAGCGGTCCTCCCGCATCTGGGTCCACGGCGACCTGCACGTCGAGAACTTCGGCACCTACCTCAACTCCGCCGGCCGGCTGGTCTTCGACGTCAACGACTTCGACGAGGCCTACGTCGGCCACTTCACCTGGGACCTGCTGCGCTTCAGCACGTCGCTGGCACTGCACGGCTGGCAGAAGGCGCTCCCTGACGAGGAGGTTCGCGCGCTGATCGAGACCTACCTGCGCTCGTACCTGCGCCAGGTCAACCACTACCGCAGCACGCCCGACGACACCGACTTCGCGATCCGCCTCGAGAACGCTCGCGGCCCCGTGCTTGCTGCCCTGCGGCAGGCCCGCGAGGTGCGCCGGGTGGACGTGCTCAACCAGCTGACCACGGTGGAGGAGCACCACCGGCTCTTCATCGTCAAGGACGGGGTGCGCCGCCTCGGCAAGGCGGAGCGCGCGCGGGTGTTGGGAGCCTACGAGGGCTACCTGTCGACGATCCCCGACGACAAGCGCAGCCGCATCCCCGTCTTCTACGACGTGCGCGACGTCGTCTCCACCGTCACCCACGGCATCGGAAGCGCCGGCCTCACGAGCTACAACCTGCTGCTCGAGGGCCACAGCCAGGCTCTCGAGAACGACGTCGTCGTGCAGATGAAGCAGGCCAACGTGCCGGCGCTCAGCCGCTTCATCGACAGTGCCGACATCGACGCGGCCTTCGAGCACGAGGCGCACCGCACCGTGGTCAGCCAGCGCGCCCTCCAGGCGCACACCGACTCCCTCCTCGGGCACACGACGATGGACGGAGTGGGGTTCGTCCTGTCCGAGATCTCGCCCTACGAGGTGGGGCTGGCCTGGTCGGACCTCGACGAGCCGGACGAGATCGGCGTCGTGGTGCGCCAGCTGGGGCAGGCCACCGCCAAGATCCACTGCGCCTCCGACGAGGACAGCGACCAGCACCTCGTGACCTTCCAGGTCGAGGAGGCGATCGCCGGTCCGCTCGAGGGAAGGCGCTCGGAGTTCACGACGTGGGTGGTCGAGCAGGCGATGGCGTATGCCGCGCAGGTGCACACCGACTACCCCCTCTTCGTCGAGGCCTTCAAGGAGGGACGCGTCGGGCTGGACGCCGTCTGAGCAGGGCGAGACCGGGCGCCCCCGGGAATAGGAACCGCCCCGCCCGCTTTGATGCCTGACATGACTACCTCCGCACGCGCGACCGACCTGCTCGCCCTCCACCGAGCCCCCGAGCTCCTCACCGTCGTCAACGTCTGGGACGCGATCTCGGCCAAGGTCGTCGCCGACGTGCCCGGCACCAAGGCCTTGGCGACCGCGAGCCACTCCATCGCCGCGACCCTGGGCTACCCCGACGGCGAGGTCATCCCCGTCGAGGAGATGCTCGACATGAGCCGCCGCATCGTCGAGGCGACCGACCTGCCGGTGAGCGCCGACCTCGAGGGCGGCTACGGCGACGCCGCCGACACCGTCCGTCGCGCGATCGGTGTCGGGATCGTCGGGGCCAACCTCGAGGACCAGATGAAGCCGCTCGCCGAGGCCGCCGCGCAGGTGGAGGCCGTCATGGCCGCTGCCGCCGCCGAGGGCGTCCCGGACTTCGTGCTCAACGCGCGCACCGACGCGTTCCACCTCGGCCGCGACCGCGACCGCGCGGTCGTGCTCGCCGAGGCGGTCGAGCGCGGGAAGGCCTACCTCGACGCCGGCGCCCCCGTCGTGTTCGTGCCGGCGATCCTCACCGAGGACGAGATCGTCACCCTCGTCGACGCCTTCGGGCCGCAGCGCCTGACGACCATCGCCATCCCCGGGACGCCGTCCCTCGCGCGCCAGCAGGAGCTCGGCGTCGCCCGGGTCTCGCACGGTCCGCTGTCGCAGAATGTCGCTCTCACCGCGCTGCAGGAGCTGGCCGAGGAGGTCCAGCGCGGCGGCGGCGTGCCCTCCTCGATGCGCATCCTCAACTAGGGCGGTCACGCCCGGGCGCACGCAACGCGCGTGACGACGGCAGCCCGCTGACGGCATACCTCTCAGGGGTTGTGTGTCGTAGGTTTGTCGCCCATGGGGCGATCAGCGCAGATCACCGGATCCGACGACGACGTCGACCGCACGGCATCGGTCGACGAGCTCATCGGCGAGTACGACGAGGAGCGACCCGGTCGTCGACTGTCGCCCCGGCTCGACCAGGCCCTGACCGCAGTCTGCTTCGCGGTGTCGATGTTCGTGCTCTACCAGGTGTTCTCGCCGCTGCGACAGGGCGGCCAGTACTACCTCATCCTCTTCCTCGCGGCCGTCCTCCCCCTCGTCTTCGTCTGCTACCGGGCGACCCGCCGACGGGGGGCCCGCGTCCGCACCACCCAGGCGGACGGCAGCCAGGGCGATGACAACCCGGGCGTGCTCGACTGGGCGCTGGCCGCCCTCGCGCTCTTCGTCTGCCTCTATCCGGTGCTGCCCGTCACGATCGGTGACGGTGGCGGCGGCTTCAACGCCTTCCTCGACCGCCAGGGGTCCCTCGGCGCCGTCGACGTCGCCATGGGCACGTTGCTCATGCTGCTCATCCTCGAGGCCTGCCGCCGCACGACCGGCCTCGTCCTGCCGATCGTCTGCGCCATGTTCTTCGCGTTCGCCTACTACGGCGGGTTCCTGCCAGTGTCGTGGTCGATCAGCCACGCGGGCATGAACTTCGGCGACATCATCAACGGCTTCTACAACGACGCGTCGGGCTTCTTCGGGATCCCCCTCGACGTCGCCGCGACCTACATCGTGCTCTTCACGATCTACGGTGCCGTCCTCGAGGCCACCGGCGCGAGCCGCTTCTTCATCGACATCTCGTTCGCGGCGTTCCGCAAGAGCTCGTCGGCGCCGGGCCGCACCGTCGCCCTGAGCGGCTTCCTCCTCGGCACCGTGAGCGGCTCCGGCACGGCGACGGCGGTCAGCCTCGGGTCCGTCTCGTGGCCGATCCTCAAGAAGGCCGGCTACCCCCGAGAGGCGGCCGGCGGCATGCTCGCCGCGGCGGGCATCGGCGCGATCCTCTCGCCCCCGACCCTGGGCGCCGCGGCCTTCATCATCGCCGAGTACATCGGGGTCAACTACCTCGAGGTCCTGCTCTGGGCCACGATCCCGACCGTCCTCTACTACCTCGGCATCATCCTCGCCGTGGAGATGGACGCCCGGAAGTTCGGCGCCCGCGAGGTGCACATCTCGACCCGCAGCGCGTGGCAGCTGCTGCGGCGCTTCGGCTACCACTTCCTCTCGCTCTTCGTCATCGTCGCGTTCCTCGCGCTGGGAATCCCGCCCTTTCGCGCGGTGGTCTATGCGACCGTCGTCGCTGCGCTCTTCGGCCTCGTCGAAAGGGTTGTCTCCGGCCGCGATCCGCTCGACCCTGACGCGGAGCGACTCCCGCCCCGACGTGCACTGCCGGTGTATGCCGTGCAGCTCTATCGCGGTCTGGCCGCCGGTGTCCGTTCGGTCCTGCCGGTCGCGTCCGTGTGTGCGGCAGCGGGCATCATCACGTCGGTCATCGTCAAGACCGGCATCGGCCAGTCGCTCGCCTCGATGCTCGTCTCCGCGGCGGAGGCCATCACGAGCAACCCCACCGGGGTGCTCATCCTCACCGCCGTCTTCGCGGCCGTGGCCATCGCCCTCCTCGGGCTGGCCGTGCCCGTCACGGCGTCGTTCATCATCGCGTGGGTCGTCATCGGGCCGGCCCTGCAGACCCTCGGAGTCAGCCCGCCCGAGACGGCGATGTTCATCTTCTACTACGCCGTCCTCTCGGAGGTCTCGCCTCCGACGGCGCTCGCTGCCGTGGCCGCCTCCGCCATCACCGGCGGCGACGCCATCAGGACGATGTGGCACGCCTGGAAGTACACCCTGCCCGCGTTCCTCGCTCCCCTGGCGTTCGTCATCACCGACAACGGCTCGCACCTGCTCATGCAGGGCGACGCCCTCTCGATCCTCTGGACGACTGTCGTCTCGATGCTCGCGGTGGGCGCGTTGGCCGTCGTCACCGGCGGGTGGCTCTTCGGACCCGCCAAGCCCGTCGTGCGCGCGCTCTGCGTCCCCGCGGCCGGCCTGCTGCTCTACCTGCAGCCGTTCTCGATCGGCGCCGGGCTGGCTTTCCTCGCCGCCGCGGTGGCCCTCGCGTGGGTGACGAAGGCGAGCACACGGCATACCCCACCTGTTGACCGACCCACCACCACACTGGAGGAAAAGGCATGAGTCGCAATCGAATTCGCACAGCGGTCCTCGCGACCGCGACCATCACCGCGCTCACCCTGACGGGCTGCGGGGGCAAGCAGGACCGCACGAGCGACACGGCCGCGACCGGGGCGTCAGGCGGCGCCAACGACTGCACGGCGAGCGCCGGCCAGATCACCATCGCGACGGGCAACAGCACCGGGGTCTACTACGCACTGGGCGGCGGTCTCGCGCAGGTCATCAGCGCCAACACCGAGCTCAAGGCCACGGCGGCCGAGACGGGTGCGTCGGTGCAGAACATCCAGCAGCTCGTCGACAAGAAGTACGACATCGCCTTCTCGCTCGCCGACACCGCCGCCGACGCGGTCACCGGCAAGGGTGCGTTCGAGGGCAAGACGGCCGACGTCAAGGCGCTCGCCCGGATCTACTCGAACTACACGCAGGTGGTCGTGTCCAAGAAGTCCGGCATCACCAAGGTCGAGGACTTCAAGGGCAAGCGCATCTCCACCGGGTCACCGAAGTCGGGCACCGAGGTCATCGCCAACCGCCTCATCCAGGCCGCCGGTCTCGACCCGGCCAAGGACGTCTCGGCGCAGCGCCTCGACCTCACCAAGACCGTCGACGCGATGAAGGACGGCAGCATCGACGGGCTCGTCTGGTCCGGCGGTCTGCCGACCGGTGGCATCACCGACCTCATGACGGCGATGAAGGACGACGTGCAGTTCGTCGACATCACGCCGCTGCTGCCGAAGCTCAAGGACGTCAACCCGGTCTATGCCGAGGACGTCATCCCCGCCGCGACCTATGGCACCCCGGCTGATGCCAAGACGGTCGTCGTCCCCAACGTGCTGCTCGTGCGCTCGGACATGTCGGACGCCAACGCGTGCGCGCTGACCAAGCTCATCTTCGACAAGAAGGCCGACCTCGAGAAGGTGCACCCGGCCGCCAAGGACCTCGACCCGGCCACGGCCAAGGAGTCCGACCCCGTCGAGCTGCACCCCGGGTCCAAGAAGGCGCTCGACGACCTCGGCTGATCGAGCATGGGCAAGGTGTTCTCCCGTCCGGTGGTGCTGCTCCCCCTGGGGGTCGTGCTGCTGGTGGTGGGTCTGCTCACCGGGCTGGGCGCTGTCGGTGCGTGGCGCTGGGGCGGGGTCGTCGAGGACGGCCGGGCTTGCGGGGCTGGGCGGGAGGACATGTGCCTGGTCCGTGACGACGTCGCGATCGACGGACCGAACTCCTCCTGGCGCAGTGCCGGCAACGACTGGACGCTCACGCCGTCGTCCGGACCCACGCACGAGGTGGCGCTGCCCGGCCGAGCCTCGGACGAGCTCGGCGACGCCACCGAAGCAGTGATGCTCTCGCAGCCCGACGGCGACGTCGTGGGCGTCGAGGCCGGTGGGCGGAGCGTGGGCACGACGTGGTTCGGCGCCTACGGCGTGCTCCAGCGCGTCGGTCTGGGACTCCTCGGCCTGAGCCTGGGCGGAGGGCTCGTGGTCGCGTCGCGTCGGATGCGGCGCGCGACGGGCTCGTGGGTCGAGCACGAGCCGCTCCAGCGGCACGGGTCCGCGGCGTTGGCGTTGCCTGTCGTCGTGGGTTTCGTGCTATGGATCGTGCCGCGCTTCCTCTGGTGAGCCGTGGGCAGCCCACCGGCCGGTCTCACCAGCTCGACCCGACAAAGGGGCGCTCCGCCCGAGCTGGCAACTCGGGTCGAGCGCCCCTTTATCGGGTGACCCGATAATGCGGCAGCTGGCCGTCAGGCGGTGGCGACGAGCCCGAGGCTGGCGGGAGCGGCGAGCCCGGGGTGCTTGGGCAGGACGCGCACGGTGTAGCCGAACGCCCCACTCGTCTTGAGCACGAGATCGCCGGAGAACTGGTGGCGGCCGTGCTCATAGCTCTCCGTGTGCTCGAGCGACAGCGTCGTGACGTCGTGCAGGTCGTCACCGCGGTGGTTCGTGCGGCCGTGCGCAACCTGCACCTCGACGTCGGCGGGGTCCAGACCGTCCAGTGAGACGTAGGCCCCAACGTGGAGGGTCTCACCGATCTCGGGGCTGTCGCCCAGGCCGGATGACTCGATGTGGTCCACGCTCACCTTGGGCCAGGACGCCCTGACCCGCGTCGCGTAGGCCGCGAGGTCGCGAGCGCCCGCGAAGTCGTCGCCCTTGAGCGCCCACCCGGCGCGGGCCGCGGGCACGTAGAGGCGCTCGGTGTACTCGCGCACCATGCGGCTCGCCCGGACCTTGGGGCCGAGGGTCGAGACCGTGTGCATGACCATCGCGAGCCAGTTCTGCGGGAGCTTGTCGTCGTCGAGGTCGTAGAAGCGCGGAGCCACCTGGTTCTCGATGAGGTCGTAGAGCGCGTTGGCCTCGATGTCGTCGCGACGGTCGGGGTCCTCGACACCGTCGGCCGTCGGGATCGCCCAGCCGTTGTTGCCGTCGAACCACTCGTCCCACCAGCCATCGAGGATCGAGAGGTTGAGGGCCCCGTTGAGCGCAGCCTTCATGCCCGACGTCCCGGACGCCTCGAACGGACGCAGCGGGTTGTTGAGCCACACGTCGCAGCCGGGGTAGAGGTGTTGCGCCATCGCGATGTCGTAGTTCGGGAGGAAGGCGATGCGGTGACGCACCTCGGGGTCGTCGGTGAACTTGATCATCTGCTGGATGAGCTGCTTGCCGGTCTCATCGGCAGGGTGCGACTTGCCGGCGATGACGATCTGGATCGGGCGCTCGGGGTCGAGCAGCAGCTTCTTGAGGCGGGCCGGGTCGCGCAGCATGAGCGTGAGCCGCTTGTAGGTCGGGACCCGACGGGCGAAGCCGATCGTCAGGACGTCGGGGTCCAGGATCTCGTCGGTCCAGCCGAGCTCGGCCGTCGAGGCACCGCGCTCGACCCACGAGGCGCGCACGCGGGCCCGGGCCTCCTTGACGAGCTGCTCGCGCAGCTCACGCTTGGTGGCCCAGACCTCGTCGCGCGGCAGCTCGGCCATGGCCTTCCACGAGGCCTCGCTGTCGAGCACCGTCGTGTCGACGGTGACGTCGTCCGTATGCCGGTCGGCCAGCTCGTAGACCTTGCGGTCCACCCAGGTCGGGCCGTGGACACCGTTGGTGATGCTCGTGATCGGCACCTCGTCGGCGTCGAAGCCCGGGAAGAGGCCGTCGAACATGTCGCGACTCACCACCCCGTGGAGCTTCGAGACGCCGTTGGCGCGCTGCGCGATCCGCAGCCCAAGGACGGCCATGTTGAACATGGCCGAGTCGCCACCCTCGTAGGTCTCGGCGCCCAGCGCCAGCAGCCGGTCGACCGGGACGCCGGCGGGAGCGAGGTCACCACCGAAGTAGATCTCGATGAGGCGGCGCTCGAAGCGGTCGATGCCCGCCGGGACCGGGGTGTGCGTCGTGAAGACCGTCGCACCGCGCACGGCCTCGAGCGCCTCGTCGAAGCTCAGCCCGGCACCGGTCACGAGCTCGCTGATCCGCTCGATCGCGAGGAAGCCGGCGTGGCCCTCGTTGGAGTGGTAGACGTCGGGCGTGGGCGCGCCGGAGAGCCGGGACCACAGGCGCAGCGCGCGGACCCCACCGACACCGAGGAGCATCTCCTGCTGGAGCCGCTGCTCACCGCCACCGCCGTAGAGGCGCTCCGTGACCGCACGGGCGGCCTCGTCGTTGCCCGGGACGTCGGAGTCGAGGAGCAGCAGCGGGACGCGACCGACCTGGGCCCGCCACACCTGGGCCCGCAGCTCACGGCCACCCGGCAGCTTGACGACGACCGCGCACGGGGTGCCGTCCTCCTCGCGCAGGAGCGAGAGGGGCAGGCCGTCGGGGTCGAGGACGGGATAGTCCTCCTGCTGCCAGCCGTCGCGGTTGAAGCTCTGCCGGAAGTAGCCGGTCTTGTAGAACAGTCCGACGCCGACGATGGGCACACCGATGTCGGAGGCCGCCTTGAGGTGGTCACCGGCGAGGATGCCGAGGCCCCCGGAGTACTGCGGCAGCGCCGCGGCGATGCCGAACTCGGGGCTGAAGTAGGCGATCGCCGCGGGCGCACCCTGGTCGCCCTGCTCGCCGGCCCACTGCTGGTACCAGCGGTCCTCACCGAGGTAGCGCTCGAGCCCCTGCCTGGCGTCCTCGACCCGGGCGACGAACGCGTCGTCGGCGGCGAGGCGGTCGAGCTCCTCGACCGGCGTGGCCGAGAGCATGGCCACCGGGTCGGCGCCGACCGCGGTCCACCGCCCCGGGTCGATGCTCTCGAAGAGGTCGCGCAGTGGCGGGTGCCAGCTCCAGCGCAGGTTCATCGCGAGATCGCCCAACGCGGCGATGCGGGTGGGCAGGACGGGGCGGACGCTGAAGCGACGGATGGCCTTCACGAGGCGTCATCCTAGGGTCACTTCGCCGATCCGCGGAAACGTTTACTCACTTCGCCCTCTGACATGCGGTGATGCGGCGAGAAACCGGCGTCCCGCCGGCGGCGATACGCGCGTTGAGGCGTGGACGACTCGTGATCAGGGCGCCCGGGACGATAGCGTCGCACTGTGACCGCGACCCCCCTCAGCACTCCGCCCCAGACCCCGATCGGACGGATCCCCGTCCTCGACATCTCCCCCATCGTCGACGGTGGTGCGCGACCCACCAAGTCCGTGGTCGGCGAGACCTTCCTCGTCGAGGCGACGGTCATCCGCGAGGGGCACGACGCCGTCAGCGCGTCGGTCGTCCTCACCGATCCGGACGGCACGGACCACCTGACGCAGATGGTCTGCACCAACCCCGGTCTTAACACCTGGGAAGCCGTCGTCTCGGCCGACCGGACCGGCCTGTGGACGTTCCGCGTCGAGGGCTGGTCCGACCCGTTCGGCACGTGGGAGCACGACGCCACGGTCAAGATCCAGGCCGACGTCGACACCGCCCTCATGCTCGCCGAGGGAGCGGTGCTCCTCGACCGCGCCGCCGAGACCGAGGACCGCACCCCCGCGGGCCGGGCCACCCTCGCGGCCGGTGCAGCCGCCCTGCGTGACGAGACCCGCCCACCCCAGGTCCGTCTCTCGGCGGTCACCCACGGGCCGGTGCACGAGGAGCTGACGGGCACCCCGGTGAGGGACCACGTCACCCCGAGCACGGCATACCCGCTGCTCGTCGAGCGTCAGCTCGCCCTCACCGGAGCGTGGTACGAGTTCTTCCCCCGCAGCGAGGGCGCCCTCTACGACGAGGAGTCGCACACCTGGCGCAGCGGCACCCTGCGCACCGCCGCCAAGCGCCTCCACTCGGTCGCCGGCATGGGCTTCGACGTCATCTACCTCACCCCGATCCACCCGATCGGGCAGGCCGCCAAGAAGGGCCCGAACAACACCCTGGACGCAGGTCCCGAGGACCCCGGCAGCCCCTACGCGATCGGCTCCGCCGACGGTGGGCACGACGCGATCCACCCCGACCTCGGCACCTTCGACGACTTCGACTTCTTCGTCGGCGAGGCACGTCGGCTCGGTCTCGAGGTCGCCATGGACATCGCGCTGCAGTGCTCCCCCGACCACCCGTGGGTCACCGAGCACCCCGAGTGGTTCACGACCCGCGCCGACGGCACGATCGCGTTCGCCGAGAACCCGCCGAAGAAGTACCAGGACATCTATCCGCTGAACTTCGACAACGACCCGGCGGGGGCCTACGCCGAGATGCGCCGGATGATCCAGGTCTGGATCGACCACGGGGTCACGCTCTTCCGCGTGGACAACCCGCACACGAAGCCGGTCGAGTTCTGGCAGTGGCTGATCCAGGACGTGGCCCGCGACCACCCCGACATCATCTGGCTCAGCGAGGCCTTCACGAAGCCGGCCATGATGCGCACCCTCGCCAAGGCCGGGTTCCAGCAGAGCTACACCTACTACGCCTGGCGCAACACCAAGCCGGACCTCGAGGAGTACGTCACCGAGCTCGCGACCGAGACGGCGCACTACATGCGGCCGAGCTTCTGGCCGACGACGCACGACATCCTCACGCCCTACATGCAGTTCGGCGGGCAGGCCGCGTGGAAGCTGCGCGCTGCGCTCGCGGGCACTCTCGTCCCGACCTACGGCATCTACACCGGCTACGAGCTCATGGAGCACGTCGCCCGCCCCGGCGCCGAGGAGCAGATCGACAACGAGAAGTACCAGTACCGCAACCGGCGGTGGGAGGACTACGAGCCGGGCGGCGAGCGCGAGGGCCAGTCGCTGGCCTGGTACCTGCGTCGCCTCAACGAGATCCGCCGCGAGCACCCGGCCCTGCACTGGCTGCGCAACGTCACGTTCCACCACGTCGACGACGAGAACATCATGGCGTTCAGCAAGCGCCGCGCCGTTCCCGCCGACGAGACGACCGGCGTCCCGGCGCACGATGACGTCGTCATCGTCATCGCCAACCTCGACCCGCACAGCACCCGCTGGAGCCGGGTCGTCTTCGACATGCCGGCCCTCGGCCTGCACCCCGACGAGGGCTTCCGCGCCCACGACCTCATCACCGACCAGTGGTGGGACTTCCTGCGGGAGGCCATGGTCCACCTCGGACCCGACCACGAGCCGGTCCACATCATCGAGCTGAAGAGGTACTGACGAGTGACCACCACGCAAGGACTTGGCCTGCACCAGCCGGGGCTCAAGCACGATCCCGAATGGTTCAAGACCGCGGTGTTCTACGAGGTGCTCGTGCGAGCGTTCGGCGACTCCAACGGCTCCGGGGCCGGTGACTTCCAAGGGGTCATCAACCGGCTCGACTACCTCCAGTGGCTCGGCGTCGACTGCCTCTGGCTGCCGCCGTTCTATGCCAGCCCGCTCCGGGACGGTGGCTACGACATCGCCGACTACACCCAGGTGCTGCCCGAGTTCGGGACGCTGCCGGAGTTCCAGCAGCTCATCACCGAGGCCCACGCCCGCGGCATCCGGATCATCACCGACTTCGTCATGAACCACACGAGCGACCAGCACCCGTGGTTCCAGGCGTCGCGCAGCGAACCGGACGGCCCCTACGGCGACTTCTACGTCTGGTCGGACACCGACGACAAGTACACCGACGCCCGGATCATCTTCATCGACACCGAGACGTCGAACTGGACCTTCGACCCCATCCGGCGGCAGTTCTTCTGGCACCGCTTCTTCGGCCACCAGCCGGACCTCAACTTCGAGAACCCCGCCGTCCACGAGGCGATGTTCGAGGTCGTCCGCTTCTGGATGGACATGGGGATCGACGGCTTCCGCCTCGACGCCGTCCCCTACCTCTACGAGGAGGAGGGCCACAACGGCGAGAACCACCCCAAGACCCACGCGTTCCTCGCCAAGCTCCGCAAGATGGTCGACGAGGAGTACCCCGGGCGCATCCTCCTCGCCGAGGCCAACCAGCCCCCGGCCGACGTCGTCGACTACTTCGGCACCGAGGACGCACCCGAGTGCCAGATGTGCTTCCACTTCCCGGTCATGCCGATGCTCTACTACGCGATGCGCGACCAGCTCGCCCAGCCGATCATCGACGTGCTGGCCTCGACTCCGGACATCCCGCCCGGGACGCAGTGGGGCACGTTCCTGCGCAACCACGACGAGCTGACGCTCGAGATGGTGACGCCGGAGCAGCGCGCCACGATGTACGCCTGGTACGCCCCCGACCCCCGCATGCGGGCCAACGTGGGCATCCGGCGCCGTCTCTCGCCCCTGCTCGACAACTCCCGCCCCGAGATCGAGCTCATCCACGCGCTCCTGCTGTCGCTGCCCGGCTCTCCCTGCCTCTACTACGGCGACGAGATCGGGATGGGCGACAACATCTGGCTCACCGACCGCGACGCCGTGCGGACGCCGATGCAGTGGACCCCCGACCGCAACGCCGGCTTCTCCGAGGCCGACCCGGGCAAGCTCTACCTCCCGGTGATCTCCTCGCTCGTCTACCACTACAACGGGGTCAACGTCGAGGCCCAGATGGCGACGGGCCACTCGCTCCTGCACTGGCTGCGCGGCATGCTGGGCGTGCGACGACTCCACCCCGCGTTCGGCCTCGGCGACTTCGAGATCGTGCCGACCGACAACGAGTCGATCCTCGCCTACACCCGCTCGTGGGCCGGCAACCGCGACAGCCGTGGAGAGACCCTGCTCTGCGTCAACAACCTGTCGGACAAGCCCCAGGCGGCGACGGTGCAGGTGCCCGAGCACCTGGGCGAGAACGAGCTCTTCGACCTCTTCGGCGGCGCCAACTTCCCGTGGATCGCCGCCGACGGTCGGGTCACCTTCACCATGGGCAGCCGCGACTTCTTCTGGCTGCGCGTCGGTGACGAGAGCCGGCGCGAGTCGTCGGGCTCTCGGGAGTCATTGGGCCATCGGGAGTCACCGGGCCATGGCTGAGATCCACAAGGGCGCCAGCATCACGCCGACCAAGCTCGAGCTCCTCGAGGCCTGGATGGGCCAACAACGCTGGTATGCCGGCAAGGGCACCTCTCCGTCGCTGCGTCGCCTCGCGTCGTGGAGACTGGGCGACCCCGCTGGTGACGTCGGCGTCGAGGTGCTGATCGTCGCGGACGACTCCGGCCCCTCCCCCATCACCTACCAGGTGCCGCTCACCTATCGACCGGTGGCTGTGCCCGGGCTCGAGCCGGCGCTCGTCGGCGTCACCGAGCACTCCGTCCTCGGCACCCGTTGGGTCTACGACGCACCCCACGACCCCGTGTATGCCGCCCAGCTCCTCGAGCTCATCCAGGGCAGGGTGCGTGCGGAGTCCAGTGCCGCAAGTGATGCGTTCGACGACACCGTCGTCGCGACTCCCGGCCGTGCCTGGTCACGCGACGTCACCGTGCACGATGCCAAGGTGCTCTCCGGTGAGCAGTCCAACACCTCCGTCATCCTCCAGTGCGTCGACGACTCCGGCGCGCTCGTGCCGGTCATCGTCAAGATCTTCCGGATGCTGTCCGCCGGCGAGAACCCCGACGTCGTCCTTCAGTCGGCTCTGGTCGAGCACGGGTCCCGGCGCGTCCCGGCCGTCGTCGGTTCGGTGGCCGGGCAGTGGCCCGAGCCGCTCTCCTCCGACGAGGTGGCCGACACCGCGACGACGACGGCAGGTGAGCGCACGGCATACGGGCACTTCGTCTTCGCCCAGGAGTTCCTCCCCGGTGTCGAGGACGCCTGGCGCGTGGCCCTCGAAGCCGTGCGCTCGGGCGAGGACTTCGGCGCTGCGGCGCGGGCTCTCGGCGCCGCCACGGCTGAGGTCCACGCGATGCTCGCGAACGCCTTCGGCACGACCGAGACGAGCCCCGACGTCGCCCGCGAGATCGTCGAGGGCATGCGTGAGCGCTACGCCGCCGCCGCCGACGACGTGGGCGCCCTGCACGACCACGACGAAGCCGTCGCCGCGATCTTCGACGCCGCCGTGAACGTCAGCTGGCCTGCGCTGCAACGGATCCATGGCGACTACCACCTGGGCCAGGTGCTGCACACCCCTGACGGTGGTTGGATCCTCCTCGACTTCGAGGGAGAGCCGCTGCGCCCTCTCGCGGAGCGCACCCAGCCCGACCAGCGCATCCGCGACATCGCCGGGATGCTCCGCAGCTTCGACTACGCGGGCGGGTCGGTCGAGCACTCGACCGGGGCGTCGGCGCGCGAGTGGGTGTCGGCGTCGCAGCAGGCCTTCCTCGACGGCTATGCCGCCACCGCCGGTGAGGACCCTCGTGCGCGCCCCGCGCTGCTCGCCGCCTTCGAGCTCGACAAGGCGATGTACGAAGTCGTCTACGAGGTCCGCAACCGACCGTCGTGGGTCGACATCCCGCTCGCCGCCATCGAACGACTGGCTGCCGGCTTCAACCCCAGCCGGCCCGCCACCACGACCCACCAGGAGGACACCCCGTGACCCCGACCCCCGCCCACGAAGTCGGCGGCGCGATTAGCGCCCTCATCCAGGGGCGACACCAGCAACCTCACGACCTCCTCGGCCAGCACCTCGAGGACGGTGGGCTGCGCATCCGCGCCCTGCGCCCGATGGCGAGCTCGGTGCGGGTGCGCTTCGAGGACGGCGAGGAGCTCGCTCTCGAGCACGAGGCCGAGGGCGTGTGGACCGCCGTCCGTGAGGGCACGACGCGGACCATGGACTACCGGCTGCTCGTCGCGTGGGCCGACGGTGTCGAGCACCTCCAGGACGACCCCTACCGCTTTGCCCCCACCTTGGGCGAGATCGACCTCCACCTCGTGGGCGAGGGGCGGCACGAGCAGCTGTGGACCGTGCTCGGAGCCAGGGTGCATGAGTATGCCGGCCCGCTGGGGACCGTGCGCGGGACGTCGTTCGCGGTTTGGGCACCGCGCGCCAAGGCGGTGCGCGTCGTCGGTGACTTCAACGGGTGGGACGGACGGGTCCACCCGATGCGGCTCATCGGCACGAGCGGTGTCTGGGAGCTGTTCATCCCCGAGATCGGGGCGGGCTCCATCTACAAGTACGAGATCCGCGGCGCCGACGACATCGTGCGCGCCAAGGCCGACCCCATGGCGCGCCGCACCGAGGTCCCGCCGCTGACCGGCTCGGTCGTCGACGAGGCCGAGCACGAGTGGGCCGACACGTCGTGGATGACGGCACGGTCGCAGGCCAACCCGCACAGCGGACCGATGAGCGTCTACGAGGTGCACCTGGGTTCGTGGCGCCAGGGACTCTCCTACCGCGAGCTGGCCGAGCACCTCGTCAACTACGTCGTGGACCTCGGGTTCACCCACGTCGAGCTGCTGCCGGTCATGGAGCACCCCTACGGCCCGTCCTGGGGCTACCAGGTGACGGGCTACTACGCCCCCACCTCGCGCTTCGGGACCCCCGACGACTTCAAGTTCCTCGTGGACACGCTGCACCAGGCCGGCATCGGCGTCATCCTCGACTGGGTGCCGGGGCACTTCCCGCGTGACGAGTGGGCGTTGGCCCGCTTCGACGGCCTGCCCCTCTACGAGCACCCGGACCCGCGGCGCGGCGACCAGCCCGACTGGGGCACGCACATCTTCGACTTCGGCCGGCTCGAGGTGCGCAACTTCCTCGTGGCCAACGCGCTCTACTGGCTCGAGGAGTTCCACATCGACGGGCTGCGCGTCGATGCGGTGGCGTCGATGCTCTACCTCGACTACTCCCGCAACGACGGCGAGTGGCTCCCCAACGTCCACGGCGGACGCGAGCACCTCGAGGCCATCGGCCTGCTCCAGGAGACCAACGCCACGGCATACAAGCGGGTCCCGGGCATCGTGACCATCGCCGAGGAGTCCACCTCGTGGCCGGGTGTCACCAAGGCGACGAGTGGCGGCGGTCTCGGGTTCGGGCTGAAGTGGAACATGGGCTGGATGAACGACTCGCTGCGCTACCTCGGCCAGAAGCCGATCGACCGGCAGCACCACCACGGTCTGCTCACCTTCGCGCTCATGTATGCGTTCAGCGAGAACTACGTCCTGCCGATCAGCCACGACGAGGTCGTCCACGGCAAGGGCTCGCTCGTCAACAAGGCTCCGGGCAACCGGACCGAGCAGCTCGCGACCGTGCGGGCCTTCCTCGCCTACATGTGGGCGCACCCCGGCAAGCAGCTCCTCTTCATGGGGTGCGAGTTCGCGCAGCCCAGCGAGTGGGGCGACGGCAGGTCGCTCGACTGGTGGCTCCTCGACCAGCCCGGCCACTACCGCGTCCACAACCTCGTCAAGGAGCTCAACCGGCTCTACCAGGCCCACCCGGCCCTGTGGGCGCTCGACTCACAGCCCGCAGGCTTCGAGTGGCTCGACGCCGACGACAACGAGGGCAACACCTACTCCTTCGTCCGGTTCGAGGACGCCTCACGGCAGGGCGGCGACGTCGTCGCGGCGGTCGTCAACTTCGGTGGCGACTCCAAGGAGTGGCTGCGCGTCGGCGTGCCTCGCGGTGGCCGGTGGCAGGTGCTGCTCGACACCAGCGGGTACGACCAGCACGGCACGCCCAGCCAGGCCGGGCTGGAGCTCGACGCGGTCGAGGAGCCCTGGAACAACCAGCCCTTCCACGTCACGGTCCGCCTCGCCGGCCTCACCTCGCTCTACCTCGCACCCGTGGTCGACGCACCGGCGCCGACCGTCGAGGCGGCGCCGACCGTCGAGGCGGCACCGGCCGTCGCAGCGGCACCGGCCGTCGCAGCGGAACCGGCCGACGCAGCGGCACCGGCCGTCGAGGCGGCGCCCGTCACCAAGGAGGAAGTCTCGTGACCGATTCGCGTGCAGGACAGCTCGCCCAGCCGTCCGACCTCGTCGACGTGGCGCACCTCGTCACGGCCTACTACTCGCTGAAGCCGGATCCCGACGACATCGACCAGCAGGTCGCGTTCGGCACCTCGGGGCACCGCGGTTCGTCGCTCGACACGGCGTTCAACGAGGACCACATCCTCGCGACGACGCAGGCGATCGTCGACTACCGCACGTCCCGGGGCTTCGACGGGCCGCTCTTCCTCGGCCGGGACACCCACGGGCTGTCGGAGCCGGCGTGGGCTTCGGCGCTCGAGGTCCTCGTCGCGAACGACGTCACGGTGCTCGTCGACTCCGCCGACCGCTTCACCCCCACCCCTGCGGTGTCGCACGCCATCCTCGTCGCCAACCGGGGCAAGGTCACCGGGGTCGACGGTATGCCGTCCGGTGCCGGTCTCGCGGACGGCATCGTCGTCACCCCGTCGCACAACCCGCCCTACGACGGTGGCTTCAAGTACAACCCGCCGCACGGCGGCCCAGCCGACTCCGAAGCCACGAAGACCATTGCTGCGAGGGCCAACGCGCTCATCAGGGGTGGCCTCAAGCACGTGAAGCGGATCCCGTTCTCACGCGCGCGAGCCAGCGCCACGGCGTACGACTTCATGGGCACCTACGTCGCTGACCTCCCGTCGGTCGTGGACCTGGCACGCATCAAGGAGGCCGGCGTCCGCATCGGTGCCGACCCGCTCGGTGGTGCAGCCGTGGACTACTGGGGTGCCATCGCCGACCGGCACGGCATCGACCTCACCGTCGTCAACCCCCTCGTCGATGCGACCTGGCGGTTCATGACGCTCGACTGGGACGGCAAGATCCGGATGGACTGCTCCTCACCGTCGGCGATGGCCTCGCTCATCGGTCGCAAGGACGAGTACGACATCGCCACGGGCAACGACGCTGATGCGGACCGCCACGGCATCGTCACGCCCGACGCCGGGCTGATGAACCCCAACCACTACCTCGCCGTCGCGATCCAGTACCTCTACGGCGGCGCCCGCCCCCAGTGGCGCGACGACGGCTATGTCGGCAAGACCCTCGTCTCGAGCTCGATGATCGACCGGGTGGCAGCCGACCTCGGACGCCGCCTCGTCGAGGTCCCGGTGGGCTTCAAGTGGTTCGTGCCGGGACTGCTCGACGGGTCGGGTCCCTTCGGCGGCGAGGAGTCGGCCGGTGCCTCGTTCCTGCGGATGGACGGATCCGTGTGGACCACCGACAAGGACGGCATCATCCTCGCCCTGCTCGCCTCCGAGATCCTCGCCGCCACGGGCAAGAGCCCCAGCGAGCACTATGGCGAGCTGACTGCGCGACACGGCACGCCGGCATACGCGCGCATCGACGCACCGGCGGATCGCGAGCAGAAGGCCCGGCTGGCCGCCCTCTCCCCCGACGCCGTGACCGCCGAATCCCTTGCGGGAGAGGCGATCACGGCCAAGCTCACCGAGGCGCCCGGCAACGGCGCGGCCATCGGTGGCCTCAAGGTCGTCACCGAGTCGGCGTGGTTCGCGGCCCGCCCGAGCGGCACGGAAGACGTCTACAAGATCTACGCCGAGTCCTTCAAGGGCCCCGAGCACCTCGCCCAGGTCCAGGCCGAGGCCAAGGACGTCGTCTCCGCCGCCCTCGGCACCTGACGTCAGCGAGCGAGTCAGAAGTCGGTGAGCCGACCACCCATGGGTGGTCGGCTCACCATGGTGCGGCTCGCTCGGGGCGGCTCACCTCAGGACGAGGTCGGGGAGGTCAGGCGGTGCTGCTCGTCGGTGAGCCACATGCCGAGCAGGCCGCCGAAGTGTCCCTCGAACTTCTCCCACTCGTGCGGCGGGTAGGTCTGGTGGATGGTCGAGCGGAGCAGGGTGCTGAACTCGTCGGAGCCGATCCACTCGTGCACCATCTCGTCGACGTGCGGCAGTGAGGTCGCGCAGAACTCGGCGTACTTCTCGCTCTCGAAGTAGTCGTCCGAGAGACCTTGGTATGCGGCGAGCTTGCCCCGGTAGTCGAGCGCCTCGTCGTCGGCGATCGCGAACCAGGGGTCGGTGTCGACCTGGGTGCGGGCCCTGCGACCCGTGACGGTGCAGTAGACCGACCACCGCAGCAGTGCCTTCATCGCCCACGGGAAGTAGTAGTGCAGCGAGGTGACCGCGACGTCGGGGCACGCGTTCGCGTAGTCGATGGGGTGGACGACCCCGTCGCGCACGAGCATCTCGCACGAGTTGAACTCCCACCGGAAGAACGCGTTGACGGTCTGCGCGATGGTGATCGCCTCGCGCCCGGTGTCCTCGGACAGGAAGCCGTGGTCGACGGCGTAGCGGTTGTGCATCGGCTCGTCCGGTCGGAAGTTCATGACCATCGTCTCGGGCCCGATGGTGAGCGCCCTGGCAAACACCTCGAACCCGTCGACCGACTTCTGCAGGTGCATGAGCATCTCGCCGGACTCGTCGTAGGCCTGGTGCAGCGCCTCGCGGTCCTTGATCATCGAGACGCCGCGCCACGCGCCACCGTCGAACGGCTTCATGAAGAGCGGGTAGCCGATCTCCTCGGCGATCCCGGCAAGGTCGAACTGCTGGTTGTAGCGGCTCGACGTGTAGGCCCAGCGCGCGTTGTCGACCGGGTTCTTGTAGGGCACGAGCACGGTGTCGGGCACGTGCATCCCGAGCCGCATGAGCGCGCAGTAGGCCGAGTGCTTCTCCATGGACTGGAACGTGAACGGGCTGTTGAGCAGGTAGACGTCGTCCATGAGCGAGACCTTCTTGAGCCACTCACGGGGGTGGTAGTACCAGTGCGCGAGGCGGTCGATGACGAGGTCCTGGCGCGGGCGGTCACGCAGGTTGAACGGCTCGATCGAGAGCCGCTCCGTCGTCACCCGGTGGTCGGCCCCGTCGGCGGTGCGGATCACACCGAGGCGCCGCGCCATGGCCTCGAAGGCGGTCGGCCAGTCGTCCTCCGCTCCCAGCAGGAGCCCGATCAGGTGGTCCGTCTTCGGAGCCATGTGCGTCCCTTCGTTGTCCGTGTTGCAGATGGTCGTGATGTTCCAGCCGGTCAGACGAATCGTGGGAGGTGGTGAGCGAGCTGCCGGTGCCACCATGGCCAGTCGTGGGCGGAGTCATGTCCCCAGACGTCGAGCTCGTGGCGAATCCCCCTCTGCGACAGCAGATCCGCAAAGGCACGAGTCGACGGCAACGCCCCCGTGGGACTGACCTCGAACGGCCCCTCCCCCACGACGAGCAGGATCGACAGGCGCTCACGGAGCCACGCGAGGTGGTCACCGTCCAGACCCGGGAGGTATGCCGTGGGGTTGGCGAAGTAGGTCGCGTCACCGAGGTCGCCCCACGAGTTCCACGTCGTCGGGTCGTAGTTGCCGGAGAGCCCGATGGCCAGTGGTGCCAGGTCGGCGCGCTGAAGGGCGAACTGCACCGCGTGATAGGCGCCGAGCGAGACTCCGCAGGTGATGAGCTCGGACTCCTGGCTCGTCTGGTCGAGGATCCATGGGACGACGGCCTGCTCGACCCACGAGTGGTAGGCGCTGTGGCGAGCGGCCCGCTCGTCGGTCGGCACGGAGTTGTCGGACCACGTCCAACCGTCCAGCGAGTCGACCGCGAAGACGCTCACCCGGCCGGCCTCGACCAGGTCGCCGATGGCGTGGAGCATGCCGCGGTCCTCGAAGTCGGCCGCGCTCCCGCCCTCGCTGGGGAAGGCCAGCAACGGTCGGCCGTGGTGACCGTGACGCACCACCCTGAGGTCGGCCTCGTGCCCGGGCACTCGGAGGCGGACGTCGGCGCGGTGCATGGGCCCTATCCTTGCGCGTTCCCCCACACGTCCCGCAACACCTCGGTCAGATGCGGGTCGAGCGCGTCGCGCCAGGCCGTGTAGTTGTGGAGGTCGCGGACCTCGGTGTGGGTGACGTCGTGCCCCGCCCGCCGCAGCGCAGCGGCCATCACCCGGTTGTTGGCGGCGTTCTCCTCGAGAGAACCGCAGGTCAGCCCGATCCGCAATGGCCGGGCCGTGGACCGAGTGTCGAGAATCTCCTGAACCCGGCGTGAGATCCGCCCGAAGTACTTGTAGGAGCTCTCCTGTTCATCGAGGCGAGCATGGAAGAACGACCCCGACTGGGAGAAGACCCCACCGATGTCATCGACGTCGAGCAGCCCGACGAGCAGGGCCGTGAGACCTCCAAGGCTGGCCCCCATGACGACCACCGGACCGGCGATCGGTGCCTGGTCGTGGAGTCGCGCAATCCCCTCTCCCGCAATGGTTCTCAGATACTTGGGCGACCCGGAGTACCACGCGTCACGAAGCACAGGATGCACCAGCGCCACCCGGTGCGGCGGCAGCACCCCGGACGCGATCATCGCTCCTGAGTACTGCGTGATGGAGGCCAGCTGGTCGTACTCGGGGCCGTCGTGGACAAGGAGGAGCGGCAGTGCCAGCTCCTCGCTCCCCTCCGGCGCCCACACGGTCACCGGCACGTCGTCCGTGGTCTCACCCTCGAGTGACATCGGGGTGAAGCCACCGACCACGGAGGGTGCAGACAGCCAGGACGGCACGGCATACCCCGGCATCCGCATCACGGAACGTGAGCCGAAGGCGGTCTCGACAACAAGGCTGTTGTCCGGGTCGAGGATCGTCTCGGCGGCGACGTCGTCCGTCGCGGTTCGGGTCACGGTGAAGCGGTACTCGATGCGCTGGAGGTCCGGGCGCGGCAGGGCCAGCTCCCAGACGCCGTCGACGAGACTGAACTCGCGATCACCCGGGATGACCGGGTCGCAGTCGAGCACGACCGAGACCACGTCGCCGGCCTCGGGGACACACCGGAAGCGGACGTGGTCATCAAGCAGTTTGGGTGGCACCTCAGAAGAGGGCGTTCATGAGCGCGGTGCGGCCCTTGCGCACGCGCTCGTCGTGGTTCCCGACGACGTTGAAGAGCTCGAGCAGGTGCGTCCGGGCCTTGTCGCGGTCGTCGCCCTCGGTCGCCTTGACCGTGTCGATGAGCCGCGTGAAGGCGTCGGCGACGTGGCCACCGAGGATGTCGAGGTCGGCGACGGCGATCTGCGCGTCGACGTCCTCGGGGGACTCCGCGGCCGCCGCGCGGGCAGCCTGGACGTCGAGACCGTCGGTGCGCAGCATGAGCTTCACCTGGGCGAGCCCCAGCTCGGCCTCGTGGTCCTTGGGGTTCGCCGCAAGGGCCTTCTCGTATGCCGCCACGGCACCTTCGAGGTCACCCGCGTCGATCGCGTCGTAGGCCTCCTGGATGAGTGGCGGAAGCGCCGGCTGCTCGTCCTCGCCCCCAGCGCCATCCGCGATCGGGCCGAGGTCGACCCGGCCGGTGATGCCGTTCTGGACGGCGGCCTGGACGAGCTGGTCGAGGACGACCCGGATCTCGTCGTCCTGGGGCACACCGGGGAAGAGCGGCACCGGCTGACCCTGGAGCAGTCCGAACGTCACCGGCACGCTCAGCTGTCCGAAGGCCTGCACGATGACCGGCTGGAACGCCTGGAGGATGGCGGGTGAGGTCTGGACGTCGGCCGAGATGACGAAGACTCGTCCCTCGAGCTTGGCGGCGACGGCGGCCACACGCTCGGCCAGGCCCACGGTCTGCTCGTGCGCCGAGGACCAGAGGACGAGGACGGCCGGGACCTGGAGGGTCCGGTTCATCACCTCGGAGAAGCTGGCGTCGTCGACTGAGACGAGGACGCCGGCTGGCAGTGCTGGGGCGTCACCGGGCACACCGGCGGGGACGGAGGCCGCGGATCCTCCCGGTGCCGCCGGCGCTCCGGGTGCCGGTGAACCTGCGGAGCCTGCCGAGCCTGCGGGGCCCGTGGTCCTCGGCCCGGAGGCGAGAGCGGAGAGGTCGATGGCGCCGCGAGCGCCGGAGGGAGGAGTGGGGGTGGTGCTCATGTCGACCAGTCTCTCAAAGGGCGACCCGGTCCCGTGCCGGAGGGCACGGGAGCGGGCAGGCGATGTCGTCCCGGGCCAGGTCGCAGCGGGCCGAGGGGTCAGGCGGGGCAGGTCACTGGGCCGTGGCCGAGACGATCTGCTCGTCCGCACCGACCACCGTGGCAGCACCCTTGGCGGGGACGACCATGACGAGCTGCTCGAGGCTGTTGATGACGATGTTCTTGGTGGCCTTGCTCTTGCCGACGAGCTTGCTGTAGCTGGCCGGGATGACGAGCTCCTTGGCCCCGGCGCTGGCCGTGATGACGTCCCGGCGGGTGAGCTGGCCGAAGGTCACCGTGCCGCCGTCCGCCAGGGCGAACGCGATGGAGTTCTTGGGCACGGGAGCGTGTGCCTGGGTGAAGGACGCCAGTGCACCGAGCGCCTTGACCTGGCTGGCGGCCGAGGTGCGCAGGGCCGTGGCGTAGGCGTCGCTCGTTCCGACGGCCTTGTTCGCGACTGGTTTCGGATAGTTCAGCGCGGCGGCGTAGGCCGTGAGCGCCCCAGCAGGGGCGAGGGGTGCGCCCGCCTTGTCCGTGGGCTCGATGAGGCGGACGCCCGCTGCGAGGTCACCCAGCGCAGGCACGCTCGTGCCCGGAAGCATGGGGACGGAGGCGTGGACCTTGAAGGGTTGAGCCGCGGCGCTCGACATGAGGACGTGCAGCGTCTGGGTCTTGCTGGCTTGGTCGAGGGTGCCGACGAGGATGGCCCGCGGCCACTCCTTGCCGCGCGAGATGGCCACGACCTTGGGGTCGCTCGCCCTCTGGAGCGGGTCGGTCGAGGTCGCGGCGCCGATCTTGGTCGCGGCCTGCGCCTGCGCGAGCGCGGCATCGGCCAGCACGGTCGGCTGGACCTTGGCGGCCTCTGCGCCCTTGGCCGCACGAGCAGCCACTGCGTCGTCGAGGACGCGGGCGGCGACGCTGGTGGCGCCTTCGAGGTTCAGGGGTGCCCCATCCGTCCGCTCGGCAGGTGCGTCGCGGACACCGACGATGCTGCTGCCGACTCCGCAGCCGGTGAGGCCGACGGCGAGGACCAGACCGACGAGCGGGGTGGTGAAGGTGCGGCGGTTCATGCGGTCTCCCCCTCGTGGGTCGCCGGAAGGGGACGCGTGGTCTCACGGTCCTCGGGATGCGGGTGGTCGGACCGTTGGCGTGAGCTCCACAGGAGGCTGAGCCCGCTGAGCAGCAGGAAGAGCCCGACGAGGGCGGCGATGACCGACTGGACGAACCAGGACTTGCGCTCCCAGGTGAGGTCGATCCGCTCGATCTGACCCTGTGTCGCCTGGGCGATGACGGTCTCGGGTGCGTTGGCCTGCTCGATGGTCATCGACACGGGGGCGTCGGCGTCGCCGGTGTCGGTGTCGCGCCACACGTCCGTGCCGGAGAGGGCCGGAGCGTTGCCGCCTCCGGAGGTGGTGCTCTTGAGCTGCCACGGTCGTGTGCTCACGCCGGTCACGGTCGCGTGCTCCGCCTTCGCGAGGACGGCCGCGGCGTCGGAGGGTGCGGCGGCGGCAAGCCAGACGGTGCCCCCCTTGCTGGGGGTCGCGGTGACCCGGACGGCACCGTCGACGCGGTTGAGGACCGTCTGGGGGACGAGCACCGGAGTGGTGACGGAGGCCTGCGTGGAGAAGGTCGCGGTACCACTGCCACCGAGGTGGAGGGCGTACCAGAGGCCGACGACGGTGAGCACCAGGCCGAGGAGGGCGAGGAGACCGCCGACGACCCGCTTGGCGAGCGTGGGCATGCAAGGTCCTTTGGTTTGGAGCGTGGGAGGCGTGCCGACATGTCTCGATCCGGTCACGGGCTGCTCTCCACCATGACAAAGGAGTGTCCGGGAGCCAAATCGCGATGGGCCACCTCAGCCACGCCACGCGCCCGTCAACCCTGCGTGGACCGCCCGTCCGATGCGACGGGGGCCGTGTCGTCGACGAAGTCACCGGCAGCCACCCGCACGTCCCTGAGCAGGGAGAACAGCGCCTTCTGCTCATCGCCGCCGAGCATCCCGAGTCCGAACTGGGCCGCCTCCAGGTCGGCCGTCGTGGCCTCCATCGCCGCCCGGCCGGTGTCCGTGATCACAGCGAAGGCGCCTCGCCGGTCGGCAGGGTTCGCGACGCGCTCGACGAAGCCCTGGGCGGCCAGTCGCTGCACGATGTTGGTGGCACTCGTGGGGTGCACCATGAGCCGCTCCCCGATGCGCCCCATCGACAACCTGCCCTCCCGGCTGAAGGCGAGCAGCACGAGCGCCTCGTAGCGCGCGAAGGTCAGCTCGTGCCTGGCGGCAATGGCGTCGAACTCGCTGATGAGGAGCTGCTGCACGCGCATGATCGACGTGGCGGTGGCCATGGGCGTGGCCTGGCTCTGCTCGCCCCATCGCGCGCGCCAGAGCTCGCCGGCACGCGCGATGGGGTCGAAGGGCAGCTTGAGGTCCTTGGGCACAGGAGCACGCTAGCCGCCCGTGCCCTCCCAGGACTCAGCACGTCGATCGGGTCAGCACCGCCTCACTTCACCGCGACGAGCGACGAGAACGTGCCACCGGCTCCGTCGTCCCAGCCGACGAGTGCCCGCGCCGGGCCGGCGAGGTCACGGGTCAGCGGGACCGAGACGGTGACCAGCCCCGAGCGGCTCTCGGCGACGGGGGCCACGACCTGCCCGACGATGCCGTCGGCGTCGCGAACGGTCACGTGCGCCGTGCCCGGGTCGTTGACCCGCAGTCTCAGCTCGACGGTGTCACCACGCAGCTTGGCCTTCTCGACCCATCCGGCCTCGGCGGTCGTCGACGACGGACGCCCGGCCAGCGCGACGTTGGTGCGCACCGCCTGCTCGATGGACTGCGGCGAGTCGACCGACTGCAGTGCCTCGGTCGGGATGACCGGGTCCGCCGGGGTCGTGGGACGACCGGCCGGCGGGACGTAGCCCTCGAGCGAGACGTCACCCCAGCGGTAGGGGTCGCCCTGGACGCCGCCCCAGACGGACCAGCCGAGACGGGTCTGTCCGGTCTTGTCCTGCGTGTCGGAGTCGTAGGGCAGGACGTTAAGCCCCATGTGGGCCGGGTCGACGGCGCTCGGCAGGAGCGACATCGGGATCGCGGTCTCGACGACGTAGCCGGTGTATGGCTGCGTCACCTTCGACGCGACCTTCATCCCGGGCGCCGTCACCGGCCCGTCGCCCTGGTGGGCGTCGGCATCGCGCAGGTAGCAGGGCCCACCCTCGGCCGTCCACGGCAGGATCGCCGCCTTGAAGGTCGTCGAGGTGTTCTCGGACGTGCCGCGCGGGTCGATGGCGATCTCGACGGAGTCGGTGCGCCAGTGCCGCTTGCAGTCGCTCGCCGCGAGCGGCGTCCCGCGCACGTCGTCCTTGACCGTGACGGCGACGAAGAGCGTGTCGTCGCGCCAGGTCACCTGGGCCGTGGCCGAGCAGTCTGCGTCGGAGGTGCAGGCCTCGCCCTCCCAGCGTCGGGAGACGTCGAGGACGGGACCGGCATACTCTCCGGCACTCACGACACCATCGACGGTCGGTGCGGTGGACGCCTGCGGGACCACGCTCGTCGGGACGAGCTCGAATGCCTGTTGCGTCGTGCCCGTCGCCGTCGTGCTGGTGGCCGCGATCGAGTAGAGGTGGTCGCCGGCCACGCCGCCCTCGACGGAGGTCTTGAGCGAGGTGTCGGTGTTGACCGCGGTGAACCGCACCGTGGTCCGCGCGCCGGGGGCGAGCCCGCTGTATGCCGCTGTGGCCGGGCTCATCGTGAACCCTGCGGGCGGCGTCGGGGTCACCGTGCCGGACTGGGTGGTCGCGCTGTGGTTCATCACGACGACGTCGACCGGCCGGGTTCCACCGGAGGCGAGCGTGAGGACCGGTCGCACGATGTCGGCGAAGGCCTCGGCATCCACCTCGTGCGCCCACTCCCGGAACTGCTCCACCTGCGGCAACAGCTGCTGCGTGGCGGTGACGGGTGCGCTCACCAGCACCGGCTCGTCCTGGTAGCCGACACGACCTGCGGACTCGACGAACGCCTTGATGCGCACCCTGGTGTCGACGGCTGCACCGGCAGCGGGGGTGACGGTGAAGGTGGTCCTGGCGCCCGCCCCGGGGCTGATCGTGCCGAGCGAGCCGTTGCCGGTGACGGTCCAGCCCGCCGGGAGCTCGAGCCGCGCGGTGCTCGCACCAAGGGCAGCCCCCTCCGGCGCGGACGCGCCGACGGTCACGGTGAACGGCGCACCGGGAAGGACGCGGAACCGGTCGGTGTCGACCGTCATGCCGCTCCCGAGCGGCAGGCCGCCGGGGATCGCGACGAGGGAGCCGTCGAGCGGGGCATGGTTGGTGTATGCCGCGTCGGATCCCCACTGCGGCACCGGAGTTCGTGAGTCCACGAGGGTGAGGTGATCACACCCGAGCTGCGCCGGGTTGGTGGAGACGTCGGGGAAGCCGGCCCACCCCTGCGAGGCGTACTCACGCTGGGCGTCGCGCTCGACGGCTGCCCAGGTGCGTCCGTCGGGAGAGGCGGTCCCGGACCACACGCCATAGATCGTCTGGCTCGGGTCGGCCGGCACGAACGCCTTGGCGCAGCCCGGTCCGTTGGCGCTGGTGCCGGTGGCGGCGCGTAGGAGGATGCGGTCCGGCGAGAACGGCTTGAGGCCTTCTCGGGTGATCTGCTCGGGGAAGCGGGACGGGTCGCCCGCGGCGCGGTAGGCCTCGACGGCGATCCGCGCCGACTCCTGGTGGTTGCCGTGCTGCCCGGGAGACGGCGCCGGGTTCATGGTCACGAGGACCTCGGGGCGGGTCTGGCGCAGGATGCGCACGGTCTTGGCCAAGGTCTCGTCGTGGTCCCAGACCTGGGCCGTGAGGGGCTCGGAGACGGTGTAGTAGAAGTCGACCTCGTCGAGGTTGTAGATGTCGGTGATGCCGCCCTTGGCGACGGCAGCCCGCTCCTCGCGCTCACGGATGAGCCCCAGCGCAGGCCCCTCCTCGGGGCCGACGGCGTTGCCGCCGCCCTCTCCGCGCGTGATCGTGATGACCCCGGTCTGCACGTCGTGGTCGCTGTCCCACTGCCCGAAGGTCGACAGCGTCCCGGCCTCGTCGTCCGGATGGGCGCCGATGAACATCGCGTCGAGGTCTGCGGGTGGACCGGAGGAGGTGGTGGCATCTGGCGGTCGTGGTCCCCGCTCGACGCCGGCTCCTGGAGCCGCCACGGCGGAGCCCGGGAGGGCGAGGGCGGCGACCAGGGTGGCCACTGCGGTGAACCTGCTTCTGCCTGCAGTTCCTGACATGTGATCTCTCCATCGAGGGGTGCCCGCTGGTGGTGTGTGAGCCGTCGTCCCCGCGAGCACTGAGGGGGCGGTGGCAGGTGTCAGTCCTTGACCGCCCCCTCGAGCATCCCGGCGATGAAGTGCCGCTGGAGGAAGAGGTAGACGATGACGACGGGCAGGGCGACGATCGTCGCTCCGGCCGCGAGCAGCGCGTAGCCCTGGGTGTACTGCCCCGAGAAGAACCCGAGTCCCAGAGGCGCGGTGCGCAGGGCCTCGTTGGTCGGGATCATCACGAGCGGGATGAGGAACTCGTTCCAGGTCCACATGAAGGTCAGGACGACGAGCGTGACGATGGCCGGCCGGGCGAGCGGCACGAGCACCTGCCCGAGGATGCGCGGTGTCGAGGCCCCGTCGAGGCGGGCGGCCTCGATGAGCGAGCGTGAGCTCGAGCGGAACGCCGCCCGCAGCCAGAACGTCCCGAAGGCCACCGACTGCGCCACCTGCGGCAGGGCGATGGCCCAGAAGGTGTCGGTGAGCCCAATGGCCCGAAGGTCGAAGAACAGGGGCACGACGATGGCCTCCGCCGGCATCATGATGCCGATGAGCATGAGGTAGAAGAGTGCGGAGGCTCCCCTGAACCGCATCGTCCCGAAGGCGAACCCGGCAAGGACCGACAGCACCGTGCTCACCGTGACCACGAAGACCGACACGAGCAGGCTCGTGCGCAGGTAGCTGCCGAATCGACCGATCTCCCACGCCGCGGTGAGGTTGCCCAGTCCCCCCGGCGCCTCTGCATCGGGCTGCAGCCCGGCGATGACGATGCTGAGGATCGGATAGATCGCGAACACGGCGAAGGCCGTGAGGATGACGTAGTTCATCGTCCGTTCGGACGTCGAGACCCGCATCAGTCGGCCACCCTGTCGCCGACCCTAGTGATGACGAAGCTGATCGCGAAGATGATGACGGTGAGCAGGACCCCGATGGTGCACGCGAGCCCGACCTGCCCGAGCTCGAAGGCCTGCCGGTAGACCTCGTAGCTCGGCACCGTCGTCGTGTGCCCCGGCCCGCCCGAGGTGGTCATGTAGATGAGGTCGAAGGTCTTGAGCGCCGCGATGACGGTGAGCGTCAGGGCGACCGCGATCTCGCCACGCACCGACGGCAGGGTCACGGCGAAGAACTCCCGCACCGCGCCGGCGCCGTCGAGCCGTGCGGCTTCGTAGAGGTCGCGAGGGATCCGCGCCATCCCCGCGAGCAGCAGCACGGTGACGAGCCCGCTCTCGAACCACGTGCCGATCAGCCCGACGGCGGGGAGCGCAAAGGCGTACTCCCCCAGCCATCCTCGCGTCCACGACTCGAGGCCGACGGCGGTGAGGACCGAGTTGATCGTCCCGTCGGGCGCATAGATCCGTCGCCACGCCACGGCGATGACGACCATGGCGACGACCTGCGGCAGGAAGACGACGGTCCGGAAGAAGCCCAGGCCGCGCACGCTCGCCCGGTGCAGGATCGAGGCCAGCACCAGACCGACCAGCAGCGGGATGACCGCGAAGAAGAGCATGAGCACGAGCGCGTGGCCGAAGGAGGCCCGCAGGCGCTCGTCGGTCAGCACCTCCTGATAGTTCGACAGCCCCGCCCAGGTCCCGACGGTCAGCCCGTCCCAGTCGAAGAGCGACAGGTAGACGGCCTTGAGCAACGGGTAGAGGGCGAACGCGGCATACACGAGGAACGCCGGGAGGACATAGAGGTAGCCGATGCGCCGGGGCTCTCCCGGCGGTCCCAGCGCCCTCGTGGAGGTGCGGGACCCCATCACTTGGCGGTGAAGTCGCCGTAGTCCTTCTGCAGCGCCTCGAGGGCCTCCTCCGGGGTGGCCTTCTTGGCCAGGAGGTCCTGCAAGGTGGCGCCCATGGTGTCGCCCATCGTCGGGGTCGCCCAGTCGAGGTAGGGCACGAGACCGTTGTCCTTCGAGACCGCACCGAAGGCGGCGAAGACGTCGGTCCCCAGGGCGTCGGGCGCCTTCTGGGTCGTGGTCTCGACGACGGGGAGGTTGCCGTTGTCGGCCAGCACCTTCATCGCCTCCGGACTGGTGATGAAGTTGATGTATGCCGCCGCGGCGTCCTTGTTCTTGGCCTTCTCGGTGATGGCGAAGGGCAGTCCGGAGCCACCGGTGGTCACCGGCGCACCGCCGGCCTCGGGTGCCGGGGGCAACGAGAACCTGACGTCGCTCTTCATCGCCGCGGACAGGTCGGCCTGCAGCCACGACCCGGCGATGAGGAAGACGCCCTTGCCCTTGGTGAACCCCTGCCATGCCGGGTCGTAGTCCTGGCCGTTGAAGCCGGGGCTGAAGTAGCCCTTGTCGACGTAGTCGACGAGCGTCTGGGCGGCCTTGGTGTTCTCGGGAGTCACCCAGTTGCCACCGGTCTGGCCGAAGCCGAGCTTGCGGATGTCCTCGGCCTTGGTGAAGCGCCCCTGGACGACGCCGAAGACGTGCCCGGCGGGCCACTTCTCGACGTTGCCGAGGACGAGCGGCACCTCACCCTTGGACTTCGCCGTCGCGAGCGCCGCGTCGAACTCGGCCCAGGTCTTGGGCGGGTTGATGCCGAGGGTCTTGAGCTTGGCCTCGTTGGAGAAGATGCCGACGACCTCGCCGACCTGCGGCATACCGAAGAGCGATCCCGAACCGAACGTCTTGCCGTCAGGTGAGTACGACGCGACGTTGCGCACCGACTCCGGATAGCGCTTGTCCCAGCCGTATGCCGTGGCATAGGGATCGAGGTTGACGAGCTGCTTGGCCTTGACGAACTCACCCATCTGCGAGCGGGTGTTGTTGGCCTGGACCACATCGGGTGCGTCGGCGCCGGTGAGCGCGAGCCGCAGCGTCTTGACGAGGTCGTCGAAGGAGCGGGAGACGCGCTTGATCTTGATGTTGGGGTACTTCTTCTGGAAATCGGCGTTGAGCGTCTCGATCTGCTTGGCCTGCCCCCCGCGCACCTCCTGGTCCCAGACGGTGAGGGTGACGTCACCGAGGGCGGCGGCGTCGGTCTTCACCGCATCCGGGGCCGGCGCAGCCGACCCCTCGGATCCAGAGCCGGAGCCACCGGGGGCGCAGGCGCTCAGGGCGAGCCCGGTGCCGACGGTGAGGGCGACCAGGGTGGTGCGCGTGCGGTTCATGGTGTCTCCTCGATGAGCGGTGTGGAGGGGGGTGGGGTGTCGGGAGCCTGGGCGTCGGACAGCTTGGCGATCGTGGCGGCGGCACGGCGCACAGCGCCCGGCGGCACCTCGGCGACGAGATCGTCGAGGAAGGCGAACCGCCGCTGCACCGAGCGGGCCGCGGCGTTGGAGGTGGGTTGCCGACGGACCCGCTGCCACCAGTCGGTGAGGTCTCCCCAGCCCGGGGCGGCGAGCGAGCCACCGAACTCCTGCACGGCCAGGCTCGAGCAGAGGGTGGCGAAGTTCATCCGGTCCAGGAGGGGCCACTGCGCGAGGCTGCCGACGAGCATCCCCGCATCGAACACGTCACCGGCACCCGTGGGGTCGATGGCGTTGACCCGCAGCGCGGGCACGGAGGCCTCCTCGCCGCTCGCCGAGTCGATGGCGAGCGCACCGTCCCGGCCGTTGGTGACCACAGCGAGGGGCACGAGGTCGGCGAGGGCATAGAGCGCGTCGTGCGCCGAGTCGGTGCGGGTGTAGGCCATGGCCTCCACGGCGTTGGGCATGAAGGCGTGGCAGTGCTGCAGCTGCGCGAGGACGGCCGGCGACCACTTGCCGGTGGGGTCCCAGCCCACGTCGGCGAAGAGCAGTGCGCCCTCGGCAGCCGCCTGCTCGGCCCACTGGCGTTCGGGGTGGCCGTGCCCGAGCGGTCGGTCGGCGTCGAGGTCGAGCAGCACCGACCGCGCCCGTGGCACCGTCCCGATCATCTCGGTGGCCGACTGGGGGGCGTCGTGGCCGTGCGTGATCATCCGACGGTCCCCGCCGACGGACACGGACACGGTGACGGGGGTGTGCCAGTGCGGGTAGCGCTCCGAGCGGGACAGGTCGACCTGCTCCTGCTCGAGGGAGCGCCAGCAGAACTCGCCGTAGTCGTCGTCACCGAAGGCCGCACCGAGCGAGGTGTTGAGCCCGAGGCGCGATGCGGCCACGGCGAGGTTGGCGATGCCGCCGGGGCACGAGCCCATGCCGTCGGCCCAGACCTCGGTGCCGCTCTTGGGCATCGCGGCCAGGCCCGTGAAGATGATGTCGAGGAAGACCATGCCCTGCACGAAGACGTCGACGACGGGGTCGTCGTCGCGACGCAGCGACGCGAGGGGGTCGAAGAGGTGGTCCACCGGCACCTCGTCATCGTTGCCCGACATCGCCGCGACCGCAAGGGGAATCTGCGTGTTTTTGCGCGCTTGTCGTGCTCATGTGTGCGTGGCCGGCCGTGTTCGGGCGCGACCATGGCTGAAACTGCGCGGTCTTGGTACGTTGCGTGTCGTGAAGGTTCAGCGGCACAGCGAGATCGTGGCCCGGGTGCGTGAGGGCGGGACCGTGTCGGTCAGCGAGCTGTCGAGCGCCCTCGACGTCAGCGCCTCGACGATCCGCCGCGACCTCTTCCAGCTCGACCGGGCCGGAGTGCTGACCCGCGTCCACGGCGGGGCGGCCGTCACCGCCGCCGACCCCGACAGGTCGCGCCCCTTCGCGGCCGTGGCCCGGTCGGACACCCGGGACAAGTCGCGCGTGGCGGCGGCCGCGGCGGCGCGGGTGCGGGACGGGGAGGTCGTGGCACTCGACATCGGCACGACCACGGCTCTCCTGGCCGCTGAGCTGCGGGGGCGCAACATCACCGTGGTGACCAACAGCCTGGCCGTCCTCGACGTGCTGCGCTTCGACGAGTCGGTCGAGCTGATCCTGCTGGGCGGCATGGTGCGCCGGTCCTACCACTCGCTCGTCGGAGTCCTCACCGAGGACGCCGTCCACCAGATCGGTGTCGACCGGGCCTTCATCGGGACGAGCGGGATCTCCGACGGCGGTCAGGTGATGGACTCGACCTTCGTGGAGGTGCCGGTGAAGCGGGCCTTCATCGCCGCGGCTCGCGAGGTGGTGCTCGTCGCCGACGGCCACAAGATCCCGGGCTCCGGAAGCCTGCGCGTCTGCCGGGTGGACCAGGTCGACGTCCTCGTCACCACTGCCGGGGCCGACCCCCTGATTCTCGACGAATGCCGCAGTCGTGGCGTGGAGGTGGTGCTCTCGTGAAGCTGACCATTCTCGGCGGTGGCGGGTTCCGGGTCCCCCTCGTCCACGGCGCCCTGTTGCGTGACGACTCTCCCGGCCGGGTCACCGAGGTCGTCCTGCACGACCTCGACGCCGGGCGCCTGACCGCCATGACGCGAGTGCTGGAGCAGGCCGGTTCCGCGAGCGCGCACGCGCCACGGGTGAGCGCCACGACCGACCTCGACGACGCCCTGCGGGGTGCCGACTTCGTCTTCTCGGCGATCCGCGTCGGGGGCCTTGCCGGACGGACACTCGACGAGCGGGTCGCCCTCGACCTGGGGGTCCTCGGACAGGAGACCACCGGTCCCGGTGGGCTCGCCTACGCCCTGCGCACCGTCCCGGTCGCCGTCGACATCGCACGCCGCACGCAGGAGGTGGCGCCCGACGCGTGGTTCATCAACTTCACCAATCCCGCGGGCATCGTGACCGAGGCGATGCAGTCCGTCCTCGGCGACCGGGTGATCGGCATCTGCGACTCACCGATCGCGTTGGCGCGCAGGGCCATCGGCGCCCTGGGCCTCGATGCGTCGACCACGGACATCGACTACGTCGGCCTCAACCACCTCGGCTGGCTGCGCGGCCTGCGCGTCGACGGCGTCGACCAGCTCCCCCGGCTGCTCGGCGATCCGACCGCCCTCCAGACCCTCGAGGAGGGGCGGCTCTTCGGCGCGGAGTGGATCCAGGCGCTGGGCGCCATCCCCAACGAGTACCTCTACTACTACTACTTCGACCGCGAGGCCCGGGCCGCGATCCTGGCAGCACCGCAGACCCGCGGCGAGTTCCTCCGTGACCAGCAGGCCGCCTTCTACGCCGCCGTCGCGGACGACCCCGACGAGGCTGCAGCGGAGTGGACGCGGGTCCGGGAGGAGCGCGACGCGACCTACATGCGTGAGGCCCGCGCTGCGGACGAGGAGCGGGACGAGTCCGACGTCGCCGGCGGCGGCTACGAGGGAGTTGCCCTCGCGATCATGGCGGCGATCAGCCGTGGCGAGTCGTCGTCGATGATCCTCAACATCCGCGGAGGCGGAGCCGTGCCGGGTATGCCGGGCGACGCCGTCGTCGAGATCCCGTGCGTCGTCGACCGCGAGGGTCCGCATGCCGGCCCCCTCGCGCCGGTGGAGGGCCACATGCTCGGCCTCATGCAGCAGGTCAAGGCCGTGGAGCGCCTCGTCATCGAGGCGGCCACGACCGGCTCCGCGCGGGCGGCGGTCACGGCGTTCGCGCTGCATCCGCTCGTCGACTCGGTGTCGACGGCCCGGGCCCTCTTCGAGGGCTATCGCCGGGCCCACCCCGAGCTGGCAGCGCTCTTCAGCGACTCCTGACGCGCAAGCCGCTCAGTCGTCCTGGAGGGCGGCCTCGAGCCGTTCGAGCTTGCCCTCGAGCTCCCCGGTGCGGCCCGGTCTGATGTCGGCCTTGAGGACGAGCCCGACGCGCGGCCCGTGAGCGGCCAGGGCATCGACACAGGCCTTGACGACGGCCATGCACTCGTCCCACTCACCCTCGATCGTCGTGAACATCGAGTCGGTGCGATGTGGCAGACCGCTCTCACGGACGATGCGCACGGCGTCGGCGACGGCACCGGTCACTCCCCCCTGGTCATCGGCGACGGACGGGGACACGGAGAAGGCAACGAGCATGACGACACCGTATGCCGTCCGCCCCGGTCCGCGCCCGGCGCACCTCCCGCTCGGCGCACTCCGTCCCGGCTCAGCCGGCGTCCGGCGCGAGGAACGCGTGGACGAGGGGCACCACGCCGGCGCCCTCTCCGCTGGCCGAGGCGACCCGCTTCATCGAGCCGCACCGGATGTCTCCGGCGACATAGATCCCGGGCACGGTCGTCGCATAGGGCTCCGGTGGCCGGCCGCCCTGCCATGACTGCCACGGAGTGTCGGCACCGGCGAGGACGAAGCCGAGGTCGTCCCTCGCCACCACCGGCGGGAGCCACTGGCAGGTCGGCTCCGCGCCGATGAGGAGGTAGAGCCCCGCAGCGTCGACCCGCTCCTCGGCGCCGGAGTCGACGTCGCGCAGGGTGAGCCACTCGAGATGGCCCTCGCCGCCTCCGTCGGTCACGACCGTCCGCGGTCGGACGGTGATGCGCGGGTTGCCCTCGATCTCACGGATGAGGTAGCTCGACATCGTGGCGCCGAGCCCTTCGCGACGGACGAGGATCGTCACGTGCCGCGCGAACCGGGACAGGTGCACGGCGGCCTGACCGGCGCTGTTGCCTCCGCCCACGACGAACACGTCCTTGTTCTTGACCTCTCGTGACGTGCTGGCCGCGGCGCCGTAGTTGACCCCTCGACCGACGAGGTCCTCGAGGGGCTCGACTCCGAGGCGTCGGTAGTCGACCCCGGTCGCGATGAGCACCGTCCGGCCACGCACGCTCGACCCGCCGAGCTCCACGACGTGGCACCCGTCCGGACCGTCGCCGACCCTCAGGGCAGTCACTTCCTGCCCGGCGAGGAACCGGGCGCCGAACCGCACGGCCTGCGACCGCGCCCGTTGCGCCAACCGCATCCCCGAGATGCCTCGCGGGAAGCCGAGGTAGTTGCGGATCATCGAGCTCGTCCCGGCCTGCCCGCCGATCGGGCCCTGGTCGATGATGAGCGTGTCGAGCCCTTCGGACGCCGCATAGACAGCGGCTCCGAGCCCGGCGGGTCCGGCGCCGACGATGACAAGGTCGCAGATGGCCTCCTCACCGATGTCTGCCGGCCGCCCGTAGAGGACGGCTCCGAGGTCCGCGTTCGACGGGTTGGACAGCAGGTAGTCGTCGTGCGGTGCCTGGAGCAGGGGCAGGGTCGCGTCCGGGCCCGCAGCGGCGAGCGCAGCGACACCGGCGGGGCTGTCGGGGGCGTGCACCGTGTTGGGCAGGCCCATCCGGTCGAGGAAGTCACGGATCCGGGCCAGGTCGGGTGATGGCCCGTCCGCGATGATCCGGGTCCCGTCGATCTCGGAGTAGCTCGCCGACTGCGCCCAGTCCGACAGCGTCTCGGAGATCGCCGTGTGGAACTCCTCGTCCCGCGCCCCCTGCGGCAGCATGAGATAGAGGTCGAGCCTGCCCTCGGCGAGGCTCTCGCGCAGCTGGGCCACCGACCCGCGGAAGCGATCCACCGGGACGTACACGAGCCGGCGGGCGCTCGGCATGAACTTCTGGAACTTGGCCAGCAGGTGGGTGGCCTTCTCACCCTCCGCGAAGAACTCGCAGGCGGCCAGGGCGACCGGTCGGCTGCCGGTCCTGAGGTCCGTGAGGACCTCGATGGTCTCCTCCATGGTCGACGGCGCGATGATCTCGTAGTCCACCGAGTAGCGCTGGGTGAGGACGTCCACCATGGCGTCGCGGTAGTCGGCGCCGAGGACGAGGATGACAGGGGTCGGGCGCGTGTCTTCAGGTGTCACGCGACTCACGCTACTGGCGTCCGGGCTCCCCGGTGAGCCGGTCCACGACCTCGCGCGCTGCGGCATACACGTCCGTGTCGCCGGAGGCGACGGCACTCGCGACCGCGTCGGTCACCAGGCCTCCCCCGTCACCGAGCCGCCGGCGCAGGGTTGCCAGGGCGATGGCCTCGATCTCGGCCCGGGCACGACGTCGCCTGCGATCGGCGAGCGCCCCTGACGACGTGAGCCAGCCCCGGTGTGCCACAAGCGACTCGACGAGATCGGGTATGCCGTCCCCTCGGCTCGCGACGGTCCTCACCACCGGGGTCCGCCAGTCGACGGAGCGCTCGGGGTTGCCGAGCTGGATCATGTGCCGCAGGTCGCGGACCGTGTCGTCGGCGCCGTCCCGGTCGGCCTTGTTGACGACGAAGACGTCACCGATCTCGAGGATGCCCGCCTTGGCGGCCTGGACCCCGTCGCCCATGCCCGGGGCGACGATGACGACGGTCGTTTCCGCGCGGGCCGCCACCTCGACCTCGGACTGTCCGACCCCGACCGTCTCGAGGAGGACGACGTCGAACCCGGCGGCGTCGAGGACGCGCAGTGCCTGGGGAGTCGCGAAGGACAGACCACCGAGGTGACCTCGCGACGCGACGGAGCGGATGAAGACGCCCGGGTCCGTGGCGTGCTGCTCCATCCGGATGCGGTCACCCAGCAGGGCGCCGCCGGAGAACGGCGACGACGGGTCGACCGCCAGGACGGCGACGCGCTTGTCCTGCGCACGGAAGGCGGCGATGAGGGCCGCGGTCGTGGTCGACTTGCCGACCCCGGGTGACCCGGTGAGGCCGATGACGTGGGTGTTGCCGCCGTGGGGAGCCAGGGCGGCCATCACCTCGGGCAGGGCAGCGTGCCCGTCCTCGACGAGCGAGATGAGCCGGGCCACCGCACGCGAACGCCCCTCTCTCGCTCCAGCGACGAGAGAGGGGACGTCGACGGTGCGGCGTGCCTGCGCGATGGCGGTCGGCTCGGTCGAGGTCGGCGGGTCAGCCGGTCACTGCTGCGACGGAACGGTGAGGATGAGGGCGTCGCCCTGCCCACCGCCACCGCAGAGCGCGGCCGCACCGGTGCCGCCACCGCGACGCTTGAGCTCGAGCGCGAGGTGGAGTGCGATGCGCGCACCCGACATGCCCACGGGGTGGCCGAGGGCGATGGCGCCGCCGTTGACGTTGACCTTGTCCTCGTCGATGCCCAGCTCCTTGGTCGAGGCGAGCCCGACGGCAGCGAAGGCCTCGTTGATCTCGACGAGGTCGAGGTCGGCCGCGGTGATGCCCTGACGCTCGCACGCCTTGACGATGGCGCGGGCCGGCTGGCTCTGCAGCGTGGAGTCCGGCCCTGCGACGACGCCATGGGCACCGATCTCGGCGAGCCACGTGAGGCCCAGCTCCTGTGCCTTGGACCTCTTCATAACGACGACGGCGCACGCACCGTCGGAGATCTGCGACGCGGACCCGGCCGTGATGGTGCCGTCCTTGGAGAAGGCCGGGCGCAGGCGAGCAAGCGACTCGGGCGTGGTGTCGGGGCGGATCCCCTCGTCGTCACGGAAGTCGAGTGCGTCGCCCTTGCGCTGCGGGATGGAGACGGTGACGACCTCGTCGTCGAAGAGGCCGTCCTTCCACGCCTTGGCCGCGAGCTGGTGGCTGCGGGCGGCGAAGGCGTCCTGCTCCTCGCGGCTGAACTCGACCTCGTCGGTGTTGGCCGCCTCAGTGAGCAGCCCCATCGCCTGGTCGGTGAAGACGTCCCAGAGGCCGTCCTGGGCCATGTGGTCCTTGAGGATCACGTCGCCGTACTTGAAGCCGTCGCGGCTCTTGGGCAGCAGGTGTGGGGCGTTGGTCATCGACTCCTGGCCACCGGCGACCACGACCTCGAACTCGCCGGCACGGATGAGCTGGTCCGCGAGCGCGATGGCGTCGATGCCCGACAGGCAGACCTTGTTGATGGTGAGCGCCGGGATGTTCATCGGGATGCCCGCCTTGACCGCGGCCTGGCGCGCCGGGATCTGGCCCTCGCCGGCGGTGAGGACCTGGCCCATGATCACGTAGTCGACGTCCTCGGGGCTGACGCCCGACTTCTCCAGGGCGCCCTTGATGGCGAACCCGCCGAGGTCGGAGCCGCTGAAGCCCTTGAGGCTGCCGCTCATGCGGCCCATCGGGGTCCTCGCCCCCGCGACGAGAACTGTGGGGTCGGTGTTCTGGGTCGGGGCGGTGCTCACTGCGGTCCTCCAACGTCGGGGTCGGGCTGGGCGCCCAAGGGGCTCCCCCCGATGCTAGCCACTCGCTCGTCCGGAGCCGAACGGCGTTGTGACGGACGTCCCGTAGGTGTCGATCACCACACCCGGAAAACCTGTATGCCGCTGGCTCACCTCCCTAGGCTTCGGTCCCATGAGCCAGTCCCCGCCGGAGCCTTCTCCCCTGTCCTCGCTGTTCACGGCGATCGACCACGTCGGAGTCGCCGTCGCCGATCTCGACCTCGCGATCGCCTTCTATCGCGACACCTACGGGATGACGCTCGCGCACGAGGAGGTCAACGAGGAGCAGGGGGTCCGCGAGGCGATGATGGCGGTCGGCGACTCCGGCTCGCACATCCAGCTGCTCGCTCCCCTGTCCCCCGAGTCGACCATCGCGAAGTTCCTCGACCGGTCCGGGCCCGGCGTCCAGCAGGTGGCCTACCGCGTGACCGACATCGAGGGGGTAAGCGCGACCCTGCGCGACCGCGGACTGCGCCTGCTCTATGAGGAGCCGAAGCGCGGCACGTCGAACTCACGGGTGAACTTCATCCACCCCAAGGACGCGGGCGGCATCCTCGTCGAGCTCGTCGAGCCCGCCTCCCCACACTGACTGACCCTTGCCGCAGCACCCCAGGTGATCGCCGCTGCGAGACCCTCCCGCCTCACCGACTCGCCCATCGACCAAGGAGCACCACCTCTCATGGACCAGATCCGCGACGCCATCCTCAGCGGTGACCGCACCGAGGAGACCTACGCGAACCTCTCCATCCCTGCGACCTACCGGGCCGCGACCGTCCACAAGGACGAGGTGGACATGTTCCAGGGACTGACCGCCAGGGAGAAGGACCCGCGCAAGTCCCTCCACATCGACGACGTCCCGGTCCCCGAGCTCGCCCCGGGAGAGGCCCTCGTCGCCGTCATGGCCAGCGCCATCAACTACAACACCGTGTGGACCTCGATCTTCGAGCCGGTCTCGACCTTCGGCTTCCTCGAGCGCTACGGCCGCACGTCCGAGTACGCGAAGCGCCACGACCTGCCCTACCACGTCGTCGGCTCCGACCTCGCCGGCGTCGTGCTGCGCACCGGGCCCGGCGTCGGCAAGTGGAAGGTCGGGACCGAGGTCGTCGCGCACTGCCTCTCCGTCGAGCTCGAGGACGCGGACGGGCACAACGACACGATGCTCGACCCGCAGCAGCGCATCTGGGGCTTCGAGACCAACTTCGGCGGCCTGGCCGAGCTGGCGATCGTCAAGACCAACCAGCTCATGCCCAAGCCCACCCACCTCAGCTGGGAGGAGGCGGCCTCACCCGGACTGGTGAACAGCACGGCATACCGGCAGCTCATCTCCAAGAACGGTGCCGCCCTCAAGCTCGGTGACCGGGTGCTCATCTGGGGTGCCTCGGGTGGGCTCGGGTCCTACGCGACGCAGATGGCGCTGGCTGCGGGTGCGACTCCGGTCTGCGTGGTGTCCTCCCCCGAGAAGGCCGAGATCTGCCGGGCGATGGGCGCCGAGCTGATCATCGACCGGAGCGCCGAGGGCTACCGGTTCTGGAACGACGAGAACACCGCTCAGGACTCCAAGGAGTGGCAGCGACTCGGCAAGAAGATCCGTGAGCTCACGGGCGGGCACGACGTCGACATCGTCTTCGAGCACCCTGGCCGCGAGACCTTCGGCGCCAGCGTCTATGTGGCGCGCAAGGGCGGCACGATCATCACCTGCGCGTCGACCTCGGGCTTCATGCACGAGTACGACAACCGCTACCTCTGGATGAACCTCAAGCGGATCCTCTCCTCGCACTTCGCCAACTACCGCGAGGCGTGGGAGGCCAACGAGCTCATCAACCGCGGCCTCATCCACCCGACGCTGAGCAAGACCTACCCCCTCGAGGAGGTCGGACAGGCCGCGCTCGACGTCCACCAGAACGCGCACCAGGGCAAGGTCGGCGTCCTCACCCTCGCCCCGGAGGCCGGCCTCGGCATCTCCGACCCCGTGAAGCGCGCGCGCTACGAGGCCGAGATCAACCGCTTCCGCGACGCCTGACCGCCCGCGCCCAACGACCTACTGGTGGCGCTGGCGCGGGATGAGGACCTCGTCGACGAGGAGCAGGAGCGCGGCGGCCACCGGGATGGCGAGCAGCGCACCGAGCACTCCGAGCAGGGTGCCTCCGGCGAGGGCGGCGACCACCGTGAGGGCTCCGGGCACCGAGACCGTGCGCTGCATGATCTTGGGCGCGATGACGTAGTTCTCGATCTGCTGGTAAACGAGGTAGTAGATCGCGGCGAAGAGCGCGACCCTGGGCTCGTCGAAGAACGCCACGAGGCAGACGACGGCAGCGCCCAGGGTCGCGCCGACCATCGGGATGAGACCTAGGAAGCCGACCACCACGGCCAGCACCGCGGCATACGGGATCCCGAGGAGCAGCATCATCACGTAGCTGAGGATGGCGTTGATCGTGGCGATGGCCACCTGTCCGACGGCGTAGGACCCGGTACGCCGCATGATCTCCTCACTCAGCTGCGCGAAGCGGTTGCGGCGGCTGGCGGGCACCATCGAGTACGCGATCTTCTTCATCCTGGGCAGGGACGCCAGGAAGTAGAGCGTGAGGATGAGGATGGTGAAGGTCTGGAAGACGCCGTTGAGGACGGCTCGACCGGCCCCGAGCACGCCGCCGAGGAGCGAGCTGATGAAGGTCTCGTCGGTGAGGCGCTTGTTGAACTCCTCGTTGATCTTGTCGACCACGTCGTAGTTCTTGTCGAGCTCCTGGACCCAGGAGGTTCCGAGGATCCGGTCGAGATAGGTCGGTGCCTGTTGGACGAGCTCGCTGCCCTGGGTCACCACAGGGGGGAAGACGAGCAGACCGAGCAGGACGAAGACGACGATGAGGCCCACGAAGACGATCGCCACCGAGAGCGAGCGCTTGAGACCGCGCCGGCCCAGCCACTCGACCATCGGGTTGAGGGCGAGGGTGAGGAAGAGCGCGACGACGAGGATCGTGAGAGTCGTGGCCAGCCGCCCGAGCGAGTGCCACAGACCGATGGCGATCAGGGCTCCGAGGGCTCCGACGAAGCCGAGGTAGAACGGCGAGTGCCGGTTCATGGGACGGCCCATCTCACCGAACTGGGTCGTCCCGGCCGTGTCAGGCGAGCGGCGTCCGGCGGCCTGGTCCGCACCCTCTGCCCCCGGGATGCTCTCGGCGCCGGACTCCGGCCCTGCCTCGGGGGGGTCCGCCTCTGCGCCGAGGACGTCGTTCATGAGGCTGCGCTCGAGGTGCTCGTCCTCGTAGCGGATGCGGTTGCTCTCCCGCAGTGCGGCACGCTGACGCTGGCGATAGTCGCGCCAGCTGCGCACCGAGTTCCTGCCCCAGCTCACGTTCACGTCGATCTCCTCGTCGGAAGGCTTCGCGGGCATCATCGCAGGTCAGCGGAACGCGCCTCGCGGTTGTCGTCTTTCGCGCGCCGACCAGCACGGCGTGTGCCAGTGTCGACGGTCGCCGACACCACCGACACCCTCCTCGGGCCAGGCGACCACATGGGGCGTTCCGGGCACGATGTCCTGCTCGCATCCGGGGCAGAGGTAGGCCCGCTCCGAGGACTCCCCGGTGAGGCGACGCACGGTCCAGCGCTGGCCGGCATACGTCTCCGTGGTCGTCGCCCCACGGCCGAGGCGCCCCATCGCGAGGGGCACGTCCTCGGGTCGTCGGCGGTTGGCACGGGGCATGGGTCAAGACTCGCAGAGTCGCTGTCACCGGGGGCTGGGAGGGTGCAGCCATGACTGACACGTGGGACATGGTGCGAGCGGAGCGGCTGGCGCTGGTCGAGGACCTTTCGGGCCTCGAGGCGAGCCAATGGGACGAGCAGTCACTGTGCGGCGACTGGACCGTGCGCGAGGTGGCGGCCCATCTCGTCAACAACGCGCTCACGACGCGACTGGGCATCGTCGTCGCCATGTCGAGGGCACGGTTCGACTTCGACCGGCAGAACGCGACGGGCGTGGCCCGCGCCCTGGGCGACTCCCCGGCCGACACCCTTGCGAACCTGCGGGCCGTCGTCGACCGCCGCACAGGGCCGCCGGCCCGCCTGGACAGCCGGCTGGTCGAGGAGGTCGTCCACGGCGAGGACATCCGGCGTCCGCTGGGGATCACTCGGGCTTATGCCAAGGAGGGCGTCGAACGGGCCCTGCGCTACCAGGCGAGGACATCGGTCGGCATGGGCGGCGGCAAGTAGCGCATTGCCCGGGTGCGCCTACGAGCCACGGACAGCGACGTCGTCATCGGTGACGGCCCCGAGGTGAGCGGACCGGCCCTGTCGTTGCTGCTCGCCGTGTCCGGCCGTGACGCCGCACTGGCCGACCTCGACGGTCCGGGGCTGCCCGCCCTCACCTGATACCGGCCGACTCAGGCCCGCACCCGCGCGCTGGTGGGGTCGTAGAGCGGGCGCAGGGACACCACGGCCGGGACCAGCGTGCCCGCGACGTCGACCTCCCAGGTCCCCTCGTCGAGCCAGGCCTTGGTCACGGGTCCGTCGGCTGCGACCGAGCCGATGCCCACTGCGCCACCGAGCGTCCACCCGTAGGACGCTGACCGCACGTCACCCACCGGCACCCCGTCACGCAACAGCACCTCGGCGCCGAACATCAACGGCTCCGGGTCGGTGAGCAGCACCTGGACGAGCCGGTCGTGGCGAGGTTGCTCGCGCTCGGTCTGCACGGCGTCGCGCCCGATGAAGTCGTGCCCCGGGTCGACGGCGAAGCCGAGACCGGCCATGCCCACGGTGTCGGTGTTGTCGATGTCGTGGCCGTAGTCGCGGTAGGCCTTCTCGAGACGGAGCGAACCGAGCGCTCGCAGACCCACAGGCAGAAGCCCGTATGCCGTGCCCTCCGTGCGCAGGGCCGTCCAGACCGCTGCGGTCCGGTCGCGTGGAACGTACAGCTCGTAGCCGAGCTCGCCGACGTAGGTGATGCGCACGCACAGGACCTCCACCCCGGCGACCATGATGCTGCGAGCCGTCCGGAACGGGAAGGCGTCGTCCGAGAGGTCAACGTCGGTGAGCCTGGTGAGGAGCTCTCGCGACGCCGGGCCCTGGACGTTGAGCTGGCCGGTCGCCTCGGTGACGTCCTCGATCGTGACGTCCCAGTCGCCGACCTGCCGGCGCAGCCACGCCAGGGTGTGGCCATGAGCCGTGTCGGAGGCGACGACGAGGAAGTCGTTCTCGCCGCGCTTGGTCACGGTGAGGTCGGCCTCGATGCCGCCGTCGGGTCCGAGCCACTGGGTGTAGGTGATCCGGTCCACGTCGCCGTCGACGTGGCCGGCGCTGACCCGCTGCAGGATGGCGCCGGCGTCGCGCCCGGTCACCTCGAACGTCGCCATGAAGGACATGTCGATGAGGCCCACGGCCTCGCGCACGGCCCGGTGCTCGGCCTCCCACCTGTCGAACCACGGCTGCCGGCCCCACGAGGGGGTGACGCGCGCGCTCTGTCCGTCACCGGCATACCAGTCCGCGCTCTCCCAGCCCGAGACGTCCTTGAGCTTCGCGCCGGCGGCGACCATCTCGTCGTGGACAGGTGAGACGAAGGTGCCGCGTCCGGTGAGGAGCTCGACGCCGGGCGTGTGTGCGGCGTAGGTCTTGCCGAGCACCTCCATGACCCGGTCGCGGCGGTAGTCGCGGTGGAGCTGGTGCGGCCGGAAGCGGGCCACGTCGATCGCGGTGACATCGACGTCCGGACGCCCCTGTGCGATCCAGTGGGCAACGACCCGACCCAGACCCCCACTGCTGAGGATGCCGACCGAGTTGAGGCCCGCCGCGACGAAGTAGCCCTGGAGGTCGGGCGCCTCACCGACGGCAGGAAGCCGGTCGGGGGTGAAGGACTCGGGCCCGCAGAAGAAGGTGCGGACGCCGACGTCCAGGGTCACCGGCACGCGCGACATGGCGGTCTCGAGGGTCGGGGCCATGCGCTCCCAGTCGGCCGGCAGGGTGCCGAAGGAGAAGTCGTCGGGAATGCCGTCGAGCTTCCACGCGGCGGCGACCGGCTCGAAGAGGCCGACCATCATGCCGCCGCCCTCCTCGCGGTAGTAGCCGTGGCGAGCCGGGTCCTCGAAGACCGGCCCGTCGGGGTCGAGCCCGGGGATCGTGTCGGTGATGAGGTAGTAGTGCTCGGCCGCCTGGTTGGGGATGACGACGCCGTGCCGCTCCCCCAGCTGGCGCGCCCACATGCCGGTGCAGTTGACGACGATCTCGCACTCGATGTCCCCGGCATCGGTGCGCAGTCCGGTGATGCGCGGCAGCGCGCCGTCGACACGGGTGATGACGTCGCCCGCAGTCACGCCCTCGACGATGCGGACGCCGAGGTTCTTGGCGCCGCGGGCGAGCGACATGGTGAGGTCGACCGGGTTGACCCGACCGTCGCCGGGGACGTGGAAGCCCGCCGTGAGGCCGTCCATGTCAGCGAGCGGGAAGAGATCGGCCATCTCGCGCGGGCCGATCTCGTCGACCTCGAGCCCGAGCCGGCGCTGGAAGGCCGCGACCCGCCGGTACTCCTCGAGCCGGTCGGTCTCACCCACCGCCTCGATGACACCCACCGGTCGGAAGCCCGTCGACAGCCCGGTCTCGGCCTCGAGCCGCGCGAAGAGGTCACGCGAGTAGAGGCGTATGCCGGTGAGCGTCTCGCTCGTGGACCCGAAGCAGGTCATCAGCCCGGCCGCGTGCCACGTCGTGCCACTCGTCAGGCGGTCGCGCTCGACGAGCACCACGTCGGTGACGCCCTCGTGGGCGAGGTGGTAGGCGATCGAGGTCCCGATGACCCCGCCGCCGATGATGACGACCCGGGCACGGGCGGGAAGGTTCGGGGCAGGGCTCACACGCGGAGGCTACCCACCCGTGGTGGCAATGGCATGCTGATCGATGGACGGTCGAGATCGGATGAGACGCAGGCAAGTCGATCCGAGCCCCCGCGCGTCACCCGATCTCGATCCGCGTCGATCAGCTGAGGTCAAGGGATTCGAGGTCCAGGCCCAGTCTGCCGGCGAGTCTTCGGAGGAAGGTCCGGCGTCGCGTCGCCTGGTGGACGTCCTTGGCCCAGAACTCGACCATGCGCCACCCGTCGTCCTCGGCCAGGTCGCGACGGGCGACATCCACGCTGCGTTGACGACGTCCCCCGTGGTGCGCTCCTTGGTACTCGCCGATGACCTTCTGGTCTCGCCAGACGAAGTCGCCCTCGAGCAGACGGCCACCGGGACCGGTCAAGGTGGCGTTCAGCTCCGGCTCGGGGAACCCTCGCCGCACGAACAGGAGCCTCGATCGTGTCTCCATCGGGGAGCGCGACCCGACGCGCGCCAACCCCAGCGCCAGCCGGAGGCGCTTGGCGCCGCGAGGACGCACCCGCCGATCCAGGGCTCGGTGGAGCACATCGTGCCGGTCGAGCCGCGGGGCACCGTCACCCCGCTCCATGTCGAACCGGGCGACCGCCTCCCACTCCTCCTCGCCGGGTCGCACCTCGATCTGCTCGGCCAGCCGCATGAGCACGGCATCGGCCAGCACGACGAGGTCGTCCGCGCTCAAGGCCTGCGGTCGGCGGACCTCAGCGAGGTCCACCAAGGTGTCGGCGATGCTCGTCAGGTCGAGACCCCGCACGGTGCGGCAGTGACGGCGTTCCAAGCCCCTGTGCCCGCGGCATTCGTGGCGCTCGATCACGGCCCTACCCGAGTTGCGCATCACGTCGAAGCCGGGGGCGGCCTCAGCCCACGAGGGAAGCGGAAGACCCCAGAGGCGCGCGGCAGTGAGGTGGCTGAACGCGACGTCGTCGGGCAGGGCAAGCGCGAAGGCACGGCACTGACCCTCGAACTCGGCGATCTCCGCGGTCGCCTTGACACCACGAGTGACTCTGATCAGGTCCGGGTTGCGCCACTGCGTGGGAGTGAGGCCGATGGACCGGGCGTCGTCCAGGGTGAACGGTGAGGGCGGGAGGAGTGGATCGGCGGCAGACATGTCAGCACTGTCGCCGAGATCCTGGATCCGGTCGCAGAGTCATCCACAGGCGCGGACGAGATCGGGGGACACGCAGGCACGTCGCCCTGATCCCGCGCGTGTCACCCGATCTCGACGAATGGGTTCACGACGGGCGCCCCTCCCGCGCCGAGCCCCGTCAGGCGTAGGTGCGGAAACCGCGTCCCGTCTTGCGGCCGAGGTAGCCCGCCGTCACGAGGTGCTCGAGCAACGGCGCCGGCGCATAGCCCGGCTCGCGGAACTCGATGTAGAGCTCGCGCTCGATCGCCAGGGACACGTCGAGCCCGACGACGTCGAGGAGCTCGAACGGCCCCATCGGCAGGCCACAGCCGGTCTTCATCGCGGTGTCGATGTCGTCGACGCTGGCGTAGTTGGCCGACAGCATCTTGATCGCGTCGTTGAGGTAAGGGAAGAGCAGGGCGTTGACGATGAAGCCCGACCGGTCCCCACAGGTCACCGGGTGCTTGCCGATCTCGCGACACAGCTCCTGGACGGTCGCGACGACGTCGTCGGCCGTCGAGACGGTGTGGACGACCTCGACGAGCTTCATGACCTGCGCGGGGTTGAAGAAGTGCATGCCGACGACGTCCTGCGGGCGCGAGGTCACGCGGGCGCAGTCGATGATCGGCAGCGACGAGGTCGTCGTCGCGAGGATGGCGCCGGGCTTGCAGATGGCGTCGAGCTCGGTGAAGAGCTCCTGCTTGACCGTGAGGTCCTCGGCGATCGCCTCGACGACGAGGTCGACCGCGGCGAGGTCGGCGCGCTCCGTCGTCGGGTGCAGGAGCGCCAGCAGCGCGTCGGCCTCCTCCTGCGTCGCACGGCCCTTCTCGACCGCCCGCGCCTGGGACCTCTCGATCGCGGTCCGGACACCGGCGAGCTTGTCCTGGCTGCGGGCGACGAAGGTCACGCTCTTGCCCGCCTTGGCGAAGACCTCGATGATGCCGATGGCCATCGTGCCGGAGCCGACGACGCCGACCGACGAGATCTCGCGCAGCTGCACGCCCTCGGCGGTGCCTTCGGGAGGCGTGTGCACGTCGGCGACGACCTCCGGGGAGCCGGCTGCGGCATACGTGTAGAAACCGCGCCCGGTCTTGCGTCCCTTGAGACCCGCGGACACCATCTGCTTGATGATCGGGCTGGGTGCGTGGAGTCGGTCGCGCCCCTGCTTGTACATCGTGTCGAGGATCTCGTATGCCGTGTCGAGACCGATGAGGTCGAGCAGCGCGAGCGGGCCCATCGGGTAGCCGCAGCCGAGCTTCATCGCCGCGTCGATGTCCTCGCGGGTGGCGTAGCGGCTCTCGAACATCGACACCGCGTGGTTGAGGTAACCGAAGAGCAGGGCGTTGGCGATGAAGCCCGCCTTGTCACCGACGATGACCGGCTTCTTGTCGATCCGCTCGGCGAGGGCCTTGACGTCCTCGAAGACGTCGTCGGCGGTGATGACGGTGCGGATGACCTCGACGAACTGCTGGACCGGCGCCGGGTTGAAGAAGTGCATGCCGACGACGCGCTTGGGCGTGCTCGTCGACGCGGCGATCTCGGTGACGGGCAGCGACGAGGTGTTCGTCGCGAGGATGGCGTCCGGGGAGACGATCGCGTCGAGCTTGGCGAAGATCTCCTTCTTGAGGTCGAGGTGCTCGGGCACGGCCTCGACGACGAGCTGGCAGTCCACGAGCGACTCGAAGTCGGTGGCGTAGGTGACGTGGCCGTGGAGGGTGTCATGGGCGGCCTGGTCGATCTTGCCGCGGTCGAGCGCGCGCCCGGTCGACTTCGCGAGGAAGGAGCGCCCCCGCTCGACCGCCTCCTCGGTGACGTCGACGGCGACGACGTCGATCCCGTTGCGCGCGAACACCTCCACGATTCCGGCACCCATGGTGCCCAGCCCGATGACGCCTACCCTGGTGAACTCGCGTGACATGTCCGCGAGTCTCCCAGAGTGGGTATGCCGTGTCGTCATCGATCCGACGTGAGCCTGCCCACCCCGGCCGGGCGGTGCGGGGTCAGCGCGACGCGGCGAGCGCGACGTCGGAGACGTCTGCAGTGTTCGTGACCTCGCTGGCGTCGAGGGTGTCGTCGGCCTCCGACTCCGAGGCGATCTTCCACGGCTGCACGAGGACCACCAGGACGACGGCACCCAGCCAGATGGCCCCGGTCATCACCACGGCCATGCCGACCGCATCGCCCGTGCTGAGGAGCCCCGTCAGCGGGGTGATGATGCTCGCCATGCCGAACTGGATGGCACCCAGCAGCGCGGCGGCCGAGCCGGCAGCCTCACCGTGACGTGACAGGGCGAGCGCCGGAGTGTTGGGGAAGGACAGTCCCACCGCGAACATGACGAACCAGAGCGGCACGAGCACCAGCACCAGTGGTGCATCGACCATTGCGGCCACGAGCATGGAGCTCGTCGCGACCATGCCCAGGACCACTCCGCCGGTCAGGATGTGCTGCGGCTCCCACCGGCGGAGCAGGAACGGGTTGACCTGGGTCGCCACGATGAGCCCAGCGGCGTTGACCCCGAAGAGGATGCCGAACTGCTGCTCGTCCAGGCCATAGAACTCCTGGAGGACGAAGGACGAGCCGGCGACATAGGCGAAGAGGGCGCTGAACATCAGTCCCGCGAGCAGGACCAGGCCGACGAAGGCACGGTCACGCAACAGACCGGCATACGTGTGCAGGGTGGCGCCCACGCGCGCCGGCCGACGGCGGTGCACCGGCAGGGTCTCGTCCATCCCGCGGAGCGCGACGACGAAGAGCACGACCGCGATGCCGGCCAGCGCCCCGAAGATCCCGCGCCAGCCCGTGAGCTGCAGCAGGAGGCCACCGAGCGACGGAGCGAGAATGGGAGCAACGCCGATGACCAGGGTCAGGTGGCTGAGCAGGCCGGCCGCCCGCCGCCCCGTGAAGAGGTCGCGCACGACCGCCATCGCGGTGACCGCGACCGCTGCACCGGAGATGCCCTGGCCGATGCGCACCGCGGTGAGCACCTCGATCGAGGGCGCGAGCCCGGCCAGCACGGACATCACCGCATGGGCGGCGATGCCGCCGAGCATGACGCGGCGACGGCCGACGGCATCCGAGACCGGGCCCAGCACGAGCTGGCCGAGACCGAGGCCGAGCATGATGCCGGTCAGTGTGAACTGCACCTGCGGCTCGGTGGCGCCGAGGTCCTCCGCGAGCGTCGGCAGCGCGGGCAGGTAGGTGTCGATGGTCAGGGGGCCGAGCGCGACCAGGGCACCCAGGACGAGCACCATGCGCAGGTAGGCGCGCCCGACGGGGGTGGTGGCAGCCGGCGCTGAGGTGCCACCGAGCGGCTCGGCGAGGATCTCGGAGGAATGGGGGACGGGGCGGGCGCGCACTGCTGACTCCTGGAACGTGGGTGGTCGATCATGGTCGCGGCGCGCACCGGTGAGCCCGCATCACCAGTGTCCAAGACATCGCCGGGCAGGTGCATTCCCATTTCGTGTGCCGGGTTCGCGGCTGTGGTGGTTCGCGCCCGCACGTGTCCCGCTGGCGGCGCCGACTAGGGTGGCCCGGTGCGAGTGGTGATTGCGAAGTGCAGCGTCGACTACGACGGTCGGCTGACGGCCCACCTCCCCCTCGCGACCCGGCTGCTCATGGTCAAGGCCGACGGCTCGGTGCTCATCCACTCCGACGGCGGCTCCTACAAGCCGCTCAACTGGATGTCACCGCCCTGCGCCATGGCCGAGGTCGAGCCGGACGAGAGCGAGGTGGCGGACGGTGTCACCGCCGTGTGGGTCGTGCAGCACGCCAAGTCCGAGGACCGGCTGCGGGTGCGGCTCCACGAGGTCCACAGCGACACCAGCCACGACCTCGGGGTCGACCCCGGCCTGGTCAAGGACGGCGTCGAGGCGCACCTCCAGCGCCTGCTCGCCGAGCACATCACCACCCTCGGCGACGGCTACACCCTGACCCGGCGCGAGTTCATGACCCCCATCGGCCCGGTCGACATCCTCTGCAAGGACGCTGCCGGAGCGACCGTGGCCGTCGAGATCAAGCGCCGGGGTGACATCGACGGGGTCGAGCAGCTCACCCGCTACCTCGAGCTCATGAACCGCGACACGCACCTCGCCCCGGTGACCGGGGTCTTCGCCGCACAACAGATCAAGCCGCAGGCACGCACGCTCGCCGAGGACCGCGGCATACGCTGCGTCGTCCTGGACTACGACGACCTCAAGGGCATCGACAACAGCGAGCACCGCCTCTTCTGACCTGCGCCCGCGTCAGACGACCGAACGGTCGGCCCTGCCCGGCCAGGAGTGCACCGTGACGCCATCGGAGTCGAGGCTGATCTCGGCCACGGCGCAGTTGGGCAGGAAGCGTTGTGCCGCAAGGTCATCGCGCACGTTGTGCCCCATCCGCGGCAGGCAGAACGACATGACGCCGCCGTGCGTGAAGACGAGCACGGTCTCGCCACGGTGCTGGTCCGAGATCTCCTCGAGCGCCGCCCGGTAGCGGTCGAGGACGGCCCGCCCGCTCTCCCCTCCTGGGATGAACGTCCCGAGGTGACCGGCCTTCCAGGCCTCGAAGACGCCGTTCAGCTCCGCGTCGTCGTGCTCCCGCCCCGCGAGCGCGCCGACCGAGAACTCCTCGAGGCCGTCGATCGCGGTCGCCCGCACGCCGAGGATCTCTGCAGCGACGACTCCCGACTCGACAGCGCGCTGCAACCGGCTCGTCCAGACGGCCGCCACGTTGCGCGACCGCAGCGACTCGGCGAGATCGCGGACCTGCGCCTTCCCCTTGTCCGTGAGCCAGCCCCCGTCGTCCGAGAGCACCTTGGCGTGCGGGTAGTCGGCGTCACCATGACGCGACACGAGCAGGGTTGCGGGGCACTGCAGATCACTCACACCTCCACCCTCCCACGTGGTCCGGACACCTTTGCCGGTATGCCGTCCGCCCCGAATCCGTTCGACAGTGCCCGTCATGGCTGGTTGGCTGTCGAGGTGACCGACGAGCTGACCTTCGCCACCCTCGACCTCGACGACGAGAGCCCCGACCGCACCGCCCGGGTGAACGGCTGGCTCGACGCCATCCTGCGCGGCTTTCACCAGAGCCAGCCCAACGAGGGCTTCCGTGAGGAGTGGCTGGCGGCCGCCCGCGCCGACAGGGCGGTCATCCGGGGCGCATGGGCGACGCCGGTCGCCGGGCTCTCCAACGAGGTGCCGGTGGCGACGTTCGGCCACCTCGTCAAGACGATGAACGCGGGAGCCGAGACCATGCCTGCGTGGATGATCACCGACGTCACCGTGGCTCCGACGCATCGGCGGCGTGGTCTCATGCGCCGTCTCATGACGGAAAACCTCGAGGCCGCCGTCGCCGCGGACGTCCCCGCCGCCGTGCTCACCGCCTCCGAGGGTGCGATCTATCAGCGGTTCGGCTTCGGTCCGGCGACTCGCGAGTCGCGCGTGCGCGTCGAGACCTCGTCCCGGTTCCGCCTGCGCGAGCGGGCGGACGACGGCGGGCAGGTGGCCATCGTCCCTTCCGGCGAGGCATGGCCCTTCGTCGAGAAGGTGTTCGCCCGCCACCACGAGCTCACGCGCGGCAGCGTGGGCCGCCCCGGCTACTACGAGTCCTGGGTCAAGGGCTACGACTGGGAGGAGATGAGCGAGGACCGCAAGCAGCGCATCGCGGTGCGGCTCGACGCCGACGGCGCTCCGGACGGTTTCGTGGTCTACGCCATGAAGCGACCCGGCGATGTGACCGAGGTCGCGGTCCGCGACCTGGTCTCGGCCACTCCGGCAGCACACCTCGCGCTCTGGCAGTTCCTCGCCGACATCGACCTCGCCGAGGTGGTCACCGCCGCTGCACCGGTCGTCGACCACCTGACCCATGCCCTCGTCAACCACCGCGTCCGACGGGTCACGGCGATCCAGGACCACCTGTGGGTCCGCATCCTCGACCTCGTCGTATCCCTGGAGGCGCGACCGTGGTTCTCCGACGACTCCCTCGTCCTCCGGGTCGAGGACTCGCTGGGCCACGCCGACGGCACGGTCCGGATCGACGCCACCGGTGGGCGCGCGACGATCGCCTCGACCTCCGACGAACCCGACGTCACCCTCGACGTCGAGACTCTGGGCACGCTCTACCTCGGCGACGTGTCCGTGGACCCACTGGCCCAGGCCGGCCGGATCAGCGGCAGCGACGAGGCCCTGCGCCGGTTCGCCGCCCTCGCCGACGGGAGCCCCTCACCCCACTGCAGCACCCACTTCTGACCCGAGGGCTCCCCGACGGCCACGTCTGCACTGAGCTCACCCCATCGGACGGGTGGGGACAGACACGCCGTGGCGTCAGCCGGTGGGTGCCTCGGCCTGGAGGCGGGAGTCGCGGATGACGTCGACGAAGCGACCCATGATGTCGTTGAGGCCGAAGTCCTTGGGCGTGAACACCTCGGCGACGCCGAGCGCCTTCAGCCTGGCCGCGTCGGACTCCGGGATGATGCCGCCGACGATGACCGGGATGTCACCGGACCCCGCCTCACGCAGTCCCTCGAGGATGTCGGGGACGAGCTCCATGTGCGAGCCCGACAGGATCGAGATGCCCACGAGGTGGACGTCCTCCGAGACGGCAGCGGCGACGATCTGCTCGGGCGTGAGCCGGATGCCCTGGTAGACGACCTCGAACCCGGCATCGCGAGCACGCACGGCAATCTGCTCGGCACCGTTGGAGTGCCCGTCGAGCCCGGGCTTGCCCACGAGGACGCGCAGGGTCTCGCCGAGCTCGTCGCGCAGCCCTGCCACCCGCTGGCGCACGGCCGACAGCTCGACGCCCGCAGCACCCCCGGTCAGCCCGACCGAGCCGGTGACACCGGTCGGCGCACGGAACTCGCCGAACACCTCACGCAGGGCCTGGGCCCACTCCCCCGTCGTCACCTCGGCACGGGCGCACTCGATGGACGCCTCCATGAGGTTCTCGTCCGTCTGCGCGGCTGCCTTGAGTCGCGCCAGCGACGCAGCCGCTCGTTCGCGCTTGGCAGGGTCCGCATCGCGCGCCTCTCGCCACTCCCGCACGGCGGCCGCCGCGGCCGCCTCGACCCCGGCATCGACGGTCTGGATGGCGGTGTCGAGATCAGCCGTCAGGGGGTTCGGCTCGGTCGTCTCGAACTTGTTGACGCCGACGATGACGTCCTCGCCGGCCTCGATCCGCTGGCGCCGCAGCGCGTGCGAGGCGACGAGGGCGGACTTCATGTAGCCGCTCTCGACGGCAGCCACGGCTCCACCGAGCTCGGCGACGCGGTCGATCTCGGCCCTGGCTCCGGCGACGAGCTCGGCCACCTTGGCCTCGACGACGCCCGACCCCTCGAAGAGGTCGTCGTACTCGAGGAGGTCGGACTCGTAGGCCAGGACCTGCTGCATCCGCAGCGACCACTGCTGGTCCCACGGCCGGGGCAGGCCGAGCGCCTCGTTCCAGGCGGGCAGCTGCACGGCGCGGGCGCGCGCGCCCTTGGACAGCGTGACGGCGAGCATCTCGAGGACGATGCGCTGCACGTTGTTCTCGGGCTGGGCCTCGGTGAGGCCGAGCGAGTTGACCTGGACGCCGTAGCGGAAGCGGCGCTGCTTGGCGTCGGTGACGCCGTAGCGGTCACGGGTCAGCTCGTCCCAGAGCTCGACGAAGGCGCGCATCTTGCACATCTCCTCGACGAACCGGACACCGGCGTTGACGAAGAACGAGATGCGGGCGACGACCTCGCCGAAGCGCTCCGGCGGCACCTGCCCCGCGTCCCGCACCGCATCGAGCACGGCGATCGCCGTCGACATCGCGTAGGCGATCTCCTGCACCGGCGTCGCGCCCGCCTCCTGCAGGTGGTAGCTGCAGATGTTGATCGGGTTCCACCTGGGGATGTCGGAGACCGTGTAGGACACCATGTCGGTGATGAGCCGCAGCGATGGCGCGGGCGCGAAGACGTAGGTCCCGCGCGACAGGTACTCCTTGATGATGTCGTTCTGCGTCGTGCCACCCAGCGCCCTGACCAGCTCGGCCGGGTCCGCGCCCGCCGCCGCGGCCTGCTCCTCGGCCGCCACCTGGTACATCGCGAGCAGCCACATCGCGGTCGCGTTGATCGTCATGGACGTGTTCATCTGAGCCAGGGGGATCTGGTCGAAGAGGGCGCGCATGTCGCCGATGTGCGAGATCGGGACGCCGACCTTGCCGACCTCACCGCGGGCGAGCACGTGGTCCGGGTCGTAGCCGGTCTGGGTCGGCAGGTCGAAGGCCACGGACAGCCCGGTCTGGCCCTTCTCGAGGTTGCGGCGGTAGAGCGCGTTGCTCGCAGCGGCGCTGGAGTGGCCGGCATACGTGCGCATGACCCACGGTCGGTCACGGTCGGGGCGCGCGGGGGAAGCAGCGGGAACCGCGTCGGCAGAGGGGTGTTCGGGCATGGTGCAACGCTACGCGCGGCCCACGAGCCGAGACAGGGTCTCAGGTCGTGAGAGTCCTCACGCCGCAGCGGCCGCCGAGGGGCGGCGGGGCGGTGCAAGTCGCTCGATGAGCCACTCGAGCGGCCCGCTCCCGACGAACCGTGCCCAGCCCCAGGCCACGACGAGCGCCACCACGAGCAGCAAACCGAAGGGCAGCCAGCCGCCCTCGGCGAAGCCCGGGATCAGGGGAACGAGCAGGACCACGTGGAACACATAGAGCGACAGCGCCACCTGGCCGACGAGCGCCAGGGGGCGAAGCACGGCATACACCGATGGTCGTCGTTCTCCCGCGAGCTCGGTCGCCATGACGAGCCCGTATGCCGCGAGCGCCAGTCCGTTCTCCTGCACCTGGTCGGGGTGGTCACCGGAGAAGACCACCGGGTGCCCCAACAGCTCTGCGGCAAAGCTCGCCCAGAGCAGGGCCAGCCCGCCCATGACGCACCACCACGACGCGCGCTCGTCAGTCAGGCCGCGCCGAGCCAGGACCGCGCCGACGAGGAAGAGCGGGAGGAGCGTGAGCACGCGGTAGTGCGTGTTGGTCACGAGCCACTGCACGAGGGGGTTGGCCGCCCAGCCCGCAGTGGTCGCCGCGCCGCCGGCGACCCCGCCGGCTGCACGCGTCACTGCCTCGATGACCCAGGGCCCGACCACGAACAGGACGGCCGCGATCCCCACCAACCATCGCGAACCCAGGACGAGCAGGGGCGTCCCGACGATGAGCAGGAGTCCGAGGACGTGGAGGATCACGGCCACCCAGTGGTCCAGCTGCTCGAGCCCGACCCCCAACAGGATCAACGCCACTCCTTTGACCACCGCGCGCGTGATGCCCCGAGAAGCGACTCCGCGCCCGAAGGCGAGCCCTGCGGCCACCCCCATCACGAGGACGAAGAGCGGTGAGGCCAGGTCGTTGACCTGTTGCAGCACGAAAGCGCCGGACTCGGACACGCGACCGCTGACAAACGGGACACCGTGGGCGATCACCATGGCCACCACGGCGAGGCCGCGCGCGGCATCCAGGCCGAGGACACGCCGTGGGACGGACGAGGTGTCACCCACCGGCTCTCCCACACGATCTGTCACGCGGTTCGACACACGGACAGGATGGCAGAGGTCAGCCGACAGCGGTGGTGAGGTCCGCCGAACCGGTGCCGATGAGGTGGTTCAGCCGGGCGCGACGCAGCAGGCGACGCGTGCGGTCGTCGGCCTCGACGATGCGGAAGGCCCGCGAACCCCGGCGCGCTCGACGCAGGCACTCGACGATGAGGCCGAAACCGGTGGCGTCGCCGATCTCGCACTCGGCGAGATCCAGGAGGAGGTCGTCGTGGCCGTCGTCGACGATGCGATGGAGCACTATCCGCAGGTCCGGCACGGTGTGGAAGTCGAGGCGTCCGCGCAGCGAGACATGGTGTCCAGACGGGTCGCGACGCTCGCTCAGGGTCACGATCGTGTGTCCACGCTGATCCACGGTCGCCTTCTTCATCCGGATCCCATTGAACGCGACGGTTCCCACGGGCTGAGCATGCGCCGGGTAAAGACTGGGCAAAGGCGTCTGGCAGGCTCGGCTCATGGTCAATCTCACCCGCATCTACACCCGTACCGGCGACGACGGCACGACCGGGCTTGGGGACTTCAGCCGCACGCGCAAGACCGACCCGCGGCTCGCGGCCTACGCCGACGTCAACGAGGCCAACGCCGTCATCGGAGTCGTCCTCGCCACCGGCGAGCTGACCGAGGACGTGCGAGCCATCCTCACCCGGGTGCAGAACGACCTCTTCGACGTCGGCGCCGACCTGTGCACTCCCCTGCTCGAGAACCCGGAGTATCCGCCCCTGCGGGTCCAGTCGGAGTGGATCGACGAGCTCGAGGCGGACTGCGACACCCAGAACGCCAAGCTCGACAAGCTCCGGTCGTTCATCCTCCCCGGTGGCACGGTCGGCGCGGCGCACCTGCACCAGGCGACGACCGTGGTCCGGCGGGCCGAGCGCTCGACCTGGGCCGCCATCGAGGCCCACGGCACGGAGGTGGGCACCGCCAAGGGTGAGGGCGGCGTGAACCCGACGACCGCGGCATACCTCAACCGCTTGTCGGACCTGCTCTTCATCCTCGCCCGGGTCGCCAACCTCGGTGTCGGCGGCGACGTCCTGTGGCAGCCCGGTGGCGGTCGGGCGGAGGCACCGTCCCAAGGTGCCTCGGCCCTGCAGGCGGACGATGCGACGACCGACGACGACTGAGCCCCGCCTGCTCAGGCGACGTTGACGTTGAAACCGGGCGGGGAGCTCTCGAGCCAGGCACGCAGGGACGTGTATGCCGCTGGGCTGAGGGCGAGCTCGTAGTCGTCCGACCGCGACCTTCCGGCCACGCACACCGCGTCCGACGGAAGCCCCGGAACCGACTCGGCGAGCCGATGGGGTGCTCCGAGGTCGAGGTCGTGACGGACCCAGGAGTGACCGGGACGCAAGGAGGGACCGACGACCGAGAACCAGTCGAGTCGATCCCCCGCGATGCGCGCCAGGCCCAGACGCCAACGGCGGTCACCGGTGCTGACCGCACAGAGCATGAGCGGCTTGCCGCCGGAGATGTAGCGACGGCGGAGCAGGACGTAGCCGACGCCGGCCACGAGCAGGGCGACCGTCACCGCGAGCACCAGCTCGACGGCGACGATCGGCGTCATGGCGCGACCTGCCCCTGCGTCAGTTCGTCAGACCCGAGGCGTCGACGGCCTCGGCGAGGATGGTCACGCGATCGTGGTCGACGGACAGGAAGCCACCGTCGATCGTGGCGGTGCGCACACCGCCCTCGCCGTGGATCTTGATCTCGCCCTCGACGAGGACGCCGAGGATGGGGGTGTGGCCGGGCATGATGCCCAGCTCGCCCTCGATGGAGCGGGCGCTCACCTGGCTCGCCTCGCCCTCCCAGACCTTGCGGTCCGCGGCGACGAGTTCAACCTGCAGCTGGCTCACGTGTTCCTCCGGGAAGTGGTGTGGAAGTGAAGTCTACCGGCGCTGCCTGAGAGCCCCGGGGCCGTACGGCGCAGGGCCGACACCGCTCGCGGCATCGGCCCTGCGACCAACGGAACGACTCAGAGGTTCTTCTGGATCTCTGCGGCCTGGCGCTCGACGTCGTCGAGGCCACCACACATGAAGAAGGCCTGCTCGGGGAAGTGGTCGAAGTCGCCGTCGGCGATCTTCGTGAACGCCTCGATGGTGTCGACGAGCGGCACCGTCGAACCCTCGATGCCGGTGAACTGCTTGGCGACGTAGGTGTTCTGGCCGAGGAAGCGCTGGATGCGACGGGCCCGGTTGACGAGGATCTTGTCCTCCTCGGAGAGCTCGTCGATGCCGAGGATCGCGATGATGTCCTGCAGCTCCTTGTTGCGCTGGAGGATCGACCGGATGCGCACCGCGGTGTCGTAGTGGTCGTCCGCGATGTAGCGCCGGTCGAGGATCCGCGAGGTCGACGTGAGGGGGTCGACGGCCGGGTAGATGCCCAGCGAGGCGATCTCACGGGACAGCTCGGTCGTCGCGTCGAGGTGCGCGAACGTCGTGGCAGGGGCCGGGTCGGTGTAGTCGTCGGCGGGCACGTAGATGGCCTGCATCGAGGTGATCGAGTTGCCTCGGGTCGAGGTGATGCGCTCCTGGAGGACGCCCATCTCGTCGGCGAGGGTCGGCTGGTAGCCCACGGCGGACGGCATACGACCAAGGAGGGTCGACACCTCCGAACCGGCCTGGGTGAAGCGGAAGATGTTGTCGATGAAGAGCAGCACGTCCTGGTTCTGCACGTCGCGGAAGTACTCGGCCATGGTCAGGGCCGAGAGGGCGACGCGCAGTCGCGTGCCCGGCGGCTCGTCCATCTGGCCGAAGACGAGCGCCGTCTGTCCGAGGACGCCGGCCTCCTCCATCTCGACCATGAGGTCGTTGCCCTCACGGGTGCGCTCGCCGACACCGGCGAACACCGAGACACCACCATGGTTGCGCGCGACTCGGGCGATCATCTCCTGGATGAGGACGGTCTTGCCGACCCCGGCGCCACCGAACAGGCCGATCTTGCCACCCTGCACGTAGGGGGTCATCAGGTCGATGATCTTGATGCCGGTCTCGAACATCTCGGTCTTGGACTCGAGCTGGTCGAAGGCCGGAGCCTTGCGGTGGATGCCCCAGCGCTCCTTGACCTCAAAGGTCTCGCCCTCGGCGAGGTTCATGACCTCACCGGTGGTGTTGAAGACCTTGCCGAGGGTCTGGTCGCCGACGGGAACCGTGATGGGACCGCCGGTGTCCTGCACCTGGGTGCCCCGGACGAGACCGTCGGTCGGCTGCAGCGAGATGGCGCGAACCATGTTGTCGCCGATGTGCTGGGCGACCTCGAGGTTGAGGTTCTTCGTCTCACCCGAGAGCTCGACCGTGGTGGTGAGCAGGTTGTACTGCTCGGGCATGGCGTCGGCCGGGAACTCGATGTCGACGACCGGGCCGATGATGCGCGAGACACGGCCGATGCCGCCGGGCGCGGAGTCGCTGGAGTGGTTGTCAGTGCCTGTGACAGTGGCAGTCATGTTCTCTCTCACTTGCTCTCGGCCAGGGCGCTGGCGCCACCGACGATTTCGCTGATCTCTTGGGTGATCTCGGCCTGACGGGCCTGGTTGGCCAGTCGGGTGTACTTCTTGACGAGCTCCTCGGCGTTGTCCGTCGCCGACTTCATCGCACGCTGACGCGCGGCCAGCTCGGAGGCGGCGGCCTGCAGCATGCAGTTGAACAGTCGCGACGTGACGTACTTGGGCAGCAGCGCGTCGAGCACCTCCTCGACGCTCGGCTCGAACTCGTAGAGCGGGAACAGCTCGCCCTCTGCGGGCGGCTCGGTCCCTTCGACGATCTCGAGCGGGAGAAGGCGGATGACCTCGGGCTCCTGCGTCACCATCGACACGAAGCGCGAGTAGACGATGTGGACCTCGTCGACACCACCCTCGGACTCGGTGTCCAGGAGGAAGTCGCCGACGAGCCGCTCACCGATCTCGCGGGCGGTCTCGAAGGTCGGCTTCTCGGAGTTGCCGGTCCACTCGGCCGCGGACTCGCGCCCACGGAACTTGTAGTAGCCGACGGCCTTGCGACCGAGGAGGTAGGGGATGGCTTCCTTGCCCTCTTCACGCAGTCGCGCGATGAGGCGCTCGGACTCCTTGAGCACGGACGAGCTGTAGGCGCCGGCCAGGCCGCGGTCCGAGGTGATGATGACGACCGCAGCGCGGGTCACCTTCTCCTTCTCGGTCGTGAGGACGTGGTCCTCGTTGGAGAAGGTCGCGACGGCCGAGACGGCACGCGTGATCGCTCGCGCGTACGGGGTCGACTCACGCACGGCCTGCTGGGCCTTGACGACGCGAGCCGCGGCCATGAGCTCCATGGCCCGCGTGATCTTCTTCGTCGCGCTGACGGACCGGATGCGCTGCCGGTAAACCCGGATCTGCGCTCCCATAGTTTGCCGCCCTTCCTGGTCTGAAGTCTGTGGTGGTGCTGTGTCTGAGGTGGTGCTGAGCCTGGTGGAACCGAGCCGGTATGCCGTGTGTCGGGATGACCGGGTCACCCGAGCTCCGCCTGGCTTCCGGTGCCGGGTGGTCACCGAGGTGACCACCCGGCATACCGGAGAGCGTCAGCGCTTCTGCTTGACGATCTTCTCCTGCTCGGAGTCGAGGGCGTCGTCGCCGCTCTCGGACTCGTCGCCGATCGGGAGGTTCTCCTTGTTGGAGGGCTCGAAGCCCTTCTTGAAGGAGTCGATCTCGGCCTTGAGCGCCTCTTCGGTCGAGCTCTCGAACTTGCCCGTCTCACGAATCGCGTCGAGCAGGTCCTTCTTGCTGCGGCGGAGGTGACCGAGGAACTCGGACTCGAAGCGGCGGATGTCCTCGACCGCGACGGAGTCGAGCTGACCGGTGGTGCCGGCCCACACGGAGACGACCTGCTCCTCGACCGGGAACGGCGCCGACTGCGCCTGCTTGAGCAGCTCGACGAGACGTGCGCCCTTGGCCAGCTGGGCCTTGGAGGCAGGGTCGAGGTCGGAGGCGAACATCGCAAAGGCCTCGAGGGCACGGAACTGGGCGAGGTCGAGCTTGAGACGACCGGAGACGCCCTTCATGGCCTTGGTCTGCGCGGCGCCACCGACCCGCGACACCGAGACACCCACGTCGACCGCGGGGCGGACGTTGGAGTTGAAGAGGTCGGCCTGCAGGTAGATCTGACCGTCGGTGATGGAGATGACGTTGGTCGGGATGTAGGCCGAGACGTCACCCGCCTTGGTCTCGATGATCGGCAGACCGGTCATGGAGCCCGCACCGAGCTCGTCGCTGAGCTTCGCGCAACGCTCGAGCAGACGGGAGTGCAGGTAGAAGACGTCACCCGGGTAGGCCTCGCGACCCGGCGGGCGACGCAGCAGCAGGGACACCGCGCGGTAGGCCTCGGCCTGCTTGGACAGGTCGTCGAAGACGATGAGGACGTGCTTGCCCTGGTACATCCAGTGCTGGCCGATGGCCGAGCCGGTGTAGGGGGCGAGGTACTTGAAGCCGGCGCTGTCAGAAGCGGGGGCCGCGACGATGGTGGTGTACTCCATCGCCCCGGCGTCCTCGAGGGTGCCGCGGACCGACGCGATGGTCGAGCCCTTCTGGCCGATCCCGACATAGATGCAACGGACCTGCTTGTTCGGGTCGCCCGTCTCCCAGAACTCCTTCTGGTTGATGATCGTGTCGACCGCGACCGTGGTCTTGCCGGTCTGACGGTCACCGATGATGAGCTGGCGCTGGCCACGGCCGATCGGCGTCATGGCGTCGACGGCCTTGAGGCCGGTCTGCAGAGGCTCGTGGACCGACTTGCGCTGGACGACGTTGGGCGCCTGGAGCTCGAGCGCACGGCGCTCGTCACTCTGGATGTCGCCCAGGCCGTCGATCGGGTTGCCCAGCGGGTCGACGACGCGACCGAGGAAGCTGTCGCCGACGGGAACGGAGAGGACCTCTCCGGTGCGCTTGACCTCCTGGCCCTCCTCGATCTTGGAGAAGTCACCAAGGATGACCACACCGATCTGGTGGACGTCGAGGTTGAGCGCGAGGCCCAGCGTGCCGTCCTCGAACTCGAGGAGCTCGTTGGTCATGGCCGAGGGCAGGCCCTCGACGTGGGCGATGCCGTCACCGGCGTCAGTGACGCGGCCGACCTCTTCACGCGAAGCCGCGCCGGGCTCGTAGGACTGGACGTAGGTGTCCAGTGCGTCCCGGATCTCCTCCGGACGGATCGAGAGCTCCGTCATGTGATCTCTTCTCCCTTTGGTGTAACAGCTGCCGGCTCCGATTGAGCCGAAGTGTGTGGGGTGTGGTGCTTCTTCAGATGTGGTCGAGGCGAAAGGCTCGGTATGCCGTCCGGTCCTTGCAAGGTCCCTCGGGGTCAGCCTGCGAGGTCGTGTCGCACCTTTTCGAGGCGCCGCAGGACCGTCCCGTCGACGACCTCGTCGCCGATCTGGACCCGGATCCCACCGACGACGCCGCGGTCGAGCACCGTCTGCAGGGTGACCTTCTTGCCGTAGATGTCACGCAACGCTGAAGCGAGGCGCGTCTGCTGCCGCTCGTCGAGCGGAATGGCGACCGAGACGACGGCGGTGAGCTCGTCGCGACGGGTCGCGGCGAGCCTGAGGTAGGTCTCAAGCACTCGGTCGAGTCTGCGACCACGTGCCACGAGGACCGCCTGCTCGGCGAGTCGAACGGTCTCCTGCGTCGCCTTGCCCTCGAGCAGGCCGCGCACGATGCCGGCCTTGCCCTTGGCGTCGGTGTTGCGGCTCGAGAGCGTGTCGCGAAGCGCGGTGTTGCCGGCGACGACCCGCTCGAAGCGGAAGAGCTCGTCCTCGACGGCGTCGATGCGACCTGCCTTCTCGGCGCTGGCGAGCAGCGCGCGAACGGCGAGTGCCTCGAAGGTGTCGCTGAGGTCGCCCTCGCTGGCCCAACGCTGCGCGACGACCTCGCCCGTCAGGGACGTGGCCGTCTCGCTCACCTTGCCGCCGAAGATCCGGTCGGCCAGGCCACGCTTGGCCTCACCGTCCCGCGCCGGGTCGGCGAAGGCGCGTCGCAGTGGCGCGTCGCCCTCGATCGTTCCCGCGATCGAGAAGAGCTCCTCGGCGAGAGCGGCCCGGTCGACGCCGTCGAGAGCCAGGTCGAGGGCCTTCTCGGCCGCCAGCCCGGCACCACGCGACGAGCCACGCATCAGGCGTCCCGCCCTGCCGTGCCGCCGTTGCCGAGGTCGAGCTCACCCTGACCGGGCTCCTCGGTCGGAGCCGCAACTGAGGCTGCGGACACCTTCTCGGGGCGGACGGCGCCGCTCTCGAGCTCGGCAAGGAAGCGGTCGATCATGCCCTTCTGGCGCACCTCGTCCTCGAGCGACTCGCCGACGATGCGGCTGGCGAGAGTCGTCGAGAGCGTGCCGACCTCGGAGCGCAGCGAGACCACGGCCTGCTGACGCTCGGCCTCGATCTGTCGCTTGGCCGACTCGGTGATCCGGCTCGCCTCCGCCTGCGCCTTCTCACGCAGCTCGGTGACGATGGAGGCACCCTCGGCCCGCGCCTCCTCACGGATGGCGTTGGCCTCGGTGCGGGCCTCGTGCAGCTGGGCTTCGTACTGCTGGAGGGCGGCCTGGGCCTGGGCCTGGGCCTCCTCGGCCTGCTCCATGCCGCCTTCGATGGCAGCACGACGCTCCTCGTAGGCCTTCTCCAGGTTGGGGACGACCTTGGTCGACACCACCCAGTAGAGGACCCCGATCATCACGAGACCGAAGATCAGCTCGGGGATGTGCGGGATGAGGGGCATCTTGGCGCCCTCGGCGGTCGCCAGAGAGACAACCGTCGACGGTGTGGCGGTGAACTGCACGGGTACTCCTAGTGCTTCGAACCAGTTCGGGGATGAGTCGTGGCCCGGGGGGCCGCTGGCATCAGATGAAGAAGAGCACCAGGCCGAAGATCGCAAGTGCCTCGGCGAGCGCGAAGCCAAGGATGGCGATCGGCTGGAGGAGGTTGCGGGCCTCGGGCTGACGGGCGACGCCGTTGATGTAGGCAGCGAAGATCAGGCCGACGGCGATGGCCGGGCCGATGGTCGCAAGGCCGTAACCGACGAGCGAGAGGTTGCCTTCCACGATGATTCCTCTTTCGTGTTTCTGGGGGTTCCATCTCGGCCGAGTGCCGGGACGGAAGAATTTTTCGATGGTGGTCGAGCTATGGAGTTGTGGGTCGTGCGATCAAGAAGCCGTGACTTCGCGAGTGCCCGAGGGCCTCAGTGGTCGTCGGCGAGCGCTCCGGCGATGTAGCTGGCCGCGAGCAGGGTGAAGACATAGGCCTGCAGGAACTGGACCAGCGCCTCGAAGACGAACATGGCAGCCGCCATGATGAACGTCGGGACCGAGAGCAGCTTGAAGGCGACGCCCTGGGTGAGGAAGTAGGCGCCTGCGCTCACGAACAGCACGATGAGCATGTGCCCGGCGAACATGTTGCCGAAGAGTCGCAGCGCCAGCGTGAGTGGGCGGGTGATGAAGTAGGTGATGAACTCGAGCACGAAGATCGCGGGCTTGATCCAGCCCGGCAGACCCGGCGGCACCAGGTGCTGGAAGTAGCCACCGAGGCCCATCTTCTTGATGCCGATCCAGTGGTAGACCACGTAGACGACGAGGGTCAGCGCGATCGGGAAGCCGATGCGACCGAAGGTCGGGTTCATGACCGGGGGGAGGATGCCGAACCAGTTGTTGATGAGGATCAGCGAGAAGAGGCTGAAGAGCAGTGGCACGAACTTGAGGAAGTGCTTGGTCCCGATCATGTCGCGGGCGATGCCGTTGCGCGCGAGGTTGTAGAAGCCCTCCATGTAGAACTGGCCCTTGGAGGGGACGATCGCCGCCTTCTTGGAGAGTGCGACCATCACCACGCTGAGGAGGAGGACGGAGACGCCGCCCCAGACCATCTGCTCGGTGATGGCCCAGTCGCCGCTCGTGCCGAAGGTGGGGAGCCAGAAGATGTCGGGGGTGGGGGTCTCGAACCCGTCACCGCCCTCGGCGGTGGGGACGGCGGTCGTGGTCCCTGCAGCCAGCGCAGTCAGGATCACAGGTGGTTCTCCTCGTTCATGGTGGTGGCGGCACCCTGCAGTCGCGGCTCGAGCGCGCGTCGCTTGCGGCCGATGGTCAGGGGCGTCACGACGTACCGTACCGGAGCCAGATGACGTACAACGACAGAGCCATCCCGGCCAGGATCCCGATCACGAGGATGAAGCCCGTGCCCAGGAGCTGGTCGAGTCCCCAGCCGATCGCGCCGAAGACGGCGGGGCCGGTGAGCAGGTAGGCGATGACGGTCGCGCCGAGTGCATCGGCACGCGCCGTGGCGCTGGGGAGCTCGGGGTCGTCGTGCCACGTCGAGAAGGGTTCGTGGCCCTCGACCCCCTTGGGGATCTTGCGGCTGGGGGTGCGGTCGTCGGTCATGACGTCGCTCCACGGTCCAGCGAGCCCGGGTGGATCTCGTGGCGCGCTCGCACGTATCCCCAGATCTGCCCGACCTGCATGACGATGGTCTGGGCCACGGCCGACAGGGCGAAGGAACGGCCATCGAGCCAGTCCACCCGGGTCAGGAGCGCCACGATCGCCATGATGACGACGAGCTGGCCGAGGTAGACGACGCCGGCACCGGCCATGGACGTGGCGGCCGGACCCATGACGACCGCGGTGATGCCGAGGAGCCCGACGACGAGGACGACGAAGACGGTCGCGGCACCCGCAAGGGCGGAGAGCGCACCTCGCTCACCGGCATACGTCCAGAAGGCACCCGCCAGCACCGGAAGGGCGATCATCCCGGGAACGAGAGCACCCCGCAGCATCATCCGGACCGGGGTCCGTGGCGCGGGGTGTGCAGTCACTGGGCGTCTCTCCCTCGAGGTGGTTCCGGGTGCTTGTGAAAACTATCACAAGCGTCCATGGGGGGCCAACTGTCCGGCTCGCGCGGGCGTCCCCGAGCCGGGCGAGCCCGACCAATACACTTCCCGCCATGAGACAGCGGCTCCTGGTCGGCACGGCCTGCGCAGACGCCGCACTCCTCTTCATCGCCCTCGTGGCCGCTTCCGTCGTCGTGTTCGACGCCCAGCCCTTCAGCGATGCCGTCATCGCCCAGACGCAGGGCCGGGGGCTGCTGCGCATCATGACCATTGCCGTGATCAGCTCGGCAGTCGGCAGTGCGCTCGTCGCCGCGGTCACGCCGCAGGGCCCTCCTCGACCCACCTACAGCCGAGGAGCGCTCGGAGCGCTGTTCGCCTTCTTCGTGATCACGGCGCAGATCGTCCTGTTCCGCCCCTACTACTCCCGCAACCACCTCTTCATCTCGCTCGCGATCTGGCTGTGCCTCGTCGTCCTCCTGCGAGCGCTCCTGCGGCTGCGCCCGTGGACCGAGCGGCTCGTCGTGGTGACCAGCTCGAACGCCATCGTGCAGGCCCTGGACGACACCCCGCACATCACCGTCGTCGGCGTCATCGACCCCAGTGCCACCGGTCCACTGTCCGCTCCCCCGCCCGACACCATCCTCACCGTCGACCTCAGCGCCCCGTGGTCGCGTGAGGTCACCCGCTACGTCTCCGCGACCTCGGTCGCCGGACGCGAGGTCCGCCCGCTCAACGAGGTCTACGAGCGGCACACCGGACGCGTCCCCCTGGGTCACCTCTCGGAGGGCTGGGAGATCGAGACCTCCCTCCTGCGCAAGCTCCCCTTCCTCCCCGTCAAGCACGCCGTCGACCTCGTCCTCGTCGTGCTGACCCTTCCCCTCTGGCTCCCGGTCGTCGCCCTCGTCGCCCTGCTCGTCCGCGTCGTCGACGGCAGCCCGGTGATCTTCCGTCAGGTGCGGGTCGGCAGGCGAGGTGAGATGGTCGAGCTCTTCAAGTTCCGCACCATGCGAGCCGACGCCGAGGACCACGGTGCCCGCCAGGCCACCGGCGACGACCCCCGCATCACGCCCCTCGGCCACGTCCTGCGCAGCGTCAGGCTCGACGAGCTGCCCCAGTTCTTCAACATCCTGCGCGGTGAGCTCTCCCTCATCGGACCGCGCCCCGAGCAGGTGACCTTCGTCGAGAAGTACCGCGAGGCCATCCCCTTCTACGACCAGCGGCACCTCGTCCGCCCGGGCATCACGGGGTGGGCCCAGGTGCGGCACGGCTACGCCGCGTCGGAGGAGGAGACGATCGAGAAGCTCTCCTACGACTTCTACTACCTCAAGCACATGTCGCCGCTGCTCGACCTCGAGGTCCTCGCGCGCAGCGTCTGGACGGTCGTGTCGGCCTCGGGCACCAAGCCCAAGGCCGCCCGCCCATCGCTCGAGGAGGCCGCTGCCCTCGAGGCCGAGGCACGTGAGCAGGCCGTCGAGGACCAGCACCAGCGCCAGGATCGCTCCTCCGACTGACCACTGGGCCGCCGGACCGACTTCCTCCGCCGCGCGTGCGGGATCTCAGCGTGCGTATGCCGGGAAGCGCGTCACGAGATCGGTCACCTCGGCGCGCACCTGCCTGGACACCTCGTGCTCCGGGTCCGCGTCCCCGTCCACGACCGCGCGCGCGATGAGGTCGCCGATGGTGCGCATCTCCTCCTCGCCCATGCCCTGCGTCGTCACGCACGGCGTGCCCACGCGGATGCCGCTGGCGATGTTGGGCTTCTGCGGGTCGAAGGGGATGGCGTTCTTGTTGAGGGTGATGCCTGCCGCGTCACAGCGCGCCTCGGCGTCGACGCCGGTGACGAGCACCGGCTGGAGGTCGTGGAGCGAGAGGTGGGTGTCGGTCCCACCCGTGGTCGGGCGGATGCCCTTCTCGCCGAGGGTCTGCGCGAGCACCCTGGCGTTGGCGATGACCTGCTTCGCGTAGGCCTGGTACTCGGGCGTGGCGCACTCCTTGAAGTTCGTCGCCTTGGCCGCGATGGTGTGCATCTGCGGTCCGCCCTGCATCATCGGGAAGACCGCCTTGTCGATCGCGGCCTTGTGCTCCTCCTTGCAGACGATCGCACCGCTGCGCGGACCACGCAGCACCTTGTGCGTCGTGAAGCTCACGACGTCGGCGTGCGGCACGGGGCTCGGGATCGCCTTCCCGGCCACGAGACCGATGAAGTGTGCGGCGTCGACCCAGAAGATCGCTCCGACCTCGTCGGCGATGCGGCGGAAGAACTCGAAGTCGATGAGCCGCGGGATCGCCGACCCACCCGCGAGGATGACCTTGGGCTTGTGCTCCTTCGCGAGCCTCTCGACCTCGGCGTAGTCGATGTCCTCGGTGTCCTTGTCGACGCCGTAGTGGACGGCGTTGAACCACTTGCCCGAGAACGACATCTTGGTGCCGTGGGTGAGGTGGCCGCCGTGCGGCAGGCTCATCGCGAGGATCGTCTCGCCGGGCTTCATGAACGCGCCGTAGACCGCCTGGTTGGCACTGGCGCCGGAGTGCGGCTGGACATTGGCGTGGTCGGCCTCGAAGAGAGCCTTGGCCCGCTCGATGGCGAGTGACTCGGCCTTGTCGACCTCGGAGCAGCCTCCGTAGTAGCGCCGGCCCGGGTAGCCCTCGGCGTACTTGTTGGACAGGGTCGAGCCGAGTGAGGTGAGCACCGCCGGCGAGGACATGTTCTCGCTCGCGATGAGCTGGAGCCCGCCGCGGAGGCGGTCCAGCTCGGACACCAGCACTCCTGCGATCTCGGGGTCGAAGGTCTCCAGCGCCTCGAAGTCGGAACCGTAGAACGTCTCACTCATGGTTGCTGCTCTCCTTGGATTCGGGTGCCGGCTCGTCCGTCGGTGAAGGGTCTGGGGTCGTCGCGTCGGACGGTTGCTCGTCCGCCGGCGGCTCGTCCGTCGGTGAAGGGTCTGGGGTCGTCCCGTCGGACGGCTGCTCGTCCGTCGGCTGCACGTCGGCCTGCTGCTCGTCGGTCGGCTGCTCGTCCGCCGGCAACTCTAGGTGCTGCGCCGCGAGGGCCAGGATCTCGTCCGCGTCGATGGCACCACGACGCAGGACCGTGGGCTCGGCGTGGGTGCAGTCGACGATCGTCGACGCCAGTCCACCCGTGACCGGGCCGCCGTCGAGGTAGAACTCCACCGACGCCCCGAGCTGCGTCGCGGCGTCGATGATGCTGCGAGACGCCGGCTGGCCGGTGCGGTTGGCGCTGCTGACGGCCATCGGTCCGACCTCCTTGAGGAGCTCGAGGGCGACCTCGTTGTCGGGCATGCGCACGGCGACCGTCCCACCGGTGTCACCGAGGTCCCACATGAGCGAGGGCTGCGCCTTGAAGACGAGCGTCAGCGGACCGGGCCAGTAGCGCTCGATGAGAGCGCGAGCATAGGCCGGCACGTCGGTGGCGAGACCGTCGACCGTGCGGATCTCCGGGACGAGGACCGGCGGTGGCATCTCGCGACCTCGGCCCTTGGCGTCGAGCAGCCGCTGGACCGCATCGGGCGAGAAGGCGTCCGCGCCGATGCCGTAGAGGGTGTCGGTGGGGAGGACGACGAGCTCGCCCTGGCGCACTCCGGCGGTCGCCTTGGCGATGCCGTCCTGGCGCCCCTCGGGGGTCGTGCAGTCGAAGACGGGGCTCATGGGCCCAGCCTAGGACCGGGCCCGGCGCGGCTGTCCCCGGGGACCGGTCGGCGTCACGAAACTCCTCTGCGAACTGACCTCGGCACCATCGCACCATTTGGGGCTCCGAGTGCATAGTGTCGTCACGTTCGACCCTGTCTGTTCCGAACGGAGGTGCAAGGCAATGCGTGGTTCCGGTCTCATCTGGACGATCGTCGGTGTTCTGCTGATCATCGCTCTGCTCATCTACATCCTCTGACACGACCGACGACGCTGCGGCCTCCACCCGACACCGGGTGGAGGCCGCAGTGCGTGGGGCGTCGGCGTTGCCGGTCGTGCCTCCTCAGGCGCGCACGGCGACGGTCGCTCGCGGCCTGCCAGTGAGGTCGAGGCGGTCCTCGACCTGCGACCACGAACCGGTCGCGCGCAGCGCCGCAGGGAGCGACTCCCCCTGGCTGTCGGCGTGCTCCATCACGAGGACTCCTCCGCTGCGCAGCAGTCCGGCCGCTCGCGCAGCGACCAGACGAGGGATCGCGAGCCCATCGGCGCTGCCGCCGTAGAGAGCGACATGGGGGTCGTGGTCACGCACCTCGGGGTCGACCGGCTCCGCCGTCGTGGGGATGTAGGGAGGGTTCGACACGACGACGTCGACCTCCGCGAGCTCCTCGAACGCCGTCACCGCATCACCGTGGACGATCTCGACGTCGAGTCCCAGGCGCTCGCGGTTGCGCTGCGCCCACGCGACCGCGAGGTCGCTGACCTCGACGGCGTGGACTCGTGCCTGCGGCACCTCCGACTTGACCGACAGGGCGATGGCCCCCGAGCCCGTGCACAGGTCCACTACGACGGGCTCGTCGACGCCGCCCTCGACGCAGGCGATGACCGCGCCGATGGCCCACCCCGCCACGACCTCGGTCTCGGGCCGCGGCACGAACACCCCGGGCCCGACCTCGAGCTCGAGCCCGCGGAACCAGGCCCGGCCGGTGAGGTGTTGGAGCGGGACGCGACTGGCGCGCTCGGCGACGAGGGCGGCATACCCCTGCGGTTCGGGACCACCGAGGATCATCCGCCGGCGCACCTCTCCGATGTCCACGCGCAGCGCGTGGGCCGCGAGCGCGAGGGCGTCGTGCTCCGGAGATCCGACTCCCGCATCGGCCAGCTGCTGCATGGCCGCCCGCACCGCCTCACGCAGGGCGGTCACGCGCTGCCCTCGCCCAGGGCCGCGAGTCTCGCCGCCTCATCCGCCGCCATCGCCGACTCGACGACGGGGTCGAGCTCGCCGCCGAGCACGGTGTCGAGGTTGTAGGCCTTGAAGCCGGTGCGGTGGTCGCTGATCCGGTTCTCGGCGAAGTTGTAGGTGCGGATGCGCTCGCTGCGGTCGACCGTGCGCACCTGGCTCGCGCGGATGTCGGCACTCGCAGCGTTCGCCTCGTCCATCGCCATCTGGTGCAGCCGCGCCCGCAGCACGCGCATCGCGGCTTCACGGTTCTGCAGCTGCGACTTCTCGTTCTGGCAGATGACGACGGTGCCGGTGGGCAGGTGGGTGAGCCGCACGGCCGAGTCGGTGGTGTTGACGCTCTGCCCGCCCGGCCCGGACGAGCGGAAGACGTCGATGCGCAGGTCGTTGGCGTGGATCTCGACCTCGACCTCCTCAACTTCCGGCATGACCCAGACACCGGCGGCACTCGTGTGGATGCGGCCCTGCGTCTCCGTCACCGGGACGCGCTGGACGCGGTGGACGCCGCCTTCGTACTTGAGCCGGGCCCACGGTCCCTCGCCCGGCTGCGGCGCCTTCTTCGACTTGACGCTCACCTGGACGTCCTTGAACCCCCCGAGGTCGGTCTCGGTCGAGCCGAGGACCTCGGTGCGCCAGCCGCGCTGGTCGGCGTAGCGCAGATACATCCGCAGCAGGTCGCCCGCAAAGAGTGCCGACTCCTCGCCCCCCTCCCCCGCCTTGACCTCGACGATGACGTCGCGGTCGTCGTCCGGGTCGCGCGGGATGAGCAGTCGGCGGAGCCGGTCGGCAGCGTCGTCCGCGTGCGCCTCCAGTGCGGGGACCTCGGCCGCGAAGCCGGCATCCTCGGTCGCCAGCTCCCGGGCGGTCTCGAGGTCGTCCGTGGCCAGCTTCCAGGCGGCGTATGCCGCCACCGTGGGTCCCAGCGCGGCATACCTCTTGTTGATCTCGCGGAGCTGGTCGGGATCGGAGGCGATGACGGGGTCGCCCATCTGGCGTTCGAGCGTGGCGTGCTCCCGGGCGAGGGCCTCGGCGGACTCGAACATCAGGGTGTCCTCTCAGGGACGAAGACGGCTCAGGGGCGGAGGGGGCGCGACAACGGGTGTGAACACGAATGCGCCGACCCGGATCCCTTGTCAGGATCAACGGGTCGGCGCATCGGGGGTGCTACGCGTCGGCCTTCTTGCCGTAGCGCGCCTGGAAGCGCGCGACGCGGCCACCGGTGTCGAGGATCTTCTGCTTGCCCGTGTAGAACGGGTGGCACTGGCTGCAGACCTCGGCAAGGATCGCGCCACTCTCGGCCGTGCTGCGGGTGGTGAACGACGCGCCACAGGTGCAGGTGACCGTGGTCTCGGCGTAGTTCGGGTGGATGTCCTTCTTCACGATGATCTCCTTGAGAGCTCTGGATGTCTCCGGGTCGGCGGGCCCATCGTCGGCAGATGCAAGCCCGGTAGCGCCCCGCCTGCATCCACTCGTGAGGGTGATGCTCAGGAAACGCGTTGGTGCCGTGAACCGGTCCAGCGAACAAGTGTGCCAGAGCAGGCACACAGAGACCTAAACGACGCCCCACTCCCCCGCATTCCCTGCCCTCTGGTTGCACCATGTCGCCGTCGAGCACCGCCTCGTTCTGGCGGAGGGTGTCGTCGACCGGGTTGCGAGCCCACTGGTGATGGGCCCCCGTCGATCTCCACGAGGAGCCCGACGTCCTAGCAGCGCTCATCAAGGTGAACGCGCCCTCGTCGACCCTGTCGAACGATCTGACGTGAGGTTTGAGCAGTCCACGGTCCCGACCCAAATCGACCGAGGTCCAGCTGACCAATGTCCAGGGACACCGGTGGCCCGCATCGCATGGCAGAACGACAGGAAGGCTGGGCGCCCGCTCCGATAGCGTCGGCGCGCATGGAGCAGCTGCGACCCGCCCGCATCCACGACGTCGACGACCTGATGCGCCTGCGCATCCTCATGTTCGAGGCCATGGGCACACCGGCGCACCAGCTCGAGGCAGCTGAATGGCGTGCCGCGGCCCGAGACTGGTTCACGGCGAAGATCGCTGCCGGGAACACCCACATCCTCGTCGTGCTCGACGGCGACCAGGTCGTTGCCGGCGGACTGGCCGAGGTGCTGCCCGCCATCCCGGCGCCGGGTATGCCGCGCGGTCGCCTCGGCTTCGTCTCCAACGTCGCGACCCTGCCGCACGCCCGGGGCCGCGGCTTGGCTCGCGCCGTGATGACCGAGCTGGTGCGCTGGCTCGAGGAGGAGGGCGATGCCGACCGGATCGACCTCGCGGCGACGAGCGAGGGCGCGCCACTCTATGCCTCCTTGGGCTTCACCGAGGCCGCCTTCCCGACCATGCGCCGTCTGGCACCGGCCGACGCTCCGTGAGCGGACGGCATACCCGAGAACGCCGCGAAGCGGCCTCCCACCGGGAGACCGCTTCGCTGGTGACGACGTCTGTCAGGCGTCGTCGTTCTCGTCCTCGAGCCTGATCGAGCTGTTCTGCTGGACTTGCTTGAGGAACTCGTAGTTCGTCTTGCTCTTGCGAAGCCGGTCGAGCAGGAGCTCGATCGCCTGCTGGCTGTCGAGTGCGGCAAGCACGCGACGCAGCTTCCACATGATCTTGAGCTCTTCGGGCGCGAGCAGGATCTCTTCACGACGCGTGCCCGAGCTGTTGATGTCGACCGCCGGGAAGATGCGGCGGTTCGACAGGCCGCGGTCGAGCTTGAGCTCCATGTTGCCGGTGCCCTTGAACTCCTCGAAGATCACCTCGTCCATGCGCGACCCGGTCTCGACGAGCGCCGTCGCGAGGATGGTGAGCGAGCCACCGTCCTCGATGTTGCGCGCCGCACCGAAGAACTTCTTCGGCGGGTAGAGCGCTGCGGAGTCGACACCACCGGAGAGGATGCGACCGCTGGCCGGGGCGGAGAGGTTGTAGGCGCGACCCAGCTTGGTGATCGAGTCGAGGAGCACGACGACGTCGTGGCCCATCTCGACGAGGCGCTTGGCGCGCTCGATCGCCAGCTCGGCGACCGTGGTGTGGTCCTCGGCCGGACGGTCGAAGGTCGAGGCGATGACCTCACCCTTGACCGCACGCTGCATGTCCGTGACCTCTTCGGGCCGCTCGTCCACGAGGACGACCATGAGGTGGACCTCGGGGTTGTTCGTCGTGATCGCGTTGGCGATGGCCTGCATGACCATGGTCTTCCCGGCCTTGGCCGGTGCGACGATGAGGCCACGCTGACCCTTGCCGATGGGCGCGACGAGGTCGATGATGCGCGTCGTCAGGATGCCCGGCTCGGTCTCGAGACGCAGGCGGTCCTGCGGATAGAGCGGCGTGAGCTTGCCGAACTCGGCGCGGGTGCGCGCGTCGTCCGGGTTCTGGCCGTTGACGGTGTCGAGCCGCGCGAGAGGCGTGTACTTGGCACGGTTGTTGCGAGTGCCCACGGTCTGCTGCTGCGGGTCCTCGCCGTCACGCGGCGCCTTGGTCGCGCCGACGACGGCGTCACCCTTGCGCAGGTTGTGGCGCTTGACCATCCCGAGCGGGACGTAGACGTCGTTGTTGCCCGGGAGGTAGCCCGAGGTCCGCACGAAGGCGTAGTTGTCGAGGATGTCGAGGATGCCGGCCACGGGGACGAGGACGTCGTCCTCGGTGATCTGCAGCTCGTTCTCGGCCTGGACCTCGCCGCCACCCGACGTGGGGCGACGCTTGTCGCGGTCGCGATCGCGGTCGCGATCGCGATCGCGGCTGCGGTTGCGGTTGCGCCGACGGCGGCCGCTGCGGCCGGTCTCGTCGTCATCCCCGTCCTGGTTCTGCCCACCCTGCTCCTGGCCGCCCTGGGACTGCTGCCTGTTGCCCTGTCCCTGATTGCGGTCAGAGCGGTCGGAGCGCTCGTTGTTGCGCTGCTCGGCATCGCGGTCGGAGCCACCCCCTTCGCTGCCGTTGCGCTCGGGGCGCTCGCCGTTGTTGCGGTCGGGGCGCTCGCCGTTGCTGCGGTCCGGGCGCTCCTGGTGGCGCCCGCGCTCCCGGTTGGCCTCGCGCGGCTCGCGGTTGCCCTCGCGCTGCTCCCGACCCTCACGGCTCTGGCCGTTGCGGTCCTCGCTCGAAGCGTCAGCCGTCTCGGTGCGCTCGGCACGGTCCCTGCGCTCTGAACGCTCCGCCCGGTCGGCCTGGTCCGCGCGGTCCGTGCGGGCCTCGTGCCCGGTGCGGTCGGCACTGTCCGCACCGTCGGCGCGCGTCTCGCGCTCGGCGCGGTCGTCGCGCGGTGCGGACGTCTCGGTCGGAGCGCCGGCGTCGGACTTCGGAGCCCCCTGGCCGGACGAGGAGGCCCGACGTGCTCGACCCCGTGCCGGGGCCGGCGTGGAGGTCTCATCCCCGGCGGCCGGCGCGGCGGCGGGGCCGCTCTCGCCGTTCTGCCGTGACTTGATGGCGGCGACGAGGTCGCCCTTGCGCATCTTGGCGGTGCCGGAGATGCCCATGCTCGAAGCAAGGCCCTGGAGCTCGGCAAGGCGCATGGCCGTCAGCGAGCCCGATCGGCGCGGGCTCTGCCCGGACGCCGCGGATGCCTCGAGGGTGGTGGTGTCTGTCACGAAGGATCCTTCCCCTCGTCAGTGGGCCCCTAGCCCGCAGAGGGCGGGGCCGAAAGTGGGTGCCAGAGATCTGGCGGATTGATCCACGGGACTTGCCGACAAACGGCGCGTGACTCAGCACGACCAGTCCGACAGTGGAGGGTGCGACTCGCGGTAGTCATCGGAAGAGCAGGACGCTTCCCCGGCATCAACCACGAGCGCGCTGCCACACTAACACCCTGGACCGACGCGACGGTCTCCGGACGTGGGCCCGTCAAGCCATCAGTCCGCGAGCACTTCCACACCATGACGGGGTATGCCGGGGAGCAGCACGTGCCATCCCTCACCTGCCGTGTCACTCACCGTCGCCGCCGTGCGCGAGGTGGCGAGGACGAGGACCGATGGCCCTGCCCCGGAGATGACCGCCGCGTGACCCTCGGCGCGGAGCAGGTCGACCAGGGCCATCGACGCCGGGTACGACGGTCGGCGCGGCTCCTGGTGCAGCCACTCCCGGGTGCCGTCGAGAAGGTGCTCCGGCGCCTCGGTCAGGGCGTGCACGAGAAGGGCGGCCCGCGCGGAGTTCGCGGCGGCGTCAGCGAGCCGCACCTGGGCGGGCAGCACCGCGCGTGCGGTGGCAGTGGAGAGCTGGGTGTCGGGGCTGAAGACGACCGGCACGACGTCGCGATGCGCGGCGAGTCGCAGCGTCGTCGTCCCTCGTTCGGTGTCGTCGGACCACGACAGGGTGACCCCACCGAAGACACTGGCGGAGGAGTTGTCCGGGTGCCCTTCGAGCCGCGCGGCGAGGTCGTTGACGGCGCCCAGGTCGAGATCGTCGGCGGGGCTCCCGTCGCGGGCGGCGCGCAGAGCGTGGGCGAGGGCGACGCCGGTGACGATCGCGGTGGCCGACGAGCCCATGCCGCGACCGTGTGGCACGGCGTTGCGGCACTCGAGTCGCAAGCCCTCAGGTGCCGTCTCGCCCCACGTCTCGAACGCATGGACGAGGCTCCGGAGGACCAAGTGGGAGGAATCCGTCGGGACGGTTCCGGCGCCCTCGCCCGAGACGTCGATCTCCAGCCCGGAACGGGCGAGAACCGTTGCGCGACAACCGTCCCAGACGCCGAGAGCCATCCCGACCGAGTCGAAACCCGGGCCGAGGTTGGCGCTGCTGGCCGGCACGCGCACGGCCGTGACCAGCCCCGGCCGCCACTCCCCCACGATCAGCTCTCGAAGCCCAGGACCTCGGCGACGGCCTGCGCCTCGGCCGAGACCTTGACCGGCTCTATCTCCGAGCCGTCGGCCGTGCGCAACGCCCACTGCGGATCCTTGAGCCCGTGTCCGGTCACGGTGCACACGATCGTCGCGTCCGGGGGAACCTCGCCGCGCTCGCTCGCCTGCACCAGGCCGGCGATGCTCGCCGCTGAGCCCGGCTCGACGAAGATGCCCTCCGTCGAGGAGAGGAGCCGGTGCGCGGCGAGGATCTGCTCGTCGGTCACCGACTCGATCCGACCACCCGACTGGTCGCGGGCCTCCTCGGCCTGTCGCCACGAGGCAGGGTTGCCGATCCGGATGGCGGTCGCGATCGTCTCCGGATGATCGACCGGGTGACCGAGCACGATCGGCGCGGCGCCAGCGGCCTGGAAGCCCCACATCTGGGGTGTCCGCGTCGCCACGGCCGGCAGACCCTCGCTGTCCGTGGCGTACTCCGTGTAGCCACGCCAGTAGGCCGTGATGTTGCCGGCATTGCCGACGGGCAGGACGTGGATGTCCGGGGCGTCTCCGAGCGCGTCGACGATCTCGAAGGCCGCCGTCTTCTGGCCCTCGATCCGCGCCGGGTTGACCGAGTTCACGAGCTCGACGGGGTGCACCTCGGCGAGCTTGCGGGCGACCGTGAGGCAGACGTCGAAGTTGCCGTCGACCTGGATGAGCGTGGCGCCGTGGGCGATGGCCTGGCTGAGCTTGCCCATGGCGATCTTGCCCTCGGGGACGAGCACGGCGCAGGTCATCCCCGCCTTGGTCGCATAGGCGGCTGCCGAGGCGCTCGTGTTGCCGGTGCTCGCGCAGATGACGGCCTTGGCTCCGCGACCCTTGGCGTGGGAGATCGCCGTCGTCATCCCCCGGTCCTTGAACGACCCGGTGGGGTTGAGGCCTTCGTACTTGACGAGGACGTTGGCCCCGACCAGCTCGGACAGGTGCTCGGCCGGGATGAGTGGCGTGCCGCCCTCGTGCAGGGTCACGACAGGTGAGCCGGCGAGCATCGGCAGGCGGTCGGCATACTCACGGATCACTCCGCGCCACTGGTGTGCCACTCAGGTTCCTTCCACACGCATCCAGGAGACGACCGCATCGACGGTGTCGAGGCCGGTCAGTGCATCGACCGTCGCGGCCAGAGCCGAGTCGGTGGCACGGTGGGTGACGATGACGAGGGACGCGCGCGACTCCTCGCCCTCGCCGAGCACGCGCTGCCGCACCGTCTCGATCGAGACGTCGTGAGCGGCGAACGCCGACGCCACCTGCGCGAGCACGCCGGGGCGGTCGGCCACGGCAAGGCTGATGTGGTACCTCGTCGTCGCCTGACCCATCTCGACGACGGGCAGGTCGGCGTAGGCGGACTCGGTCGGGCCGTGTCCGCCGGCGAGGCGGTGGCGGGCCACCGCGACGACGTCACCGAGGACGGCCGAGGAGGTCGGGTCGCCGCCGGCACCCTTGCCGTAGAACATGAGCTCACCCGCGGCCGAGGCCTCGACGAAGACTGCGTTGTAGGCGTCTCGCACCGAGGCCAGGGGGTGGGTCCGCGCGATCATCGCCGGGTGCACGCGGACGCTCACCCCGCTCGGGGCGCCGGACTCGTCGCGGACGAGCTCGCAGATCGCGAGGAGCTTGACGACGGCATCCATGTCACGTGCCGCCTGGATGTCGGCCGCAGTGACCTCGGTGATGCCCTCGCGGTGCACGTCGTCGCTCGAGACCCGGGTGTGGAACGCCAGGGACGCGAGGATGGCTGCCTTCGCCGCGGCGTCGAAGCCCTCGACGTCAGCGGTCGGGTCGGCCTCGGCGTAGCCCAGGGCCTGGGCCTGCTCGACGGTCTCGGCGAAGCCGGCGCCGGTGGTGTCCATCTTGTCGAGGACGAAGTTGGTGGTGCCGTTGACGATGCCGAGGACCCGCTGCACGTCGTCACCCACGAGGGACTCTCGCATGGGGCGGACGATCGGGATCGCGCCGGCGACGGCCGCCTCGTAGTAGAGGTCGACACCGTGCTCGCCGGCCGCGGCATACAGGGTCGGTCCGTCCTCGGCGAGCAACGCCTTGTTGGCGGTGACGACGGAGGCGCCGTGCTTCATGGCGGTGAGGATCAGCTCGCGTGCCGGGTCGATGCCTCCGATGACCTCGATGACGATGTCGGCACCGCGCACGAGGGTGTCGGCGTCGGCGGTGAAGAGCGAGGGGTCGACGGGGACGTCCGGACGAGCCCGGTCGGGCCTGCGCACGGCGATGCCGATGAGGTCGAGGCGCGCACCGACGCGGGCAGCCAGGTCATCGGCGTTGCGGATGAGCATCGTCGCGACGGAGGAACCGACCACCCCGCACCCGAGCAGGGCGACCTTGAGCGTGGGCAGGTCAGTGGTGGTGGATGCCATCTCGGCTGGGCTCTCCTCAGTCACGGGCTCGACATCCCAGGGCTGCGACATCAGCTGCTCCCGACGTCCAGAGCGAGCAGGTCGTCGATCGTCTCACGACGCACGATGACCTGTGCCCTGCCGTCTCGGACCGCGAGCACCGGCGGCCGGGGGGTGTGGTTGTACTGGCTCGAGAGCGCCCGGCAGTAGGCGCCGGTGCCGGGGACGGCGATGAGATCACCAGGCTGGGTGTCCGCGGGCAGCCACTCGTCCTGGACGACGATGTCACCACTCTCGCAGTGCTTGCCGACGACCCGGGCGAGCACCGGCTCGGCATCGGAGGTGCGGTTGGCGAGGGTGCACGAGTAGTCGGCCTCGTAGAGAGCGGGCCGCACGTTGTCGCTCATGCCCCCGTCGACCGAGACGTAGACGCGCGAGTGGTGGTCGCCGAGCTCGACCGGCTTGACCGTGCCCACCTCGTAGAGGGTGAAGGTCGAGGGACCGACGATGGCGCGGCCTGGTTCGATCGACACCCTTGGGACGGGCACCTTCTCGAGGTCGCCGTCGCCGATGGCCTTGAACTCACGACCGACGATGTCGGCCAGCTGCTCACCGATCTCGCCGGGCTGGAGCGGCGTGTGCTGGGACGTGTAGGCCATGCCGAAGCCACCTCCGAGGTCGATCTCGGGGCTGTGGTGGCCGAGCTCGTTCGCGATCTGCGCGTGCAGGCCGACGAGGCGGCGCGCGCTCATCTCGAAGCCGCCCGTGTCGAAGATCTGGCTGCCGATGTGCGAGTGCAGCCCACGCAGGTCCAGGGTCTCGTGCGCCAGCACGGCCCTGGCCGCGTCGAGCGCCTGACCGCCGGAGAGGCTGAACCCGAACTTCTGGTCCTCGTGCCCGGTGGCGATGAACTCGTGGGTGTGCGCCTCGACGCCGACGGTCACGCGGATCATCACGGGAGCAACCAGACCCAGCTCGGCCGCGATCGCCGCGACACGGTCGATCTCGACGAAGGAGTCGACGACGATCCGCCCCACGCCGTAGTCCAGGGCGTCGCGGATCTCGCTCAGCGACTTGTTGTTGCCGTGGAAGCCGATCCGTTCTGCGGGGAAGCCTGCACGGCGTGCCACGGCGAGCTCTCCCCCGCTGCACACGTCGAGCGACAGGCCCTCCTCCGCAACCCATTTCGCCACGGCGGTGCACAGGAAGGCCTTGCCCGCGTAGTAGACGTCGGCGCCGCCGCAGACCGTGTCGAACGGCGCCGCGAAGTCGTCGCGGAACGCCCGTGCCCGCGCGCGGAAGTCACCTTCGTCGATGACGTATGCCGGCGTGCCGAACTCACGCGCGATGGCCTCCACGTCGAGACCGGCGACGGTCAGACGGCCGTCGGCATCACGGCATACCGAGTCCGCCCAGAGCTGCGGCAGCAGCGCGTTGACGTCGGTGGGGAAGGGCAGGTAGAGCGGCGGTCCGCCATAACCTTCGGCGTGGAGAGCACCGGCCTCGTGGACACGCATCGGTCAGTCCCTCACATGCGCTCGGGCGCGCTGACGCCGAGCAGGTCGAGGCCGTTGGCGAGCACCTGGCGGGTGGCGTCGTTGAGCCACAGCCGGGTGCGATGAAGGTCGGTGACCTCCTCGTCGGCGTTCATGGGCCGCACCCGGCAGGTGTCGTACCACTTGTGGTAGCGACCGGCGAGGTCCTCGAGGTAGCGCGCCACCCGGTGCGGCTCGCGCAGGTGAGCCGCCTGGGCGACGACCCGCGGGAAGTCGCCCAGGGTGGCGAGGAGGGTGGCCTCCGTGGCATCGGTGAGCAGCGCCGGGTCGAAGCCGTCCTCACGACGCACTCCGTCCTCCCCGGCGAGCCGTGACACGTTGGCGGTGCGGGCGTGGGCGTACTGGACGTAGTAGACGGGGTTGTCGTTGGTCTGCTTGCGCAGCTCCTCGCCGTCGAGGCTCAGCGGGCTGTCCGCGGGGTAGCGGGCGAGGTTGTAGCGGACCGCGTCCGAGCCGATCCAGTCGATGAGGTCGTTCAGCTCGATGATGTTGCCGGCCCGCTTGGACAGCTTGGCGCCGTTGAGGTTGACGAGCTGCCCGATGCGCACGTCGATGTTGACGTCGGCGTCGTCACCGGCGCACGCCGCGATGGCCTTGAGCCGACCGATGTAGCCGTGGTGGTCGGCTCCGAGCAGGTAGATCTTCTCGGTGAAGCCGCGGTCCTTCTTGCTCAGGTAGTAGGCGGCATCGGCGGCGAAGTAGGTCGGCACGCCGTCGGCCCGGATGAGGACGCGGTCCTTGTCGTCGGTGAAGTCGGTCGTGCGCAGCCAGACCGCGCCGTCCCGGTCGTCGACGTGACCCTGCTCGCGCAGCCGCTCGACGGCCTGCTCGACGGCTCCCCCGTCGTGCAGCTCCTGCTCGGAGAACCACACGTCGAAGAACACCCCGAAACGCTCCAGCGTCTGGCGGATCTCGGCGAGCTGCGCCCTGTAGGCGAGCGGCCGGGCGACCGCGATGGCCTCGTCGTCGGGCAGGTCGAGGACGTCGGGTCGCTGCTCGACGACGATCTTGGCGAGGTCACCGATGTAGGCGCCCGGGTAGCCGCCCTCGGGAGTGGGCTTGCCCTTGGCACTGGCCAGGACGCTCTGGGCGAACTTGTCCATCTGCGCACCGGCGTCGTTGATGTAGTACTCCGCCGTCACGTCCGCTCCCGAGGCGGAGAGGAGGCGGCGCATCGAGTCCCCGAGGGCTGCCCACCGGGTGTGCCCGATGTGCAGCGGACCCGTCGGGTTGGCCGAGATGAACTCGAGGTTGATGGTGTGACCGGCTTCGGAGTCGTTCTTGCCGTATGCCGCGCCGCTCTCGACGATGCTTCGCGCGAGCTCTCCTGCGCTCGACGCGTCGAGGCTGATGTTGAGGAAGCCCGGGCCGGCGACGTCGACCTGCGAGATGCCCTCGATCGCGCTCAGACGGGAGGCGAGCGCGGTGGCGAGGTCCCGCGGCGGCATACCGGCCGGCTTGGCAAGCTGCAGGGCGATGTTGGTGGACCAGTCGCCGTGGTCGCGGTTCCTGGGTCGCTCCACGCGCACCTCGCCGGGGACCTCGGCGGTGAAGTCGCCGGCGGCAGTGGCTTCGAGCAGGGCAGCCCGGATCGCGGAGGAAAGTTCTTCGGGAGTCACCCGCGAAGTCTATTGGGCCGGATTCTCGGGTCGTCCGTGGGCGGCGAGGCGTGAGATGACCTCGACGAGGTCGGCCGGGTCGAAGGGCTTGGCGATGAAGGCGTCGAAGCCCGCGAGTGCCGCTTCGCTGCGGTCGTGGGCGGTGGTGGACGCGGTGACCAGGACCGTGGGGACTGCCACGAGGCGAGGATGGCTGCGAATGGCGGCGATGGCCCACCATCCGTCACGACGCGGGGTCTGGGCATCGAGGATGATCACGTCCGGGACGGGGGCCGAGGGGTCGATGAGATGGCTCATGGCCTCGTGCCCGTCTGCCGCCTCGAGGACGTCGAAGCCCTCGAGCTCGAGATTGATGCGGATGATGGCCCGGATGGAGTCGATGTCGTCGCAGACCATGACCAGCGGCCGAGGCGTGACTGCCACGACCTCTGGACCGGATTCCATGGTCCGAACTCTAGGCTGATACCCTCCGTGGGCATCCCAGAATGGCGCGAATGGCCACTATACGGATTATTCGAGCCCCCGTAGCTCAGGGGATAGAGCACCGCCCTCCGGAGGCGGGAGCGCAGGTTCGAATCCTGCCGGGGGCACGCGAAGAAGGCCGGTGAATGACACGGAGTGTCGATTCACCGGCCTTTCGCGTGCCCCCGGCAGAAGCAACAGGCCCTCGAACGGAGTGAGAGCGCCGGCGGGGGCACCACAAGAAAGCCCCGACGAAGGAGGGGGCGGGTTCAGGGCCGAAGGCCCGCCGCCTGAAGAGGTTCAGCGGCGACGAGAAGCGGCGGCAGCGGAGGAACTCACCCGCAGCAAATTAGCGCTGGCTCGCGTCCGTGACCTCGCCGACGAGCTCCTCGATCACGTCCTCGAGGAAGACGACGCCGATCACGTCGCCGTCGTCGGCGACGACCCGGGCCAGGTGCGAGCCGGTGCGCTGCATCGTGGCGAGCACGGACTCCACCTCGTCGCCCGGGCGGACGTTCGCCATCCGGCGGATGCGCTTGGCCGGAACCGGCTCGAGGCGCTCCTGCTCGTCGGCGAAGAGCACGTCCTTGAGGTGGAGGTAGCCCGAGAGCGTCCCTCCCGAGTCGACGACCGGGAAGCGTGAGAACCCGTGCCGCGCGACGAGCCGCTCGATGGCGTCAGGCGTGGCGTCGACGCCCACGGTGACGAGTCGGTCGTTCGGGACACCGACGTCGCGAGCGTCCTTGTCACTGAACTCGAGGGCCGCGCCGAGGAGGCCGTACTGCTCCGCCTCGACGAGGCCCTCCTTGTGCGACTCGGAGAGGATCTGTGCGACCTCCTCGGCGGTGAAGGCGGAGGCGAGCTCGTCCTTGGGGTCCACCCCCAGCGCCCGGACCAGCACCTTGGAGACCCAGTCCATGACGCTGATCACCGGCTTGACGACCTTGGAGACCATGACGAGGGCCGGGACGAGCGCGATGGCCGCCCGCTCCGGCGTCGCGATCGAGAGGTTCTTGGGGATCATCTCGCCCACGACGACGTGCAGGAAGACGACGACGAGCAGCGCGAGGACGAGAGCCAGGACGTCGGCGACGGCCTCGGGTGCACCGAGCGCCTCGACCGGTCCGACGAGCGCGTGGTGCAGCGCGGACTCCGACACGGCGCCGAGCAGCACGGAGCAGACGGTGATGCCGAGCTGCGCGGTCGCGAGCAGGATCCCGGTGCGGGACATCGCTTCGAGCGCGGTCTGCGCCCGACGGCTTCCCTCCTGGGCCAGGGGTTCGAGCTGGCTGCGGCGGGCGGACATGGCAGCGAACTCGGCGCCGACGAAGAACGCGTTGGCGAGCAGGAGGACGACAGTGATGAGGATGGTTCCGAGACTCATGCCGGCGCCCCCTCTGACTCGTCGGAGTCAGGACCCGTCGGGGTCTCACCCTCGGCCGCCACGGGCGTGAAGCGCAGTCGGTCGACACGACGCGCCTCCATGTCGATGACCGTGATCCGCCATCCCGGCAGCTCGACGACCTCACCGACGACAGGCACCCGGCCCAGCTCCGACATGACGAAGCCGGCGACCGTCTCGTATGCCGGTCCTTCGGGGATCTCGATACCTGTGCGGCGCAGCACCTCGTCCGGCCGCCACAGGCCGGGCACGGTCCATGACCCGTCGGTCATCTGGCGACCGGTGGTCTGGCTGCGGTCGTGCTCGTCGGACACCTCGCCCACGATCTCCTCGACGAGGTCCTCGAGCGTGACGACACCCGACGTGCCGCCGTACTCGTCCACGACGATGGCGAACTGCTGACCGCTGTCACGCAGGTGGATGAGGAGCGGGTCGAGGCGGATCGTCTCCGGCACGACGAGGGGCGGGGTCATCAGGGCGGAGACCGGGACGTCGTCGCGTCGCTCGTGCGGGACGGCGATGGCCTTCTTGACGTGGACCACCCCGTCGACGTCGTCCCAGTCGTCGTCGATGACCGGGAAGCGCGAGTGGCCCGTCTGGCGCGCGAGCTCGACGCACTCGCGAGCCGAGGCGGACCGGTCGATGGCCGTGGCCCGCGAGCGGGGGGTCATGACGTCGGCGGCCGTCTGGGCGCCGAAGGTGAGGGACGCGGTCACGAGGCGGGCGGTCCCGAGGTCGAGCGTGCCGGCCTCGGCCGACGTGCGCACGAGTGACGCGAGCTCGGCGGGACTTCGCGCGGCCGAGAGCTCCTCCTGGGGCTCGACCCCCATGGCGCGCAGCGCCGAGTTCGCCGTGCCGTTGAGGACGTGGATGAAGGGTTTGAACGCCAACGCGAACCATCGCACCGGTGCGGCGACCCACTTCGCCGTGGCCAAGGGCGTCGAGATGGCGAGGGTCTTGGGGACCATCTCGCCGATGATCATCGAGAAGATCGTGGCGAGGACCATCGCGAGCACGGATGCGACGCGCTCCGCGAGCGACTCGCCGAGCCCGAGCGACTGCAGCGGTCCGAGCAGGAGCTTGCCGATGGACGGGTTGGCGAGGAAGCCGAGCACGAGGGTCGTCAGGGTGATCCCGACCTGCGACGCGGAGAGCTGCGTCGACAGCGCGCGCAGGGACGTGAGGACCGACCGGGCGCGGACGTCCCCGCGCTCGACGGCCTTCTCGACACTGGGCCGGTCGAGTGCGACCAGGGCGAACTCGGCGGCGACGAACAGGGCGGTCCCCAGCGTCAGCGCGACGCCGGCGAGGACGAGTAACCACTCGGTCATAGTGCGACCATCCTAGGGACGAGGCCGGGCGACCCGGCATGGGGCCGCTCGGCGAGCGGTCGACGTCATACCTCGGACGGACCCCCACTCCACCGTGCGGTTGACCCTGACGCGGCGTGACCCTGCCAGAATTGCCGCCATGCAGAGACTTCAGCACGCAAGGGGGGACGCCTGATGACCGCCGCTTCGACGACCACCGGCGCACGCATCGAGGTACGCGACCTCACCAAGACCTTCGGTTCCTTCACCGCCGTCGACCAGCTCTCCTTCGAGGTCGAGCCCGGTCGGATCACCGGCTTCCTCGGCCCCAACGGCGCAGGCAAGACGACCAGCCTCCGGATGCTCCTCGGGCTCATCCACCCGACGTCGGGCACGGCGACCATCGACGGTCAGAACTACCACGACCTCGACCACCCGCAGTCGGTCGTGGGCTCGGCCCTCGAGGCGACGAACTTCCACCCTGGTCGCTCGGGGCGCGACCACCTGCGCGTCCTCGCCGCCGCAGGCGGCCTTCCCGACAGCCGCGTCGACGAGCTGCTCGAGCTGACCGGCATACCGGCTGCTGCCCGCAAGCGCGCCGGTGAGTACTCCATGGGCATGCGCCAGCGCCTCGGCCTGGCCGCGGCGCTCCTCGGCGACCCGCGAGTCCTCATCCTCGACGAGCCGTCGAACGGCCTCGACCCCGAGGGCATCCGCTGGCTGCGCGGCTTCCTGCGGCACCTCAGCAGCGAGGGCAAGACCATCCTCGTCTCGAGCCACCTCCTGCAGGAGGTCGAGGCCACGGTCGACGACGTCGTCATCATCGCCAACGGGCGACTCGTGCGCGAAGGCGCCATGTCCGAGCTGCGTGGCGCCCCGTCGACGGTGGTGCGCACGTCCGACGTCGACCAGCTCGCCGGCGCGCTGCGGGTCGCAGACGTCCTGGCCACCCCCGGAACCGACGGCGAGCTCATCGTCGAGACCACCGACAAGCGCCTCGTCGGTGACGTGGCCCTGCGAGCCGGACTACCGATCTGGGAGCTCCGCGACCGCCGGGCCGACCTCGAGGCACTCTTCTTCGAGCTCACCGAGGGCACCAACCGCAACCTGGGCGACGGCATCCCCGGCCCACCGACCGAACGAGATGCCGTCACCGGCCGGGAAGGGGCGAACGAATGATGGGCGCCGTCATCAAGTCCGAGTTCCTGAAGTTCTTCACCACCCGCATGTGGTGGGGACTGGCGATCGCCATGTTCGTCGCGGCCGCGCTCTTCGCCGTGCTCTTCGGCTTCCTGCTCACCATCCCACCGACTCCGGAGTCGATCGCGTCGGGCCAGCCCACCGGCAGCCCGCTCCAGATCGCCAACAGCGTCTACACCTCCGGCCTGACCATCGGCTACACCCTCACCCTGGTCATCGGCATCATGCAGATCGGCTCGGAGTACCGCCACAAGACCGTGACCAGCACGTTCCTCAGCACCCCCCGACGCATCCGGGTCATGCTGGCCAAGGTCGTCGCGCTGCTCGGCATCGGCGCCATCTACGGCTTGATCTCGCTCGTGGGGTCCGTCGTCGCCGGTGCCATCGTCCTGCAGTCGCGGGGGTTCGACCCCTTCCCGGGCACGCAGGTCCTCCGGGCCCTGGCCCTCAGCCTCCTGGTGCTTGGTCTCTGGGCGCTCATCGGCCTGGGGGTCGGCATCCTCATCCCCAACCAGGTCGCGGCCCTGCTCATCGCGATCGGCGTCGCCCAGATCGTCGAACCCCTCGCCAGCTTCGCGCTGACGTTCTGGGACTTCGGTCAGGAGCACGTGGCCAAGTTCATGCCGGGCCAGGCGACGAGCGCGATGGTCAGCGGGGTCACGCAGGGCGGGGACAACGCGGTGCAGCCCCTCACCTGGTGGGCGGCCGCTCTCGTGCTCGCCACCTACGCCGCCGTCCTCAGTGCCGTCGGCACCTGGCGGACCGTGCGCCAGGACATCTCCTAGAACTCCCGCACCGCGCACGTTGCGGGCCGGGCTCGGGGGCCGGCCTGCTCGCGCGGTGGGTGGGGAAGGAACGAGCCGGTATGCCGGGTGCGAGCCACCCGGCATACCGGCCCGTTTCGTTCGGAAAGCGTGCGTGCGGACGTGTCGGACCCACCCTCGGCACCCACGTCCGGAGGGATAGGCTGGTCAGACACGTGAATCTGACGTCAACACGCAGAAAGAGGCGTAACTGCCGTGCCCGACCAGTCCGCTCCGCACGACCCCCTGACCGCATTCGGACCCAACGAGTGGCTGGTGGACGAGCTCTACGAGCAGTACCAGAAGGACAAGAACTCGGTCGACAAGGCGTGGTGGGACTTCTTCGCCGACTACGACCCCACGAGCCCCAACGGTGGTGCCGGCAACGGCGGGCCCCAGAGCGCCGCGCCGGCAGCCCAGGCTGCTGACGCAGCGGCGGCTCGCCCTGCTCCCTCCCCGAAGCAGCCCGAGGTCGCGGCACCGAAGACCGAGGCGCCCAAGGCCGAACCCAAGGCACAGACGGCCAAGGCGGCAACGCCCAAGGCCGAACCCAAGACGGAGGCGCCCAGGGCCGAACCCAAGGCAGAGGCGGCCAAGGTCGCAACGCCCAAGGCTGAACCGAAGACGGAGGCGCCCAAGCCGGAGGCCACCAGGAGCGACTCCCCCGCGGACGCGCCGAAGCCCCGCGAAGCGGGTGCGCCGAAGACCGATGGCGCGGTCAACGCCCCGGAGCTGGCGCCGATCCGCGGGGCCAGCGCCCGTGTGGTCACCAACATGGAGGCGTCCCTGGCCGTCCCCACCGCGACGAGCGTGCGCGCCGTCCCCGCCAAGCTGCTCGTCGACAACCGCATCGTCATCAACAACCACCTCGCCCGCTCCCGCGGCGGCAAGGTGAGCTTCACCCACCTCATCGGCTTCGCCGTCGTCAAGGCGCTCGGCGCGATGCCGGCCATGAACAACGGCTACGCCACCGACGACAAGGGCAAGCCGGTCCTCGTGACCCCGGCCCACGTCAACTTCGGTCTCGCCATCGACCTTGAGAAGCCCGACGGCACGCGTCAGCTCCTCGTGCCCTCGATCAAGGCCGCCGAGACGATGGACTTCGCCCACTTCTGGACGGCATACGAGGAGATGGTCAGGAAGGCGCGCGGTGGCAAGCTCACCGTCGAGGACTTCCAGGGCACCTCCATCTCGCTCACCAACCCGGGCGGCATCGGCACGGTGCACTCCGTCCCGCGCCTCATGGCCGGCCAGGGGGCGATCGTCGGCGTCGGCGCCATGGACTACCCCGCCGAGTGGCAGGGTGCGAGCGACGAGACGCTCAACCGCAACGCCGTCTCCAAGATCCTCACGCTCACGAGCACCTACGACCACCGCATCATCCAAGGTGCCCAGTCCGGTGAGTTCCTGCGCGTGATCCACCAGCTGCTCCTCGGTGAGAACGGCTTCTACGACGAGATCTTCGAGAGCCTGCGCATCCCCTACGAGCCGGTGCGCTGGGTCCAGGACATCTCGGCGTCCCACGACGACGACATCAACAAGGTCTCGAGGGTCCAGGAGCTGATCCACGCCTACCGAGTGCGGGGCCACCTCATGGCCGACACCGACCCGCTCGAGTACAAGCAGCGGCGCCACCAGGACCTCGACGTCACGAGCCACGGCCTCTCCCTCTGGGACCTCGACCGCTTCTTCGCGACCGGCGGCTTCGGCGGCCAGCCGTTCCTCAAGCTCCGCAAGATCCTCGGCATCCTGCGAGACAGCTACTGCCGCAGCATCGGCGTCGAGTACATGCACATCCAGGACCCCGAGCAGCGCGAGTGGATCCAGTCCAAGATCGAGGTCGGCTACGCCAAGACGACCCGCGAGGAGCAGCTGCGGATCCTGCGCAAGCTCAACGCCGCCGAGGCCTTCGAGACATTCCTGCAGACCAAGTTCGTCGGCCAGAAGCGCTTCTCCCTCGAGGGTGGCGAGTCCGTCATCGCCCTCCTCGACCGCGTCCTGTCCCTCGCGGCCGAGGACGAGCTCGAGGAGGTCTGCATCGGTATGCCGCACCGCGGCCGCCTCAACGTCCTCGCCAACATCGCGGGCAAGTCCTACAGCCAGATCTTCCGCGAGTTCGAGGGCAAGCAGGACCCCAAGTCGGTCCAGGGCTCGGGCGACGTCAAGTACCACCTCGGCACCGAGGGGACCTTCACCGCCGAGGGGGGCGCGACGACCAAGGTCTACCTCGCGGCCAACCCGTCCCACCTCGAGGCCGTCAACCCGGTCCTCGAAGGCATCGTCCGCGCCAAGCAGGACCGCCTCGACCTCGCCGGCGAGGACTTCACCGTCCTGCCGGTCCTCATGCACGGTGACGCGGCCTTCGCCGGGCAGGGTGTCGTCGCGGAGACGCTCAACCTGTCGCAGCTGCGCGGCTACCGCACCGGTGGCACGGTCCACGTCGTCGTCAACAACCAGGTCGGCTTCACGACGTCACCGAGCTCGTCTCGTTCCTCGACCTACTCCACCGACGTCGCCCGGATGATCCAGGCGCCGATCTTCCACGTCAACGGTGACGACCCGGAGGCGTGCGTGCGAGTCGCCGAGCTCGCCTACGAGTTCCGCAAGGAGTTCTCCAAGGACGTCGTCGTGGACATGGTCTGCTACCGACGTCGCGGCCACAACGAGGGCGACGACCCGTCGATGACGCAACCGCTCATGTACAGCCTCATCGAGGCCAAGCGCAGTGTCCGCAAGCTCTACACCGAGTCGCTCATCGGTCGCGGTGACATCACCGTCGAGGACGCCGAGGCCGCGCTTCGCGACTACCAGCAGCAGCTGGAGCGGGTGTTCGTCGAGACCAAGGCGGCACTCAAGGAGAACGAGGCTGCTGCCGCCAGGGCCGCCGACGACAGCTACACGGGCACCGACGTCGAGGGCCACACCGGTCTCGAGCCGCCCATGGCCCAGACGGCCGACGCGACGACCCGGTCCGCGACCGAGACGGCGATCTCGCAGGAGGAGCTCAAGGCGATCGGCGAGGTCTTCGCGAACCCGCCGCACGGCTTCAGCGTCCACCCCAAGCTCCAGCAGATGCTCGACAAGCGTGTCGGCAGCGTCAGCCAGGGTGGCATCGACTGGGCCACCGGCGAGCTCCTCGCCTTCGGCTCGCTGCTCAAGGAGGGCACGCCCGTCCGCCTCGCCGGGCAGGACAGCCGCCGTGGCACCTTCGTGCAGCGGCACGCCGTCCTCATCGACAAGGAGACGGCACTCGAGTGGACGCCGCTGCTCTATCTCGGTGAGGGCCAGGGCCGGTTCTGGGTCTATGACTCCCTGCTCTCCGAGTTCGCCGCTCTGGGGTTCGAGTACGGCTACTCGGTCGAGCGCCCCGACGCGCTCGTCCTGTGGGAGGCCCAGTTCGGTGACTTCCTCAACGGGGCGCAGACCATCATCGACGAGTTCATCAGCAGCTCGGAGCAGAAGTGGGGCCAGCGCTCCTCCGTCGTGCTCCTGCTGCCGCACGGCTACGAGGGCCAGGGTCCGGACCACTCCTCCGCACGCATCGAGCGGTTCCTCCAGATGTGCGCCGAGGACAACATGACGGTGGCCTACCCGTCGACCCCGGCCAGCTACTTCCACCTGCTGCGCCGTCAGGCCTATGCCCGACCGCGTCGGCCGCTCATCGTCTTCACCCCCAAGTCGATGCTCCGCCTCAAGGCAGCATCGAGCATGCCCGACGACTTCACGACGGGCACGTTCCGGCCGATCCTCCCGGACCGGCAGGGTGCGACGAGCGGCACCGTCGACCGGGTGCTCCTCGCAGCGGGCAAGGCAGTGCACGAGCTCGAGGCCGAGCGGGCCAAGCGTGGTGACACGAGCACCGCGATCCTGCACATGGAGCAGTACTACCCGCTCCCGGGCAGGGAGCTCGCCGAGGAGCTGGCGAAGTACCCCGAGGCCGAGGTCGTCGTCGTCCAGGACGAGCCGCAGAACCAGGGTGCGTGGCCCTTCCTCGCGCTCAACCTGCCGGCCGCCCTCGCCGAGCACGACGTCCAGCGCCCCCTGCGGGTCCTGTCGCGCAAGGCGTCGGCCTCACCGGCCACCGGGTCGAACAAGAAGCACCAGGAGGAGCAGGCCGAGCTCATCGCGGCCGCCTTCACCCGCTGACCCACACCTGAAGGGAGTGAGGCCCCCAAGGCGTGGGTCCTCAGCCCCGCAGGCTGTGCACGTTAGGGTTCGATCGTGTACTTCACCGACCGAGGGATCGAGGAGCTCGAGGCCCGCAGGGGCGACGAGGACATCACCTTCGCCTGGCTCGCCGAGCAGCTGCGCACCTTCGTGGACCTCAACCCCGATTTCGAGACACCCGTCGAGCGGCTCGCCACCTGGCTGGCTCGGCTCGACGACGAGGACGACTGAACCATGACCGACCAGATCCACCGCCCCGAGCAGTCCGGCGGCGAACCCTCCGGCGACATCGAGTTCCGGCCGAGCGCCGACTTCAGCGTGCCCGGAGACGGTCCGCGAGACGTGGCCATCGTCTTCATGGGCGACTCCCTGGTGACCGGCGTCGGCGACCCCAAGGGGCAGGGATGGGTGACCCGGGTCATAGGGCGCACCTCCCATCCGGAGGTCGAGTTCACGGCATACAACCTCGGCATCCGTGGTCAGACGAGCGGTGACGTCCTCGCCCAGTGGCACCAGGAGTGCCCGCCCCGGTGGAAGTCGCGCAGCGAACGGCGGCTCGTCATCTCCTTCGGCGCCAACGACATCGCCGCGGGCGTGACGCTGGCACGGCACCGCCTCAACCTCGCCAACATCCTCGACGAGGCCGCGAGCAACGGCGTCTCGGCGTTCGTGGTGAGCAGTCCGCCGACGAGCGACGACGCGTTCAACGACAAGCTGGCCGTGCTCGTCGAGGCCCAGGCCGACGTCTGCTCGCGCCGGTCGGTGCCGTTCGTCGACTGCTACCGCCCGCTGGTCGGGCACGACCAGTGGCGCTCCGAGCTGAGAGCCAGCCGCGACGGGCAACACCCCGGCCAGGCCGGCTACGGCCTCATCGCCTGGCTCGTCCTGCACAACGGCTGGAACGAGTGGCTCCAGATCTGACGCGCTCGGTCAGGTTGTGAACACGACCTTGCCGGTGACCTGACCATCGACCATCCTGGCGAAGCCGTCGCGAGCGTCGGCGAGTGGGATGACGGAGTCGATGAGTGGCTCGATGCCCTGTGCGACAACGAAGTTCGCGAGCCTCTCCAGCTCTTCACGGGTGCCCATCGTCGAACCGATGACCCGGAGCTGCTTGAAGAAGATCTTGGTGAGCTCGGCCTTGGCCGGTGCATCGCCCGAAGTCGCACCGGAGATGACGATCGTCCCACCGGGCCGCAGGGCGTTGACCGAGTGCGACCACGTCGCGGCACCGACGGTCTCCATGACCGCGTCCACCCGCTCGGGCAGCCGCTCCCCCGATGCGAAGGCGCGATCCGCCCCGAGCGCCACGGCCTGCTCACCCTTGGCCTCGTCGCGGCTCGTCACCCACACCCTGATCCCGGCCGACGCGCCGAGCTGGACGAGCGCGGTGGCAACGCCGCCGGCCGCCCCCTGCACGAGGACAGTGCCTCCGGGCTGCACCTGCGAGTTCGTGAAGAGCATCCGGTATGCCGTGAGCCAGGCCGTCGGGAGACATGCCGCCTGCTCCCAGCTGAGCTCCGCCGGCTTGGGGACGAGGTTGGCGCGGGGGACGGCGACCTTGGTGGCCAGGGTGCCGTCGTGCAGCTCGGAGAGCAGGGTGCGGCGAGGATCAAGGGTCTCGTCACCCTGCCATCCATCGGACGGCACGACAGCGTGGACGATCACCTCGTTGCCCTCGGGGTCGACTCCGGCCGCATCGCAGCCGAGAACCATCGGCAACCGGTCGGGAGCCAGCCCGACGCCGCGCAGGGACCACACGTCGTGGTGGTTGAGGGCACACGTCCTGAGGTCCACGACGACCCAGCCCTCACGCGCCTGTGGGTCGGGGCGCTCCCCCACCTCGAGACCCGACAGCGGGTCGGCAGCGGACTGGGAGACGGCGGAGGCGGCGAGCATGGCTTCGACCCTACCCATGGCTCCGGGCCGGCAGTGCGACGATGTGGCGATGACCCTCGACGTGCTCCTCCGGCCCGGTCCGGTCGTCCTGGACGGCGGCTTCTCGACGGCGTTGGAGGCACGTGGCCACGACCTGTCCGGAAGCCTCTGGTCGGCCCGACTCCTGCGCCAGGCCCCGTCGGAGGTCGTGGCGGCGCACCGGACCTTCGTCGACGCGGGCGCCGAGATCGTCATCAGCGCGTCCTACCAGGCGAGCTATCTGGGATACGTCGCTGCCGGTCTGACCGAGGAGGAGTGTGACGCCGACCTCGACGCCTCCATCGGCCTGGCGCGTCAGGCCGCCGATGGCCGTGCCCTGGTCGCTGCCTCGGTCGGCCCCTACGGCGCTCACCTGGCCGATGGCTCCGAGTACACCGGCTACCCACAGGTGAGCCGAGCGACGTTGCGGGAGTTCCACGCCCGCAGGCTGGAGCGCCTCGTCGCGGCGAACCCCGACCTCGTGGCGGTCGAGACCATTCCCGAGGTCACGGAGGCCGAGGTGGTCGTCTCACTGCTGGCCGAGATCGCCCCCGACCTGCCCTACTGGGTCTCCTTCTCCGCGAGGGAGGGCGCGCGGCTCACCGGGGGCGCACCGTTCGGGGAGGCCGTCGACGTCGTGGGCGGAGCGGGCATCGCCGTCGGCGTGAACTGCACCGCACCCCGGCACCTCGACGAGCTCCTCGCCGCCGGCCGTCCCAGCGTGCCCTACGTCATCTATCCCAATGCGGGCGCGACCTACGACCCTGACAGCAAGACCTGGACCCAGGACGGCTCAACCCACTTCGCGCCGACCTCGGTGCAGCACTGGGCCCACCTCGGAGCCCGCTTCATCGGTGGGTGCTGCGGGATCGGCGCGGACGGCATCCGCGAGGTCGCGGAGGCCGTGCGCGCCTGACCCGGCAGGGCGCCGCGTCTGTCGGGTCCGGCGTTCAGGCGAGCTGGGCCACGGCGGCCGCCACGGCGTCGGCGACCCCCGGCGCGAAGACACTCGGCACGATCTCCGCGGCGCTCGGTTCAGCCACCATGGTGGCGATGGCCTCGGCAGCAGCGAGCTTCATCGCCTCCGTGACCTGGCTCGCGCCGGAGTCCAGCGCTCCCCGGAAGATCCCGGGGAATGCCAGGACGTTGTTGATCTGGTTCGGGAAGTCCGAGCGACCCGTGGCGACGACGGCTGCGTGGCGGTGGGCCACGTCCGGGTGCACCTCGGGGTCGGGGTTCGCGAGCGCGAAGATGATGGCGTCCGGCGCCATCCTCGAGATCTCCGCCTCGGGCACGGTGCCGCCGGAGACTCCGATGTAGACGTCGGCGTCGACGAGCGCGGCGCCGATCAGGCCGGTCAACCCGCGGGGGTTGGTGGAGGCGGCGATGCGGGGCTTGTGCCCGGTGAGATCCGTGCGTGAGGGCGAGATGATGCCACGCGAGTCGCAGACGACGACGTCCCGGACCCCGGCCCGCTGGAGCAGCCCGGTGACCGCGACCCCCGCCGCACCGGCGCCGGCGACGACGACTCGGAGCCCGTGCAGGGGGCGACCCACGACCTTGGCGGCGTTGGTGAGGCCTGCCAGGACGACGATCGCGGTGCCGTGCTGGTCGTCGTGGAAGACCGGTATGTCGAGGCGTTCCTTGAGCTGGCTCTCGATCTCGAAGCAGCGCGGGGCCGAGATGTCCTCGAGGTTGATCCCACCGTAGGACGGGGCGATCCGGGCGATGGCCTCGACGAGCTCGTCCACCGTGCCGGTCTCCATGCACACAGGCACGGCGTCGATCCCGCCGAAGTGCTTGAAGAGGATGGCCTTGCCCTCCATGACCGGCATGGCCGCGAGCGGTCCGATGTCACCGAGCCCGAGGACGGCTGTCCCGTCGGTGATGACGGCAACGGTGTTGCGACGGGTGGTGTAGCGCGCCGAGAGGCTGGGGTCCTCGGCTATTGCGCGGCAGACGTCTGCCACACCCGGCGTGTAGAGCAACGACAGGTCATCGCGGTCGCGCAGCGGCTGCGTGGCGTGTACGCCGAGCTTTCCGCCCTCGTGGGCCCGGAAGACCGGCCCGTCGAAGTCGAAGCTCGAGTACACCGGTGACGCAGACATGACGGGGGCTCCCAACGTGCAGACAGGTGGCGCGACCGAAGGATTCGGTGCGACGTGCCGTGCCCCTGGTGCGGGGCGGCGATGGGCGGGAGGTGTGCCGCGCGTTGTCATCCTCGCACGCGTCGGGTCGGCGCGTCCGTGGGTCGTGACGTGCGCAATGCCACAATCGCCTGGTGCTACCGCGACCACTCCCCCGCCCCCGCGTCGTCCGTGTGCGCGGCCGGTCGATGGAGCCGACGTTGCACGAGGGCGACCTCCTGCTGGTGCTCTGGGGGGCTCGGTCACGACCCGGCAGCGTCGCTGTCGTCCGGCTCCCGGCCGACAGCAGGGGCACCGCCCGACCGGTCTCGGTCAAGCGCATCGCGGGCGCCGACCCAGGTGACCCAAGCCGTTGGTGGCTCGACTCCGACAACCCTCGGGAGGGCCTGACGTCGTTCGAGGTCGGCTCGATCACCCCTGAGGACGCTCTCGCGACCGTGGTCGCCCGGATCTGGCCGCGACCCGGAAGGCTGCCCACGCGGCATACGCCCTGATCCCTCCGCGTGCGGTCGTTGTAGGTTGGGAAGCGGCCACAACTCAGCCCAACGAAAGGGACGTTCATGCGCCTCCCCGCTCTGTTCAGCATCACCGATGTCAGCGCCCACTGCGACCTGCCCTGCGGCGTCTACGACCCCGCCCAGGCCCGCATCGAGGCGGAGTCGATCAAGGCGATCATCGCCAAGGTTGCCGACAACGACGACCCCGACTTCCGCACCCGCGCGATCCTCATCAAGGAGCAGCGCTCGGAGCTCGTCAAGCACCACCTGTGGGTGCTCTGGACCGACTACTTCAAGCCGCCGCACTTCGAGAAGTTCCCCAACCTGCACACTCTGGTCAACGAGGCGACCAAGCTCGCCGGCGCCTCCGGCACCAAGGGTGAGCTCGACGCGGCCAAGGCCGACGAGCTCCTCGCCAAGATCGACGAGATCGACGCGATCTTCAAGGAGACCAAGAAGGCCTGACCGCGACAGCGAGTCACGCACCGCGAGCCCCGACGCACGACGCGTCGGGGCTCGCGGCCGTCCGAGGACCTCTGCAGGGTCGGGTCAGGTGTGGCTCGGCTGGTGGACCGTGCGGATGAGGGCCTCGACCACCTCGGGGTCATACTCGTAGCCGAGCCCCAGGTGGATCCGCTCCAGGGCGGCCTCGATCGAGGACGCGTCGGTGCGGCCGTGCGAGAAGTCGTCGAACGCGTTGGCGACCTTGATGATCCGACTCTCGATCGGGACCTTCTCGTTCCACTCGCGGACGTGTCGGAACGGAGTCGTCTGCCCCTCCATGAGGTCGGCCACGCGGTCCAGGACCTCGGTGCGACGGACGATGCGCGCCCCCTCGGAGGCGATCCGCCGCTGGTCGTCGGGAGCGGCCAGCACCGTGGCGCCGTCAGGGATCGGGGACCTGAGCCCGACCTGGCCCAGGTCATGCAGGAGGGCGGCGTACTCGAGGTCCTGGACCTGCTCGGCATGCATGCCCATGGAGCGCGCGATGCTCACCGAGCGGGACGCGACCCGCGAGGCGTGGCCGGTCGGTGTGTAGCCAGCCACCTCGGTGAGCTGCGACAGGGTGGCGATCGTCTGACGGTAGGTCGCGCGGTTCGTCGTGTACCGGCGCACGGCGACGTAGGTCAGCACCATCGGGAGGAGGCCGAGCGGCAGCGCCGCAAGGCCGACGACGGGAGCGAGGAAGGCCACGAGGGGGCCCGCCGCCAGGAGGCCGAGGGTCAGCGCCTGAGCCTCCCCGAGCTCCTCGGAGAGTGCGCTCGCGACCGGCAGGGAGCGCCGCTGTGCGCGCACGAGACCGGTGAGGATGATCTCGACATAGAGACCTGCCGCAGCAGCGCCCATCATCACGACAGCCACGAGCCACGGCGGTCGGCCGTCGTCCAGCTGCCAGGCCCATTCCCCCGCCCCGCCGTCCAGGGGGACTGCACGCATCAGGCTCGCCGTGACCCCCACGCCGACGGTCCGGGCGGCGACGACGTACCAGTGGGTCCGGCGATGAAGGACCCGCCCGACCAGGGTCCCCACGCACAAGGACCCGGCCACGACGATGGCGACGATGCCGGCCGGGACGTCGAAGACGGGATGCCCCTCGACCGAGCCCAGCACCGCCAGGGCGATCGCCGACGCCGTCGAGACCGGCGCCGCCACGCGCCCCGAGGGCATCTGCACGCGGAACTGCTCGCCCACGACGATGGCCACGGCGAACGCAGCCAGGACAGAGCTGTGGTCGCGCACCGCCAGGTCGAGGCGTGCGGACTCGGTGATCAGGGAGGACAGGACCGTGATGGCGCCGAGCAAGAGCACGATCGGCTCCACCCGGCGAGAGGGCCGGGCCCTCGTGGCGATGAGCGCCCCGACCCGCGGCGGAGGAGTCATGACGTCGTCACCATGCCCTCACCGGAACCATCATGGAGGCGGGCGACCCTGGCCAGGGCTGCGAGCATCCGGTCCGCCTCAGCGGTCGCCGGTCTGCGCTCGCGCACCCGGGCGATGGCAGCGGAGGGACTGACCCGGTCCTCGCCGTGGAGGATGAGGTCGAACTCGTCCGCCGCTCGCACGATGTCGGCCGCGAGCGAGAGCTCGGCCCCGGAGGCCTCCGCCCTCGCGACCTCCTCCATCACGGACGAGGCCCCCGCGAGGAACGGAAGGCTCTGCAGCATGGCCGCACCTCTGAGAGCTGCGCCGCCTGCCTGGTCGACGCCCTCCTGCCCCGGAGCGACGACCACCCGGCCGAGGTCGTGCAGGAGGCCGGCCGTCCGGACGTCGGCGACCTCCTTGGGGCCCAGACCGAGCTCCTGGGCCATGAGCGCGGCCATGGTGGAGACGCGTCCGCTGTGCCCCTCCAGGACAGGCGCCCGGGTCTCGATCGCTGTCACCAGGGCCCCCAGCGCTCGTTCCCTGGCGTCCCGCTCCTCGCCGTACTGGAGGAGGGCCCAGCGCGCCCCCGCCAGCGGTGCCAGTGCGACAAGCACCGCGACCGGACCGAGCTCACCCGGGAGCCACATGATCACGACCAGGAAGGCGATGATCCCGTAGGCGAACTGGGTCAGACCCGAGCTCGTCAGCATGTCGACGAGCTGCAGCTGGAGAGGCACGCCTGCCGTGAGCCGGATCACGCCGGCCACGAGGACGGCGTTGGCCAGAAGGTTGACGGCGTCGGCGACGACGATGGGCAGGCCGACGTGCAGCACGAGCTGGAGCGCCCCGTGGAGCTCGTCGACCGCGAGCGACCCCCCGGCCAGGTCGTAGGCGATCCCCCCGACCATCGCGGACGCCGACGCCATGGCCACGTTGAAGAGCCGTCGATGAAGGGCGATGCGACGCCGGGTGAGGACCGCCATGGCCAGACCCACCACTCCGGCCCCCAGCGGCCCGACGATGGGGATCGCTGCCAGGACGACGACGTTGTCGGCGGTGAAGTGGATGCGTCCGTCACTCGATGTGGACGGAAGCCACCACGTCAGCGCGCCAAGGAACGCCAGGACCACCAGGGCGACCCAGTCAGCCGGCCAGCCGTACCGTAGGTACGAGTAGCACCCGAGACCGAGCGCCACAAGCACCACGACGCCGATGTAGGTCGGCGTCGTGTATCGCGCGGGGAGTGAGGCCGGGGTCTCCGGCGTCACCACATCGGACAGGTGTTCACCACTGCCAGCCGGCAGCCTTCACCGAGGTGTTCTTGGCGGGGGAGGAGTCTCCGGCCTGGGCGGAGGTCGCACCGATCGTGGAGAGAGCGGCGAGGACGACGGCGACGGCAGCGATACGGAGGGAGCGCATGATAAGACCTTTCGTTGGTCCCGACCAGGGAAGCCAGGACTGAGTTGCCCATTATCCCACGCTTCCCAGGTGTGCGACAATGAAAATGACGCACGAGCGATCTGGGGAGCCCTTGGCACCGTCAGGGCTCTGCCGCCCGCTCACCCCCGAACCTCGAGGAGTTCCCATGAGCAAGCGCGCCCGCAAGCGCCGCTCGCGCAAGGGCAACAAGGCCAACCACGGCCGCAAGCCCAACGCCTGAGCACAGTGCACCAGCCGACGAAGGGGCCACCACCATGCGGTGGTCGCCCCTTCGTCACACCCGAAGGCGAGTCAGCGATCGAGCTCCATGCGCACCATGGTGATCCGTTGGAGGACCTGGACGCGTAGCTGGTCGGGGCAGGGCTCGCCACCACCGGAGCGACGCACGGCAGCCTTCACGGCACGGTCCAGGTCGTGTTCGTGCAGGCATGGTCCGCAGGCCTCGAGATGCTCCGCGACCCGCGCGACGTCGGCCGGCTGCATCTCGCCGTCGAGGTACTCATAGATCCGGTGCAGGACCTCGGAGCACTCTGCATGGGACTCGACGTGGGACCCCGCGGACCCACCACCTGGGTCGACATGGCCCTCGTGGTCGACGTGGCCGTCGCGGACGCCATGGTTGTGGGTACCTCGGGCGCTGTTCACGTTCTCGTTCACGACGAGACCTCCTTGCCGAAGCCGCGCTCAGCGGCATACTCCGTCAGCATCTCGCGGAGCTGACGACGACCGCGGTGGAGACGGGACATCACGGTGCCGATGGGGGTTCCCATGATCTCGGCGATCTCCTTGTAGGCGAACCCCTCGACGTCGGCGAGGTAGACCGCCATCCGGAAGTCCTCGGGCAGGTCCTGGAGGGCCCGCTTGATCTCGGAGTCGGGAAGGTGGTCGAGTGCCTGCGCCTCGGCCGACTTCAGACCCGAGCTCGTGTGCGACTCGGCTCGCGCCAGCTGGTAGTCCTCGACGTCGGACGCATCGGACTGGAGCGGTTCGCGCTGCTTCTTGCGATAGGTGTTGATGTAGGTGTTGGTGAGGATGCGGTACATCCACGCGCGCAGGTTGGTCCCCGGCTTGTACTGGTGGAAGGCCGCGAACGCCTTGGCGTAGGTCTCCTGCAGCAGGTCCTCGGCATCGGCCGGGTTGCGCGTCGTGCGCATCGCCGCGGCATACAGCTGGTCGAGGAGGGGCAGCGCCTCCGCCTCAAACCGCGCCTGCTTCTGCGCCGGGGTCTCGGTCGCGAGATCCACGCCGGTCTCGTCGCTGGTCGTCTGTGGTGTGGTCATCGCGGTCCAGCCTAGACCCGTCTCGGCGGGTGACGTCGTGTGCAGTACGAGCACGGGCAGACCTCTCGGTGACGCGGTGCGCCGACGACTTCTCGGTGCGGGAACAGGGGGTTCAACAGGTGGGAAGGAGGCGCCATTCCCCGCGTGTAGCGTTTGCGCATGTTCACCTCGCCCACGACCTCGTTCGTCACTCTCCTTCGCGAGCAGGTTCGCCACGAGTTCACCGCGAGCCAGCAGTACATCGCAATCGCGGTGTGGTTCGACGACCTGGACCTCCCCCGGCTCGCCGAGCGCTTCTATGCGCAGAGCGTGGAGGAGCGCAACCACGCGATGATGATGGTCCGCTACATGCTCGACCGGGACTGGGACGTCGAGATCCCCGGGGTCGACCCCGTGCGCAACTCCTTCGACCGGCCGGCGGAGCCCATCGCCCTGGCCTTCGAGCAGGAGAAGACCGTGACCGAGCAGTGCGAGGCCCTCTTCCGGGCGGCCCGCGCCGAGGGTGATGTCCTCAGCGAGCAGTTCATGCTGTGGTTCCTCAAGGAACAGGTCGAGGAGGTGTCGTCGATGAAGACCCTGCTCACGATCACCGAGCGTGCCGACGACGACTGGTTCCAGGTCGAGGAGCACCTCGCGCGCGAGCCGCAGGTCGAGCCCGACGACTCCTCGGCACCGGACGTCGCCGGCGGCCTGCTCTGAGGCGCCGCCGCTAGGCGACCTGCTCGAGGAAGGCCAGCGCGGCGGCGACCAGCGGCCCCGTCGCCCTGATCGTGTGCTCGCCCCTGACCGCAGTGACGTATGCCGGGTCGTCGAGCTCCGCACGCACTTCACCCGGGGTGCCGAACGGGTCCCGCTCCCCCTGTACGACGTGCAGCGGGATCCCGGCCGCCAGCGGCAGCCTCAGCTCGTCGGCGCGCGAGACCTCTGGCCGGCCCGGCGGATGCAGCGGGAACGACAGGCACAGCACGGCGTCGGCCTCGAGGTCTGCTGCGGTGCGGCAGGCGACGCGGGCGCCGTTGCTCTTGCCCGAGAGGACGAGCGGTCCGGGCAGGCGCGCCCGGCCACTACGCAGGGTCTGCACCACGGGGAGCCAGGCCTCGTCCTGCGGGACGGGACGCGGCGGCATACGGCGTCCGGCCACGCCCCATGCCTGCTGCACGAACGCGACCGCCCAGCCCCGCTCGACGAGTCCGTCCCGGACCGCGACGAGCTCGGCACCACCCAGCCGACCGCTCGCACCGTGGGTGAGGACGACGGTTCCGCACGCCCGGGGTGGCCTCGAGACGTGGGCGTGGGCAGGGCCCAGCGGGGTCTGCACCTCCACGAGTCGCGTGGTCATGTCGGCGACCCGATGATCTCACCGGTCGTCGGATCGACGACCCCGTGCAGCTCGGACTCGGGGACCGGGTCCAGCAGCTGCGGTCCGTTGGAGCGGTTGCTGCTCACGGCCCGGGAGACGGGGTATGCCGTGAAGCGTCCGGCGGCGTGGGTCTGGAGCAGGTCGGCCACGTGCCCGAGGTCGCTGAGGTCCGGGTCGAGCCAGTCATCGAACTGCGCCGGCTCGAGGACCAGTGGCTGACGGTCGTGGATGCGGTCGAGTCCGGGCTCGGCCTCGGTCGTGATGATCGTGAACGTCGTCAACCACGCGGAGGGGTCGTCCCCGTCGCTGACCGCGGGGTCGCGCCAGAACTCGTAGAGCCCGGCGAACGCGCAGCTTGCGCCGTCGCCTCGACAGGTGAAGAAGGGCTGCTTGAGTGGTTTGCCCTTGGCGTCGGTCGCGGTCGGTGAGGCCTGCCACTCGTACCAGCCGCGGGCGGGCACGAGGCAGCGTCGGCGCGCGGCCGCCTTGGCGTAGGCCGGCTTCTCCAGCACGGACTCTGCGCGCGCGTTGATCATCCGGACCCCAGACCTGGGGTCCTTGGACCAGCTCGGGACCAGGCCCCACGTGAGCAGTCGGAGCTGCCGGGTCGCAGGGGCGTCGGACTCGCCCCGTGGTGACCTCGTGAGCACCACCGGGGCCTGCTTGGTCGGGGCCATGTTGTGGTCCGGGGTGCCCGGAGGGGGTGACTGCGGGTTGACGAGCACGCTGCGGGAGGGCTCGGCCACACGGTCGTCGTCGACCTCGAACTCGAGGGTCAGCTCATCAGGGTTGGCCGTGGCCGCATACCGCCCGCACATGCGGCCAATCTACGCAGGGGCAACGACATGGGCGGGGACAGCCGCACGAGGGGCGACCCTCGAAGCCACGGATGGGTGCGCACCAACTACGGTAGGAGCAGGTCCACGATCCGTCCCGACCCCGAGGAGGACGCATGTCGCTCGTGCGTCGCGTTGCCCGTCCCATGCTCGCCGCCATGTTCGTCGTGGGAGGCCTCGACCAGCTCAAGCATCCGGGCGCCAAGGCCAAGGCGGCGGGCCCGGTGCTCGACCAGGCGCAGAAGCTCGGCCTGCCCGACGACCCCGAGCTCCTCGTGCGAGCCAGCGGCGCCGCGATGGTCGGTGGAGGCGCGCTGCTCGCGACCGGCCACGTCCCACGGCTGGCGTCGACGGTCCTCGCAGGCACCCTGCTGCCGACGACCCTCGTGGCACACCCCTTCTGGAACGAGTCCGACCCGCAGAAGCGGGCGCAGCAGAGGATCCAGTTCCTCAAGAACCTCGGCCTGCTCGGTGGCCTGCTCCTCGCCGCTGTCGACACCGACGGCAAGCCCAGCCTGGGCTACCGTGCCAGGCTCGCCGGTGAGAGCGCGCAACGCACCGCCCGCACGACGAAGCGCGAGGCCCGACACGCGGCCAAGGCCGCTCGCCGCGAGGCCCGACTGAAGGCGGCCCAGGCACAGAATGCCCTCACCTGACTGGACCTGCCCGGCGACCACCGAGCCCGTGGACGCGGTGGTCGACCTCCCCGGCAGCAAGTCGCTGACCAACCGCTTCCTCGTCCTGGCCGCCCGGGCCAGTGGGGTCTCTCGGCTTCGGTCGCCGCTGCGCTCCCGGGACACCCTCCTCATGGTGGGCGCCCTCCGCGGTCTCGGGGCGGAGGTCGAGGAGGTCGACGGGGACGACTGGCTCGTCACACCCGGTGAGACGCAGGGTGAGCCCCTGGTCGACTGCGGACTCGCGGGCACGGTCATGCGCTTCGTCCCACCCCTCGCTGCACTCGCCCACGGTCCGGTGCACTTCGACGGGGACCCACAGGCGCGGACCCGGCCCATGGGTCCGGCACTCGAAGCGATGCGCGCCCTCGGAGTCCGGATCGACGACGACGGCCGTGGTGCGCTGCCGTTCACCGTTCGCGGCGCCGGCTCCGTCCGTGGCGGTGCCGTGACCCTCGACGCCTCGGCGTCGTCCCAGTTCATCTCCGCCCTGCTCCTCTCAGGTCCCCACTACGACCACGGCGTGACGATCCATCACGACGGCAAGCCGGTGCCCAGCCAGCCGCACATCGACATGACGGTCGAGGCGCTGCGCGATGCCGGAGCGGACGTCGACGACACCGAGCCCAACCTGTGGCGCGTCGAGCCCGGCCCGCTCAACCCGCTCGACGTCCAGATCGAACCTGACCTGTCGAACGCGGCCCCCTTCCTGGCGGCCGCGCTCGTCACCCGCGGAAGGGTGCGCGTCCCCGGGTGGCCGCAGCACACGACCCAGGCCGGCGACGAGATCCGCGACATCCTCGACGAGATGGGCGCCGACGTCAGTCTTGCTCGCGACGGGCTCACCGTGAGCGCGGTCGACGGGTTCGGCGGCGTCGACGTGGACCTCCACGACGCCAGTGAGCTGACACCGGTCGTCGCTGCCCTCGCGGCGCTCGCCGAAGGACCCAGCCTCATCCGTGGCGTGGCGCACATCCGCGGCCACGAGACGGATCGGCTGGCCGCCCTGGCGCGCGAGCTGGGCGCCCTAGGAGCCATCGTGACCGAGACCGAGGACGGCCTGCACATCACGCCACGGCCCCTCTCCCCCACGACCTTTCACACCTACGCCGACCATCGCATGGTCATGGCTGGTGCGGTCATCGGGCTGGCCGTGCCCGGCGTCGTCGTCGAGGACGTCGACACGGTCGCCAAGACCCTGCCCACCTTCACGACCCTGTGGGCCGGCATGCTCGGGCGGCACCGGGCCGAGGGACGCACTGCCTGATGGCGCGGGCCACGAGCGACTACGACGAGTCCGACGCCCGGATCCGTCCCAGCAAGCGTGGCAGCCGTCCTCGGTCCAAGGACCGACCGGCCCACCTCGACGCAGTCCCCGGCATGGTCATCGGAGTCGACCGCGGTCGCTACACCGTCCTGATGGAGCCCGGATCCGCTGACGAACGCATCGTCGTGGCCATGCGCGCCCGCGAGCTCGGCCGCAAGGGCATCGTCGTCGGCGACGACGCGCTGCTCGTCGGTGACGTCTCGGGCAGCCCCGACGCCCTCGCCCGCATCGTGCGGGTCGAGCCCCGGCGCACCCTCCTGCGCCGCACAGCGGACGACACCGACCCCGTCGAGCGGGTCATCGTGGCCAACGCCGACCAGCTCGTCGTCGTCTGCGCCCTCGCCAACCCCGAGCCTCGCCCCCGGCTCATCGACCGCTGCCTCGTGGCGGCGTACGACGCGGGGATGGCGCCGCTGCTCGCCCTCACCAAGGCCGACCTGGCGGATCCGGCGCCGTTCCTCGAGAACTACGCGCCCCTCGAGGTGCCTGCCGTCATCACGGCGACCACGGACGCCGACGGAACCGACGGCCTCGACGCCGTGCGCGACGCCCTGCGCGGGCATGTCAGCGTGCTCGTCGGCCACTCGGGGGTCGGCAAGTCCACTCTCGTCAACGCCCTCGTCCCGGGCGCCTACCGGGCAGTCGGTGTGGTCAACGACGTCACCGGTCGCGGGCGGCACACCTCGACGTCGGCCGTCGCGCTGCGCCTGCCCGACGGCGACGGCTGGGTCATCGACACGCCGGGGATCCGGTCGTTCGGCCTGGCCCACGTCGACCCCGAACGCATCATCACGCACTTCCCAGAGCTCGAGTCCGGCACCGACGCGTGCCCCCGCGGCTGCACCCACGACGAGGAGGAGTGCGCCCTCGACCAGTGGGTGGCCGACGGCCATGCCGGGCCCTCAGGGGTCTCCCGCCTGGAGTCGTTGAGGCGGCTGCTGCGCACCCGCCAACCCCAGACCGGCGACTGACCCGGCGGCGCTCCGCCGAGAGCTCTGTTGCGCGGAACTCGTCATGCCCCCAGATGCAGGTATGCCGCCCGCGTGAGCGGACGGCATACCTGTTCTTCCGGCTGTGCCGGAGGTGTCTGTCAGACCCTCGGGTCCCGCTTCTCGTCCGGCTCGTCGTCGACGACGAGGAGATTGTCCTGCGTCGAGCTCTGGCGACCTTCCGAGCCGACCGTGGCCTCGGAACGCTCGGCCATGGCGGCAGCGTCGGCAGGCTCCGTCTCCGCGTCCTCGCCGAACGCTGCCTGGTCGACGACGTCCGTCGTCGCGAAGCGTGCGTCAGGCTCCACGTGGGTGACGTCGATCGTCTCGACGATCACACGCGGCTCGGCGAAGAGACACGCGGACCGGTGCGCCGCGACACCGTCCGGACGGTCGATCAGCTCCGGGTCATCGACACTGCAGCGCTCCTGTGCCTTGAAGCACCGCGTGTGGAACCGGCAGCCCGAGGGCGGGTTGGCCGGAGACGGGACGTCACCGGTGAGGACGATCTGCTCGCGCTTGCCACGCATCGTGGGATCCGGCACGGGGACGGCCGAGAGCAGCGCCTGCGTGTAGGGGTGCGTCGGTCGCTGGTAGATCTCTTCCTCGGTGCCCAGCTCGACCATGCGGCCGAGATACATCACGCCGACGCGGTCGGAGATGTGACGGACGACGGAGAGGTCGTGAGCGATGAAGACGTAGGACAGACCGAGCTCGTTCTGCAGCTTCTCCATCAGGTTGATGACCTGGGCCTGCACCGAGACGTCGAGTGCCGAGACGGGCTCGTCGCAGATGAGCACCTTGGGACGCAGGGCGATGCCCCTGGCGATGCCGATGCGCTGGCGTTGACCGCCCGAGAACTGGTGCGGGTAGCGGCTGATGTGCTCAGGGTTGAGGCCCACCAGCTCGAGCAGCTCCTGAACAGCCTTCTTGCGACCCGCCTTGGGCACGACGTCCTGGTGGATGTCGAACGGCTCGCCGATGATGTCGCCGACCGTCTTGCGCGGGTTGAGCGAGGTGTAGGGATCCTGGAAGACGATCTGGATGTCGCGGCGCACCGCGCGCATCTCCTTGCTGTTCAGGCTGTACATGTCGTGCCCGTCGAAGTTCAACGTGCCCGCCGTGGGCTCTTCGAGCCGCATGAGCATGCGACCCAGGGTGGACTTGCCACACCCGGACTCGCCGACGATGCCGAGGGTCTCGCCACGGCGCAGCTCGAACGAGACTCCGTCGACGGCCTTGACGTTCTGCTTGCCGGTCGACCTCAGGATGCCGTCCCGGATCGGGTAGTGCTTGAAGAGGTTGTCGGCCTTGAGGATGATGTCGTCAGCCATTGAGGACCTCCTCGGCGAAGTGACAGGCCGACTGCTGCTGGCCGACGTGGCGCAGTGCGGGCTCGTCCGTGCGGCAGATGTCCTGGGACATCCGGCAGCGCGGGTGGAACGCACATCCTGAAGGGATGCGCGTGAGGTTGGGCGGAAGCCCACCGATGGCCGCCAAGGTCTGACCCTTCTGGTCCAGCCGCGGGATCGACTCGAGCAACCCGCGGGTGTAGGGGTGCGCCGGGCGCGCGTAGAGGTCCTCGATCTCCGCCTGGGCGACGATCCGACCGGCATACATGACCGCCGCACGGTCAGCCACGTCGGCGACGACCCCGAGGTCGTGCGTGATGAGGATGAGCCCCATCTGGCGCTCCTCCTGCAGCTCGGCGAGCAGGGCCATGATCTGTGCCTGGACAGTGACGTCGAGGGCCGTGGTCGGCTCGTCGGCGATGAGGACAGCCGGGTCGAGCGAGATGGCCATCGCGATCATGATGCGCTGGCGCATACCACCGGAGAACTGGTGCGGATACTGCTTGACCCGCTGCTTGGCTGCCGGGATGGCCACGCGCTCCATGAGCCGGACGGCCTGTGCGTAGGAGTCGGACTTGTTCATGCCCCGGTGCTTCCGGAACATCTCACCGATCTGCCAGCCCACGGGGAAGACCGGGTTCAGCGCGCTCAGTGCGTCCTGGAAGATCATCGAGATCTCCGGTCCGCGGATGAGGCGGCGCTGCTCCTCCGGCATCGTCAGGAGGTCCTCCCCGCAGTAGCGGATCCCTCCCGAGGGGATGACGGCCGGCGGCATGTCGAGGATGCCCATGACCGCCTGGGCGGTGACGGACTTGCCGGATCCGGACTCACCGAGGATGGCGAGGGTCTCGCCCTGGTGGAGGTTGAAGGAGACACCGTTGATCGCCTTGGCGGCGCCACCGGGGGTGTGGAACTCGACGAAGAGGTCGTCCACCTCGAGCAGCGTGCCGTCGGGGGCGGCCTTGTACTTGGAGTCGGTCTTGTGCGCTGGGGCAACTGCGGTCATGTCGCTCCTCATCGTGACTTGGGGTCGAAGGCATCGCGCACGGCGTCGCCGAGCAGGATGAACGCCAGGACCGCCATGCTCAGGAACAGGCTGGGGAAGAACAGGGCGTGGGGCGCCGCGCGCATCGCGGTGAGCGCCTCGCTGATCGAGACGCCCCACGAGATGGCCGGCGGCGTGAGCCCGATGCCGAGGAACGACAGCGTCGCCTCCACGGAGATGTAGACACCGAGGTTGATCGACGAGACCACGAGGACCGGCGCGAAGGCGTTGGGCATGATGTGCGACCGGATGATGCGCCACGGGGTGGCGCCCAGCGCACGAGCCGCCTGGACGTACTCCTGGGGCTTGACCTGCAGCACGCTCGAGCGCATCAGTCGGGCGTTGGACGGCCAGCCCAGCACGGCGAGCGCGGCCACCACCTTGAGCACGATGAGCAGGTACGGAGTCGACGAGTCGTTGGGGAAGGTCGCCAGGAAGAGCAGCGCGCCCAGCAGCAGGGGGATGGCGAAGAAGATGTCCGTCAGCCTCGAGAGCAGCATGTCGATCCACCCGCCGAAGTAGCCGGAGAACACACCGATCGCCACACCGACGATCATTGTGGAGGTGGTCGCGAGGAACCCGACGAGGATCGACGACCGAGCTCCGTAGACCGTGCGGGCATAGATGTCGTAGCCCTGCCGGTCGTGTCCGAAGATCGCGCCGTCGCCCGGGGGCTTGAGCGAGTTCGCGAGGTTGCCGGCTGCCGGGTCCTTGTCGGTGAACAGGCCCGGGAAGATCGACATCACGACGAAGAGGGTGATGAGCGCCGCCGAGATCCAGAAGACGGGGTTGCGCCGCAGGGCCTTCCACGCGTCGCTGGCGAGCGAGCCACCTGCCTCGACCTCGCCGGCATCGACGGTCATGGGGGAAGCGATCTGGTCACTCATGGCTGATCCTGGGATCGAGCACGCCGTACATCAGGTCGACGAGCAGGTTGACGAGGAGGTAGACGAGCACCAGCAGGGTCACCGTGCCCACGATCGCCACACCGTCCTGCGCGGGGATCGCGCGGAAGAGGTAGCCACCGACGCCGTTGATGTTGAAGATGCGCTCCGTGACGAGCGACCCGCCGAGCAGCGCGCCAAGGTCGTAGCCGATGAAGGTGATGACGGGGATCATTGAGTTGCGCAGCGTGTGCAGACCCACGGTCCGGGCGCGCGTCAGCCCCTTCGCCTTGGCCGTGCGCACGTAGTCGGCACGCAGGTTGTCGACGAGGTTCGTCCTCGTCAGTCGCGCGATGTAGGCGACCGAGGCCGACGCCAGCACGAAGGCTGGTAGGACGAAGTCGAAGAGCGACGCGTCTCGCGTTGGCACGGAGATCGGGAAGATCCCGAGCTGGAGCCCGAAGACCAGCTGCGAGGTGCTGCCGATGACGAAGATCGGCACGGAGATGAGGAGCAGGGTGCTCACGAGCACGACCTGGTCGATGAACTTGCCCTTGCGCACGCCCGAGAGCACGCCGGCGAGGATGCCGATGATGACCTGGATGACGACGGCCATGAGCGCGAGCTTCACGGTCGTGGGGTAGCGGGCGATGATGTCGTCGATGACGGGGACGTCACGCTGGTTGGTGCCGAAGTCGCCCTGCAGCACGTTGCCCATGTACTTGAGGTACTGGAGCGGCAGCGGGTCGTCGAGGTTGTACTTGGCACGGAAGGCCGCGATGTATGCCGGTGAGCAGGGGCGCTCGCCGCACTTGTTGTCCGTGGGGTCACCCGGAAGCGCGAAAACCATGACGTAGATCAAGAACGTGGTGCCCAAGAGCACCGGGATCATCAAAAGCAGACGGCGAACAATGTATTTGCCCACGCGCCACCTCCTTCACTATGTGCGTCGCCACCTGATCGAGGTCAGCGACGCCTCGCGGTCGTGTGACCACCATCGGGGCCGCTCGACCATACCTCTCCGGGTGGTGGAGCCTTAACGGACATCACGATGGGGTGGGTGGCGAGCCACCCACCCCATCGTGCACGAAGCGCTTACTTCAGCGTCACGTTTCCGTAGTCCGGAACTCCGAACGCGTCCACCTCGACGGTGTTCACCTTGTCGGACCAACCGGTCTGACGAGCGGTGTACCACATCGGCATGGTCGGGAGATCCTGTCCGAGAAGCTTCTCAGCTTCCTGGTACTTGCTGTTGCTGGAGGCGGGGTCGCCGTCAGCCGCAGCGTCGTTGAGCAGCTTGTCGAACGCGGGGCTGCTGTAGTCCTGGTAGTTGCTGTCGGCGTCCGTGCCGTACAGCGGGGCCAGGAAGTTCTCGATGGACGGGTAGTCCATCTGCCAGCCCAGACGGAACATCCCGTTGAACTTGCGCGACTCGAGCTCCTTCAGCATCGTCGAGAAGTCGACGAACGGACGGGGCACGCAGTTGATGCCGGTGTTGGTCTTGATCTGGTTGCAGGTCGCCTCGACCCACTCCTTGTGACCACCGTCGTTGTTGTAGGCGAACTCGAGCGTGCCGGTGAAGCCGCCACCCTCGGCGAGCGTCGTCTTGGCCTTGGCCGCGTCGAACGTGCAGGCCTCGCCACAGGCGCCGGCGGCGTAGCCGTCGATGCCCGGCGGAACCCAACCGGTGGCCGGGACCCGACCCTTGTTGAAGATCTTGTCGGTGATCTCCTGGCGGTTGACCGCCATCGAGATGGCCTGACGCACCTTGACGTTGGACAGACGCGGGTCGGTCTTCGTGAAGCCGACGTGGGTGATGCCCGCGACGGCCTTGGTGGCCGCACGGCCCTGGAGGTCGGTCTTCCAGGCCTCGCCGATGAGGGCGCTCGTGGGCACCTGCTCCATCACGTCGATCGTCCCGGCGATGAGGTCCTTGTAGGCGGTCTCGTCGTCGGCGTAGATCTTGAAGGTGATGTTGTCGGGCTTGGCGGCGTCCTTACCCGAGTAGTCCGCGAACTTCTTGAGCTTGATGTCGACGTCAGGCGTCAGCGAGACGAACTCGTAGGGGCCGGCACCGATCGGCTTCTTGCCGTAGGCCTCGGGGTCCGCGAAGAACGAGTCGGGAAGCGGCGCGAACGCGGTGTAGCCGAGGCGCACCGGGAGGTTCGAGACCTTCTCGCTGGTCTTGATCGTGAAGGTGTGGTCGTCGACGACCTTGAGGCCGGAGAGCTCCTTGGCCTTGGGGGCCGGAGCCTTCTGGGGGCCGTCCTCGTCGGGGTCCTCCGACTGGAGGTCGGCGTAGCCCTCGAAGGGGGTGAAGAAGTAGGACGCGCCCTGGCCGTTGGGGAAGTACGAGGCGTAGTTCCAGGCGTCGACGAAGTTCTTCGCCTTGACCTCGGTGCCGTCGTGGAACTTGTAGCCCTTCTTGAGCTTGACCTCGAAGTTCTGGTTGTCCGACGTCGTGATCGACTCGGCGATGTCCATCTCGGGCTTCGCGTCCTTGGTGGCGTACGACACGAGCTTGGCCGTGACGAGGTCGAGGACGTTGCCGCCACACGTCTCGGACGTGTTGCTCGGGATCAGGGGGTTCTGCGGGCTGCAGCCTTCCACGGAGATGTCGCCGCCGGCCTTGGCCGACGACGCGTCAGGGGTCTCTTCTTCGCCGCCGCCGCCGCAACCGGCGAGAAGCAGGGCTGCCGCCGAAATACCGGCAACGGCCACCGTGCGAGTGGTTCCTCGCATGGATGTCCTCCTACGTGTAGAGCCGCCCAGGGAAAATGAACGGACATCAAGTGAGCGCCGGTCCCGGTCGGGTGGCCCCCGCATGCCCCGGAAGGGCACGCGGTCCCCATGTAAGACCACAAGTGCGACTGGCGGGAGAGGCGTGACCGACCCGAGACCCGATTGTGACCGTTGCGAGGGGCTACGGTGACGGACGTGCCGACCTATGACGACGACCTGCGACTAGCCCATGTCCTCGCGGACGCCGTCGAGCGAGTGACGGTCTCTCGCTTTCGTGCCGAGGACCTGCACGTCGAGTCCAAGCCGGACCTGACGCTCGTCAGTGACGCTGATCGGACGGCGGAGGAGCTGGTCCGGTCGCAGCTCAAGCGCACCCGCCCGCGTGACGCCGTGATCGGCGAGGAGATGGAGCCCACCGGGCACGGCCCTCGCCAGTGGGTCATCGACCCCATCGACGGGACCCACAACTTCGTGCGCGGGGTGCCCGTCTGGGGCACGCTCATCGGGCTAATCGACGACGGCCGGCCGGTCCTCGGCCTTGTCGCAGCCCCCGCCCTGAACCGCCGTTGGTGGGCGGCGCTCGGCAGCGGCGCCTGGGCCGGTCGCAGCCTCACCTCCGCGAAGCGCATCTCGGTCTCGAAGGTCTCGGCGGTCGCCGACGCGTCGCTGTCCTACAGCTCGTCGTCGTCGTGGGAGGCGGTGGGCCGTCAGCAGGCCTTCCTGGACCTGGCCCGGGACTGCTGGCGTGAGCGTGCCTACGGCGACTTCTGGTCCTACATGCTGCTGGCCGAGGGTGCGGTGGACATCGCGGCCGAGCCCCAGCTCAACCTCCACGACATGGTGGCCCTCGTCCCGATCGTCACCGAGGCCGGCGGGCGGTTCACCTCACTGCGGGGCGAGGACGGCCCCTTCGGCGGCAACGCCGTCGCGACCAACGGGCTGCTGCACGACGAGGTCATGGCGCGCATCGGCCTGTGACCCGCCGGCCGCGAGTCGGGACCGGTCAGTTGGGCAGAACTGTGATCGGGCCCAGCGCGAGCCCGTCGATGCCCTCCCGCAGGAGTGCCGCGTCACCGACGACGATGATGACCCACTCCCCCGTGACGACGTCGTTGTATGCCGCCGTCAGACGTGCGTCGTCGAGTGCACCCATGCGTTGCAGGGTCGTGGTCTGGAAGTCGAGCGGGAGGCCTTCGATGGCCAGCGCGGAGGCTTCGTCGGCGACCGCGTCAGCCGTCGCGTAGCGGCCGGGCGCCGTCTGCACGACGTAGTCGACACCGGAACGGATCTCCTTGTCGGAGAAACCGGCTCGCGCCTCGTCAAGGATGTCCACGAGGAGACGCAGGGCATCGACGGTCGCGTCGGCTCGCACGGAGCCAGCAGTGATGAACGACCCACCACGAGCCCGCGGCCGGAAGCTGGCTCGGATGCCGTAGGTGTAGCCCTTGTCCTCGCGGAGCACGGCATCGACACGGGCGCTGGGCGAGCCACCGATGATGAACGAGAGCACGGGATAGGGGTCCCAACCTGTGCTGACCGAGCGATCTGGCCCGGGCACGGCGACGGAGAGCTCGCTCTGCACCGAGCCCGGGCGGTCGACGAGCACCACCCGGGTGCCGCCACCGATGGGCATCGGTGGCCGCGCCGGCGTGGCAGGGACGTGCTCCGGGTTGACCCAACCGCCGAGCCCGACCGCCACGGCCTCCGGCACGTCGATGCCCGTGAGGTCACCGGCCACGACGAGGGTGGCACCCCGAGGTCCCACGTGGGCACGGTGGAATGCCACGACGTCCTTGCGGGCCATGGCCGCGATCGAGTCGGGGGTCCCGGCCGTCGGGCGTGAGGCTCGCTCGGTGGGAGCCCACAGGTTCGCGGTGAGCTCGCGGGCTGCCCGATGGGGCGCGGAAGCGCGCTCCTGCTCGATCTCCGCGAGGCGGCTGCGCAGGATGCGGCGCACCTCGGCCTCCGGGAAGACCGGCTCGGCCAGCGCCTGGCGCATCAGGTCCAGCGCCGCCGGGAGGAAGCGTTGGGGCACGTCGACGTCGACAGTCAGCGCACCGTCGGTCACCGACGCGCCGAGCACCATGCCGGTGCGCTCCATGAGCTCGGCGAACTCGTCGCTGGAGTGGCGTGCCGTCCCCTCGTCGAGGAGGCGGGCCGTCATGGCTGCGACACCTTCGCGATCCGCCGGCTCGTCAGCGAGCGCAAGTGGCACGACGAGCCGAATGGACAAAACGTACTGACCGGGGACGGCATACGACAGAACGCGTATGCCGTTGTCCGTCACCGTCTCGTCCGGCAGCGGGAAGGCCCACGACCCGGGTGGGGCGACATCGGGCCGGGGAACCGTGGGGCTGCTGGTCGGGGTGGCGCTCATGCGACCTCTTCGGACTCGATGTCGGCGCGGTAGGCGACCACGGCGCGGCTCTCGGGGCGCAACCACCGCGCGGCCGCCGCCCGCACCTGCTCCGGGGTGATGGCGCGCAGGCGGTCGAGGTGGGTGTTGACGAGCCTGGGGTCGCCGTGGAGCAGCGTGTAGTGCGACAGGGCGTCCGCACGCTCCTCCTGGCTTGCCAGCATCGACAGCCACGACCGCTCGGCCTGGGCCAGGGCGGCCTCCATCTCGGCCACGGTCGGGCCCTCGACGGCGAACCGTTCGAGCTCCTCGAGCAACGCCACCTCGACCTCGTCGGTCTCGGCGTCGGAGGCGATGTCGACGACGATGAACCCCAGGGAGACGCCGTCGACGAAGCCCCAGGCGGTCGCGTGGGCGCCGAAAGCCGTCTGCTCCTTGCGGACCAGGCGTCGGACCAGACGGGACGACGCGAGGCCCCCGAGAGCGTCCAGGGCGAGGCTGGCCGCGTTGAACTCCTCGGTCTCGTCGACCGGCAGCCGGAAGGCGATGTGCAGCCGGTCGTTCGGCACGTCCTCACGGCGCTCGACCCGCACCGGCGCGGTGAGCGGGGGCAGCGGCTCGACCGGTCCGCGACGCGGTTGTGGATGTGGCTCGATCGAGCCGAGATAACGCTCCACGAGGGTGAACCCGTGCTCTGGAGTGATGTCACCACACAGGGTCAGGACGGTGTTGTCGGGGGCGTAGTGAAGGCGGAAGAAGGCGTGCACGTCCTCGACGCTCGCGGCGTCGAGGTCCTCCATCGACCCGATCGTCGAGTGGTGGTAAGGGTGCCCCTCGGGGAAGACCGCGGCATAGACGTCGATGAGGGCGTTGCCGTAGGGCTGGTTGTCGTAGCGCTGCCGCTTCTCCTCCTTGACGACGTCCCGCTGGTTGTCGAGGTTGGCCTGGTTCACGGCATCGAGGAGGTGCCCGTGCCGGTCGGCCTCGAGCCACAGGGCGAGCTCGAGGGCGCCCTTGGGGACCGTCTCGAAGTAGTTGGTGCGGTCGAACCACGTCGTGGCGTTGAGCCGACCACCCTGCGCCATCAGGGCCTCGAAGTGCTCGCCACTCGCGACACCACGCGAGCCCTGGAACATGAGGTGCTCGAACAGGTGCGCGAACCCGGTGCGGCCGCTGGCTTCGTGGCGCGAGCCCACTCCCACCCAGATGTTGAGGGTGACGTTGGGGACGCTGGGATCCGGGGAGACGACGACACGCAGACCGTTGGGCAGCGTGCGCTCGTGGACCGGGTAGTCGAGCGGCATGGCGCCACCCTACGTGGCGCTGTGCCCGCCCTCATCGCTCGCCGGCTCGCCGGGAGCGGACGCCGATGCACGTGTGGTCGACGTGGGGGCCGGCGTGGGCGTGACATGGTCGGACTCGACCACGGGGAGCTTCGGGAGGTCCTTCGGATCCATCGTGCGGATGATGTTGCGCGCCAGGATCTGCTGCGCGGTCACCGTGCGCTCCGAGCGACCACGGCCGATGAAGCTCACCGTCCAGTGCAGCAGCGTGGTGATGCGCTGCTTGAAGCCGATGAGGTAGACGATGTGGATCGCGAGCCACAGCACCCAGGCGAGGAACCCGGAGAACCGCAGCTTTCCCACACTCGCGACGGCGCTGAAGCGGGAGATCGTGGCCATCGAGCCCTTGTCGAAGTACGAGAAGGACGGCGGCGCCGGCTTGCCGTCGAGGCGCGCCATGAGGTGCTTGGCCGCGTAGCGAGCACCTTGGATCGCGACCTGGGCCACGCCGGGCAGGTTGTCCAGCGAGGCCATGTCGCCGATGACGTAGACGTCCGGTCGGCCCGGGAGCGTGAGGTCGGGGTTGACCCTGACGCGCCCCGCGCGGTCGAGCTCCGCGTCGGACTGGTCAGCCAGCATCGCCCCGAGCTCGGAGCCCTGGACGCCGGCCGCCCAGACCTTGGTCATGGCCTCGATGCGCGCCGGGGTCCCGTCGGACTTCTCGATGTCGATGCCGGTGGAGTCGACTCCGACGACCTTGGTGCCGAGCTCGACCTCGACGCCCATCTTGGTCAGCCGGTCCCTGGCGGAGCCTCCGAGCCGGTCACCGAAGGACGGCAGGACCTGGGGTGCGGCATCGATGAGCACGATCCGTGCCTGTCGTGGGTCGATCGACCGGAAGTCGCGCCTGAGCGTGCGGTGAGCGAGCTCGGCGATCTGCCCCGCCATCTCGACTCCCGTGGGCCCGGCACCCACGACGACGAAGGTGAGGTAACGATCGCGCTCCGCGGGGGCAGTGGCCAGCTCGGCCCACTCGAACGCACCGAAGATGCGGCCACGCAGCTCGAGGGCGTCATCGATGCTCTTCATGCCCGGGGCGTACTCGGCGAACTGGTCGTTGCCGAAGTAGGACTGCCCGGCGCCGGCTGCCACGAGCAGCGTGTCGAACGGCGTGACGGTCTCGCGCCCCAGCACCTCACTCGTCACCGTCTTGGCCCCGAGGTCGATGGCAGTGACGGTGCCGAGGATGACGCGCGCGTTCTTCTGCCTGGCGAGGATCTCGCGGGTGCTCGGGGAGATCCCGCCTTCGGACAGGATGCCGGTGGCGACCTGGTAGAGGAGCGGCTGGAAGAGGTGGTGGGAGGTCTTGGCCACCAGGGTGATCTCGACGTCGTCTCGACGCCTGAGGGCCTGCGTGCCGAAGAGCCCACCGAAGCCGGATCCGATGACGACGACGCGATGCGGGGCCATGCTGTGCCTCCTCGAGGATCCCGGGTGACCTCCACCCGGGGGAAATGACGAAACGGCGAGCCAGGCATTCGCCGACCCACCGTTGTCGCGTGCGACAGGCACTCGGACCATCGTGGCGAGGACCCTGTCGACATCCCCATGCTATCGGACGGTCGAGGGGTCGCAGCGGACAGCCGACGGTCGATGCTCACGGCCGATGTTTGGGCGCCTCGTGCGCGGGCAGGGGACAGTCACAACGCCCACTCGCGGCCGCGGCCCCCCGTGCGCCGCCCGAAGGAGGAAGCATGAGCACCAAGGTCGAGAAGAGCATCGTCGTCGACGTTCCGATCAGCACGGCGTACAACCAGTGGACGCAGTTCGAGGACTTCCCACAGTTCATGGGAGCCGTGCAGCAGGTCGAGCAGCTCGACGACCAGCGACTGCGCTGGGTCGCCCAGATCGCGGGGGTGAAGCGCGAGTGGGAGGCGCGCATCCTCGAGCAGCGACCGGACGAGAAGATCGCCTGGGCCGCGACCGAGGGCGCCACGAACGCCGGCGCCGTCTACTTCGCCCCTGTCGGCGCGGGGCAGACCCGCGTCACCCTGGAGCTCGAGTACGAGCCCGAGGGGCTCGTCGAGAAGGCCGGCGAGACCCTCAGCATCGTCGAGCGCCAGGCCGAGAAGGACGTCGAGTCCTTCAAGACGTTCATCGAGGGCCGGTCGACGCCGACAGGTGCCTGGCGGGGTGACGTCGAAGGCGCCGTCCCGGGCACGCCCGGCGTCGAGAGCGCCACCTCGCAGGGCGACAGCGGCAAGGCGGGCATCTCCAAGACGGCGATGGCCGCGGGTGCTGCCGCCGTCGCTGCTGGCGCCGCTGCCGTCGCGGCCACGCGTGGTGGGGGTTCTGGCGAGGACTCCCAGAGCTCGCAGGACTCACCCGCCGAGGCCGAAGTCGTGGCACCGGTGACGGAGGACGAGACCTTCGTCTCCGAACCGGTCGTCGCCGAGGCGGTCGTCGTCGAGGCGGTCGTCGTCGATGAGGACACGCTCACCGATCCCCGGGCGAACATCTAGCCTCTTCCTGCACGTCGCGTCGAGCCGCCCCTCCCGCGTGACCGGAGGGGCGGCTAGGTCGTGCGTGAGGGCGCAGCTCGTGGTGGAGCGGCGTACCGGGGGGAGAACGAGGTCAGGCCCGGAGAACGTGAGTTCTCCGGGCCTGACGTGCGTAGCGGGGGCAGGATTTGAACCTGCGACCTCCGGGTTATGAGCCCGGCGAGCTACCGAGCTGCTCCACCCCGCGTCGGGTAAGTGACCTTGCGGCCTCTCGGTATCCCCTAGGTTACGGGACGGTTGGCTGAGCGCCAAATCCGGTCAGGGAGAAGGGGTTGGGGTCGGCGTCGGACTTCCCGTCGGTGTCGATGTGGGCGTGGGCGTCGGGGTGGCGGAGCCGCTCGGAGCCGGCGTCGCGGTGAGCTGCGGGCTGATGGCCGCGGCTCGGGCGATGGCGTCCTGCAGGTCCTTCTGGGCCAGCCCGTATGCCGCGAAGTCACCCTTCTTGAGCGCCGCCTGTCCCGCTGCGTTGGCCGTCTCGATGTCACGGATGATGCCCGCCAGCTGGGCGCCCGGGGTCGACGTCGGCGGCGGTGTCCCGCCCGTCGGCGGCGGCGTACCCGGAGCGGATCCGACGTCACCGGCGTCTGCACCGGAGTTGCCACCGAAGAGGCCGTCGAGGGCCTGGTCGAGCGTCTCGCCCCAGGCGATCCGCTTGCCGAAGACCGCCACCGTGGCCTTGTTCTGGGGGAACGATCCACCCTCTCGGGAGGCCTGCACATACATCGGCTGGACGTAGAGCAGCCCCTCGCCCACGGGCAGGGTCAGCAGGTTGCCGTAGGTCAGCTGCTTGCCGGCCTGCCTGTTCTGGGCGATGAACTGGCTGAGGTTGAGAGGTTCGGTGGGGCTCTGCGACCGAGCCGTCGAGACCTCGATCTGGTTCTGGACCTGACCGGGCCCGTCCACCGCCGAGTTGCGTGGCAGCTCGAGCAACCGCATGGCCCCATAGGTCCCAGCCGGTTTGCCCGCCGTCGTGCCCGCGTCCGCGTCCACGGCCAGGAACCCGCGCAGGATCTCCCGGCCGGTACCCGAGGGGATGAACGTCGTCGTCAACGAGAACGCGGGCGTCGTCTGGTCCGGCATCGCCAGGGACTGGTAGTAGACCGGCTGGTCCTGGGTCGCGTGGGTCGGGTCCTTGGGGACCCGCCAGAAGTCACCACCGCCGTAGAAGGAGTTCGCGTCGGTCACGTGGTAGCTCGACAGGAGCTGGCGCTGGACCTTGAACAGGTCCTGCGGGTAGCGCACGTGCGACATGAGCTGCGAGGACATCTCGGAGAGCGGGGACACCGATCCGGGGAAGGCCTTGCTCCACGCCTTGAGGATCGGGTCGGTCGTGTCCCAGCCATAGAGGTTGACGGAGCCGTCGGCCGCGTCGACCGTGGCCTTGACCGAGTTGCGGATGTAGTTGACCTGGCCCGCGCCTGCGACGACGACCCGGGAGTTGGCGTTCACGGAGTCTGAGGTGGCGTCGGAGAGCTCGGTGAGCTTGCTGTTGGGGTATCGGGCCGTCGTGGTGTAGCCGTCGACGATCCACTTGATCCGGCCGTCCACGACGGCCGGGTAGGCGTTGCCGTCGATGGTGAGCCACGGCGCCACTCGCTCGATGCGCTCTCGAGGCTGCCGGTGGTCGAGGATGCGTGACTCCTCGTTCACCGCGTCGGACAGGAGGAACTTGGGCTCGCGGTACTTCACGGCATACGCGAGCTTGCGGACGAAGGAGCCGATCTCGACCCCACCATCGCCCTCGAAGGTGTTGTTGGCCTGCCCGCCCTCGCCCTTGTCGTCGGGGAAGTCGAACTCCCGCGGCTTGGCACCTGCGGGTGCACCGACGATCGAGTACGGAGGGGACTGCTCGCCGAAGTAGATGCGCGGTTCGTACTCGACGCCCATGGGGCCCTTGGTGGAGAAGCCGTTGGAGAAGAACTGAGGGTCACCCTCGCTCGTGCGCTTGTTGCCGTAGGCGCCGATGAACCCGAAGCCGTGGGTGTAGACCGTGTGGTCGTTGAGCCAGTTGCGCTGCCCCGCGGGCACCCCCTCGAGGTTGAGCTCTCGGACGGCGACGATCGAGTCACTCTTCTTGCCGTCGACGGCATACCGGTCGACGTCGAGGATGTCGGGGAACGCGTAGTACTGGCGCAGGCCCTCGAACTGCCGGAAGGTCGGGGAGACCACGTTGGGGTCGACGAGCCGGATCCCGGGGATCGTCTGGGCGTCCTCACGCAGCTGGCCCGGCGCCGCGTCGGTGGTGGCCGCGTAGGGCGTCTTCTTGATGCCGTCGATGGCGAACGCGGCGCGGGTCGCGTCGATGTTGCGCTGGATGTACATGGCCTCGAGCGACTTCTCGGACGGGCGAACCTTGAGCGACTGCACGGCGGCCGGGTAGAGCCCACCGGCGACGACCGAGAGGACCGTGAGCAGCCCGACGCCGATGAGGGGCAGTCGCCAGCTGCGGGTCCAGATCGCCGCGATGAAGAAGCCCGCGCACATCACCGTCGCGACCGCGAGGATCGCCTTGATGGGCAGGACGGCGTTGGCGTCGGTGTAGGTGATGCCGGTGATCAGCCTCGACTCGTGCGTGGTGAGGCTGTAGCGGTCGAGCCAGTAGGCCGCTGCCCGCACGAGCGCGAGGAGCGAGGCGATCGTCGCGATCTGGATGAACGCGGCTCGGGTCGTCGTGCCTCGACCGGGGAGCTGGAGACCGCCATAGACGTAGTGAGTGAAGGCCGCCGCGATGAGCGCCAGCAGCAGGATGACGGTGAAGAAGCTGACGAGGAAGCGCAGCCACGGCAGCGTGAACACGAAGAAGCCGACGTCGAGACCGAACTGCGGATCCTTGACGCCGAAGGGAACAGCGTTGCGCCACAGGAGGAACGTGCGCCACGCACCCATGGCCGCCGCACCGGCGAGCAGCCCGAGCACGGAGGGGATGACGACCGTCGCGAGACGGCGCAACGGGTCGAGGACCTGCCGATACTGGTCGAGGACCTGCGCGGAGGGTGAGGGCGTGATGCGCAGCGGACGAGTCCGGTATGCCGTGACGAGACTTGCCGCCACCGCACCCGCTGTGAGGATGAAGGCCGTGATGAACAGCAGAGCCCTCGTGCCGAGCTGCGTCATGAAGACGTCGCGGAAGCCGACGGAGTCGAACCACCAGAGGTCCGTGAGGATGCCGGCCGCCATGAGGGCGAGGATGACGAGTCCCGCGAGGATGCCGAGCGTCGTGCCGAGCGGTCCGCGCCGAGGGGGCGTCCCCGCACCCCGAGGGCGGGCCTGGCCACCGAAGCCAGCCCCTCCAGCCGCCGGGCCGTCAGGACGGGAGGACCGTCCGGATTCGCCGGACCCGGACGCGCCGGGGCCCTTGCCTGCGTCGTCGGGGTTGATCCCGTCGAACCACTCTGACCGGCTCACTTGTGCTGACTCCACGTCCGTGCCTCCCCGGGCACCGCCCGGGCTGGAGGGCCAACATATATGGCGAAGATGGGTGCGGCACGATGGGTTCGTGACCTCAGCCCCGCAGCCTGTGACGGACCCCCTCTCCCTCGCCGCCCTCGACACCGAGCGCCATGTCGCGTCAACCGGATGGGACCAGCCACCACGGCTCTTCGCACTCGTTCCCACCGCCGACCTGCTCGAGCGTGAGCCCCACCTCGCCGCCGGGCTCACCGTGTCGGACCAGATCGCCGGCGCCCTCACGGCCATCGAGCAGGAGGACCTGCCCACGACCGACTCGATCGAGAGCCTGCTGGGTCAGATCGCGTGGCCCGACACGGTTGAGGGCTGCGCCATCGTCGTCGAGCGGCTCGTCGTCCCCCCGGAGGCCGAGCGGGACCTCCCCGACGACCACGAGGCGGCCGTGGCGGCCCTGGCCGAGCACCCGGACCGTCGCGACGTTCGGCTGCTGGCAGCGGTGACCCGGGACGGTCGCACCATCTGCCTGCTCCGGCAGCGCGAGCACGACCGCGACGACCGGGTGGCGACGGGCAGCGACCTCGCACCGGGGCTCGTCGCAGCGCTGCGAGCCACCCTGACCAGCTGACCAGCGCCACTAACGGTCAGCCCTGAGAGCAGGTGGGGAGCGAGTCGGCCTCGCCGGCGGCGATGGCCCTCACTGCTCCGAGTGCGTCGTCGAAGGTGCCGATCCGCACGACGGTGAGTCCGTCGGGCACGTGGTCGACGACCTCGTCGCAGTTGTCCGCCGGCGCCAGGAAGTAGTCGGCTCCGCCGTCGCGAGCCCCGTGCAGCTTCTGCCGGATGCCACCGATCGGGCCCACGGACTCATCGGGCTCCATGGTCCCCGTGCCGGCGATGCGCCTGCCCCCGGTGAGGTCCCCGGGAGTGAGGACGTCATAGACCGCAAGGGTGAACATCGTTCCCGCAGACGGCCCGCCGACTCCCCCGGCCGTGATCGTCACGTCCACCGGCAGGTCGTACTCACGTCCGAGCAGGACCCCGATGATCGTGGAGCCGCCGTTGTCCCGGGTGGGCACCGACAGCGCCTTCTGCGCACCCTGGCGCTTCACCACGATGGCGACCTTGGTGCCGGCCTTCTGCGCCCGCACCGCCGCCTGGACCGCAGCAGCATCGGCGGTGGGCCTCCCCGCGATGGACACGAACTCGTCGCCTGCCTCGAGGACTCCCTTGGCCGGTGAGCCATCGGGGACCTGGGACACGACGACACGCTCGGGCACCGTGCGTCCGGTCTCGCGCAGGGCGATGGCGGCCGCAACCTCCTGGGAGTCCACCATCTCGGCGGCGCTCTCCTGCCGAACCTCCTCGCGGGTCGTCTCCTCGGGGTAGTACGCCTCGCGCGGGAAGATCTCCTCCTCGTCTCGCAGTCGGGCCACCGCCAGGTCGAAGGGGTTGACCCGCTGGCCCGGACCCCCGCTGATCCGCACCGTGGTGAAGTCCAGAGCGCCCTTGGCCGGGTATGCCGCGACGCCCTTGACCTGGATGATGGGCTTCCCGTCGAGCTGGCCGAGGGTGTTGGTGATGGGTCCCGGCTGCAGGACGACGTAGGGCAGCGAGATGAAGGAGATGCCTGCGGCGAGGACGATCAGCACGAAGAGCATCGTCAGCAGTCCGCCGCTGCGCCGGCTCACGAGGTAGGGGTTCGGCTCCGGTGCATCCGCGGCCGCCTCGTGCGAGGCGGCAGACCCAACCGCGCCGCTCACGGGAGCGGCAGGATCGGACGAGCTCACGGCATACCCACCCATTCGGTGCCGCCGGCACCCAGGTGCTGGTGCTTCCAGATCGGCACCTCGGACTTCAGGGTGTCGATGAGGTCGCGACAGGCCGCGAAGGCCGCGTCCCGGTGGGGAGCCGAGGCCGCCACGACGACCGCGACGTCGCCGATCTCGAGGTGGCCGCTGCGGTGCAGAGCGGCGACCCGCACTGCACCGGACCGGGCAGCGACGACGTGGGAGACCTCGGTCAGCCGCGCCTGGGCGGTGGGGTGCACGGAGTAGTCGAGCGAGGCGACGTCCTGGCCCCCGTCGTGGTCACGCACCATCCCCACGAAGACGGTGACGCCACCACAGGTGGGGTGCTGCACGGACGCGAGGACCTCGTCGACCGAGAGCGGCTCCTCCCGGATCTGCGCCAGGGTCACGGTGCCCGTCGTCGCTCCGGCCGCGTCGGTCACGTCGTGCTCCACACGTTCCTCCTCGGAACTATCCCCGGGTCATCCGTGGTTGGGTACTGATGAGACCACATCTTCTCATCGTCGCCCCCAGGAGACCCCCAGTGACCGATTCGCAGGACCGCCCCGACGAGCCCGAGGAGTCCGGCCTCCCGCCCGAGCTCGAGCAGGTCCTGAAGGGCCTCACCGGCGGTCAGGAACTCGACCCGCAGATGGTCGAGATGCTGCGCGGGATGGGCCTGGACAAGGTCGACCCGCAGATGCTGCAGATGGTCGCCGGCCAGGTGCAGTCGATGTTCGCCGGAGCCGACGAGTCCGGCGCGGTCGATGCTTCCGTGGCCACAGACATCGCGCGCAAGACCGTTGCGGCAGAGGGTGACCCCACGGTGTCGACGTCCGTCGACGCTCAGGCACGACAGGCGGTCGACGTGGCCAACCTCTGGCTCGACGCCGTCACGGACCTCGATCACTCCGGCCTGACGGGCCGGGCGTGGAGTCGCGCCGAGTGGGTCGAGGCGACCATGCCCGTGTGGCGTGAGCTCGTCGACCCGATCGCGGTCGGTGTCAGCGATGCGATGGGCGCCGCCCTCACCAAGCAGCTCGGTGACCTCGGCGAAGGTGGGCTCCCCGAAGGGCTCGTCCCCCCGGGCACGAACCCGGCCGCCGTGATGGGGCAGATGGGCCCGATGCTGAGGCGCATGCAGGGCTCGATGTTCTCGGTCCAGCTCGGCCAGGCGGTCGGCACCCTTGCGGGTGAGATCCTCACCGGTGGTGAGGTGTCGCTGCCGCTGGTCCCTGCGCCCGACGTGGTCCTCATGCCGGAGGCGATCACCGCCTTCGCCAAGGGTCTGGAGATCGACGAGCCGCAGGCTCGGCTGCTCCTCGCCGTCCGTGAGAGTGCCCGGACCCGCCTCTTCCACGCCGTCCCCTGGCTCGCTCCGCAGCTGCTCGGGGCCGTGCGCGACTACGCCCGGGACACGACCATCGACACCGACGCCATCGAGGAGGGCCTGCGCTCGATCGATCCCACCGACGCCGAGGCCATGCAGCAGGCCCTCGCCGGGCGCCTGTTCGCCCCCCAGCAGTCGCAGACCCAGAAGGCAGCCCTCACGCGCCTCGAGACCCTCCTGGCCCTCGTCGAGGGATGGGTCGACGTCGTGACCGCTGCCGCGGTGACGCCGCAGCTCCCCCAGGCCGAGGCGCTCGGTGAGGCCATCCGTCGGCGACGGGCCAGCGGCGGTCCTGCCGAGAAGACCTTTGCGGCGCTCGTCGGTCTGGACCTGCGACCGCGCCGGCTCCGGGACGCCGCCAACCTCTTCGCCGCCCTGGAGGCCTCCGGCGGCGCCGACGCCCGCGACGCCGCCTGGGCGCACCCCGACGTCGCCCCGTCGGCGTCGGACCTCGACGACCCGTTGGGCTACGTCGAGCGCCAGAACGCCGTGGCCTCGGGCAGCGACACCTTCGACGCCGAGCTCGATGCCCTGCTCCGGGACGACACCAGCGGCGAGTCCGCCGACGGGTCTGCCCGCCCGTGACCGAGGCGTTCGACGAGCACTCGGCCGACCTCGAGGTCGAGCGCGCCTTCGCTCACCTGCACACCGACGCCACCTCGGCGCTCGCTGCCTGGAGCGCGCCGGATGCTGCTCAGGAACGGTTGCGGACGGCATACCTCACCCATCTGGGTCGACACCTCGACGGTGTCGCCAAGGCTGGGCCACCCGCCCACCTCACCGCCAGTTGCCTCGTGATCAGTCCCGACGGAGGGCACGTGCTGCTCACGCACCATCGGCGAGCGCAGCAGTGGTTCCAGTTCGGTGGACACCTCGAGGTCGACGACGAGAGCCTGTGGTCCGCCGCGACCCGCGAGGGACGTGAGGAGTCCGGCATCGCGTCGGTCTCGCCCGAGCCGGTCGTCGTCCAGCTCGACCGGCACGACCTCAGCGGCGACTTCGGCAGGTGCCGGCAGCACCTCGACGTGCGGTATGCCGCGATCGTGGACCGGTCCGTCAGCCCGTCGCCCAGCACGGAGTCGCTCGACGTGGCGTGGTGGTCGACCGAGGCGCTGCCGTCCGGCACCCGCGCCGAGCTGACGGCGCTCGTGACGTCCGCCCGTCGCGCGCTCGACCTCTGACCCACGACCCCCTTGGCCGCGCCATCACGCGGTCACGTGGTCACGCTCAGGCGGACGCGTCCTCGACCGACTCCACGTCGTTGTCCTCGGCGATGTCGATGCCCTTGGCCAGCGCGACGCCGTCGAGGAAGCCGCGAGCGCGCTCGAGCTTGGGATAGGACCGCAGAAGGGTCCAGAAGTCGCGGTTGTGACCCGCGACGAGCAGGTGGGCGAGCTCGTGCAGGATGACGTAGTCGACGACGTAGCCGGGCATCCCCTGGAGCCGGTCGGAGAGGCGGATCGACCCGTCCGCCGGCGTGCAGCTCCCCCATCGCGAGCGCTGGTTGGTGACCCACCGGATGCTGCGTGGTCGCGCGTGCCCGCCGAGGTAGCGGTCGGACAGGTCGGTCGCACGGGCCAGGAGGTCCTCGTCACTCGGTCGGCGACGCCGATCGCCCGCCTTGAGCTTGTCGAGCATGCGGGCGACCCAGACGCGCTCCTCGGCGCGTGACATCGAGGCGGGGATGAGCACGACCACGCGGCCGTTCTCGCGACGGGCGCTGACCGTGCGGCGGCGTCGCGGGCTGCGTCGGACCTCGACGTCCTCGGTGCTCACGTCTCCCACGGTAGGCCAGAGCACCGACATTTGCCGGAGCCACGCGACGGTGCCGACGGAAGCGCGACGAGGAGGCGGGAGGTGCCCACTGCGACCCAGGTGGCTGGTGGGATGCGTGAGGTCAGGATCGCGGTGGACGAGCACGGGCAAGGCCGCTCCGGCTGAGCGTGGTACGGGACGAATCCGTGCTCGCTCGGTCTAGGGTGAAAGAGTTCTCGCCGCTTCCCGCGGCACCACGACCAAGGAGATGCAATGGCAGACGAGACCTACAAGGGCGAGTTCTACTGCGTGAAGTGCAAGGAGAAGCGCGAGGCCGAGGGCAACGTCGTCGTCTCCGACAACGGCCGTCGCATGGCCAAGGGCAAGTGCCCCGTCTGCGGCACCAACCTCAACCGCATCCTCGGCAAGGCCTGAGCGCCCAGCCCACCCGCACCATCCTGCGGCCCCCGGTTCCCACCGGGGGCCGCCGCGTTGCCCGGGCCTGTGGATGACCGAAGGGTCGCTCCCCCGCGCTGTGCCAGATTGTCAGGACCACACGTCCTGAAGGAGGCATCGATGGTCCAGCCGGCAATCGTCGTGGACGGCCGCGGTGGCCTCCCCGACGAGATCTGCCGCCAGCTGCGCCTGGCCGGCGCATCGCGCGTGCACGGTGGGCCGTACGCCGCGGACGCCGCCGAAGCCCACCTCGGTCTCCGCCCACGCGAGCGTCCGGCCGCGGTCGTCCTCGTGGGCAACCACACGGTCACGGTCGAGGCGACCGCGCCCTGGCACCGTGCCGGTGTGCCCCACCTCCCGGTCACCTGTGACGGGCGCGTCGCCGTCGTCGGCCCACTCATCGTCCCCGGTCGCGGCGGCTGCTGGCGTTGCCGCGCACTGACCGCCCATGACCTCGATGCGGTGGGCGCCCTGCCCGTCGGCCGTTTCGCACTCGACCCCGTGGCCCTGCCCGCCGGGGGTCTCGGCGTCCTGACGGCAGCCGTCACCGCCAGCGTCACCCTCGCTGCCGTCGCCGGTGCGACCCGACTCAGCGGCGTGTCGACCGAGCTCGAGGTCGAGGGTCCGAGCGTCACCCACCGGCACTGGGGAAGGCACCCCATGTGCACCGACTGCCCGACTCCGGGGACCGCCGCACGGTCATCAGGTGGTCAGGACACAATGGCTGGGTGAGCGACATCCCGCGGCGGTCCCTGACCCGCACCGCCAAGCTCGTCGGCCTGCCCCTGGGGCATGCCGGGCGTGCGGCCGTGGGTCTCGGGCGTCGCGTCGGAGGCGCACCGGCCGAGGCCATCGCTGCTGAGCTCCAGACCCGGACCGCCGAGCAGCTCTTTGCCGTGCTCGGCGAGCTCAAGGGCGGTGCCATGAAGTTCGGGCAGGCGCTCTCGGTCATGGAGGCGGCCATGCCAGAGGAGCTCGCCGGCCCCTATCGGGCCACCCTCACCAAGCTCCAGGAGGCTGCGCCGCCCATGGCGGTCGAGCGGGTGCACGCGATCCTCGCCGAGCAGCTGGGTCCCCGCTGGCGCACCGCGAAGTTCCGGTCGTTCGAGGACCTACCCGTCGCCGCTGCGTCGATCGGTCAGGTGCACCGCGCCGTGTGGCGCGACGGGCGCGAGGTGGCCGTCAAGGTGCAGTACCCCGGCGCAGGGGCAGCCCTCCTGTCGGACATCACCCAGCTGTCTCGGGTGGCCCGGCTCGCCGGTGCCTGGATCCCTGGCATCGCCATGGGGCCGATCCTCGACGAGGTGCGGAGCCGCATGAGCGAGGAGCTCGACTACGACCTCGAAGCCAGGCACCAGAAGGTCTTCGCCAAGGCGTTCCGCGACGACGACGAGGTCTTCGTGCCGGACGTCCTCGCCCACAGCGCACAGGTCATCGTCTCCGAGTGGGTGCAGGGCCGCCCCCTCTCGCAGATCATCTCGGACGGCACTCCCGCCGAACGCGACCAGGCCGCGAGCCTCTATCTTGAGTTCCTGCTGCGCGGCCCCAACCGCGCCAGCCTCCTCCATGCCGACCCGCACCCGGGCAACTTCCGGATCACCGCCGACGGCCGGCTCGGCGTCCTCGACTTCGGCGCCGTGAACCGGCTGCCCCAGGGCATGCCGCCCGCCATGGGCGAGATCCTCACCCACACCCTCGCCGGCGACGAGGCCGCACTGGGCGCGGTCCTGCGCCAAGCCGGGTTCATCCGCCCGGGTGTCGAGGTGTCCGACAGCGCCCTGCTGCGCTATCTGAGCACGTTCGTCGAGCCACTCCAGCGCGAGACGTTCACCTTCAGCCGCGCCTGGTTGCGCTCGGTCTCGGCGACGATCCAGGACCCCCGCCGCGAGCAGTTCCTCGTGGGCCTGAAGTTCAACCTGCCACCCGACTACCTGCTCATCCACCGCGTCTGGCTTGGCAGCATCGGCGTGCTCTGCCAGATCGGTGGCACCGTGCCGATGCGTGGCCTCGTCTTCGCCCACGCACCGGGAATCGACGAGGACGCCGTTCCCCCACCGAGGTGAGCGGACGGCACACACCAGCAGTGGCGTATGCCGCGTGGCTCAGCCCTTCGCTTCCTTGGCCGCCGCCTTGGTCGCCTTCTTGAAGTCGCGCACCTTCTGGAGGGACTGGGCATCGACGACGTCGGCCACGGAACGGAAGCTGCCCTCCTCCGCGTAGGCGCCCGCGACCGTGCCCCAACCGTCTGGGCGCACCCCGAGCTGCTTGGCGAGCAGGGCGACGAAGATCTTGGCCTTCTGCTCCCCGAAGCCCGGGAGCTTCTTGACGCGGGCGAAGAGCTCGGCCCCGGTCGACGCCTGCGACCAGATGCGGCTGGCGTCACCGTCGTAGTCGTCACGCACGACGGCGGCGAGCGCCTGGATGCGTCCCGCCATCGAGCGGCCATAACGGTGCACCGCGGGCGGCGTCGCACAGAGGTCCGCGAACGCCTCGGGCTCGGCCGCGGCGATCGCGGCCGGGTCGAGCGTGCCGAAACGCTCCAGCACCTTGGCGGGGCCGGCGAAGGCCCGCTCCATGGGGAACTGCTGGTCGAGCAGCATGCCAGTCAGCAGCGCGAACGGGTCCTCGCTGAGCACCTTGTCGGCGGTCTCGTCCTGGGCGATGCGGATCTGGATGGCCATGGGTCCCATCCTGCCGCACGCGCTCAGGACTGCAGGAGGATCGCCGGCCGTGCGACCGGGAGCCCGTGACCGCGCCACGCCGCGAAACCGCCGATGAGGTCGGTGGCGCGGGACAGCCCCAGCGAGCGCAGGGCGTCCGCGGCGAGGCTCGAGGTGTAGCCCTCCTGGCACATGACGATGACGCGGATGTCGAAGTCGACCCCCGGCAGGACGGCATCCTGGCGTGGGTCGAAGCGCCACTCGAGCACGTTCCGCTCAATGACCAGCGGTCCCAGCCCGGGCGCCACCTCACCCTCCTCCGCACGCTGCGCAGCAGGTCGGATGTCGACGAGCCAGGCAGCACCCGAGCGCACCTCACGCCAGGCCGCCCGCGCCGACAACCGGTCGAGGCGTGAACGGGCCTGCGCCAGCTGGTCCTCGATTCCGGTGCCGCTCACCAGGACTCACCACGCTGCTCGACGCCGGCGACGACGAGCCGGCCGTGGACGAGGTCGTAGTGGGTCATCTGGTCCAGGCGCGGCGAGTAGGCGTGGACGCTCAGGGCAGGGACTGTCACTGGCGTTGACCACGTCGTGCACGTGGTTGGTCCCGAACGCCCGGCCCTCGCCGGCGGGCAGCACCCGTGCGTGGAGCTCTCCGTGGATGACCTGGCGTTCGGTCAGGGCCCCCCTCACGGTCGTGAAGGCACCACGCGAGCCACCGTGGTCGTGGAACCCGGTGCTGGCACCCGGTGGCCACTCGATGACCCAGAGCTGAAGGTGGTGCGTCTCGGCGAGCTGGTGCCATCGGCGCCCGCCCCGGTCCTCCGCCCGCTCGGGCAGGAGGTCGGGCAGGTCGGGGTCCGCGGCGAAGAGCCGGGCCACGCGCAGGAGCTGGACAGGGGTGAAGGTGCTGACGCCGGGAAGTGCCGACGTCGGACGGGCAAGGGTCATGGGGTTCTCTCAAGGGGTGTCGTCTGTGGAGGTCGCGGCAGATCAGCGACCAGGGCTGTGCGGGGTCAGCAGCAACAGCGACAGCACGTGACGGCAGCGGGCATGACCGGGAACTTCCGGGCGGCTGCGGTCGACGACATGGGTAGAGCGAAGCACGGCGCGTGCCCCCGGTCCACCCGCGATCTGGGGCGTCTCACGGATGGAAGGCGACGGCATACCGGCTCGGCGGACCGGTGCCGGACCCTACCCGGACGTGAAACGACGCCGCCCCCAGCGTTCAGGGGCGGCGCCGAGTCGATCGGTCATCGCACGATCATGCGGACCTCGGCGAGCGTTCGCTCTCGCACGAGGTGCGCCTGCGCCCGGCGGTGCGCATCGTGCGCGTTCCGCTCGTGCAGCATGCGACGAACCTGTTGCATTCGCCTGCGGTACATGGTTCCTCCAAGGATCCAAGGGGGTGGTCATGAGGTCAGTTGCGGTTCGACGAAGGGGTCATGCCGCCACGGTGTCCTTGCGCGGGCGACCCCGGGGCCGCTTGCGGGGGATCACCACGCCGTGCTCGAAGAGCTCGCCACCCCAGACTCCCCAGGGCTCCTGCCGGTCGAGGGCACCCGCGAGGCAGGCGCTCTTGATGGGGCAGGTCCCGCAGAGGGTCTTGGCGAACTCGACACCGACAGGGGTGTCGGCGAACCAGATCTCGGCGTCGTTCTCACGACAGGGCACGGCGTCACCGAGATCGGCAGTGCACTCCTGTGCGTCGATGAGGTCAGTCAGCTGCACGAGTGTCACCTCCTTCTCCGCCCGGTCCGGGCGGGTTCGTGTTCTTCGATCGGTTGATGTGGGTGATGTCAGTGGATCGAGCGACAAACGAAAAAGGCCGCGGATCCCGGGTGGGTTCCGCGGCCTCGAGGCCAGTCGCTGCTGTGGTCTACAGCAGCGACGCCTGGAGAGAGGCGGAGAGGTCACCCGTGGGGTTGAAGGCACCATCGGCGCGGACGCCGGCGCCGAAGGCAGCGACAGCCGTGCCGGCGGACACACTGGTCCCCTGGACCGGAGCGCTGAACGGTGCGAGGGTCGGCAGTGCGCCCTGACGCTCACGCGTGCGGAACGGGACGGTGTAATCCGTCGCGATGCTCTTCATGATGTCCATGCGGCCAACCCTCCTCTACTGTCCTGGTGACGTCGTGGCACGGCGGTTGCCGTGCTTTGTCAGATCAGGTTAGGGGACCGCTGCGAGGCGGTGCAACGGAATTAAGGAACCGGTTTGGTGAAGCAGCGCGTCAGGCGCCGGATTCCGTTGTGGCAGAGGGCGATTCGCTCTGAGAATTTGTTGCGGACTCGACAACTGACTCGGGAGGTTCGCCGCCCAGGACCGCGAGGACCTGGCTGGCGTAGAGGTCGAGCTTGCGCTGCCCGACCCCACCGATCGCTGACAGGCCCGCCAGGTCGCTCGGCGTCTGCTCGGCGATGGCGGTGAGCGTCGCATCGGTGAAGACGACGAAGGCGGGCACGCTCGCCACGCGAGACGTGGCCAGACGCCACTCGCGCAGACGCTCGAAAATCGCCTCGTCGTAGGTAGCTGGGCAGCTGGAGCATCGACCGACGGTGCGCTCGGCCGCGGTCGACAGGTCGGCACCGCAGGTGCGGCAGGTGCTGCGACGAGCGACCTTGGGTGCCTTGACCGCGCCACCCCCGACGCGTGTGGAACGTCTGGGCTGGGAGCGTGCGCCTTCACCGAGGATGCTGGCCGTGCCGTCGAGGAAGCGGGAGGGGCGGCGCGTCGCGCGCGCGCCGGGCGTGCGGGCACCCGACCACGACACGACGAGGCGATCGCGGGCGCGCGTCACCCCGACATAGAGCAGCCGGCGCTCCTCCTCGATGGCCTCCTGGGTGTCGGCCATCGATATCGGGAGGTAGCCGTCGGACGCGCCGATGAGGAACACGGTCCCCCACTCCAGCCCCTTGGCCGCGTGGAGCGAGGCCAGCGTGACACCCTGCACGGACGGCGCGTGCTGGGAGGCCATGCGCTCGTCGAGCTCACGGACGAACGCCGGCATGCGCGCCTCACCATCCGCGGCAACGAGGTCGTCGGCCAGGGCGGCCAACGACGCCAGCGACTCCCAACGCTCGCGGGCTGCACCACCGGCGTTCGGGGCCTCGCGCGTCCAGCCGGCGCCGAGCAGCACGTCGCGCACCAGGTCGGCCAGCGGCACCGAGCCGTCGTCCGAGCGGGCCGCGCCGCGGATGAGGACGATCGCCTCGCGCACCTCCTTGCGCTGGAAGAAGCGCTCGCCACCCCGCACGAGGTAGGGGATGCCACGGTCGGCGAGGGCTGACTCCACGACCTCGGACTGCCCGTTGGTGCGGAAGAGGACAGCGATCTGGGCTGGCGCCGTGCCGGCGGCGATGAGGTCACCGATCGCGGATGCGACGGCCGCGGCCTCACTCGGGTCATCGGGATGGTGGAGCAGGACCGGCGCCGGGCCGGTCTCTCGCTGGGCCTCGAGCACGACAGACCCGCTGCGCCGACCACCGCTCGGGGAGCGCAGCACGAGGTTGGCGAGGCCGACGATCTCCGGGGTGGACCGGTAGTTGCGCACGAGCTCGACCTGACGGGCCTGCGGGTGGCGGGCCCGGAAGCCGAGCAGGTGGACCGGCGAGGCGCCGGTGAACGAGTAGATCGTCTGCGCCGGGTCGCCGACGACGCAGATGTCCTGCCGGTCGGCCAGCCACAGGTCGAGCAACCGTTGCTGCAGGGCGTTGACGTCCTGGTACTCGTCCACGACGAAGCTGCGGTACTGCTCTCGCACGGCCCGGGCCACGCCCTCGTTCTCGTCGAGGATGCCGACGAGGACGAGCAGCACGTCCTCGAAGTCGATCACCCCGCGCTGAGCCTTGACCTCCTCGTAGGCCGCGAGGACTCGAGACATCGCCGTGAGGTCGAGGCCCGGCGCCTCACGGCCCGCCGCCCGTGCCGCAGCCGCATAGGTCTCCGACGTCAGCATGCTCACCTTGGCCCACTCGACCTCGGCGGCCAGGTCGCGAATACCCGTGCGGTCGAACCGCATCCGCAGTCGACCGGCCGCCTCTGCCACGGCACCGGCCTTGTGTGGCATCACCTCGGGCGCCGCACCACCGATCGCCTGCGGCCAGAAGTAGTGCAGCTGTCGCAACGCGGCCGCGTGGAACGTCCGGGCCTGCACCCCGCCCACGCCGAGGTCGCGCAACCGGGTGCGCATCTCCCCCGCGGCCCTCGCGGTGAAGGTGACAGCAAGCGTCCGCTGCGGCTGCTGCGCACCGGACAGCACGGCATACGCGATCCGGTGGGTGATGGCGCGCGTCTTGCCCGTGCCTGCGCCGGCGAGCACGACCATCGGTCCGGTCGGGTTGGCGGCCACCTCTCGCTGCTCCGGGTCGAGGCCGTCGAGGATGGCGTCGGCGGACGGGTGCGAGGGCATGGAAGACATCGGTGAGATCCTAGGTTGCAGTCACGACCACCCGTCCTCGCCTGTCCACAGGAGCGCCCCATGAGCCCCAGGAACCCCGCCTCGGGAACCATCACGATGTACTCGACCACGTGGTGCGGCTACTGCCGTCGCCTCAAGTCGCAGCTGGACCGCGAGGGGATCGCCGTCGACGTCGTCGACATCGAGCGCGACGAGGACGCGGCGGTCTACGTGATGCAGGTCAACGGTGGCAACCAGACCGTGCCGACCGTGGTCTTCCCGGACGGATCCGCGGCGACGAACCCGTCCCTCTCGGAGGTCAAGCAGCGCCTCGCCGGCTGACTCAGCTGCGCAGCGTGGTCTCGGCGACGTCGATCTCGCTGCCGTACCAGTGCTCGATGAGTCGGCGGGCGATCGAGATCCGGCTGGAGATCCGCAGCGAACCGTCGGCGAGGGCACGCGTGAACTCGTCACGGTCGAACCAGCGAGCCGCAGCGATCTCGCTCTCCTGCAGCGTCAGCTCGGTCGTCACGGCGCGCGCGGTGAACCCGATCATGAGTGACGACGGGAAGGGCCAGGGCTGGTCACCGAGGTAGGCCACGTCGCTCACGGTGACACCGACCTCCTCGTGCACCTCGCGGGCCACGGCACTCGCCAGGCTCTCGCCCGGCTCGACGAAGCCAGCGAGGACCGACATGCCCTGGAGTGCGAAGCCGACGCCTCTGGCGAGCAGCAGCCGGTCCTGGTCGTCGATCACCGACATGATCACGGCGGGGTCGGTGCGCGGGTAGTGCTCGCTCTCGTCGATCGGACACACTCGCGTCCAGCCCGAGTGGGCCGGCTCGGTGGGCGAGCCACATCGTGGGCAGAAGCGGTGGCGCGCATGCCAGTTGGCCAGGCCCGTTGCCGTGGTGAGGACTCCGGCGTCGAGGTCCCCGAGTCGGGCACCGACCGCCCGCAGCCCGCGCCTGCGTGGGTCGTCGACGACCGCCGGAGCCTCCTCCGCGACGGAGAGGAGGTATGCCGTGCCGCCCGTCGGCGCGTCGTGGCCGAGATAGGCGACGAAGGCCTCGCGGTCAGCGGGCAGCGGCGAGCGATAACGGAGCGCCACCTGACCTTCGCCTGCGTCCTCGCCGCCCTCGTCGAGGTCGTCGACCTCGGCCCGGCCGTCCACGAGCTCGAGCACCTTCGTGGCCGGATCGTCCAGGAGGACGTCGAGCAGACCGGGTTCGGTGCGGAGCTCGCTGTGGCGGTCGAGGCCGCCACGAGAGAGGGCAAGGGAGGGAAGACTCGCTGCTGCACGCGCCACGTCACCACCCTAGGGGGCCGCACGGCATACGGTGAACGGGTGGAACGCACCCCGACCTTCCTCGCAGCCCTCGCGAGCGCCGGCGTCCCGGGACTGGACCCGGTGAGCGTCGAGGCCCTCCCGAGCGTGCCCGAGCAGGACTACGACGTCGCCTTCGTCCAGGACACCGAGCACCGCCGATGGGTGGTGCGAGCCCCCCGCAACGAGCTGGCGGCGGCCCGGATGGACCTCACCGTCAGGCTGCTGCAGCTGCTGGCCAGGCGCCTGCCCTTCACGGTCCCAGCGCCTCGGGGCTTCGTCGAGCTCAAGACCGGCGGTCGCGCGATGGTCTACCCCTACATTCCCGGGCACAACCTCGCCTTCGACGCCCTGCCGGCCGGTGTGGGCCCCGCCGCGGACCTCGGTCGCGCCATCGCCGCGCTGCACAACACGGACCCGCGGCTGTTCGACGAGGCCGGTATGCCGTCGTACGACACCGACTCCTACCGCACCCGCCGACTCGCCGATCTCGACCGCGCCGCCGAGTCCGGACGCGTGCCCACCGCCCTGCTGGCACGCTGGGAGCGAGCCCTCGAGGACGTGGCGCTCTGGCGTTTCGCCCCCACGCCGGTGCACGGGGACCTCACCGGCGACCAGGTCCTTGCCGTCTTCGAGGACGACAGTGACGCCTCGACGGGTCGCATCCGCGGCATCACCGGCTGGGAGGACGCCAAGGTCGCCGATCCCGCCGATGACTTCGCTGCGCTGGTCGACGAAGCCGACGCGGCGACGGTCGAGACGGTCCTCGAGGCCTACGCGCACGCGCGGGTCGAGCGGCCGGATGCGAACCTCCTCGTGCGAGCCCGGCTCGCCGCCGAGCTCACGGTGCTGGCCGAGCTGATGCGGGCCGATGCCCGAGGTGACGAGCCGGCGATCGAGGGACTCTCGAGCCGACTGCGGCGCCTCGACGAGTCGGTGCACGAGGATCGTGAGACCGACGACTACCGCCGGAACTCGCTGACGCCGGTCGCGCTGCGAGCCCGGACCACTCCCCCGCCCTCACTGGCCGACGACGACGATGACGAGGACGAGGTCGTCGAGTTCGAGCCGGCTGAGGCCGACACCGACGCGCCGCACAGAGCCGCTGACCCGGCTGGGCCCAGCGTCGCCGCCGAACCCGATGTGGCGGTCGACCCTGGAGAGCCCGCTGAGTCGACGGCCCCTCCGCGAGCCGTCGAGCCCCCCAATGTCGCTGAGTCCACCCCCTCGGCTGCGTCGCCCGACCCGGCGGAGACCACGGACCCTCACGACTCCGACGAGTCAGACGAGTCAGACGACTTCGATGGCTCCGACGACTCCGACGAGTCAGACGACCTCGACGGCTCCGACGACCTCGCCGAGTCCGACGACCGCGATGAGTCCGACGAGTCGACCCCGACGCCACAAGCCACGGAGACCACCGAGGGCAACCAGTTCGCCGAGGTCGACGATGGTTCCGAGGTCCGTGAGCCCTCGGCGACCTCTCGCCTGGGGCTCGACCTCGACTTCGACGAGCCGGAGGAGAACCCCTCGCTCGACGACGAGGTCGCCTGGACGCCGCGCACGTTCGGGTCGTCGAGCAGGCCCGAGCACTCCGAGGACGAGACGGCGGAGCCCAGCCTCACTCCCGAGGAACTCCGGCGAGAAGGTCGCTGATCTCGGTCTCGTCGGCGAGCTCGGGCCAGACCGTCTCACCGGTGGCGGCGTAGTAGAACGCCCCACGCACCCGCTGCGGGTCGACTCCGCGCAAGCGCGCCCAGGCGACCCGGTAGGCCGCGAGCTGCAGTGCCCGCAGCCGGGCGACCTCGCCCGTGGGCCGACGCCCGGTCTTCCAGTCGACGATGACCCAGTCAGCATCCTCGACGTCACGGAACACCGCGTCGATCCGTCCGCGGACGGCGACGCCGTCGACCACGGTCTCCAGAGCCGTCTCGATCTCGAGGGGTTCTCGGGCCGCCCACGGGCTCGCGAGGAAGCGCTCGCGCATGGCCGGCAGCTCCTCGTCGCCCGTGGGGTCCTCATCGGCACTGCCGGGGAGGTCGAAGAGGTCGACGATGGCGGCCCGGGCATAGTGCTCCTCGACCCACGCGTGGAAGGCGGTCCCCCGGCTGGCCGCCTGCGCGGGTGCCGACGGCATGGGTCGGCGCAGCTCGGCGGCGTAGGCCTCGGGGTCGGTGGCGAACGCCACCAGCGACGACGTGGACAGGTGCGACGGCAGCTCGACGACGTCGTCGTGACGGGTCCTGCGCGCCTCGCGCTCCGCGAGCAGGATCTCGAGCTCACGCGCCCACGGGCCGGCGTCGTCCGACCCGGGCACGGTCCGCCGGTCTCCCCCGGGTCCGTCGTCCTCGGCCGCGCCTGCCGCGAGCTCGGCGGTGACGGCATCGATGACCGCGCGGGCGGCTGCACCGGCCCGCACGCGGCGATGTGCCAGGTGGTCGACCGGCCAGACGAACTCCTGGCCGTCCTCCGTGCCCGGCTTGACCAGGGCCGACCCGTCCGCCGGCAACTCGGGGAGGTCGGTCCAAGGACCCAGCCGGACCGGGGACGAGGTGTCGTCGCGCGCGAGCGCCAGCACCTCGTCGAGGAAGCGTGAGGTCAGTCGCGGTGTCCTGGGCCGACTCCAGACGCTGGCAGTGAGCAGCAGAGCGTGTCGGGCCCGCGTGGTCGCGACATACGCGAGGCGGCGCTCCTCCGCGACGGCGTGCTCCCCACCAGCGAGAGCGAACTCCTCCAGACGGTCGGCCAGCTCGTCCCATCCGCCCGCGCTGCGCCAGCCGAAGTCGGGCAGGCCGTCACGGTCTCCGCGCAGCTCGTAGGGCAGCCCACCGTCCGTGAGACCGCCGAGCCAGCCCTTGTCCTTCGGAGCCGAGATGCGCCACTGCTCGTCCTTGAAGCGCGGCGTGTGGAGGTTGTGGGCCGGGAAGGTGCTCTCCACGAGAGCGGGCACGGCCACGACGTCCCACTCGAGGCCCTTGGCAGCGTGGATCGTCATGACCTGCACCGCGTCGGGCGTGGCGTCGGCGTAGCCGCGGTCCAGACCGCGTTCCTCGTCGATCGCCGCCTTGACCCAGTCGAGGAACCCTCCGAGAGTCGCTCGGTCGGCGCTCTGCGAGAACTGCGCGGCCACGTCGCCGAAGGCGTCGAGATGGGCCCTGGCTGCCGCCGGGGTGTACTCCGGGCGGGACAGCACCTCGATGTCGAGGCCCAGGGCCTTCTCGGCCTCGAGGACGAGATCGGCGAGAGGGAGGAAGGTCAGCCCGCGCAGGCGCCGCACCGTGGCCGCGAGCCCCGCCAGCCGGTCGCGGGCGACGTCGGAGAGCCGCTCGCCCTCGTCGCCGACCCAGCCGCGGGGCGGCAGGTCATCGAGCGCCTCGATGATGCTCGGCGCGTCGGCAGCGTCCGGGGCGAGGTCGCGCTCGTGGCGAGCCACCGACCCGCCGCGCTGGCGCTGCTGCACCCGGGACCACTGGGCCAGGGCATCGAGGTCGGCGATGCCGAGCCTCATCATCGGTCCGGAGAGAAGCCGGACGAGGTGGTCACCGCGGGCGGGATCCTGCACGACGTGCAGGAGGGCGACGACGTCCTCGACCTCCGGAGTGAGCAGGAGACCACCGAGACCAACCACTTCGTGGGGTATGCCGTGCTCCTCCAGTGCCGTTGTCACCGTGGCAAACTCGGCCCGTTTGCGGCACAGGACGGCAGCGCTCACGGGCCCCCGGGAGCGTTGGGCGGCCAGCCACCGAGCGATGTGGTCGGCCTCGTCGGCAGCGCTGAGCAGGCGAGCGACCTCGACCGAGCCGGAGCCTGCGCCGGGGCGTGGCGAGAGCGGCTCCACGGGGACGCGCGACGCCGCTCGCAGCGGGTGTGCCAGGTGGTTGGCGACCTCGAGGATGGCGCTGTCGTTGCGCCAGCTCGTCGAGAGGTCGAGCTTCTCGGCGGGCTCCGGGTCTGCGAACTCCACCGCGAACCGGGTCAGGGTCGTCGCGCTCGCTCCGCGCCAGCCGTAGATCGACTGGTGCGGGTCACCGACCGCCGTGACCGCCGAGGTCTCGCCCGGTGCGACGTAGAGCGCCTTGAGCAGCGCGAGCTGCGCCTCGGACGTGTCCTGGAACTCGTCGAGGAGCACGACGCGGTGACGGGCCCGCTCGATCGCGCCGATGTCGTCGAAGGTCATGGCCAGACGCGCGGCCAGGGCCATCTGGTCGGCGAAGTCCATCGCGTCACGGCTCCGCTTGAGCTGCGCGTAGCGGTCGACGATGGGCAGGACCGCACGTCGCAGCCGGAGGTTCGCCAGCTCGTCGGCCACCGGGTGGACGCGCCTCTTGGTGTCGCCACGCTCGAGCTCCTCGAGGCCCGCGATGACCCGGTCGAGGTGCGCCGCTACGGACTCGGGGCTCTGGAGATGCTCTGCCATCTCACCGGCGAGGTCGACGACGGCCGCTGTCACCGTGGCCTCCGCCTTGTCGACCTCGTCCATCGGTCCGTCGTAGCGGGACACGGCCTCGTGTGCGGTCTGCCAGGCAGCGGCCTCGGACAGCAGGCGGGTGTCGGCTTCGTAGCCGAGCCGAAGGCCGTGCTCGCGAACGAGCCGACCGGCATACGAGTGGTAGGTCGACACGCTCACGGCAGCCCCGAGGGAGGGTGCGCCATCGACCGCTTGCGGGGTCCACAGTCCGACTCTGCGCAGCTGGGCGAGCCGGTTGCCGATCCGGTCCGAGAGCTCCGTTGCCGCCTTGCGGGTGAAGGTGAGCCCGAGCACGTCCTCGGGCTCGACGAAGCCGTTGGCGACGAGCCAGACGACGCGTGCGGCCATCGTCTCGGTCTTGCCCGAACCGGCACCTGCGATGACGAGCAGCGGCCGCAGGGGCGCCTCGATCACGGCTGTCTGCTCTGGTGTCGGGCGGTGCGGCAACCCGATCGCCTCGGCGACAGCGGCCGCGGACCAGCGGACCTCCGTCTCGGGGAGGGCAGTCACAGTGCCCTCCCCTCAGCCTGGGCCGGACACGAGCTGCGTACCGGGCAGGTGCGGCACAGCTCGTCACTCGGTGTGGCGACGAACGTCGCGCCGCCCATGAGCTCACCCGTCTCGACGACGAGACGCTGCGCCCACTCGGGGTCGGGATCCTTGGACAGTGGTGGCTGGACCTGGATCGTCGTCGACTTGTTCGCCGCCTTGCCCACGTGGAGCAGGGCCGCGCCGGACGACGTCGAAGGCACCTCGACATCCTCGAACCCGCCGGAGACCACGGCCAACTGGTAGGCGCCCAGCTGGCCGTGCCGCGGGACGTCCGCCGCCTTGGGTTTGCTCGAACCGGTCTTGTAGTCGATGACGCGAACCTCGCCCGAAGGCCCCACGTCGAGCCGGTCCACAGTCCCATTGAGGACGATGCGGCCGAGCTCGACCTTCATCCGCGACTCCGCCGCGAGCCGGCGCCACCCCGCGGCGGTGTTCTCGGCGAAGAAGCGTGCGAGCCGGTCGACCATCCGCTCGGCCTCGCGGCGCTTGAGGTCGGTGGACCACCCCTGTGGAAGCCCGAGTCGGGGCCAGCGCTCGTCGAGCGTCGCGCGCATCGTCGCTGCGTCGGAGTCCCCCTCGGCCGCGATCTCGTGGATGAGCGTGCCGATGTCGCGCTGACCGATCATCGGGCCGTCGCCACCCACCTTGGTGAGCGCCCACTTGAGCTGGCACGAGCTGAATCCGTCGATGGCCGACGGGCCGACCCGCACCGCGTCGTCCGGGCCCCGCCTGGGTCGCTCGTCGGACAGCCCGTGCAGCACCCACCACGAGGCCGGATCGGCACCGGGCACACCGGCTCGCGCGAGCCTGGCCAGGCCGGTGATCGCGCCGCCACGGCGACGGGGGTCGGTCGACACGACATCGCGCCGCAGGGCACCGACGAGTGTCGGCAGCGTGACCGGACGTGCCCAGTCGCTCGGCTCCCGGCGGTCTGCGTCATCGGGCAGCGGATCGACGACATCGAGATAGGGAGAAGGCTGTTCGTCCTCACTGCGGACCGCGGTGACGAGCAGCGACCGGCTCGCGCGCGACACGGCGACGTGGAAGAGGCGGGTCTCGTCGTGACGGACCGCGGCAAGTGCGGCACGATGCCCACCCGCGCGACCCCGCACGACGTCGACGAGGTCCTGGGAGCCGAGGAGCGAGCCGCGGAGCCGGAGGTCGGGCCAGCTCCCCTCCTGGACGCCTGCGACGACGACGAGCGGCCACTGGCGCCCGGCCGCGGACTGGGGCGTGAGCAGCGAGACCGCCTCGCCGGCAGGAGCCCGGGCAGCGAGCGTGTCGCCGGGCACGTCCTGCCCGAGGACGTGGTGGAGGAAGGCCTCCGGCGAGGAACCCGGCAGCCGCTCGCCGTAGGTGGTGGCGGACCTCAGCACGGCGAGCACGGCATCGAGGTCACGGTCGGCGCGCGCGCCGGCCGCACCGCCACCCAGCGCCGTCTCGCGCCAGGGCCCGGCGAGGCGCGAGGCATCCCACATCGACCAGAGGATGCGCTCGGCGCTCGCGCCCGGACCCCAGCTGCCGTTGACTGCTCCGCACGCCTCGACACCGGCCCGGATCATCCGCCCGATGCGCTGCACCGAGCGCCCCTCGAGACCGAGCCGGTCGTGGACCGCCGGCCGCAGCAGGACCTCGGCGATGAGCTCGTCGCTCGTGCGCGAACCGCCCGCGTCGAGCTCGTCCCGCCGGAGGGCCCGACGCAGCCGTCGCAGCTCGACCGGGTCGGCTGCCCCGAGGGGTGAGACGAGCACGTCGAGCGCCACCTCCACGGGCACGTCCTCGGTCCGCTCCAGCGCAAGGTCGGTGACGACCTGGAGGAGCGTGAGCAGCGGACGCACCGCGGGCTCGTCGCGCACGGGCAGCTCCGCCTCGGCGGCGCTCACGGGCACACCCGAGGACTGCAGGGCCCGGCGCAACGCCGCGCTTCGGGACTGCCCACGCACGATGACGGCCATGTCGGACCACGGCACGCCGTCGAGGAGGTGCGCTGCTCGCAGGCGGGAGGCGATGAAACCGGCCTCCTGGCTCGCCGACCGCAACAGGTGCACCTGCGCCTCCCCGCCGTCGCCGCGCGCCTCGGCCCTGCGGTGGGCCGCATCCCCGAGGACACCGATGTGACCGGCCACGGCCCGCGTGACGGCCTGCAGGGACTCCGGCAGCCGGTGGCTGCGCGGGAGCAGGACGGTCGGCCCGTCACCGAGCACGGCCCACTCGCGGGCCAGCAGTGTGGGGTCCCCACCCCGGAAGGTCTGGGTCGCACTGTCGGGGTCTCCGAGGAGGACGATGCCGGCGGCGGGTGCGACCTGTCGCAGCACCTCGAGCAGACGCAGTGCCGCGGGAGTCATCTCCTGGGCGTCGTCCACGACGACGAGCCGCAGCGAGGAGGTGAGCGAGTGCGCGAGCTCCTCATCACCCGCGAGCGCGCTCGCGGCAGCACCGAGGATCCAGGCCGGGTCGAATGCACCCGGCGTGAGCAGCGCGGTGACCTCGTCGTACTCACGCAGCAGCTCGGCCCCGGCCACCCACTCGTCGCGCCCGTGCAGGATGCCCAGCTGAGCCAGCTCGTCGGCGTCGAGACCCAGCTCGACGGCGCGCATGAGCAGGTCACGCAGCTCGGCGCGGAACGCCCGCGTCGGCAGCGCCAGCTGGACCCGCCCCGGCCAGCGGGGACCGATGCTCTCGCCCGACGCATGCCCGGCCAGCAGCTCACGCAGCACGACGTCCTGCTCTGGTCCACTGAGCAGCCGCGGAGGGGCGTCGCCGTCGAGGGCGGCCGCCGCGCGAAGCACCCCGAAGCCGAACGAGGGGAAGGTGCGCGCCAGCGGCTCGGTCGACGTGCCCCCGACCCGCGCGGTCACCTGGTCACGCAGCCGCGCCGCGCTGCGCCGCGACGAGGCGAGGAGCAGGCACTGGTCGGGGCGCACGCCGTCGCGGGCGTGGGCAGCGACCAGCTCCACGGCCACGGTCGACTTGCCCGTGCCCGGAGCCCCGAGCACGCGCAGCACGCCCGTCCCCCGCCAGTCGACGACCGACTGCTGCACGGGGTCCAGGACCGGGACTGCGGTCTCGGTCCTCGCGGGACGTCGGAGGGTCAGCACGTCCCGATCCCATCACGCCGGACCGACACCGGCCTCGCGGGCTCCGCGGTCAGTAGGTCGCCAGGGTCGGGTCGACGTCCCGCACCCAGGCCAGCACCCCGCCGGTGACGTCGACCGCGTCGACACCCCGGCGGCGCAGCAGGGTCACGGCCTCCGCCGAGCGTGCCCCGGACTTGCAGTAGACGAGCGCCGGTATGCCGCCCGCAACCTGCGCGAGCGCCTCACCTTCGCCGTGGCGCACCTGCGCCAGCGGGACAGCCACGGCACCGGGGATGGTCACGACCTCACGCTCACCCGGCTCTCGGACGTCGACGAGCACGAACTCGTCGTCACCGACCTCACGGTCCAGCAGTCGCTGGGACAGCTCCATGACCGTGATCGTCGGTGAGGCGAGACGGGCTGTGTCAGCGGCCGACGATGAGCCCCCGGCGTCATCCGAGAGGGGCCGCTCGTCGATCCCCAGGGGACGCCGCGGGTCGGCATCGACTCCGCACACGACGCAGTCGGGATCTGCCGCGACGGGGAGCGAGCTCCACTCCTGTCGCCAGGCGTCGTGCAGCAGCAGCCGACCGACGAGCGGCTCACCACCACCGATGAGGAGCTTCACGACCTCCTCGGCCATGACCGAGCCGACGGCGCCACAGCTGGCGCCGAGGACACCGCCGGTCGAGCACGACGGCACCGCACCCGGCGGCGGGGGCGTCGGGAAGACGCAGCGGTAGCAGGGGCCCTCGCCCGCCCACCAGACACTCGTCTGTGCGTCGTGCTGGTAGACCGAGCCCCACACGTGGGGAACTCCGAGGCGGGCGCACGCGTCCCCGACGAGGTAGCGGGTGGGGAAGTTGTCCGCGCCGTCGACGACGACGTCGTGGTCGGCGACGAGGGCAAGGACGTTGGCGGCCGTGAGGCGCTCCGCGACCGGCACGACGAGCGAGTCGGGGGCCAGGGCTGCCAGCGCCCCGACGGCCGACTCGACCTTGGGCCGTCCGACATCGGCGACCCCGTGCACGACCTGCCGCTGCAGGTTGGTCGACTCGACCACGTCGTCATCGACGACCGTGAGGTGCCCGACGCCCGCGCCTGCGAGGTAGAGCAGGATCGGCGAACCCAGCCCGCCGGCACCCACGACGAGCACCCGGGCCGCGCGCAGACGCCGCTGTCCCGTGTCACCGATCCCGGGCAGGATGACGTGGCGCGCAAAGCGCGTCCGCTCGGCAGGCGAGAGCGGCTCGCCGACGGGTGCGAGCGGCATACGCCCGCTTGTCCTGTCCATGGCAGCCACCCGGCCACGATACGTCCGGGCGCGCCCGGACGACTCCGGCGTTCCGTACTATGACGCGCACCACCCTGATTTGAAGCGCAGACAGGACTCCCATGGACACCAGCCCTCACCGCGGACAGCGCATGCCCCGATCAGAGCGCCGTGCCCAGCTGCTCGAGGCGGCGCAGGCAGTCTTCGTCGAGCGGGGCTACCACGCTGCCGCGATGGATGACATCGCCGAGCACGCAGGTGTGTCGAAGCCGGTCCTCTACCAGCACTTCCCCGGCAAGCTCGAGCTCTACCTCGCCCTCCTCGATGAGCACTGCGACACCCTCGAGAGCCTCGTCCGCCAAGCCATGCAGGAACCCGCCGAGGACAACCAGGACCGCGTCCGCGCGACCATCAGCGCCTACTTCGACTTCGTCTCGCGCGAGGGCGCCGCCTTCCGGATGATCTTCGAGTCCGACCTCACCGGAGTCCCGCAGGTCCGGGCCAGGCTCGACACCCTGGAGCTCGCCTGTGCAGAGGCCATCGCCGACGTCATCGCGCACGATGCCGGCATCCCCGACGAGCACGCCATGCTCCTCGCGACCGGCCTCTCCGGCATGTCGCAGATCACCGCGAGACACTGGCTCGCCGCCGAGTCCGACCTCGAGCGCGACGAGGCGAGCGAGCTCGTCACCGCCCTCATGTGGCGCGGCATCAGCTCCCTCCCCATGGCGGGCGGGGAACGATCCGAGTCGGCACACGGTTAGCCTCTCGTGAACAGGTCGTCGGCTTTCGCCGCGCGGCCCCCACGAACGAAAGGGAACTGACCGTGGAGGTCAACATCGGCGTGCAGAACGTCGCACGCGAGATCGCACTCGAGACCGACGCCTCTCCGGCCGAGGTGTCCCAGGCCGTCGACGCAGCCCTGACCGACGGCGGGGTCCTGCGCCTCACCGACAGCAAGGGCCGTGAGCTCCTCGTCCCGGGCCGGGCACTGGGCTGGGTCCTCGTCGGCGAGTCCGAGAAGAGCCGCGTCGGGTTCGGACAGATCTGAGGACGCCACTCGGGCGTGAGGTCGGCGAAGCCGGGCGAAACCGGCCCTGACCTGCCGGGATGACAAACCGGACCGGTCGGGAACTTGTGCGGCGCGCTGCGCGTTCTCGGCCCGCGATGTGGCATAGGGTTTGTTCGTCAAGGTCACCAGACAGGTGACCACCCCTGCGCCCGTGAGGGCCAGAAAGGAGCGCATACCGTGCTCGCCACCATCATCGGCGCCATCATCGTCGGCGCCATCATCGGGGCCCTGGCCCGCCTGGTTCTTCCGGGCAAGCAGAGCATCTCGGTCCTCGTGACCGTCATTCTCGGCATCCTGGGCTCGCTGATCGCGACCTGGCTCGTCTACCAGCTCGGATACAGCAACGGCAACGGCGGATTCCAGTTCATCCCGTTCCTCGCCGGCATCGTCGTTGCCGCCCTCCTCATCGTGGGCTACGGCATGGCGACCAACAAGAGGCAGGTCTGACGCAGCGCGTCCACCTGCAGCACGGCGAAGGCCCCGATCCTCACCAGAGGATCGGGGCCTTCCCCTGTGCCCCCGAGAGGTCACGTCCGCCGAGACGTGGTCCTCTGCCCCGAGGTCACATATTTTCGGGATGCGCGCGTTTGCGACGAAGGAGCAACTGAGGGTGCATGCCGAAATGTGTGACCTCGACCCAACCTGACCCGACCTGGACGACCGAAGACGACGCGTCAGGCCGAGAGACCGAGCCGTGCCATGCGCTGGCTGTGCCGGTCGGTGAGCCGGGTGAACATCTGCCCGATGGCCGTGAGGTCGGCTCCCCCACCGATGAGGAGCCCGCTGAGCGCGTCACGCTCGACGGCGACCGACTGACCCTGGCTCAGTGCCTCACCCAGCAGCCGCCTGCCCCAGAGGCTGAGCCTGCCCGTGGCGGTCCTGTCGGTCTGGATCGCGTCCCGGACGACGGAGACGATGAAGTCGCCCGCACCGGCGTCGTCGAGGGCGTGGTCCATGGCGGCGCGCGTCTCGTCATCGACGAACGAGGCCATCTCGCGATAGAAGTCCTTGGCGATGCCGTCGCCGACGTACGCCTTGATGAGTCCTTCCACCCAGCTCTTGGGGCGGGTCCGGTCGTGGAAGGCGGAGAAGGGCGCGACGAAGGGCTGCATGGCGGTCTCGGCGTCCACCCCGAGAGCGCCCAGGCGGTCGACGAGCACCTCGTACTGGCGGTACTCCGTGGCCGCGAAACCCGCCATCTGGGCCTTGATGCGCAACGACGGTGCGAGGTCCGAGTCGGTCGCCATCCGGATGCAGGCCGTCAGCTCGCCGTAGGCCAGAACCCCCAGGAGGTCCACGACCGCGGCCCTGTATGCCGGGTCGTCCAGACCCGTCGCACCGTTGGTCTCCATGCTGCGCAGCCTAGCCACCTCGCCACGGCGACCGGACGGCATACGGCGCGGTAGGCTGAGCAGGTCCACGGTGCCCGGTCGGCACGACGAACACCCTCTGCGAGGGCCCGCCCACGGCGAGCCTCGCCCGAAGAACTCCGATCGGCCCGCCACAGCGGCGAGAAGCCTCACGCGCGTGACGCCGCAGATCAGAGAGTTCCCATGACAGACGCATCAACGATCCCTGCCGACCCGACCGCCGAGGCGATCCCGGACGAGGCAGCCATCGAGGCGACGAAGCAGGCCACCGCCGCGGTCCAGTCCTTCTCGGACTTCGCGATCCACCCCGACATCGTCTCGGCACTCGCCTCCCACGGCATCACGACGCCTTTCCCGATCCAGTCCATGACCCTGCCCGTCGCATTGGGTGGCCACGACATCATCGGCCAGGCCAAGACCGGCACGGGCAAGACGCTCGGGTTCGGCATCCCGCTCCTCAACAAGGTCGTCGCGCGTGGCGACGACGCGTGGGACGGCTTCGTCCACAAGGGCAAGCCGCAGGCCCTCGCCGTGGCCCCGACCCGCGAGCTCGCCGTCCAGGTCGCGGCCGACCTCGAGCGGGCCGGCAAGACCCGGGGCATCCGCGTCCTCACCGTCTACGGCGGCCGGGCCTACGAGCCCCAGATCGACGCCCTGGTCAAGGGTGTCGAGGTCGTCGTCGGCACCCCCGGTCGCCTCATCGACCTCGCCAAGCAGGGTCACCTCGACCTGTCGCACGCCAAGACGGTCGTCCTCGACGAGGCCGACGAGATGCTCGACCTCGGCTTCCTCCCCGACGTCGAGAAGCTTCTCGCGATGACGTCCCCAGCCCGGCAGACGATGCTCTTCTCGGCCACCATGCCGGGTGCCGTCGTCGCGCTGGCCCGTCGCTACATGACCCAGCCGACGCACATCCGCGCCATGCAGGAGGGTGAGGGTGACACCTCGCAGACGGTCAAGGCCGTCGCGCAGCACGTCTTCCGGGCCCACGCGATGGACAAGGTCGAGATGCTCGCCCGGATGCTGCAGGCCAACGGCCGCGGCCTGACCATCGTCTTCAGCCGGACCAAGCGCACGGCCGCCAAGGTTGCCGACGACCTCGCCGACCGTGGCTTCGCGGCCGCTGCCATCCACGGGGACCTCGGGCAGGGGGCGCGTGAGCAGGCGCTGCGCGCCTTCCGTTCGGGCAAGGTGGACGTCCTCGTCGCCACCGACGTCGCCGCCCGCGGCATCGACGTCGAGAACGTCACGCACGTCATCAACTACCAGTGCCCCGAGGACGAGAAGACCTACATCCACCGCATCGGTCGCACCGGCCGCGCGGGGCAGACCGGCATCGCCGTGACCTTCGTCGACTGGGACGACCTGCACCGCTGGACGATGATCAACAAGGCGCTCGACCTGGGGATCCCGGACCCCGAGGAGACCTACTCGAGCTCGGACCACTTCTTCGAGCAGATGGACATCCCGGTCGGCTCCAAGGGCCGTCTCAGGAAGTCCGAGCAGACGCGCGCCGGGCTCGGCGCCGAGAAGCTCGAGGACCTCGGAGAGACCGGCAAGTCGGGCGGTCGTCGCCAGGGCGGTGGCGGTTCGCGCGACGGCGGTCGTGGCTCCCGCGATGGGAGCTCACGTGACGGTGGACGTGGCTCGCGTGATGGTGGCGGACGTGGGAGCCGCGATGGTGACCGTCCTCGCTCTGAGGCCCCGCGTGTGTCCGCGGACGCGGCGGCAGAGGGTTCGGCCGCACCGCGCCGCAACCGCAACCGTCGGCGGACTCAGGGCGGCAAGCCAGCCGCAGCGACCGACTGAGCCAGCCACCCGGCATACCCGGATGACGAAGGCCCTTCCCGCACCACGGGAAGGGCCTTCGTCGATCGAGCGTCAGGCGGAGGCGTTGATCGTGCTCGTGTCGATGACGACGCGATAGCGGACGTCACCGTCGACGACGCGGTCGTATGCCGCGTCGACCGTCGTCGTGTCGCTCGCGTCGATCGTCTCGATCGTCGCGCCGATGCCGTGCTCGGCGCAGAAGTCGAGCATCTCCTGGGTCTCGGCGATGCCGCCGATGTTGCTGCCCGTGAGGACCTTGTTGCCCATGATGAGACTGCCCGGCTGCACCGAGAGGCTGCTCGGCGGGAGGCCGACGTTGACGAGCGCGCCGTTGGGCCGCAGCAGGCGCAGGTAGGTGTCCATGTCGAGGTCGGCGCTCACCGTGTTGAGGATGAGGTCGAAGCTCCCGCGTGCCGCCTTCATGGCGTCCTTGTCGCTCGTGGCGATGTGGTTGCTCGAGCCGAGCTCCTCGGCGTCCTTGGCCTTGGCCGACGAGCGGGACAGGGTCGAGACCTCGGCGCCCATGGCCTTGGCGATCTTGACGCCCATGTGTCCCAGACCGCCCACGCCCACGACGGCGACCTTGCGGCCGGTGCCGGCGCCCCAGCGCTTCAGGGGCGAGTAGGTCGTGATGCCGGCGCACAGCAGGGGTGCCGCCTCGTCGAGCTCGATGCCCTCCGGGATGCGCACGACCATGCGCTCGGTGACGACGATCTGCTGGCTGTAGCCGCCCGCAGCCCACTCACCGTCGTAGTTCTTGGCGTTGTAGGTGCCGACGGAACCCTTGGAGCAGAACATCTCCTGACCGTTCTTGCAGTTCTCGCACTCGGCGCAGGAGTCGACGAGGCAGCCGACGCCGACCCGGTCGCCGACCTTGTGCCTGGTCACGGCGCTGCCGACGGCGCTCACGGTCCCGGCGATCTCGTGACCGGTGACGATCGGGTAGTGCGCCGGGCCCCATTCGTCGCGGACGGTGTGGATGTCGCTGTGACAGATTCCGGCGAACGCGACGTCGATGCGGACGTCGTCGTCGCGCAGGTCGCGGCGCTCGATCTCGACGGCCTCGAAGGGAGCCCCGGCGGACGGGACGGAAAGGGCGGAAGTCGTGGTGGGCATGAATCCACCGTAACCCCGCAAAGGCGCTGCTCACGACCTCGCGCGGACCGCTCGGCCGTCGCGGACGGCCGCTGGGCTACAGCGTCGGGACGAGTGACGTCGCGACGTCGCGATAGGCCTTGGCGCCCTTGGACGAGCGTGACGTGGCGAGGATCGAGCGACCCACGGCCGGCGCCTCGGCGAAGCGCACCGTGCGTGGGATCGGCGGTGACAGCACCGGCAGGCCGTAGCGCTCACCGACGTCGGCTAGGACCTCCTGGGCGTGGGTGCTGCGGCCGTCGAAGAGGGTGGGGAGGATGCCGATGACCTTGAGCTTCTTGTTGAGGAACTTCTTGACGTCGGCCACGGTGTCGAGCAGCTGGCCCACCCCTCGGTGGCTGAGCATCTCGCACGGCATCGGGATGATCAGCCCCTGAGCGGCCGTGAGTGCGTTGAGCGTGAGGACCCCCAGGCTCGGCGAGCAGTCGAGAAGGATGACGTCGTAGTCCTTGCGCACGTCCGCGAGTGCACTCTGGAGGACGTACTCACGAGCCGGGCGCCCGAGGAGCACGGCCTCGGTGCCCGCGAGGTCGATCGAGCTGGGGACGAGGTCGACCCCGTCGTCGCAGGCGACGAGGACGTCGCGGAGCTCGGCCTGACCCAGCAGGACGTGGTGGATCGACTCCTCGACCGTGTCCGGGTCCACCCCCAGGCTGAACGTCAGGCAGGCCTGCGCGTCGAGGTCGACGAGGAGCACGCGCTTGCCCAGCTCGGCGAAGGCCGCACCCAGCGAGGCGACCGAGGTGGTCTTGGCCACGCCGCCCTTCTGGTTGGCGACGGCGAGAATCGTGGCACCGGAGGAGCGCTGGCGTGGGGGCACGAGGAGTCCTTGCAACAAGAGGGGGTATGCCGTCCACCCCAGTCTCGCAGGCGAGGGTGACGACGCGTTGACCCGCTCAGGTGGTATCGGCCACGGGCAACGGGATGGGGCTCTGCGGTCCCGGCCGTCCTTCTGTGCGGATGCTAGGTTCGCCAGCAAAGGTGCAGACAGCGCCGTCCACAGTGAGGAGTACGGGATGATCGAGAAGGCGCTCGAGGAGCTTGATGTCGCCGCGTTCTGGGAGCGCGGCTACGCGATCCTCCACGACGTGTACACGCCGGAGGAGATCGCCCAGATCCGGCAGGAGGCCTACGACTCGCGCGGCGGTGGGGGTGACCTCCTCGCGAACCCCAGGATGCGGCACATCCTGACCGACGGACGGATGGCCTCGGTCGCCAAGAAGCTGCTCGACACCGAGGACATCTTCTACGCCGGTGACAGCTCGTTCACCATCAACGGGGTGCAGAAGGGTTGGCACAAGGACAACACGGACCGGCTCGACCCGAACGGACCCGACTGGGCCAGCTCCTACACCCAGCTGCGGTTCGGCATCTACTGCCAGGACCACGTGACGCACACCGGCGGCCTCAACCTCAAGATCGGCAGCCACGAGATCTGCGACCTCAAGAGCGGCGAGACCCTCTACGTCAAGACCCGGCCCGGCGACCTGGCGGTCTGGTCGATGCGCATCTCCCACTCGGGCAACGGGATGCTGCTCAAGGACCCGGACGCGAAGTACCCCGAGCCCAACGAGCAGGGCAACTTCTCGCCGGACGAGGTCGCGCCTGCGGATGGTGACCGCATCGCCGTCTTCGCGCACCTCGGCGCCCACGACAGCCACGGAAAGCGGTACGCCGACTACCTCAAGACCCGCACCTACATGGTCCAGGCGTGGCGGAAGATGCCGTATGACGACGAGATCCGTCAGCAGGCCCGCGACGCCGGACTGATCCTGCGCGACATGCCCGCCGAGGTCATGAACGATCCCGAGGCGGGACTCGAAGAGCTGTGGAAGCCCTTCCCCTACCCGGGCTGGACCCCGCCGAAGGCGTCCGCGCCCGCCGCAGCCGCAGGGTCGGCCGCTCCCGCAGGCTCAGCCTCCACCGCTCCCTCAGGTGCACCGTCAGCACCGGCTGGCGGCGGCACCTCGACCGACCACGCCAAGGCTGTTGCAGGCAAGGCTGCTCGCGCCGCGGCCCGGCGTGGCAAGGGTGCGCTCAAGGGCGCCCTCCAGGGCTGGAGGAACAGCTCCGGTAAGTGAGCTTCACCGACCTGACGCGAGCCCTCCCTAGCCCGGGAGTGCTCGCGTCAGTCGATCTCAGCGGGTCTCAGTCGCTCTCGCGCACCGAGGGCAGGACGAGCTCGCCGATGGGTCCCGGGTTCCAGGCGACCTCCCACCGGAAGCCGTCGGGGTCGGCGAAGTAGCCGGTGTAGCCACCCCACTCCCGCTCCTGCCCGTCGGACACGTCAGCGGCTCCGGCCGCGCCGGCATCGGCGAGCACGGCGTCGACCTCCTCGCGGGTGTGGACGTTGTGGCTCAGCGTCAGGGGGACGACCCCGGGCCCCGACTGGGACGGGGAACCGACCTCGGCCTCGAAGTGCGCCCGGCTCCATAGGGAAAGCACGGTCAGCGGCCCGGCCCGGAACATGAGCACGTCGTCGGGGTCATAGAACTCGGGCGTCCACCCGAGGCCCTCGGCATAGAACGTGTGCGAGGCAGCCACGTCCCGGACAGCCAGGGTGATGAACGAGACCCGCTGCTCCATCGTGCTCACTCCCCCGCCGGGGCAGCCGTGTGGCAGACGGCCTCGACGTTGTTGCCGTCGGGATCACGGACGAAGACGGCGTAGTAGCCCGGGTGGTACTCCGGCCAGTGGCGCGGCTCGTGCAGCGTCTCGGCTCCGAGCTCCGTGGCAGCCGCGTGGAAGGCGTGCACGGCGTCGACGTCGGCCGCGGTGAACGCGAGGTGGGACTCCCGGTTGGGGCCGTCCACCTCGGGTCGGGACAGCCAGAAGTCAGGCTGCTCGGTGCCGTAGCCCACGGCGACGTCGAAGTCCATGACACGGCGGTGGCCCAGGGTGCCGAGCACCGCGTCGTAGAAGCGCTTCGCGGCATCGAGGTCCGCGCAGGTGATTCCAATGTGGTCGACGATCATGAGCCCATGGTGGCAGTGACCTCGGACAGGGAACTGCTGGGTGGCGACCGCATCCAACGTTGATGACCCCTTCCTCCGCGACGGTCTGCGCGGTGCTCTCCGTGGTCGTCAGTGGCTCGGCGCCTCAGTGGACGACTCGGCGCAGACGACCGTCGACGCGCCGCGTCCAACCGCGGGCGTCGAGGTGCTCGAGCAGCGGAACCGCCACGCGGCGGGTCGTGCCGAGGGCCTGGCGGGCCGCACTGAGAGTGAACGGTTGCTCCAGCGAGGCCAGCGCGCGCATCGCCAGGGCGGGCGCAGCCGGCAGCAGGACGACGTCGTCGGCCAGGCGGAGCAGCCGACCGGTCCGCTGGGCCGCGGCGAGCTCCACGGAACCCAGCCCCAGCGCCGCCAGCTCGTCCCGCTCCGGCGCGGCGAAGGGCGCCGTCAGCAACGCCGCCTCGACGGCGGCAACCGCGGACTCGGCCTTCCCGAGGCCGCCGGCACGCGGATCGTGCACACGCCCCTGGGTCACGGGAAGTCCCGCGCTTCGCGCCAGGTACCGGACGAGGTCCGCTCCAGGAGGCGCAAGGCCCGGGGGCAGGTCGCCCCCGTCGCTGGCGGCCCGCAGGTGCGCCGGGAGATGCAGTCCGTGCAGGACCGCAACCCCCGTCAGCCCGGGACTCAGCGGGTGTGCGTCGTGGTGCGCGCCGACGAGCGCTCGGAGGCGCTCTACCCAGCCGGACAGCGTGGCGGGGTGGAACCACCAGTCCCCGACCCGGACGCCACCGATCGGGTCCGGCAGTCCTCGGGCGACGAGCTGCACGTGGTGATCGCCGCCGCGATCGGCCAGACGCAGGTCGGCTGGGGCCAGGGGTCTGCTGAGCTCCTCCCCCCGCCGGGCGGCCGAACCTCGGCGACGCAGCGGCAACGGTTCGACATCGGCGACACGAACCGACCAGATTGCCCGGTTGGCCGGGTCACGCAGGATGGCGCTGTCCCCGACCCACCACGGCAGCATCTGGTGCGTGCGCAGGCGCGCGTGGCGCTCGCCGAGCGGGCGCACGTCCACGCGCATGGCGGCGGAGCCGACGTGGAGGACGGCGTGGTCCGGGAGCGCCACCTCGACGGGGGGCGCCCCTCTGGACCGCGCACGTTCCGATCCGACCCTCGTGAGCTGTACGTCCACGACCGATGACAGGGCGAAGGCCCCGGGGGCGCACAGGACGGCTGAGCGCGAGAGGGGTCCGGCCTCGATGCGGCGCAGGTTGACGGCCACCCGGGAGACCGGTCCCACGCTCTCACACGGCTGGTCCTGGCTGTGCAGACCGCGCACGACGACCTCGCGAGCGACCCCGTCGTCGACGAGGGTGAGCCGGTCCCCGCTGCGCACGGTCCCCGCACCGAGGGTCCCGGTCACGACGGTCCCCGCCCCGGCGACACTGAAGGAACGGTCGGTCCACAGGCGGACGGGGGCGTCAGGGTCCGGGGCGGGCATCCTTGCCGTGAGGTCGACCAGAGCCCGGCGCAGGTCGTCCAGACCCCGTCCGGTCCTCGCGGAGACGGAGACCACCGGGACCCGGAGACCTGCCCTGGCCAGGCGGCCCGCGGCCTCGACCGCGACCTCGTCGCGCCTGCGGGCGTCCGTCAGGTCGCACCTGGTGAGGACGAGGAGCCCGTCGCAGATGCCGAGGGCCTCGACGGCGGCGAGGTGCTCCTCGCTCTGCGCCTGCCACCCCTGGTCCGCCGCGACGACGAAGAGGACCGCCGGTGTCGGTCCCAGTCCCGCGAGCATCGTGCCCACGAAGCGCTGGTGACCGGGCACATCGACGAACGCCACGTCGCCAGCCCCCGGCAGGCTGGTCCACGCGAAGCCAAGCTCGATGGTGAGCCCGCGGACCTTCTCCTGCCCCAGTCGGTCAGGGTCGCGCCCTGTGAGCGCCTGCACCAGCGTGGACTTGCCGTGGTCGACGTGCCCCGCGGTGGCGAGGACCCACCTCATGGCGGCGGGGGTGTCCCGGCCCCTGCGAGGACAGCGAGCAGTGCCCGCTCGACGTCGGCGTCCCGCTCCGGTGGGACGCACCGCAGGTCGATGAGCCCGTGACCGTCCTCGACCCGGGCAAGCACGACGGGATCGTCACCCGACGGTCGGCGGAGCCGCTGGACCACGCCGACCGGCACCTCGACCGCCCACCCTGGCAGGGGGACTCCGGGGGCGCCACCTCCCCCCACCCGACCCACCACCGCGACGACCTGCCGGCCGAGCACCTCGGCCAGGCGGTCGGTTCGGGGACGCAGCTGGTCGGCCGTCAGGTGCAGCGACGCGGTCACCGGGGTGACCGGACCGCGCAGGGTGGCCTCGAGCGCGGCGAGGGTGAGCTTGTCCACGCGTACCGCTCGCGCCAACGGGTGCCGACGGAGCCGCTCGACGACCCCGGCCTCTCCGAGGATGAGGCCGGCCTGGGGTCCGCCGAGCAGCTTGTCGCCGCTCGCAGTGACGAGGGTGGCACCGGAGCGCAACGACGACGCGGCGTCTGGCTCGTCCGGCAGCGCCGGGTCGCGGACGAGCAGCCCGGAGCCGATGTCGGCCACCACGGGGACGACCGACCCGTCCGGTCGTCGCACATCGGCGAGCTCATCGACACCCACGGAGGCGACGAACCCGTCGACACGGAAGTTGCTGGGGTGGACCTTGAGGATGCAGCCCGTGTCCGGTCCGACCGCCTCGAGGTAGTCGCGCTGGTGGGTTCGGTTGGTCGTACCGACCTCGCGCAGGCTTGCGCCGGTGGAGGCGATGAGGTCGGGCAGCCGGAACCCGTCCCCGATCTCGACCATCTCCCCGCGGGAGACGACGACGTCGCGGCCCGCAGCCAAGGCCGTCGTGGCCAGGACGAGGGCCGCCGCCCCGTTGTTGACGACAAGGACGTCCCCCGCAGCCGGCACCGCCTCACGCAGGGCCCCGAGGACACCGGCGCCACGGCGGCCACGGCTGCCGGTGATGAGGTCCAGCTCGACGTCGACGTATCCCGCCGCGTCGACCACGGCCTGCAGCGCCGCGTCCGAGAGGGGGGCGCGGCCGATGTTGGTGTGCACGACCACCCCGGTGGCGTTGAGCACCGGTGTCAGCGAGGAGGCCCGTGCCGGCAGCGAGGCAACGGCGACGTCGGCGACGTCGGTGGGCGCGATCTCGCCACGGCGGGCCCGTGCCTGGGCGGTCGTGATGGCCGAGCGGACGGCGTCAGTCCCGAGTCGCTCGATGGCCGCCGACAGGCGTGGCTCCGCGAGGAGGACGTCGGTGCGCGGGATGGCCCGGCGCGGATCGGCGTCGCTCACGTGGCTGCTCCCTTCGTGGGCGAAGGGGGACCCTTCGACGTTTGGCGGAGACGGACGGGAATCGAACCCGCCAGACCGAGGTGCTCGGTCTCACCGGTGTTGAAGACCGGGGGGCCCACCAGGAACCCTGACGCCTCCGCCACACAGCCTAGACACGTGGCTAGGCTCAGTGCGTATGGAGGCCCGACGCCTGACCCAGTTCGCGCGTGGCGGTGGCTGCGCCTGCAAGATACCGGCGGGCGAGCTCGAGCAGCTCGTCGCCGGACTGCATCGGGGACACAACTCCCCCTCCCCCTGGTCCGCGGAGGTGCTGGTCGGTCTGGACGACGGTGACGACGCCGCCGCCGTGCAGGTGCGGGACGGACTCGCAGTCCTGTCCACCGCGGACTTCTTCACCCCGGTGGTCGACGACGCGTACGACTGGGGACGGATCGCGGCGGCCAACGCCCTCTCCGACGTCTACGCCATGGGCGGGACACCCGTCATGGCGATCAACCTCGTCGGCTGGCCGCGCGAGCTGCTGCCGATGGAGCTGCTGCGCGAGGTGCTGCGAGGCGGCCTCGACGTGGCGACAGAGGCCGGCTGCCCGGTGATCGGCGGGCACAGCATCGACGGTCCGGAGCCGATCTACGGGATGGCGGTCACCGGCACGGCGGACCCGGAGCGGCTGCTGCGCAACGACGCCGCCGAGGCCGGGCTGCCCATCAGCCTGACGAAGCCGCTAGGGCTCGGAGTGCTCAACAACCGCCACAAGGCGACCGGTGAGACGAGCGCCGAGGCCGTCGCCGTCATGACCACCCTCAACCGGGACGCCTCGTCGGCGGCGGTGGCAGCCGGGGCCCGCGCCGCCACCGACGTCACCGGCTTCGGGCTGCTCGGCCACCTGTTCAAGATGGGCCGCGCCTCGGGCGTCGCCGCTCGGGTCGACGCGGCCGCCGTGCCGTACGTCACCGGTGCCCGTGAGGCACTCGCCGCCGGGCACGTGCCCGGTGGGTCGCGCCGCAACCTCGACTGGGTGCGACCCCACCTGGCCGTCGCCCTGGGTGTGGACGAGGAGGAGCTGATCCTGCTCGCCGACGCCCAGACGTCCGGTGGGCTGCTCGTCGTGGGTGAGGTCCCCGGTGCGCCGATCGTCGGCGAGACCGTGCCGGCCGGCTCCCTCGGACCCGGCGTCGTCGTCGAGGTCGTATGAACGAGGACCGGCTGGTGCGGTCACGGGTGTCCCAGGCCCTCGAGGACGCTCGCGGCGACCGTCCCCGGCTCAGCCCGTCCGAGGCCCTCGACGCGCAGCGCCGCGGAGCGCTCCTCGTGGACACCCGCACCCCCGTGCAACGGAAGCGTCAGGGCGAGCTGCACGGCGCCCTGGTCATTGATCGCACCGTCCTCGAATGGCGCCTCGATCCGACGTCGCCGCACCGCATCCCCGAGGCGCGTCCCGGGCGCACGGTCGTGGTCCTGTGCCGCCAGGGCTACAGCTCGTCCTTCGCCGCCGAGTCGCTGCGTCGGCTCGGAGTCGATGCCACCGACGTGGTCGGCGGGGTCGAGGCCTGGCTGTCGGACGGACTGCCCCTGGCGGACATTCCGGCCGACGTGCGCGAGTGATTCGCCAGGTCAGGCGTGCTTGGGCGGTCGGGCGATGAGGGGCAGCGCGGCGCCGACGAGGGCGATGAGGCCAACGACCGTGAAGCCGCGGGTGTATGCCTCGTCCTCCCCGATGAGGCCCGAGATGAGGAGGGGGCCGACGACCCCACCGATGGACCAGCCGACGAGCATGAGGCCGTAGATCGCGCCCGCGTGCTTGACGCCGAAGAAGTCGCCCGCGGTGGACGGCATGGTCCCGAAGCCCCCGCCGTAGCACGTGTAGACCAGGGCGCACAGGACGTAGAAGACCGCGACGCTGCCTGCGTGCGGGATGGCCATCAGCGCGAGGCCCTGGATCGCGAGGATACCGATGAAGGCCGGTCGCCGCCCGATGCGGTCGGAGACGGCCGCCCACAGGATGCGGCCGCCGCCGTTGAACAGGCCCATGATCCCCACGAGCGTGGCAGCACCCGCGGCGCTGAAGCCGGCGACGTCGGTCGCCGTCCCCGCGGCCACCGAGATGAGCGAGATCCCCGCGGTGACCGAGATGGTGAGGATGAACATGAGGATGTACCACTGCGGCGTACGCAACGCCTCCTGCGAGGTGAAGTCGCGGCCCGCGGCGTTGGCCGTCGTGGCCTTGGCCGTACTGGCTCCGCCCTTGCTGGCCACCGTGTAGCCCTCCGGCGGGTTGCGGAACACCGAGGCACCCAGGAGCCCCGCGACCAGGTAGGCCATCCCGAGCCAGAGGAACACCTTGGTGGGGTAGCGCTGGTAGTCCGCGCTGCCCGCGATCATCCCCTGTGCCACCGGTGAGGTGATGACCGCACCGAAGCCGAAGCCGCCCACGGCGATGCCGGTGATGAGCCCGCGCTTGTCGGGGAACCACTTCTGCAGCATCGCGATCGGCACGATGTAGGCCAGCCCGAGCCCGAAGCCCCCCAGGACGCCGTAGCCGAGGGTGAGCAGCCACAGGTCGCCGGCGTCGCGGGCCAGGCTGGCGAGCATGATCCCGATCGAGTAGATCGTCACGCCGACGAGGGCCACGACGCGTGGACCACGCCGGTCCTGCATACGTCCACCCAGGAAGGCCCCGACGAAGATCATGCCGATGGCGACCGTGAAGGGGATCGTGGACTGGACCTTGCTCAGCTCGAGGGCCGACGGATCGGCCTGGATCGCCTTGCTGAAGGTGCTCCAGGCGTAGACCGCGCCGATCGAGAGCTGGACGAGCACGCCTCCCGCGAGGACGAGCCACCGGTTGCCGCCGCCACCGGTCTCGTGGCCGCGGTTCTCCTGCTCGCGCGTGCGTGTCGTGCTCATGCGTCCTCCTGGTGGAAAGACGAGGGGTTATCTCGCCGTGACGATGCTGTCGTGGACGGTGCCCTGCGAACGACGCTCCTCCAGGCGCGCCTTCTGCAGGTCGACGGTGTACTTCGGGTCGCGTGCCGACTCGAGCCCTGCCTCGACGAAGCCGAACCGCGTGAGCGCCGAGGCGCCGGCGAGAGCAGTCCCCGCTGCCACGGCAACAACCCGGCTACGGCCTGCGAGTAGCGTGCCCACCCCCCCGACGACGGTCAGCGTCCGGGCGAGACGCAGCATCGATCCGGCTCTGCCCGAGCTGACGGGCTCATCGATCCCTCGTGTCTCGAGGTGCGCTTCCAGCCGCTGCATCGCGACGAGGTCCGTCGCCGCACCGAGAACGGCCAGCCGTCGGGCCGGTGCGGCCTGGTCGACGGGCGAGAGGATCATCTGGACTCCCGCCGAGGCCATCGCGGCCGACCCGACGAAGACGAAGGGCAGCTGCGCGCGGCTCTCGAACCACACGGGGGTGGACGTGTCGGACAGGAGTACCGCCGTGTAGGCCGCCAGCGGAGGTGCGAACACGGCCTGCCCCACGCTCGCCGGCGCCTCCAGGGTGCTGAGGAGCCGCAGCAGCCTCCCCATTCCTCCACTGGTGGCCCCTGGAAGCATCCGCCCGACCTCTGCGGCCGTGGTCACGCCGGCGAACGCGGCATACGCGGAGAAGATCCAGGTGCCGACGGACATCGGTGAGGTGAGCTTCACGGTGCGCAGCATGTTGAGGAAGCGCTCCGGTCGTCCCAGATCGGAGACGAGGGCGGCCCCGCTGAGCGCCACGGCGGTCATGGCCGTCAGTCGGCTGCGACGCCGGAGGACGTCGAGACCGGTGGCCGACGCCCCGGATCCGAGCAGTCCGGAGCCGGCTGCGACGCCGCCGAGGAAGAGGTAGGCCGGAATCTCGTGCTTCCACGGCATCGGCTTGACGACGGAGCGGCCGTAGTAGCTGGAGAACTCCACCTCCGGCACGGCCGGGGCCTCACGGCGACCGCCTCCGTCCCCGGTCAGCCAGCCGCTCCCGCCCCGGGCGACGCTGCGGGCGGCGCCTGCCACGGAGTCGCGCACCGTGGTGCGCCGGCGGCGCCGACCGCCTTCGTCGGGCGGGCGGTAGCTGTCGAAGGCGGAGGTCGTCATCCGCGCCTCCCCAGGAAGGCGACCGCTGCAGCGCCCAGCATGCCCAAGCCGGCATACCCGGCAGTGCGGAACATCTCGGGCAGGCGGGAGGTGGCACACACCGGGTCCGGCGGCAGTCCGTAGACCTCCGGCTCGTCGAGCAGGAGGAACACCGAACCGGTGCCGCCCACGCCGTCGTCCTTGTTGGCGCCGTAGAGCCGGGCCTCGGTGAACCCCTGCTCGTGCAGCTGGGCCACCCGCTCCCGGGCGGTGGCCACCATGTCGTCGTGCTCCCCGAACTTGATGGAGGTGGTGGGACAGGTCTGGGCGCAGGCGGGCGTCTGGTCGTGCTGCAGGCGGTCGTAGCACAGGGTGCACTTCTGGGCGACTCCCACGTTGGGGACGTGTCCGTCGCTCCGAACGGTCGTGCTGCTCTCGGAGCGTCGCTCGATGACCCCGAACGGGCAGGCGCCGACGCAGTAGCCGCACCCGTTGCAGACGTCGGGCTGCACGACGACGGTGCCGTGCTCGGTGCGGAACAAGGCCCCGGTGGGGCAGACGTCGAGGCAGCCGGCGTGCGTGCAGTGCTTGCACACGTCGGAGGCCATGAGCCAGCGGAACTCCGGCAGGGCCCCGACCATCGGCACACCCTCCAAAGTGGTGCCGTGCGGGCTGACTCCGCCGGACATCGAGGTCGTCTGGTTGAGCATGTCGCCCAGGTTGGGGCCGTGCTCCTCGCTGGGTGCGGGGAGCACTCCGTATCCGGCGGGAGCAGCCCGGCCAGTGGCCGGCGCGTCGGCAGGAGCGCCCACACCCGGCATGCCGAGCTCGACGAGGCGTCGGCCCGACTCCCGGGCGGCGCTGATTCGTTCCGCGTCCTGCTCGACGAACGCGACGTGCCGCCAAGTGCTGGCTCCGAGGTCGCCGGTGTTGTCGTAGGAGTTCGCGGAGAGCGCGAGACCGTCTAGCGGCACGGCGTTCCACTCCTTGCAGGCCACCTCGCAGGCCTTGCACCCGATGCAGATCGAGGTGTCGGTGAAGAACCCCTTGCGGCTCGGTGGCTCCTCCCACCCCGCGTCGCGCGCGGTATCAGTGCGCCCACTGAGCTGTCGTTCGAAGTAGCCCATCAGTTCCGTCCTCCGCTCTCGTCACCGTTGTCCCGGGTGGCCGCACGGCGTTGCGTCATCTCGGCGGACACCGGGTCGGCCCGCTGCGAGCCCGTCTCGACGGTGGTCCCTGCCCGCGACTGGTACTCGGCGACGAGCCGCAAGAGCTCCTCCCCGTGTGGTCGTCGTCCGGGACGGATGTCGCAGGAGCCGACCTTCGACTCCTGGATCTGCACGTTGGGGTCGAGCACGACCCCGAGCAGGTCGTTGGCACCGTCACCCTCGACGACGGCGTCCCTGCCGACACCCCAGTGGTAGGGCAGCCCGATCTGGTGGACCGTGGAACCGTTGATGGTCAACGGCTTCATGCGATCGGTGACGAGCACGCGGGCCTCGATGGCACTGCGTGCGGAGACCAGCGTCGCCCACTCCCCGTTGACCAGTCCGCGCTCCTCGGCGAGCGAGGGGGAGACCTCGCAGAACATCTCGGGCTGGAGCTCCGACAGGTACGGCAGCCAGCGGCTCATCCCACCGGCGGTGTGGTGCTCGGTGAGCCGGTACGTCGTGAAGACGTAGGGGTAGACGTCGGTGCCGGCGTCGTCCGCGGACGGGCTCCACAGGTTGTCCTTGCGAGGGAAGACCAGCCGGCTCGGGTTGCTCTGCTGGGTGTACAGGGCGTTGGTGACCGGGGACTCCTGCGCCTCGTAGTGCGTGGGCAGAGGGCCGTCGACCATGCCCTTCGGGGCGAACAGCCAACCCTTGCCGTCGGCCTGCATGATGAAGGGGTCGTCGCCGGCGAGAGCTCCCGGCCCGCCGACGTCGGGGTCCGGGCGGAACGACGGGTCGCGGTCCACCGGGAAGTCGGGGACGTCCTTGCCGACCCACTTCTTCTGCGTCTCGTCCCACCAGACGTACTTCTTCCGCTCGCTCCACGGGCGCCCCTGCGGGTCCGCGGAGGCGCGGTTGTAGAGGATGCGGCGGTTCATCGGCCACGCCCAGCCCCACTCCGCTGCCACCTCGTCCTGCTCCTGCCCCGGCACACGGTTGGCCGACCTGTTGACCCCGCCGGCGTAGACGCCGGTGTAGATCCAGCAGCCGCCGGCGGTGGATCCGTCGGCCTTCATGTCGGCGAACTTGTCGAGGAGCTCGCCGGCCCGGTCGCCGGTGAGGTGGTGGCCGTTGATCTCGCGCAGCACCGCATCGGCGTCGGTCTCGCCGCGCTCGTCCTTCGGGTAGTCCCAGGTGAGGTCGAGCAGGGGGCGGTCGCGCTCGTCCGTGGAGTCGGCCAGGCGCTCGCGGATGCGGACCCCGAGCTCGTGGAAGAACTCCAGCTCGCTCTGCGCGTCGTCCGGCGGCTCGACCGCCTGGTGGTGCCACTGGAGCATCCGCTGGGTCTGGGTGAAGGTTCCCGACTTCTCGACGTGGGTGGCCGCGGGGAAGAAGAAGACCTCCGTCTCGATCTCCTCGGGACTGGTCTCCCCCGAGGCGACCTCCACCCCGTCCTTCCAGAACGTCGCGGTCTCGATGAGCTGGAAGTCGCGCACCACCATCCACTTGAGGTGCGTGAGCGCCTCGCGCTGCATCTTGCCGTGGGCCGACCCGACCGCCGGGTTCTGGCCGAGGACGAAGTAGCCCTCGACCTCGTCGTCGATCATCGCCATGGCCGTCTGGTAGGTCCCGTGGGCCCCGGTGAGGCGCGGCAGGTAGTCGAAGCAGAAGTCGTTCTCCGGCGTCGCGGCGTCGCCCCACCAGGCCTTGAGCAGGCTGGCCGTGTAGGCGTCCGCCGCGGTCCAGAACCCCTTCTGCTTCGGTGACGAGATCGCCCCGAGGTACTCCTCGAGGCTGTCGTGCAGCCCCACCATCGGCATCGGCAGGTAGCCCGGCAGCAGGTTGAACAGTGTCGGGATGTCGGTCGACCCCTGGATGCTCGCGTGGCCGCGCAGCGCCATGATCCCGCCGCCGGGCCGGCCCATGTTGCCCATGAGCAGCTGGAGGATGGCCGCGGTGCGGATGAACTGCGCACCGAGGCTGTGCTGGGTCCAGCCGAGGGCATACGCGTAGCACGTGGTGCGCTCACGCCCGGAGTTCTCGGTCAGGGCGCGGGCGACCTCGTGGAACTGGTCGACGGGAATGCCGCACAGGTCCCGGACCATCTCCGGTGTGTAGCGGGCGTAGTGCCGCTTGAGGACCTGGAACACGCTACGGGGGTGCTCCAGGGTCTCGTCCCGCACCACCTTGGCGTGCTCCATGGCCGCGCCGGCGGCACCCAGGGCGTGTGGGGCCGCCCTGGCGGAGTCCTTGGCGCCGTCGTCGTCGCCGGCCGGATCGTCGATCTGGTCACCGTCGTCCTCCCCACCGCCGTCTGCATCCTCCCGCTCGGCGTACCCCCACGACGTCATGTCGTACTTGCCGGTCGCGGGGTCGAAACCCGAGAAGACACCGTCGAGGTCCTCGGTGTCGACGAAGTCCTCACTGACCAGGGTGGCCGCGTTGGTGTAGGCGACGACGTAGTCGCGGAAGTACAGGTCGTTGGACAGCACGTGGTTGATGAGCGCGCCGAGGAGCACGACGTCGGAACCGGCCCGGATCGACACATGGGTGTCGGCGATCGCCGAGGTGCGCGTGAACCGCGGGTCGATGTGGATGACGCGCGCACCGCGAGCCTTGGCCTCGGAGACCCACTGGAACCCCACGGGGTGGCACTCGGCCATGTTGGAGCCCTGGATGATGATGCAGTCCGCGTTCGCCATGTCCTGGAGGGACTGCGTGGCGCCACCGCGGCCGAACGAGGCCCCCAGACTGGGAACCGTGGAGGAGTGTCAAATACGCGCCTGGTTCTCGATCTGGATCGCGCCGGCGGCCGTGAAGAGCTTCTTGATGAGGTAGTTCTCCTCGTTGTCGAGGGTGGCTCCCCCGAGCGAGGCGATGCCCATCGTGCGCCGCAGCCGGCGGCCCTTGTCGTCCAGCTCCTGCCAGCCGTTGCGACGTGCCTCGAGGAACCGGTCGGCGACCATGTCGATGGCCTCGTCGAGCTCGATCCGCTGGAAGTCCCTCGCGCGCGGGGCGCGGTACAGCACGTGCGTCTGGCGCGAGGGTGAGTTCACGAGCTGCTCGCTCGCCGCCCCCTTGGGGCAGAGCCGGCCACGGCTGATGGGCGAGTCCGGGTCGCCCTCGATCTGCACGACCTTCTCGTCCTTGACGAAGACGCGCTGACCGCATCCCACGGCGCAGTACGGGCACACGCTCTGCACGACACGGTCCGCAGTGGACGTGCGCGGCTCGATCTCCCGCGTGCGGCGCGAGGTGACCGACGTGCCCCGTCCCATGAAGTCACCGCTGGCCAGCTGCCGGAGCACGGGCCAACCGAGGAAGGTGGTGTCCTTACGAGCCATGACCAAGCCCTTTCGACGCGGACGTTTGCGCTGGTCAGGCCCACCGTAGCGTCTCGGGCGCCCTCACGGGAGAAGGCAGCGGCGAGCTTTTCATGGCTTCTGCAGCGCGGACGCAGCGGCGGCCTCGAGCGCAGCCCATCCCGACTTCTCCGGACCGGCGGCCTGCCCCTCCGGACAGTGCGCGCGGAAGTCGCACCACGTGCAGATGGGACCCACGACCGGCGGGAAGAGCTGCGACTCGACGCCACGCTCGGCGAAGTCGGCGTCGGCGCGCTGGGCGTCTCGAGCGATCGACTTGGCCTCGTCGACCTTGCGGGTCAGCGACTCCGGCGTGTGGGTGTGCGCCACGACCTCCCCCGACGTGACGTGGTGGAGCTCGACCCGCAGGCACGGGCGACGGAACATCTTCCAGACGGCAGCGGCATACAGGGCCATCGGGAGGGACGTGCGCGCGTCATCGGTCCCGAGAGGCTTCTGGCTGGTCTTGTAGTCGACGACGACGAGCTCTCCGTCGCGGTCGTCGAGCCGGTCGATGCGCCCGGTGACCCGCAGCGCTCCGCTGACGAAGGACACCGTGCGCTCGATGCCTCGTGGCGGGTCGTCGGGATCGACTCCGCCGAGGTAGGAGACGACGTGCTCCTGCGCCCGTCTGCGCCACAGGCCCGACTGCTCCGGGTCGCGGAAGCCCACGTCGATCCACGAGGTGCGCACCAGCTCACGCCCGGCGGACGCCGTGCGCCGGTCGCGCGGCAGGTCCCACCAGTCACGCAACGCGTTGTGGACGGCCAGGCCGAAGGAGGTGTGCGCGCGTTGCGGCCGCTGCTCGGGGCGCGGCTTGTCGAGGTACTGCATCCGGTAGCGGCGGGGACAGTCGACGTGCGCGAGCAGGCGTGAAGGGCTCGCGGCATACAGCTTCGGTGGCATGCCTGCGAACTCAGCCTGGACCGGTCGCCCGGCACTCACCTCGGTCACCGGACCAACCTAGCCAGCCGGGCCGACAGCGCGCGGACGCCATCCACAGGCGCGACGGTGGCGCCCTCAGCTGAAGACGACAGTGCGGTCCTCGTTGAGGATGACGCGGCTCTCGCAGTGCCACTTCACTGCGCGGGCGAAGACCCGGGACTCGACCTCCTCGCCGGCGGAGACGAGGTCGTCGGCGTCCATGCGGTGGTCCACGCGATGGATGTCCTGCTCGATGATGGGCCCTTCGTCGAGGTCGGCCGTGACGTAGTGCGCGGTCGCACCGATGACCTTGACGCCGCGGGCATAGGCCTGGTGATAGGGCTTGGCGCCCTTGAAGCTCGGCAGGAACGAGTGGTGGATGTTGATGACCCGCCCGCCGAGGTCGCGGCACAGGTCGTCGCTCAGCACCTGCATGTAGCGAGCGAGTGCGATGAGCTCGACGTCGTGCTCGGCGACGAGCGCACGTAGCTGATGCTCCGCCTCGGCCTTGGTCTCACGGGTCACCGGGATGTGGTGGAACGGGATGCCGTAGGAGCGCGCCATCGGCTGCAGGTCGGTGTGGTTGCTGACGATGGCGACGATGTCAGCGTTGACCTGCCCTGACTTCCACCGGAAGAGGAGGTCGTTGAGGACGTGTCCGAACCGGCTCACCATGACCAGCGTCCGGTATGCCGTGAGTGCCGGTCTCAGCTCCCAGGTCATGTCGAACTCGGCTGCGACAGAACCGATCTGGGCTCGCCACTGGTCGAGGTCAAGCCCGTCCGCAGGCGTCGCGAAGCGCACGCGCATGAAGTAGCGACCGGTCCGGTGGTCGGAGAACTGCTGGCTCTCCTCGATGTTGCCCCGGTGCTCGAAGAGCCGCTGGGCCACGGCGGCGACGATGCCGGGCCGGTCCGGGCACGACAGGGTGAGGACGAGGTCACCCACCTCGTCCTGCAGTGCCGCCTGTCGACGGGTGTGCGTCGGCACGGGGTCGTTGTTCATGCCTCGATCACCTCGACACCGTGCGACTGCTCGACGAGCCGCAACCACTCGTGGGGCTCCGTCGTGTGTTCGCCGAGACGGTTGAGCTTGCCGGTGCCGTGGTAGTCGCTGCTGCCGGTGACGACGAGGTCGTGGCGTCGGGCGAGCTCGAGGGCGCGCTCGACGTCGGCCGGCTCGTGGTCCCGGTGGTGCGCCTCCAGCCCGGCGAGCCCCGCGGCGGTCAGCTCCTCGACCATCTCGTCGGTGATCGTGGCGGTGCGCATCGCGAAGGGGTGCGCGAGCACCGGCACTCCCCCGGCGCCCCGCACGAGCTCGATCGCCGCGACCGGGTCCGGGGCATAGTGCCCGACGTAGTAGCGGCTGCCGTCGTGCAGCAGGTCACGAAAGGCGTCGTCACGGCTCTGCACGACTCCGGCCGCGACCAGCGCGTCGGCAAGGTGGGGTCGACCGAGCGTCGCCCCCGGAGCCAGCTGCGCACGCACCTGCGCGACCGTGATCGGTATGCCGTCCCGGGCCATCCGCTCGATCATCCGGTCCATCCGGGTGACCCGGCTGTCGCGGGCGCGGGCCAGCTCGACGGCGAGGTGCGGGTCGTCCGGGTCGGGCAGGTAGCCGAGCAGATGGATGCTGCGATAGGCGCGACTGCACGAGATCTCGATGCCTCGCACCAGCCCGACGCCCTCGTGGACGGCCGCCTCGGCCGCCTCCTCCCACCCGGTCGTCGTGTCGTGGTCGGTGAGCGCGATCATCGTCAGGCCTGCTGCCCCGGCCGCGGCCATGAGCTCCGCGGGGCTCTCGGTCCCGTCGCTCGCGGTCGAGTGGGCGTGCAGGTCGATCGTCACGCTCCGTACCCTATGCGCGCGCGTTCCAGGGCGTTGCCGCCCCATGGCGCGAAGGTGAGGGGCGGGCGCAGGCACCTTCTGCGGCATACCCCTGCGGAGCCCGACACGGAGAGGATCTCGTGACAACCTTTCGGACCGGACGCCCGTATCAGGGGTGTCCGGTTCGATGAGTCGAGAAGGGGGTGGTGTCGTGACCAGGCGTAACGACGGGTCGTTCGACGAGTTCATGCACTCGAGCTCTCCACGGCTGCTGCGCCTGGCGTGGCTGCTGACTGGTGGCGCGTCGAGCGCCGAGGACCTCGTCCAGGAGACCCTCGAACGGGTCTACGTGGCGTGGCCCCGGATCGAGGCGGGCGGCACCCACAACTACGCCCGCCGCGTCCTCGTCAACCTCCACACCGACTCCCACCGGCGTCGCTGGCGCGAGGACCTCACCTCCGAGGTGCCCGAGACCGGGCAGCCGGACCGGTCGGACTCGGTCGCTCTCGCCGACCAGCTCACCACGGCCCTCGCGCAGCTCCCGGTGCGCGAACGTCAGTGCGTCGTGCTGCGGCACCACGTCGACCTCTCCGAGCGCGAGGTCGCCGACACCCTGGGCATCAGCACCGGGACGGTCAAGTCCTCGACCTCGCGCGGTCTCGCCCGTCTGCGTTCCTTGCTCGTCACCGAAGGAGGACGTCATGTCTGACCCGATCCTCGAGCTCCTCGCGGCTCCGCCGAACCCGTCGATGTCCGTCGACGAGACGGCCGTGTATGCCGGTGGGCGCCGTCGCCTGCGTCGACGGGCCTTGCGCCGCACCGGAATCGGTGTCGTCGGCATCGTCGGTGCCGCGGCCATCGCGTTCGGCACGCTGGGCTCCGGCGTCGACGATGCCTCCCTCCCCGCCGGTCCCTCACCGTCGGCGCCAGAACCTGGCCGCGTGTCGGCAGAGCTCCTCGACGGCCGGTATGCCGTCGAGGTCGTCCCCGGCGCGCCGGCCGGGCAGCCGAACGTCCTCTTCCACGCCGTGAAGAACGGTGAGCGCCAGCAGCTGGCCGGCTCCGACGCCAGCCCGGACGTCGTCTCCATGGGCACCGGCAGCGGTGCCGAGGGCGTCATGCTCGGCACCGCGCCCGCCGATGCGAGGGGCTTTCTCACGGTGACCCGCGACGGCAGTGGCAGTGGTGGTGTGGAGGGCGACCAGCAACCGCTGCCCGGCACCGGCTTCCAGGCGGTGGCACTGGACTTCGAGGACCCGACGCACACCGCGGGCTACCTCGACACCATCTGGCTCGATCGCGACGGAGTCGTGCACCACGCCACCGGAGAGGTCGTCCCCAGCGTTCCTGTGCCCGGCACCGACGAGCGCGTCTTCGTCGCTCGCTCCGATGCCCGCGTTCTCGGCGTCATCGGCAAGACGGGCGGAACCCACACCTTCGTGAAGCCGTCCGGAGTCACCGAGCTCAGCTCGGGTGAGCAGTCGGAGAACGGTTCATGGAACTACCGTTCGATCACTCTGCTGCCCGGTGGTGCCCGCGACGTCCGGGTGAACTGGTCCTTCAAGGACTGGATTGCGCCAGTGACTCTCCACGCCCTCCCGGGTGGTGATGGGACTCTGGCCCTGTCTGAGGTGGCGAGCAGTGACCGGTCGGGGTCCTCCGCACCGGTCGTTCTGTCGGTGACGTGGACGGACGAGTCGGGCGAACGGCATACCGAAGACGTGGCGTGAGTCAGACGACGAGGTGGGCGTAGTTGTCCGGTCGTTCGGACTCGCTGCGCAGGATGCAGAACTCGTTGCCCTCGGGGTCGAGGAGCGTGGCCCAGCCACCATCGGGCTTGCGCAGGTCCTGGTGCATCGTCGCTCCGTGGGCGAGCACGCGCTCGACCTCCTCGTCCCGGGTGCGGTCGGTGGGAGTGAGGTCGAGGTGGAGCCGGTTCTTGGTCGTCTTGCCCTCGGGCACCTCGATGAAGAGCACCCGCTGCCGCCCGTCGGGGCTGAAGATCATGCACTCCTCGTGACCCGGGAGGTTCGGGTCCTGCGGATCCTCCGACCAGCCGAGGACCTCGCTCCACCAGTGGGACTGGGCGTGCGCGTCGCGGGAGTCGAAGGTCGTGTGTGAGATCCGTGAGGTCATGCCCGCCAGAGTGGCAGGAAGACCTCAGTCCGGGCCAGCGGATTCCGGGCCGCTCCAGTTCTTGTCCGGCTGCGGCACGGGGCGCCCGGGCTGCTCGCCACCCCGGGCCTCGAGGTAGCTGTCCTTGGGCACCATGACCTTGCGGCGGAAGATGCAGACGACCTTGCCGTCCTGGTTGTAGCCGATCGTCTCGACGTGCACGACGCCGCGGTCGTCCTTCGAGGAGGACTCCCGCTTGTCGAGGACGCGAGTCTCGCCATAGAGCGTGTCGCCGTGGAAGGTCGGCGCGACGTGACGCAGGGACTCGACCTCGAGGTTGGCGATCGCCTTGCCACTGATGTCGGGCACGCTCATGCCGAGCAGGATCGAGTACACGTAGTTGCCCACGACGACGTTCTTGCCGAACTGCGTCGTCTCCTTCGCGTAGTGCGCGTCGAGGTGGAGCGGGTGGTGGTTCATCGTGAGCAGGCTGAACAGATGGTCGTCGTACTCGGTGACCGTCTTCCCGGGCCAGTGCTTGTAGGTCGCTCCGACCTCGAACTCCTCATAGCTGCGTCCGAACTGCATGACGCCCATCCTTGCGTGCCGCTCGCCTGGAGACAGCACGTATGCCGCGTGGGTTCCCTCACAGCCCCTATGCCTTGCCCCGCAGGTGACGCGGATCCGGCGTCAGGACGCGGATCGTTCCGCGCCCGTGCGCCGGATCTGCGCCACCGCCCGGTTCATGAGCGCTGCGACGCGCTCCGGATGCTCCAGATCGGACCACACGAGCCGCACGACGACGAAGCCCATCGAGCGGAGCCGATCCTCCCGGCGCTTCTCGGCAGCCAGGGCAGCACGGCCCTCGAACCCGTCGTACTTCATCAGCCCGTCGAACTCCACGACCACACGATCCTCCACGAGGAAGTCCACCCGGGCCACGAAGCCGTGGGCGTCGCTCAATGCGACCTGACTGCGCGCGGCGTAGCCAAGATCGTGCAGGAGCAGCCGGGTGCGCGACTCCCCCACCGACTCGCAGGATGGATCAGCCAGCCGGACCATCTGCTCGACCTCCCAAAGGTCACTCCCGGACAGGCTCAGGCATGCTGCGGCCCGGACGACCTCGGACAGCACGACACGTCGCGAGTGCAGGGCGGCGTCCAGGGCGATGAGAGCCGCGCGATGGCCGTGAGCGGTGCACAGCTGCACCACGGCATACGCCGATGTCACCGCGAGAACGCCGGTCTCCGAGGACACTGCGCCAACCGTGCTGAGCTGTGGGATCACCGTCAACCCCGACCGGCTGCGCGTCCGGGTGACGTCACCATGCAGGAGGACGCGCTCGAGGGGGACGCCCCAGAGCGGCAGTCCGTGCAGGGCAACGGCACACTCTCCTGCTGCGACGGCACCAGCACGACCGGCCATCACGGCTCGGGTGCGCAGGGCCAGCCGCTCGACGGGCTTGGCGGCCGTCCACGCTCCGGCGAGAACGAACGCGCCCTTGCGCACGCGCACCAACTCACCAGCGTTCACGAGCCTGGTGAGGCCGCGCGGCGTGACCCCGTGCCACCCTGCCTGGCCCGTCGTGAGGACACCGCCCTGCGCGCGAGCCTGGTCGAGCAGTCCCAGATCCATACGACCAGCGTGGCGCAAAGTCGGATGTCGGCCGCGGCGTCATCCACAGCCGCTCCCTTGACGCGGATCCGGCCCGCAGACCCGGAACGTTCCGCGCCCTGGCGCCGGATGTGCGTCACAGACGGTCGGTGCCTTCTAGGCTTCACGCCATGGCGGACTTCATCGGAGCAGTCGACCAGGGCACGACGAGCACGCGCTTCATGGTCTTCGACCACGACGGGCGCGAGGTCGCGCGGCACCAGCTCGAGCACCAGCAGGTTCTCCCCAGGCCGGGCTGGGTCGAGCACAACCCGCTCGAGATCTGGGACCGGACCCAGACGGTCATCGGCAGCGCCCTGGCGACCGCCGGCCTGGCCACCACAGACCTTGCCGCCATCGGCATCACCAACCAGCGTGAGACCGCGATCGTGTGGGACCGCCGCACCGGCCGCCCCCACTACAACGCCATCGTGTGGCAGGACACCCGCACCGACTCGATCGCCAAGGCCCTCGACGCCGACGAGCGCGGCCAGACGATCCGGCACAAGGCCGGGCTCCCTCCCGCGACCTACTTCTCCGCCGGCAAGATCCAGTGGATCCTCGAGAACGTCGACGGCGTGCGTGAGGCGGCCGAGCGCGGTGACGCGATCTTCGGGACGCTCGACACCTGGTTGGTCTGGAACCTCACCGGCGGTCCCCGGGGCGGAGTTCATGCCACGGACGTCACCAACGCCAGTCGCACGATGCTCATGGACCTCACGACGCTCGACTGGGACGACGAGCTGCTCGGCTTCTTCGACATCCCGCGCCAGATGCTCCCGGAGATCCACGCGAGCAGTGACGACACGGCATACGGGAAGACGTCCGGGGAGCGGGGCACGGCCAACGTGCCGATCACCGGCGTCCTCGGTGACCAGCAGGCGGCGACCGTCGGCCAGGTCTGCTTCGAGCCCGGCGAGGCCAAGAACACCTACGGCACCGGCAACTTCCTCCTCCTCAACACCGGCACCGAGCTGGTCCGCAGCTCCAACGGGCTGCTCACGACGGTCGCCTACCAGTTCGCCGGGGCCGACCCGGTCTATGCGCTCGAGGGGTCGATCGCGGTCACCGGCAGCGCCGTCCAGTGGTTGCGCGACCAGCTCGGCATCATCTCGGGCGCCTCCGAGGTCGAGACGCTCGCCGCCCAGGTGGACGACAGCGGTGGCGTCTACTTCGTGCCGGCCTTCAGCGGGCTCTTCGCGCCCTACTGGCGCAGCGACGCACGCGGGGCCATCGTCGGCCTGTCCCGGTTCAACACCAACGCCCACCTGGCGCGCGCCACCCTGGAGGCGATCTGCTACCAGAGCCGCGACGTCGCCGACGCGATGACCGCGGACTCGGGGGTCAAGATCGAGACGCTGCGCGTCGACGGTGGGGTGACGGCCAACCGCCTCTGCATGCAGCTGCAGGCCGACATCCTCGGCGTCCCGGTGAGCAAGCCGGTCGTTGCCGAGACGACCGCCCTCGGAGCTGCGTATGCCGCGGGGCTGGCCACCGGCTTCTGGGCCGGCACGGACGAGCTGCGGGCCAAGTGGGCGGAGGACCAGCGCTGGGAGCCGCAGTGGTCCGACGAACAACGGCGGGACGGGTATGCCGGGTGGCGCAAGGCTGTGGGCCGCACCTTGGACTGGGTCGAGGTCGACTGAGTCGCTGCCCAGCCCTGGGAGGCCGGAGTCAGAGGGGCAGGGCGAGCGCCTCGTGGACGATCTTGGAGAGACCACTGATGGTCTCCTTGCCATAGCGGAAGCCCTGCGGGCTGCGCGTGAGGATCGCCATCGTGTGGCTGCGCCCGTCCCCGACGACGCGACCGATCGAGTTGAGCCGGTAGCCGTCCGGCAACGGACCCCAGCCGTTCTTGGTCTCCGTGTAGACGCCGTTCGGGAGCGGCGGATCGGCCACGCCCCACCGCTGCGCCGGCACCACGCCCGCCATGAGGTGGCGGATGTAGGCACGATGACCCGCGTGGATGACCGCCGTCCCCAAGGCGATCGCGTCGAGGAGCGTCACGAGGTCATCCGGGGTGGTGGTGCTGTAGCCCCACCAGCCACCCGCCGACCCGCCCTTGACCTCCGTGCCCTTGAGACCGAGGTCGACCGCCGCGCGCTGGACGTTGGCGGTGTCCACCCAGGCCAAGAGCGAGTCGGTCGCGACGTTGTCGCTGGACTGGATCATCCGGCGGGCCCGCTTGTGCTGCTCGTCGGTGAGGTCCTTGGCGTCCTCCTGACACTTGCGCAGGCAGGCGACGAGGATGAGCACCTTGATGGTGCTGAGCGACTCGTTGGTGAAGGAACGCCAGGCGAACCGTTGCCCGCTTCGCAGGTCGTGCACGACGAGGCCCATGGTGCCGCCGCGGGCATCCCGATGGGCGTCGAGGCGGGCGGCGAGGGCCGCGCGGTCGACGGTCGCTCTCGGGAGCGCCTGCGCGGACGAGGTGCTGAGCGCGGTGTGCGTCGTGGAACCCGGCGAGGTCGCTCTCGTGGCAACCCACATCGGGACAACCACGCCGACGAGCGCGAGCGTCGAGTCGACAACGACCCTGCGGGTCACCGGACGAGGACTGGACATGCACCGAGGGTAGGCCGCGCGAGCGATCTATGCTCATTCCCGTGACCCTTTCGCCCGCGGCACGCGCGTCCACCCTCGAACGACTCCGGTCCGGTGAGGAACTGGACGTCCTCGTCGTCGGCGGCGGAGTGGTCGGTTGTGGTGCAGCCCTCGACGCGGTGACCCGGGGCCTGTCCACCGGCCTCATCGAGGCCCGGGACTACGCCAGCGGCACGAGCTCCCGCTCGAGCAAGCTCATCCACGGAGGGCTGCGCTATCTCGAGATGCTCGACTTCGGGCTCGTCCACGAGGCCCTCCAGGAGCGACGCCTCCTCCTGACGGTCATCGCCCCCCACCTCGTGCGTCCCGTGCCGTTCATGTACCCGCTGAGCAAGCCGGCGTGGGAGCGCTTCTACGTCGGCTCCGGCATCGCGCTCTATGACGGCCTGGCGTTCGGCGTGCGGCAGACGGCCGGCCTCCCCCGCCACCGCCACCTCGGCAAGAAGGCCGCGCTGCGGCTCATGCCGAGCCTGCGTCCCGACGCGCTGACCGGTGCCATCCAGTACCACGACGCCCAGGTCGACGATGCCCGCTTCGTGCTGGAGCTCGCCCGCACCGCCGCCATGCACGGGGCGCACGTCGTCAACCGGGTCGCCGCTGTGGGCCTCCTGCGGTCCGATGACGGTGAGCGCGTCATCGGAGTGCGTGCCCGGGACCACCAGAGCGGGGAGGAGTTCGACATCCACGCACGCCGCGTCATCGCAGCGGCCGGTGTCTGGACCGACGAGATCCAGTCGATGGTCGGCGACGACGGCCCCCTCAAGGTGCGGTCGAGCAAGGGCATCCACCTCGTCGTCCCCCGCGACCGGATCACGTCCGAGACCGGCATCATCCTGCGCACCGACAAGTCCGTGCTCTTCATCATCCCGTGGGACGAGCACTGGATCATCGGGACGACCGACACCGACTGGAGCCTCGACAAGGCCCACCCGGCAGCGACCTCGGCGGACATCGACTACCTCCTCGAGACCGTCAACTCCGTCCTCGTGACCCCCCTGACCCGTGACGACATCGACGGTGTCTATGCCGGCCTGCGTCCACTCATCTCCGGTGACGAGGAGGACGAGACGACCAAGCTCTCGCGTGAGCACGTCGTCGCCACACCGGTTCCCGGAATCACCCTCGTGGCTGGTGGCAAGTACACGACCTATCGGATCATGGCCAAGGACGCCGTCGACGAGGCCGTCAAGGACTTCGAGAACGAGGTTGCCGAGTCCTCCACCGACAAGGTGCCCCTGGCCGGAGCAGTGGGCTGGGAATGGCTCAGCGAACGGCCCCAGATCCTCGCTCGCTCGGCGGGCATCGACCAGGAGCACGTCGAGACCCTCCTCGAGCGCTACGGCACGCTCACCAAGGAGCTGCTCGCGCTCATCAACGCCCAGCCCGTGCTGGGCGAGCTGCTCCCCGGCGGTGAGACGCACCTCAAGGCCGAGATCGTGTATGCCGCCGCCACCGAGGGTGCGGTGCATCTCACCGACATCCTCACGCGCCGCACGCGCATCTCCATCGAGGCCCGCGACCGTGGCCTCAGTGCTGCACCGCACGCGGCGGCCCTCGCAGCGCCGATCCTCGGGTGGGACGACGCGCGGGTGTCCCAGGAGATCGACATCTACCACCGCCGGGTCGAGGCCGAGATGTCGAGCCAGACGATGCCCGACGACGAGAGCGCCGACCAGGCGCGCCGACTCGCCCCCGACGCCGCCCTCTGACCGTCGCGTCGGTCAGGAGTGGAGCGCCAGGGGCGGACCGTGGTGGGTGCAGTGGCCGATGACGTCGTCGTCGACCTCGATCTGGGGCTGCCACGAACCCGTGGCAGGCAGCGGATGCGGATCCTCGAGGGCAACTCGGACCAGCGGCATCCGTGACCTGGCCTCGTCGATGGCGGCGAGCATCGCGGCATACTCGGCGGCCGGCCAGTACTGACGGGTGATCGAGTGCCAGACCACGGTGAGGACATCGTCACGACCCGGCTCGGCCAGCTCTTGTCGCACCCACTCGGCCGCAGGGGCACGGTCGATGACCACCGGGTGCTCACGCAACGTCGCGAGGGCCGCCACGAGGCGGCCGTCGCGCTCGGGCATGTGCGGCCAGATGAACGAACGCAGGTACGCCTCTCCCTCGGGGGTCGTGGCGTCGAACGGCTCGAGGTCACAACCGCGTCGCTCGACGACCTCGACGTGGGCCGGCGCGAAGCCGGGCGCACCACATCCCTCGAGCACGAGCTGGGCATCGTCCGGCCCAGCTGCCCAGCCCGCACCCTCGAACCGGAACCGGTCGACGAGCAGGTTCAGACCTGCGGACGCACCGGGCTCGAGCAGCCTCACCCGCCGGATCCCGGTGCGCCGCACGGCTTCTGACAGACCGGCGAGCAGTGCGAGCGAGCGTCCCACCTCGTTGGTCTGGGGCGCGACGGCCAGTGCCGACCTCAGCTCGGCCACGTGGGCACGCAACACCGGCTCGAGTGCCGGCCACACGGCATACCGGTCCGCCGTGCCACCCACCGAGGGATAGAACCGAGCGAGCTCAGGCGCGTCCCCACGCAGGACGACCCGGTGGATGCCGGCGAGGAGCCGGAGCTGCACCATGTCACCGGGTGGCGCGTCCTCATGCCCCTCGAGGATCTGTCGCACCACGCCCCCGCGCTCCCAGTCGGCGGCGAGGTCCCGGACAAGCACCCCGTAGAGGTGGTCCGTGCTCCCTCCGAAGTGGCTCCCCATCCGCTCACCCAACGTGGCTCCGTCGTACGCACTCACCCGTGCCACGATAGGGGTGTGAGCGAAGAGCAGAAGCAAGCCGAGAACCGCGCCCGCCCGACGACCGAGGAGTTCCGCGGCTTCGTCCGCGAGGACTGGGCCGAGCGTCGACCGCAGGCTGACGGCCGGGCACCGGCGGCGGAGTATGCCGCGGCTCGCCGTGCGCTGGTCAGTGCCGCCTTCCCGAAGCAGCGGCTCATCGTGCCCGCCGGTGGCCTCAAGGTGCGCAGCAACGACACCGACTACGTCTTCCGCCCCCACAGCGCCTTCGCCCACCTCACCGGACTCGGTGCCGACCGTGAGCCCGACGCCGTGCTCGTGCTCGAGCCGACCGGTGACGGTCACGAGGCGATCCTCTACTTCCGGCCCCTCGGCGAGCGTGACAGCGACGACTTCTTCGCGGACGCCCGCTACGGCGAGTTCTGGGTCGGTGCGCGCCCCAGCCTGGCCGACCTCGAGCTCGAGCTCGGACTGACGGCCCGGCACGTCGACGAGTTCGAGGCTGCCGCGGCGAAGGACGCCGGTGAGGTCACCGTCCGCCTGGTTCGTGACGCCGACCGCGACCTCACCCGGACCCTCGACTCCGCGCGCGTCGAGAACGGCGCTGCCGAGGAGTCTCTCGTCGAGAGCGACGACGCGCTGGCACATGCGCTGTCGGTGCTCCGCCTGACCAAGGACGAGTTCGAGATCGAGCAGATGCGCGAGGCCGTCGCCGGCACCCACGTCGGGTTCGAGGCCGTCATCGCCGAGCTCACCACGGCGGTCGAGCTCGGCCGCGGGGAGCGATGGATCGAGGGGATCTTCGGGCTCCACGCACGACACCAGGGCAACGGAGTCGGCTACGACTCGATCGCCGCGGCGGGCGACCACGCCAACACGCTGCACTGGATCAGGAACACCGGTGACGTCGCCGACGGCGACCTGGTCCTGCTCGACGCCGGAGTCGAGGTCGACTCCCTCTACACCGCGGACATCACCCGCACCCTTCCCGTGAGCGGCACCTTCACCGACACGCAGCGCGAGATCTACGACGCCGTGTATGCCGCGCAGGAGGCCGGGATCGCTGCGGCCCGGCCGGGAGCCAAGTTCTCCGACATCCACGCCGCGGCCATCCGCGTCATCGCCGAGCACCTGCATGCGTGGGGACTGCTGCCCGAAGGCGTGTCGGTCGACGACACCCTGGACACCGAGCACGGCCAGTACCACCGACGCTGGATGGTGCACGGCACGTCACACCACCTCGGCCTCGACGTCCACGACTGTGCCCTCGCCACGCGCGCCGAGTACATGGACGCCGAGCTCACGCCCGGCATGGTGCTCACCGTCGAGCCCGGCCTCTACTTCAAGGCCGACGACCTCAAGGTGCCCGAGAGGTTCCGTGGCATCGGCGTGCGCATCGAGGACGACATCGTCATCACGCAGGACGGCAACGAGAACCTCTCCGCAGCCATGCCGCGCTCGAGCGCCGACGTCGAGGCCTGGATCGCAGACGTCCGCGAGGAGAACGCCTGACCGTCCCGGACAGCCGGGCTCAGCGGCGGTTGACGACGTCGAGCGCGACGGCGTGCGTGACGCCCTCGGCCTGCGCTGCCTGGGCACCCATCTCGAGGATCATGGGCACGAGCTGGTCCGGCTTGGGGAACTCGTCCGGCAGCGCGGAGTTGTAGGCCGCGTGCTCCTCCAGGGACGCCACGGCCACCGCGACCTTGTCTCCGACGTCGACGTAGTGCGTCGGGTTCATCGACCCCGCGAACGCGAGCATCCCGACGTTCCACGGCTCGAAGCCCTCGTTGACGAGCTCGGGGAAGATCCACCGGTTGCCGGCGTCCGCAACGGCATCGGCGCAGGCCAGTCCCACCGCCCGGTGGTCGGCCTGGTTCAGCATGCCCTGGACGAACCGGTTCCCGTAGTCGCCAGTGATGACGAACTCCGGCTTCCTGCGCCGGATCTCGCGGGCGATGTCGCGACGGAGGTCCAGTGAGTACTCGACGTTCCCGTCCTTGTGGTCGCCGAAGTCCACCTCGGTGACGCCGACGACCGCGGCACTCGCGCGCTCCTCGGCCTCACGCGCCGGGCCCGCCTCGGCCGGAGACATCGTGTCGATGCCGGCCTCGCCGCGGGTGAGCAGGAAGTAGGTGACCGTCTTGCCCGCCGCGGTCCACTTGGCCACGGCGGCGGCCGTGCCGTACTCGATGTCGTCGGGGTGGGCGACGACGCACAGGACCGAGGAGAAGTCCTCGGTCAGCGATTCCAGAGGGGCGTTCCGGGGCGCATCCATGGATCTCAGGCTAGACCTGCGGGTGGTCGTCCATCAGCCCGTTGCGCATCACCAGCAGTGCGGACGGTCAGCCCGTCGCCGACGTGCCGGGGTGGGTCCGGCGAGCCGCTTCCTGTGCCCGCTGCGCCTCTGCCTGAGCCGCTGCCATGGGATCCATCTCGGCGATGAGCTCACGCCCACGGGTGGCGTGCTTGTGCTCGGTGAGCACTTCGTACTTCGTCGCGACGACCTGGGTCACGGACGTGAAGTCCCGCTGACCACCGGTGAGCGAGTAGCCGACCAGCGCCCAGATGGCACCGAACACGGACCCGAAGACCACGGTGGCGACGACGGAGGTCCACGAGAAGCCACTCGTGTCGAACAGCGCGAAGATCAGGCCGATGAGCAGACCGAGCCAGGCGCCGGACAGCAATCCACCGAGCAGGATCCGGCTTCGCGTGAGCCGGCCCGTGACCCGCTCGAGCTGCTTGAGGTCGGTGCCGACGATGAGGACGTTCTCGACGGGGAACTCGTGGTCGGACAGGTAGTCCACGACCTTCTGCGCCGACGCGTAGGTGTCGTGCACGCCGAGGGACATGGGGTACTCGAGGGACAGGATCCGGGCAGCGGCCGCGGGCCCGAGACCGCGCGTCGGTTGGGTGCTCATGGCCCCAGTCTCCCACCTGGGACTGGACGACGGCTGAGAGGTGGCTGGCCGGCATACGGGACGGTCCGGCGCCGCAGGCGTCAGCGCTTGAGCGCGTACTCCTCCAACAGCCGGCGACCGATGATCATCTTCTGGATCTCGGCGGTCCCCTCGCCGATGAGCAGCATGGGCGCCTCGCGGTAGAGCCGCTCGATCTCGTACTCCTTGGAGTAGCCGTAACCACCGTGGATGCGGAAGGACTGCTCCACGACGTCGTGGCAGTACTCGGCGGCGAGGTACTTGGCCATGCCGGCCTCGAGGTCGTTGCGCTGCCCAGCGTCCTTGAGGCGGGCGGCCTTGACCATCATCTGGTGCCCGGCCTCGACCTTGGTCGCCATGTCGGCGAGGCGGAACATGATCGCCTGGTGCTGCGCGATCTGCTTGCCGAAGGTCTCGCGCTGCTGGGCGTAGGCGATGCCGAGCTCGAAGGCGCGACGGGCGAGCCCACAGGCGCGCGCGGCGACGTTGACGCGGCCGACCTCGACCCCGTCCATCATCTGGTAGAAACCCTTGCCGGGCACTCCGCCGAGGATCTGCGCGGAGGTCGTCTCATGTCCTTCGAGGATGAGTTCCGTTGTGTCGACGCCCTTGTAGCCCATCTTGTCGATCTTGCCGGGCACCGTGACACCCGGTGCGGTCTGTCCGAAGCCGGGCTCCTTCTCGACGAGGAACGTCGTCATGTTCTTGTAGGGCGAGTCGGACTCACCGAGGTCGGTCTTGACGAGAACGGCCACGAGGTTCGACGAACCACCGTTGGTCAGCCACATCTTCTGGGCGTTGACCGTCCACTTCTGGTCCTCGCCCTCACCCTCCCCGGCGATCGCCTTGGACTTGATCGCGGCCACGTCGGAGCCCAGCCCCGGCTCGGACATCGAGAACGCGCCGCGGACCTCCCCGGTCGCCATGCGCGAAAGGTAGCGCTGCTTCTGCTCCTCGGTGCCGTGCTGCAGCAGCATGTAGGCCACGATGAAGTGCGTGTTGATGATGCCGGACACCGACATCCAGCCGCGCGCGATCTCCTCGACGCACAGCGCGTAGGTCAGCAGCGACTCCCCCAGACCGCCGTACTCCTCCGGGATCATCAGCCCGAAGATCCCCATCTCCTTCATGCCCTCGACGATCTCGGTGGGGTACTCGTCCGCGTGCTCGAGCTGCTGCGCCACCGGGAGGATCTGCTCCTCGACGAACTGCCGCACGAGCTTGATCAGCTCGCTCTGCTCGTCCGTGAGACCTTCAGTGCGCTGGAGCCGGGACATGCGTGGAAACCACCTTCGTCGGGGGTGTGGGCAGACCTTTCGAGTATGCCGCCCGCCCCCCTCCGCGCCCACCGATCCCGGGTGTGAGTCCCCCCACCCGAACGCGCCTGAGCCGGCAGGTCGGGTGCGTGCACCCGATCTGCCGGCTCAGCGGCGACGCCGGGTCAGGGCAGGTCGACGAAGGGCTCGAGGAAGTCCCGGGCGCTCTCGGAGTCGAGCCGGTAGGCGACGTTGGTGGCATAGCAGGGAGCGTCACCGGTGATCGTCGTCGCGGCGAGAACGAGCTCGCCGTCCAGCTCGACGAAGTTGGGTCCACCTGAGTCTCCGTAGCAGGCGCCGCCGAGACCTCGCGACGCGTTCATCGCCAGCCGGACCCAGGTCGGGTTGAGCGCGTTGAAGTCGACCAGCGCCTTGAGCCGCTCGCCGCCGCCCGGGTGGGTGTGGCCGCCCGGTCCGCGCACCGCCTCGCTGGTGCCGTAGCCGACGGTCAGCCAGTCGGCGGCGTCCAGCGCACGAGAACCCAGCTCGTCGAGCTGACCGGCCGTGGGGAGGGTGGCTGGGATGAAGTCCCACACGTCCTGCGGGGTGACGTCCCAGTCGGCGAAGTCGACGACGCCGATGTCATGGCTGTCGGCACCGTTCCCCGGATAGTCGGGGTCCTGGTGCGGCGTGCCCTCGACGATCCAGCCCTGGTCGAGGAAGTACTGGGTCTTGGTCTCGAGGTAGGCCTCGAGAGCCGCAGGGTCGGTCGGCACTGGACCGTGGTCGACGTCGTAGGCATCGAGCAGACCCTGGACGTCCTGCTCGAGGCTGACGAAGTAGCGGTCGTCGGGGAGCCCACCCGTCGTGCAGTGTGCTGCCGTGAGGTAGGTGTCGTCGTCGACCATCGTCCCGCTGCAGTACCAACGGAGCCGGTCGAGGTAGCCGTCACCGTCGCGGTCGTAGAGGCCGACGAACGCGCCGACCTCCGTGCGCTCCGGTGCCGGGGCCGAGTTGTACGTGTTGATGGCGCTGGAGGGAGCGGCGAAGGCGACGCACGAGGCGATTGCAGCCAGGGCGGTCGCGGCGGCGGTGAGAGGTCTGCGCATGGTTGTCCCTTTCATGGCTGCCCGGACGGGCTCCCTACAACGTAGCCACTGCCACGCCCGAGCGGGCCGGAAATGCAGTGGCAGGCGCCGTCCCTCGTCTGGGACGCTGGGACCCAGACGCACGGCACACGCCGCCGTGCACCGGACTCCGAGGAGGCACGACATGTCCACGACTGTCCTGGGCCGTTCCTGCGCCCTGCACCTTCTGCACACGGAGTCCCACCATGCCCTTGCACGACAGCACCACCGAGTCACCGCTCTTCGCCACTGACAGCTTCCCCGACGCCCCACCCGAGGGCGAGCGCTGGTCCTCCTGGGACGGCGCCATGCACGGCCCCACCCCCCGACCCGACTGGGTCATCACCGCCCTCGGCGCCGTCGAGGAGGACCTCGGCGTCCTCAAGACCGGCAAGGAGGCAGATGTCCACCTGATCCGGCGCTGGGTCCCGAGCCTCCCGGCCGCCACGGCCACACCGGCCCGGGACAGCCTGCTCGCTGCCAAGAGATACCGCGGCAGCGAGAACCGGCTCTTCCACCGCGACGGCGGCTACCTCGAGGGCCGACGCGTCCGCAAGAGCCGCGAGACAAGGGCCATGGCGCGTCGCACCGAGTTCGGGCGCGCCATGATCGCCGGGCAGTGGGCGGCGGCCGAGTTCGACGCGCTGGGTCGGCTCTGGGAGCTCGGCCTCCCGGTTCCCTATCCGGTGCAGCTCAGCGAGACCGAGATGCTCATGGAGTTCATCGGTGAGGGCCGAACCGCTGCTCCTCGCCTCGTCCAGACGAGGCCGTCTGCGGACCTGCTCCCCCAGCTGTTCGAGGAGTTCCGCGACGTCGTCCTCACCCTCGCCGAGGAAGGCTGGGCGCACGGCGACCTCTCGCCCTACAACGTCCTCGTCCACGACGAGCGGCTCGTCGTCATCGACTGGCCGCAGATCGTCGACGTGGTCGGCAACCCGCACGGCTTCGAGTTCCTCGAGCGCGACATCCGGGTCATGTGCGAATGGTTCAGGCGGCGCGGGCTCGACGTCGACGCCGACCTGCTCTTCGGGGACGCGGCGGCGCGCGCCGCCGGAAGCAGCTGGTGACTCGAGCGGGTCAGCCGAGGTCGGGGCGGCCGGCCGGGGTCAGTAGACCCAGACCCTGCGGCCGATGGCGACCCGTCCCTGGGCCCAGAGCATGTCCTGCGCCGCGGTGCTCACCCGGCAGCAGCCGTGCGAGGCGGGGTAGGGCGGGATGGACTGGGATCCATGGATCGCGAAGTCGCCCTTCCAGTACGTCGGGCGCCACATGGAGCCGAGCGAGCCGTTCTGCCAGCCGTTGGGCCACCGGTAGTAGATCGAGTAGCTGCCGGTGGGCGTGCGAGCCGTCTTCCAGCTCGAGCCCGAGTAGTAGCGCTCGCCACTGCCGGTGCTCGTGTTGAGGACGTAGACCAGGGCGCCGTTGCCGATGACGAAGAGGAGCTGGCGCGCGAGGTCGACCTCGAGCACGTTCCCGCTGGTCGACCTCGGGCGTGTGCGAACGCCTCGGCTGAGCAGGGAGCGCTCGACTGCGGCGACCTTGCCGGTGCGGCTGACCCCGGCCACCTTCTGCAGGGCCCACACGGCCTGCTGCGTCAGGTGCCCGAAGGTCCCGTCGGGCGTGCCCACCCAGTACCTGAGCTGTGCCAGCCGCTTCTGCAACGCGAGGACGTCGGCACCGGTGTGGCCGCGCTCGAGGGTGCGGACTGCTGCGTGGGCAGGGGTCGCGACGACTCCCGCCACCCCGAACGCGCCAGCCCCGACCACTGCGGCCACGGCCGCCCTGCGGCTGACCTCGTGTCGCTGGATGTCCATGACCGCCCTGCCCTTCGTCCGGCTCCCCGTGACTCCCGGAGACGCACCAGAGCGGGCCGGGCCCGCGCTGACACGCAGGATGCTCGAGAACGAACTCTAGCGCTTGGAGATCACGTCGTGAATGGCGAGGACCCGACGCGCCATGTCGACGTGCAGGTTCTCGATCATGCGGCCGTTGTGCGTGACGACACCACTGCCTGCTCCAGCCTCCCAGGCCTCGAGAATGCCGCGTGCATCTGCGACCGCGTCCTCGCTCGGAGCGAAGATGGCGTTGCACGGCTCGACCTGCGCCGGGTGGATGAGGGTCTTGCCGTCAAAACCGAAGTCACGACCCTGGACGCACTCCGCCTCGAAGCCCTCGGCGTTCTTCACGTCGTTGTGCACGCCGTCGAGGATGGCGATGCCCGCCTCCCGAGCCGCGAGCAGCGACAGCTGCAGCGCGGTGACGAGCGGCCCGCGTCCCGGCACATGGTCGGCGTGCAGCTCCTTGACGAGGTCGTTGGTGCCGAGCACGAGGACTGCGAGGCGCGGCGACGCTGCCGCGATCTCACGCACGTCGAACACGGCCCGGGGCGTCTCGATCATGGCCCAGAGCTTCGTGTGCTCCGGCGCGCCGGCGGCCTCGAGCCCAGCCACGAGCGAGCGCACCTCGTCGGCCGAGCCGACCTTGGGCACGACGACGCCGGCCGGTCCGGCAGCAGCGGCAGCGGCGAGGTCGGCCTCGTGCCACCGGGTGCCGATGCCGTTGACCCGGATCGTCACCTCGCGGTTGCCATACGCGCCTGATGCGACTGCGGCACAGGCGTTCTCACGTGCGGCCTCCTTGTGGTCAGGTGCGACGGCGTCCTCGAGGTCGAGGATCAGTCCGTCGACCGGCAGTGTCTTCGCCTTCTCGAGCGCGCGCTCGTTGGAGCCCGGCATGTAGAGCACGGACCGACGAGGCGTGTATGCCGCCTGCCCACCCATCAGGACGCCTCACCGTCAGCGTTCGGTGCCGGCACGGCATACAGGGCTGCGAGGTCGGGGTCGCTCGCACCGAGACGCTCGGCCAGCTCGAGGATGACGAGGCACTGCTTGAGCGAGGCGTCGTCCTCCATCCTGCCGTCGAGCATGACGGCGCCTGTGCCGTCACCCATCGCCTCCTTGACCCGACGCGCGTGCGCGACGTCCTCGGCGGAGGGACTGAAGACACGCTTGGCGATGTCGATCTGGACCGGGTGCAGCGTCCAGGTGCCCACGCAGCCGAGGAGGAAGGCGTTGCGGAACTGGTCCTCGCACGCCACGACGTCCTTGATGTCCCCGAAGGGGCCGTAGTACGGGAAGATCCCGTGCATCGCGCAGGCGTCGACCATGCGGGCGATCGTGTAGTGCCAGAGGTCCTGCTGGTAGGTCGCGCGCTCGGCGGCGACCGGGTCCACGCCCTCACCGAGGTCCTTGGCCGGGTCCTGCCGCACGAGGTAGCCCGGGTGTCCGCCACCCACGCGTGTCGTCTTCATGCGACGGTCGGCGGCGAGGTCCGCCGGGCCCAGGCTGATGCCCTGCATGCGCGGCGACGCACCGGCGATCTCCTCCACGTTGGCCACGCCCCGGGCCGTCTCGAGGATCGCGTGGACGAGGATCGGGCGCTTGAGCCCGGCGCGTGCCTCGAGCTGCGCGAGGATGCGGTCGACGTAGTGGATGTCCTCGGGCCCCTGCACCTTGGGCACCATGATGACGTCGAGCCTGTCGCCGATCTCCGTGACCAGGGTGACGAGGTCGTCGAGGACCCACGGGCTGTCGAGGCTGTTGATGCGGGTCCAGAGCTGCGTGCTGTCACCGAAGTCGGTCGCCCTGGCGATGTCGACGAGGCCCTGACGGGCGGCTTCCTTGCGGTCGGCCCTGACGGCGTCCTCGAGGTTGCCGAGGAGGACGTCGACCGTGCCCACCATGCCGGGGACCTTGGCCGCCATCTTCTCGTTGCTGGGGTCGAAGAAGTGGATCATCCGGCTGGGCAGGGCCGGGACCTCGCGCACCGGCGCCGGAGCACCGACGGCGAGCGGGCCGAAGAAGTCCTTGGGTGAGCGCATGTTGCCGGACGCTAGCAGTGCGGGCGAGCCGGGCGTTATGAGACAGTTCACGCCGTGAGCGGCTCGCCGATCCCGACCCCCGGACAGACCTCCGTCAATGTCACGCGCCTCCTGGCCGAGGCCGCAAGCAAGTCCGGCGTGCTGTGGATCGAGATCCCGGACGGCAGCACCCACGCCGTCTGGTTCGTGTGGCACGACGACGAGGATCCTCGTGGCGCAGGGCCCGCCGTCCACGTCGTCTCGGGCATCGGGGAGCAGACGCTGCCCTTCCTTCCCGACGAGGTGACGGTCATCCTGCGCAGCAAGGACACCGGCGCCCGCCTCCTCCGGCTCAGAGCGACCGTGCGCTCCCTCGACCCGGCCTCGCCCAAGTGGGACCGCGCCGCCGAGGTCCTGGTGGCCAAGCGGCTCAACGCGACCGGCGACGTCCTCGCCCGGTGGCGCGAAGGTGCCACGATCCACGTCCTCACGCCACACGGCATACCCGAGGAAGGTCCTGGAGGGTATGCCGCCGGGTCGGGTCGTGTGACCGTCTCCCCCGCCCGCGGCACGACGGCGCGCTGGCGCCCGTGGCACTGGCGCGGTCGCGGACGCAGCTGACTCGCTCAGGCCACCGTCACGACGCGCGCTGACCGGGTCGTGGCGCTGGCACTGCCGCGGACACGACTAGCCTGTCGTCGTGAGCACGAGCACCCGAGTCTTCGTCGGCCGACTGGCCGAGCTGGCCGTGTTCGACCCCCTGGGCGACCCGGTCGGTCGCGTTCGGGACGTCGTCCTGACCTTCAGCGTGCAGCGGTCCAGACCTCGGGTCATCGGCCTCGTCGTCGAGGTGCCCGGCCGCCGCCGCGTCTTCGTGCCGATGACACGCGTAACCTCCGTCGATGGTGGGCAGGTCATCACGACCGGCCTCGTCAACATGCGTCGCTTCGAGCAGCGTCCCAACGAGACCCTCGTCCTCGCCGAGCTCATCGAGCGCCACGTGCAGGTGCGTGACGAGCAGGGCGAGACCGTCGAGGCCACCGTCGAGGACATCGGCCTCGAGCAGAACCACGCCCGCAGCTGGTCGGTGACGCGTGTCTTCGTCCGGCGCACGTCCAACCGCACCCCGCTGACCCGTCTCGGGCGCCGACGGGGTGAGACGTTCGTCGTCCCCGTCGAGGACGTCACGGGCCTGCGCGACACGGCCGACGAGCAGAGCGCCGCGCGGCTGCTCGAGCACTACGAGGACCTCAAGCCAGCCGACCTCGCCGAAGCCATCCACGACCTGCCCGTCAAGCGACGGGCCGAGGTCGCCGCGGCCCTCGCCGACGACCAGCTCGCCGACGTCCTCGAGGAGCTGCCCGAGGACGAGCAGGTCGAGCTCATCTCCGGACTCGGCAACGACCGCGTCGCCGACGTCCTCGAAGCGATGGAGCCCGACGACGCGGCCGACCTCCTCGCCGAGCTGCCCGCCGAGCGCCAGGAGGAGCTGCTGCAGCTCATGGAGCCCGACGAGGCCGCCGACCTCCGACGCCTGCTGACCTATGACGAGAACACCGCCGGCGGACTCATGACGACCGAGCCGGTCATCCTCGGCCCGGACGCGTCGATCGCCGAGGCGCTGGCCGTGGTCCGACGCCAGGAGCTGTCGACGACGATGGCCTGCACCGTCTTCGTCTGTCGCCCGCCCCTGGAGACCCCCACCGGGAAGTTCCTCGGGATGGTCCACATCCAGCGGCTGCTGCGCGAGCCGCCGCACGCCTCCGTGGGCACCATCCTCGACAAGGACGTCGAGCCCGTCACGACCGAGGCGACCATGGGTCAGGTCACCCGGATGCTCGCGACCTACGACCTCATCGCTCTCCCGGTGGTCGACGAGAACGGCCTGCTCGTCGGCGCCGTCACCGTCGACGACGTCCTCGACCACCTGCTGCCGGACGACTGGCGCGATGACCGGCACGAGGTGACGACTCATGGCTGAGCGTCGCGACCGCGCGCCTCGTCTGGACCAGCCTCGCGAGGCTCGCCGCCAGTTCCTCACCCGACCGGAGGCCCTCACCTCGGAGGCTTTCGGTGTGCTGTCCGAGAAGTTCGCGCGCTACATGGGGACGGCGTACTTCCTCATCGGCATGACGTTCTTCGTCCTCGCGTGGGTCGTGTGGAACCTCGCCGCACCGCAGGACTGGCGCTTCGACGAGTACCCCTTCATCTTCCTCACCCTCATGCTCAGCCTGCAGGCGTCGTATGCCGCTCCCCTCATCCTGCTCGCGCAGAACCGACAGGCCGACCGCGACCGCGTGATGCTGGAGCAGGACCGGACCCGGGACGAGCGCAACCTCGCCGACACCGAGTTCCTCACCCGGGAGGTGGCAGCGTTGCGCATCGCGATGCGTGACTCCGCCACCCGTGACTTCGTGCGTGGTGAGCTGCGTGACCTCCTCGACGAGATGGAGGAGCGAGGACTCGTCATCGGCCGGCTCGCCAAGGCGGACAAGCCCGGCCGGCGTGACGCGTCAGACAGCCAGAAGCGCCGGACCGATGAGGGTGGATCGCGGCGCTCGACCTAGCATGGAGCAATGCCTGTCACTGCTGTACCTGTGAGCGACGAGGCGATGCGCGCCGCCCTTGCCACCGTCAACGACCCCGAGATCCGCAAGCCGATCACCGAGCTCGGCATGGTCGAGTCCGTGGAGTGTGACGACACCGGTCGCGTCGCCGTGACGATCCTCCTGACGATCGCGGGCTGCCCGCTCAAGGAGACCCTCACCAACGACACCACCAACGCCCTTCTCAAGGTCGCCGGGGTGAACGCGGTCGACGTCACCCTGGGCGTCATGTCCGAGGAGCAGCGGGCCGAGCTGCGCACCAACCTCCGTGGAGGCGCAGCCGAGAAGGAGATCCCCTTCGCGAAGCCGGGCAGCCTGACCCGCGTGTATGCCGTGGCGTCGGGCAAGGGCGGCGTCGGCAAGTCGTCGATCACGGCCAACCTCGCGGCTGCGTTGGCCCAGCAGGGTCTGAAGGTCGGTGTCGTCGACGCCGACATCTACGGCTTCTCCATCCCGCGCATGCTGGGTGTCGAGCAGCGACCCACGCAGGTCGACGAGATGATCCTGCCGCCCATCGCGCACGAAGTGAAGGTCATCTCGATCGGCATGTTCGTGCCGGGCAACCAGCCCGTCGTCTGGCGTGGACCGATGCTCCACCGGGCGCTCCAGCAGTTCCTCGCCGACGTCTTCTGGGGCGACCTCGACATCCTGCTCCTCGACCTGCCCCCGGGCACTGGCGACATCGCGATCTCGGTCGCCCAGCTCATCCCCGGCGCCGAGATCCTCGTGGTGACGACCCCGCAGCAGGCCGCGGCCGAGGTCGCCGAGCGTGCCGGGGCGATCGCCATCCAGACCCACCAGCGCGTCGCCGGCGTCATCGAGAACATGTCCTGGCTCGAGCTGCCCGACGGCTCCCGTCAGGAGATCTTCGGGTCCGGTGGCGGTCAGATCGTCGCGGACTCGCTCACTCGCAGCATCGGCGCGCCCGTGCCGCTGCTCGGACAGATCCCGCTCGACACGACGCTGCGCATCGGTTCCGACCAGGGCATGCCCGTGGTGCTCAGCGAGTCGACGTCACCCGCGGCGGTGGCCCTGCGCGGCATCGCCCGCGAGCTCGGCACCCGCTCCCGCGGTCTCGCCGGACGCTCCCTCGGCCTCACGCCCTCCGGCCGCTGACAGACCAGGCTCTACGACGCGCATCGAGTGGTCGGCGGCACCGACTGAGCTGGACCTACGTGGCGTCGACGTCGTAGGGCGTGGGACGCAGCGGGTCCCAGCCACCCTCGTCCGACCCGAAGGTCAGCGCACTGTCGTCGAGGACGTCGACCTCACCCATGTCGGGGTTGTTGCCGTCCGACTTCAGGCCTGACGCGGCATCCTCGAGGGGCTCGATCAGTGCTTCGCGCACGATCCGCCGCGGGTCGTACTGGCGCGGGTCGTACTGGCGCCAGTTGATGTCCTCGTAGTCGGGCCCGAGCTGGTCCTTGAGCTGCCCCTTGGCGCCCTCGGCCATCACCCGCCCCTTCTTGATGAGCTGGGCGAGCTTCTGGGCGTACTCAGGCAACCGCTCCGGCCCGAGCACGAAGACAGCGATGAGGGCAAGGAGAACGATCTCCCAGCCATTGATGCCGAACACGCGTCCTCCTGTGCGCTGTGACGCGCGTCAGTCGCTTCTGCCCTGGAGCACCATCTTGACATCCCGGGGCTTGCCGTCACGCAGCACGGTCAGGGTGACCGTCGATCCGACCGGCTTGGACCTGATCGCGACGACAAGGGCATCGGGGTCGATCATGGGTCGACCCTCGAAGGCGGTGATGACGTCACCGGCCTTGAGACCGGCCTTGGCAGCTGGTCCGTCGGGTGTGACCGCGGGGGTGTCACCGGAGTCGTCGGCGATCCGCACGCCCTCACCCTGGAACTCACGATCGAGAAGGACGCCGATGATCGGGTGCTCGGCCTTGCCCGTGCGGATGAGCTGGTCCACCGTGATCTTGACCTGGGCACTGGGGATGGCGAACCCGACACCGATGTTGCCGCTCTGCCCGCCGATGGCATTGCCCGCGACGCGGGCGATGGCCGAGTTGATCCCGATGACGCGTCCCTGCATGTCGAGGAGCGGACCACCAGAGTTGCCCGGGTTGATCGCTGCGTCGGTCTGGATGGCGTTGATGAACGACTGGTCGTCGGCCTCGCCGGGAGTGACCGGCCGGTTGAGCGCCGACACGATGCCGGTCGTCACCGTCGACTCGAGGCCCAACGGCGCGCCCACGGCGATGACCGGGTCGCCGACGACGACCTGGGCCGAGTCGCCGAGCGGCAGGGGGGTGAGGTCGGTGCGGTCGACCTTGAGGACGGCCAGGTCGTAGGACACGTCGCGGCCGACGATGGTCGCCTTGGCCTGCTTGCCGTTGGTGAGCACGACCGTGATCTCGCCCTGGCGGGCTGCCGCCGAGACGACGTGGTTGTTGGTGACGATGTGGCCCTTGTCGTCGAGTACCCAGCCCGAGCCGGTGCCATCGCCCGCATCTGCCTCGACCCGGATGGTCACGACGCTGGGGATGGCCTTGGCGGCGATGTTGGCCACCGAGCCGTCCGGTCGCGTCGTCGCGCCGGCGCCGGGCTCGGGCGTCGGACCACTGGCCTCGGAGCTCGACACGTCAAGGCCGTCGAAGCGGTCGGTGGCTCCCAGCCAGCCGCCGAGGAGACCACCACCCAGGCCCGCGAGCAGGGCAGCGAGGCCCGCGATGAGGAAGACCCCCCACCACCCCGGTCCGCGCTTCCGGTCACGCGCGTCGGTGCTGGGAGCCGCTGACGCGGCATACGGATTCTGCGGGTATGCCGGGTGCTCACCCGAGCCCCAGCCCTGCGGACCGTTGGCGGGTGGCAGGGCCCCGTGGCTCGACCCCGTCGTGGCCTGGTCCCGGGGCGGTGGGGCGTAGGGCGAGGCTGGTGGGGCGTAGTTCGAGGCCGGCTGCGTGTAGCGAGGGGCGGGTTCGCCGTAGGTGGGCGCACGGTCGGCCCATGTCGAGTCACGGGTGGGTTCGTGGGGCGGCAGCAGCGGCGGCTGACCCGGAGGTGGACCGAACTCCTGGGTGTGGCTCAGGTCGACCTCTTGCGTGTGGTCCGGATCGACGCGGGGCTGCTCTGCCTCGTCGTGGCGTTCGCTGTCCTCGGTCATGCCCGCGATTCTGCCTCGCACAGGTCGAGATTCCGAACAGAGGTGCTGCTCGTCCACCCGGTGGAGACACTGCGGGCCCGCAGACCACCCACGGACGGACCAGGTGAGCCGACCGCGGGGCGCACCGACGGGGACGCGCCACCGACCGAGGTGACGGTCGTGGTGACCGCCCCTGTCCCGGCGATGGTAAGGGTCCAGGCGACCGCCGCCGTGGCCCCAGCTGCGGCGGTCGCGATCGCGGCCGACCGCAGGGGACTGCGGTGTGCCGGTGGGGCGGACGGCGCCACCATCTCGAGTGGTGCGCGCTCGCTCGTCTGGGCCGTCGCCGGTCCGGTCATCGACGAGGCGAGCGCGACGAGCTGCGCGTGGAGGCTGCCGGGCATCGACGGGCATCCCGACGCCAGCAGTGACTGGAGCCGGCGCTCGCCGGCGACGGCGTGCTGACAACCCACGCACGAGATGAGGTGCCGGTCCCAGTCGAGGGTGCGCTGCGCCGAGAGCTGGCCCGACACGTAGTCGGGGAGCTCGTCGAGCCGGCAGCGCGAGGGACGCGACAGGTGGATCACACGGCACCTCGCGCGGGCGTGAGGAGCCCCGGCCGGAGTGACGGCGAGGACGCGGGGGCGTTGCGCACCTCGGGGGCACGGTGGGCCAGGGCCTCCCTGAGCTGGGCGCGACCGCGGTGGATGCGGGAGCGCACGGTGCCCAGCTTGATGTCGAGCGTCGCCGCGATCTCCTCGTAGGACAGGCCCTCGATGTCGCAGAGCACCACCGCGGCGCGGAAGTCGGGCGCGAGGGAGTCGAGCGCACGCTGCACGTCGTCGTCGAAGTGCGTGTCGGCGAAGGTCTGCTCCGGGCCGGCCTCACGGGCGGGCAGCCGGGCCGCGGACTCGTCCGAGAGCGCGTCGAACCTGATGCGCTGCTTGCGGCGCATCTTGTCGAGGAAGACGTTGGTCGTGATGCGGTGCAGCCAGCCCTCGAACGTGCCCGGACGATAGGTGTGCAGCGAGCGGAACACCCGGATGAAGACGTCCTGAGTGAGGTCCTCGGCGTCGTGCACGTTGCCGGTGAGGCGATAGGCCAGGCGGTAGACCCGGGCCGAGTGCTCCTCGACGATCTGCTCCCACGACGGCGGCGTCCACTCCCCCGTGGCCGCACCGGCGTCGCTCGTCATCGTCGTCCCCTGCTCCGTGGCCACCTGGCTGTCCATGTCACAGGTGTCTACGCGTCGGAACCGGGAAATGTTCCGGAGAACGCTGTGTGCCGGCTGTGAGTCCGTTCGGGTGTCCCCGCGCGAGTAGGGTTGCCGCCCATGAGCACCCTCAAGCCCGCGAGCTGGTCGTACGCCGAGGACTTCGTCCCCGAGCCCGAGGTGATCGAGCAGGCGCGCTCTCGCGGTCTCGCGTTCGAGGCTGCGACCCCTGTCGGGACCGGTGCGGGCGCGACCCTGCGACTCCTCACAGCGGCCATCGGTGCCAGGCACGTCATCGAGGTCGGCACCGGTGCGGGCACCTCGGGGCTGTGGCTCCTCGCCGGGATGCCCCAGGACGGCGTCCTCACCACGATCGACATCTCGCCGGAGCACCAGAAGGCCGCCCGCGAGGCCTACGCCGCGGCGGGCTACCCGACGCAGCGCACCCGCGTGATCTCGGGGCGCGCCACCGACGTGTTGCCCCGCATGACCGACGGTGCCTACGACATGGTGCTCATCGACGCCGACAAGGCGAGCTACCCGGCATACGTGGAGCACGGGCTCCGGCTGCTGCGCAGCGGCGGCGTGCTGGCCCTCGACAACATGCTCTGGCACGACAAGGTCGCCGACCCCGCGGCACGGGACGGTGAGACCAGCATCCTGCGAGACCTTGGCAAGTCGCTGCGCGACAACGACGACCTCCTGCCGGCGCTGCTCCCGGTCAGCGACGGCCTGCTCATCGCCGTCAAGCGCTGACCCCGACAGCGTCGCCCTGCCGCATTATCGGGTGACCCGATAAAGGGGAGCTCGACCCGGGTTGGCAGCTCGGGTGAAGCGGCACGAAGTCGGGTGGAGCCGCGCTCAGGCGTGGGCGTCGACCCGGGGCCCGGCTCCGCGACGGAAGCCGGCCGGCCCCTCGGCGATCGCCACGACCTCGAACTCCTCGATCGCGATGGGTGAAGAGCCGATGAGCTCGGTGCCCTTGGACTCGGCGGCGGTGGCCTCGAACTCCTCGCGGAAGACCTTGCGCTCCTGCTCGCTGTCGAAGACGTAGGTCCCCTCGAACCACTCACCCTCGCGCATGCGCCACACCTTGAAGGCCAGCCCGTCGAGGAACATGAAGCGGGCGATCGAGGTCCCCACGACGTACTCACGCAGCAGGTCCGGTGCGTTCTCGGGGGCGTCCTCGAGGGACCAACGCACTGCCAGCCCGTATCCGGCGTTCATGAGAGACCTTCCAACCATCGCAGCAGCAGTCGTGCACCGAACCCCGTCCCACCCTTGCCGTGGACTCCGGAGTCGACATCGGACCGGCCGGGACCGGCGATGTCGAGGTGGGCCCAGCGACGCTCCCCCACGAACTCCCGCAGGAAGAGTGCTGCCGTGATCGAGCCACCTCCGACCGAGGGCCCGATGTGGTTGATGTCGGCCACGTCGGACTCCAGTGCCTGACGGTAGGCCTGCACCAGCGGGAAGGGCCAGAGCGTCTCACCTGCTGTCTCGCCGGCTGCACGCAGCTCTTCCGAGAGCTCGCCGTCGGTGGCATAGACCGGCGCCATGCTGCGCGCCAGGGCGACCCTGGCCGCTCCCGTGAGGGTGGCGATGTCGACGAGCACGTCCGGGTCGAGCTCGGCGTCGGCATAGGCCAGCGCGTCCGCGAGGACGATGCGCCCCTCGGCGTCGGTGTTGCCGATCTCGGTGGTCGTCCCACCGAAGTGCGTGACGACGTCACCGGGCCGGTATGCCGCCCCGTCCACCATGTTCTCGGCGAGAGCGAGGAGGCCGGTCACCCGGACCGGCACGTCGAGCTCGCGGCAGGCCGCGAGGACGGCCAGGACAACCGCGGACCCGGACATGTCGGTCTTCATGGCGAGCATCCCTTCGGCCGGCTTCACCTGCAGGCCACCGGAGTCGAAGGTGATGCCCTTGCCGACGAGGACGACGTGGGGGGTCGAGTCGTCCGACCCCTTGGGGGTGTAACCGAGCTGGACGAGTCGCGGCGGAGTCGCAGACCCTCCGCCGACAGCGAGGAGACCTCCGAATCCGCCTGCGGCAAGGGCCTTCTCGTCCCAGACCTTGACATCGAGGCCGGCGCGCGACGCAACGGTGCAGGCCTGCCGGGCCATCCAGGCAGGGTTCTTGATGTTGGAGGGAGTGTTGGCGAGGTTGCGGGCGAGCAGGGTGGCGCGAGCCCGTCGAACAGCCCTCTCCACGACGTCGCCCTCGGCGTCGACGAGGACGACCGCTCCGGCGACGTCCGACCCCGAGGTCCACCCGCCTCCCGTGAGCCTCGCGGGGGCCCATCCGCCGAGGACCGCGCCCTCGACGAACGCTGCCTGTCCGGCCTCGTCGGACGACGGGGCCAGGGCCACGACCTGGGCGCGACCCCGGGTGGCCCGACCTGCGGCGGCACCGGCGGCACGCAGGTCGGCGGGACCCGCGTCACCCAGCCCGACGAGCACCAGCACGCGCACGGGAAGCTCGCCACGCGGCATACGGACCGTCGTCGTGGCTCCTGCGGCCGTGGAGGGCTCGTGGGTCTCGGCCAGCTCGTCCGGTGCGAAGCCCGCCTCCGTCAGCGCGGCGTGGGCGCGACTCTCCCAGGGCCCGTCCCCGTCTCCGTCAACGACGCCCACGACGAGCGCGAGGTCGGTCGGGTCGAGATCGGCGAGGACGTCGGCGAGGGGTCCGTCGGCCGCCGTCCAGGAGGGAAGGGTCGGGGCGAGGAGATCTTCGGCAGGCACGCACTCGACCCTACCGACGACGAGAGGGCCCCCACCATGTCGGTGCGGGCCCTCTCAACACGTCAGAGTCGACGAGTCACTTCTTCAGTGCCTCGCAGTCGTCGATGGCCTGACCCAGCGCTCGCACCTCGTCCGGCGTCATCTCGACGACGAGTCGGCCACCACCCTCCAGAGGCATGCGGAGCACGATGCCGCGACCCTCCTTGGTGACCTCGAGAGGGCCGTCGCCCGTCCTGGGCTTCATTGCCGCCATGGGTGTTCCCTTCGTTGCCGCGGCGCACAGTCGTGCGTCACGTGTTCACGTGCCGGCGTTGGCGCACCGGTGTCCCGGTCCATTATTCCTGTCCGCGAGGTGGGAGCGAAATCCGGGGTCGATCACGGAGGTCGTGAGCCCCACGGCATGTAGGTCAGCAGGGCGCACGTCCACCAGACGAGACCGGCGAGGATGGGCACGAGGAGGATCGCCACCCGCCTGCGCCAGTGCGTCACGATCCGCTCCCCCGTCGAGGTCCTCATCGCGACGCTCGCGAGCAGTGCGGCGATGGGGAAGTCGAGGAGCAGGAAGCGCCACATGCTCGTGATCGGTCGGACCACGGCAAAGAGGTAGAGCGGGTAGGCGACCGCCCAGGCTCGCACCTCCACGGGGATCCACCGCCCGTGCCGACCGAGGATGAGTCCGACGTAGGTCCCGCAGAGGGCCACGAGGACTGCCGCGCCGAAGGCGCCGCGGGCATCCCACGCCCACTGCAACCAGAGGACGAACGGTCCCGACGCGGGGTTCTGTCCCCACGCCGCCTGCACGTCGAGGAAGGCGGTCGGTATGCCGCTCACGGCACCGACGATCACCGGCCAGGCGATGCCGGACAGCCCGATGACGACGAGCATGGCCGAGGCCGTGACCCGTTGACCTCGCAACGGCAGGACTCCCGCGGCACGTTCCTCCCGGATCCGGACGATGAGGTGGACGAGGGCCGCGACCCCGATCGCTGCGGCGACGCCGCGCGTGAAGCCCAACGGCACCGCGAGCAGGGCGACAACGGCATACCGGCGTCTCATGAGATAGAGCAGCGAGGCTGCGACGAGCACGATCGCGAGCGGCTCGGTGTAGGCCTTGAGCATCACCCCGGTCGCCGGGTAGAAGCACCACAGGCAGGCGGCCACGAGGGCGAGCCGTTCGCGTCCCGGCTGCGGGTCGGCATGGAGCCCGTGGCGGAAGAGGGCCCAGATGAGGACGGCTCCGAGACCGCCCAGGACGACGTTGAGGCCGACCGCGGCGACCGTGAAGGGGATGCCGAGCAGCATCAGTCCCTTCACGAGGAGGGGGAACAGCGGATAGAAGGCCCAGGCACTGTAGGTGAGCTTGCCCGATGCGGGGTCTGCCGGCAGCGGGACCGGATAGCCCTGTGTCGCAACGGTTTCATACCACTCGCTGTCCCACAGGACGAGGAGGTCGCCGACGGTCGGGTCGAGGTGACCCACGCCGGCAGGGTTCTGGAACCACGTGGCGGCGACCCACATCGCGGCCAGTGCGACGAGCCGGGAGACGAGGTAGACGACGAGGATCGTCCGGATCGGGTGCGCCAGGGCGAGAGTGGTCAGGTGCGAGCGTCCGGCGAGGGTGAGGAGGGAGCGCGAGGTCGCGGGAGCCGCGTTCGCCGAGCGGGTGTCGGCACTCATGACCGCAGCTCGCGCACGTCCCACACGAAAACGTCCTCGACCCGGACCGGGTCCCCGAGCACGGTGATCAGCGAGTCCCGCAGGGCCGTCGTCTCGGCGCGCATGGGCAGCACGACGGCATCGGTTCGCCACGCCCGCAGGTCCTCGGCGAACTGGAGCCGTTGCGCCTCTGTCGCAGGTGTGACGGCGTTGGCCGCGTTGACGTCATAGAGCCAGAGGGAGAAGGGGCGGCGGACTGCGCCGTACTGACCGCCGCGGTCGGGCCGGCCGTTGGGGCCGACGAAGTAGCCCTCCACGATCGGGAAGGCCATGGTGTCCGCGGCCAGCTGCCAGTCGAACGCCCGGGCGTCGACGATGTCGGTCGGGGGGACGGCGAGGATCGAGCCGCCATGGCTCCAGTCGCGCCACGCGTCGCCCGTGAAGAACGTCGGCACGGGCGGACGGGGGTCGACGCGGAGTGCCGTCGGGAAGACGGGCAGCAGGGCGACGACAGCCGCCGCAGTCACGAGCCACCCACCCAACCGTGGGAGCCACGCAGGCAGCTCGAGCTCGTCGGCGTCGTCGCGACCGAGCGGGGACCTCCTCATCGCGGCGTCGATGCCGATGGCCAGCAGGCCCCCGAGGGCCGGCACGGCGATCATGACGAAGCGGGTCGGCAGGACGTTCTCGATGACGGGAAGCTGGTCGAACAGCGCCCACAGACCGGGTATGCCGGTGGGCCGGCCGTGGAGGAGCACCTCCTCTCCCAGCGAGAGCCAGGAGCTGACGAGGACCACCGCCGCGAGCGCCTGGACGGCCGGGCGGCGGACCAGGGTCAGCACGATGACGCCGGCGAGCAGCCAGAGCGGCACGCCGAAGAAGGCGTTCTCCTCGGTGCGGTTCATCGACACCGCAGCAGAGGCAAAGGGGTCGGCACCGACGGTTCGGGTCGCGCGGCCCCAGAGCGCCGCTAGGTCGTTGCCGCCCGGCAGGTGGAAGATCGAGGTGTAGCTCTGTCGACCGGCGAACTGCCACCAGAGGGGGACGGCGACGAGCGCGAGGCAGAGCGCCGCGCCCAGGCCCACGCCGGGGAGCGCCCGCCCGACGTCGAGCCTGCGGTGGGCGAGGAGCACGAGGCCGGCGATCGCCATCCCGATCGCCGCGAGCAGCAACGGTTCCTCGCCGATGAAGATCTGCCACGTGACCAGGAGCCCGAGGACCACTCCGTCACGGATGCGTCGCCGCCCATCGCCCTCCGCCAGCCGCAGGACCCGGTCGACGATGACGGGGATGAGGAAGAGCGCGACGAAGTTCGGGTGGCCGTTGGCGTGCGATACCATGGCCGGGGCGAACCCGACGAACCACCCGCCGACCGCGGCTGCCGTGCGCCCGAGGCCGCGCCGGCGGATGAACCAGTACCAGGCGGCAGCCGTGCCGGCCAGTCCGAGCAGCTCGACGACGAAGAACGTGACGTGGGCGCTCGTGGCGAGGGTCAGGGGTGCGAGCGGGATGCCGAGGCCGGTGACCGCGGCGTTGGCCATGAGGTTGACGCCCTCGGGGAAGTTCTGGCGGTCGCTGAAGAGCGGGTTCGACAGCGTCGCGACGTTGCGGGCCGATGCCCCGAAGTACCACTCGAACGCCTGATGGTCCTGGACGCCCTGGGAGAGGTAGCTCGTGGACGTGCGGCCCAGGAGGCCGCTGAGCACGTGGAGTGCGGTTCCGAGATAGGCCGCCACGACGGCGAGGTCGAGCCACCTCCACGTCACCTTGGCGCTCGCCACTCCCGATGCGGCTGGGGCCGCTCCGGCAACCGGGTCCGCAGACGCGACCGCGGGCGTCTGGGATGGCCCTCCCCTGCGGTCCGCGGAGATGGCGGTTCCAGCCAGCGGATCCGCGGACACGGTGGAGGGTGTGCCGCTCAGCCGGGTGTCGTTGGTCGCGATCTGGGCGTCGAGGTGCTCCAGCACCTCGTCGACCCGCGCAACGGGGTAGCCGATGAGCTGGAGGCCGAACGCCTCGTCCTCGCCGCCGTCGGCGCGTTCACCCGTGCCGCCTGCCGGACGCCGCCCGAGGAACCACGCCATGGCCAGGGCCACCACGACCACGGGGGCGCTGAGGAGCAGTGCCCACATCACGGCCGCTCCGACACGAGACGGTCGACCACGCGGCCGAAGACGAGGGGGCCGAGCAGGTCACCGACCGCTCTCGTCACGCGCCGCAGCCCCGGCACCCCGAGCCACAGCTCCTCGGTCCAGGTCAGGCGCGACCCGCCGGCATACGGGGTGACGTCGACCTGCGCCCACCCGGCCAGGCGGCTGGTCTTGCGAATCCGCCACCGGTGAGGGGCGTCCCAGGCCTCCACGACCATCGTGTCGTCGAAGCGGAGCGGCCCCAGGGCCGTCCGCACGGTGAACCGCCATCCGACGCCCGGCTCACCGGCGTCAGCGAGGGTCGTGGTCAACGGGACGGTCTCGGTGTGCTCCGCGAGGGCGGCGACGCGCGACCACAGCTCCGTGGGCGGCAGCGGCGACTCACGCGTCAGGGTGAACATGACCGTCCCGCTCCGCAAGGACCCGCTCCTGCTCGGCGAGGCGATCCCGGCGCGCATCGAGGGCGGCATCGACGTCTGCCGGGACGTAGCCGTAGAGCGTCGTGCCCAGGCTCAGGTGGTCGACGTCGGCACTGGTCAGGGTCGGTGGGAGCTCGAGCGGCGGGGTCGTGGACGTGGGTGCGGCCAGTCCGGGGGCGTCGAGCCGACCCGTGACGACGCCCACCGTGACCACGACGACGGCGACGGCGAGAAGTCCGAGGGCAACCCATTCCACGTGGCTGATCCTAGGTGGCGCTCACTCGGGGTGGGTTCCACTGCCTTCGGCGGCCTTCGGCGCATGCGCCTGATCCGACGCGACGATGGCCGCGACGGCTTCGTCGACGTCGTCGGTCAGGGTGATGAGTGCCAGGTCCTTGGCACTGACTGTCCCGGCCGTCAGGGCGGACGACCGGAGCCAGTCGAGGAGCCCCTGCCAGTAGGCCGTGCCCATGAGGATGATCGGGAACGACGTCACCTTCTGGGTCTGGACGAGCGTGATCGCCTCGAAGAGCTCGTCGAGGGTGCCGAAGCCGCCGGGCAGGACGATGAACCCCTGCGCGTACTTGACGAACATCGTCTTGCGGGCGAAGAAGTAGCGGAAGTTCACCCCGAGGTCGACGTACCTGTTGAGCCCCGTCTCGAAGGGCAGCTCGATGCCCAGACCGACCGACGCACCGCCAGCCTCGCACGCACCCTTGTTGGCCGCCTCCATGGCGCCGGGACCGCCACCGGTGATGACGGCATACCCAGCCCTGACGAGGGCCGAGCCGACCCGTTCGCCGAGCTCGTAGGTCGGGTCGTCCTCCCGGGTGCGGGCCGAGCCGAAGACGCTCACCGCCGGTCCAAGCTCCGCGAGCGCGCCGAAGCCCTCGACGAACTCGGACTGGATGCGCATCACCCGCCACGGGTCCGTGTGGACCCAGTCGGCGGAGCCGGTGCTGTCGAGGAGTCGCTGGTCGGTCGTCTCCTCGGGCACCTTGGAGCGCCGCATGACGACCGGCCCCTTGACGTAGTCCTGCGTCTCGTCCCAGGGCTCCGGTGCGTCAGTCGCTGAGTCAGTCACGGCACCAACCTAGGCGAGCCACCTGAGCATGGCGGCTTCGCACGACACGAGCTGGTCGACGGGGCACCGCTCCTCGTCGTGGTGGGCGAAGTTGGGGTCGCCCGGACCGAAGTTCACCGCCGGCAGACCCATCGCCTGGAAGCGGGCCACGTCGGTCCATCCCTGCTTGGCGACGACGTCCACGCCGAGTGCCTCGACGAACGCCTTGGCCGCAGGCAGGTCCAGGCCCGGTCGCGCCCCCCCGGCGTTGTCGGTGATCTCGAAGGTCAGCCCGTCGAAGACCTCGTGCATGTGCGCGACTGCCTGGTCCTCGTCGGTGTCGGGTGCGTAGCGGTAGTTGACCGACACCGTGCACCGGTCGGGGATGACGTTGCCGGCGATGCCACCGGAGATGTGGACGGCGTTGAGCGCCTCGCGGTACTCGAGCCCGTCGACGACCACCGTCCTCGGCTCGTATGCCGTGAGCCGACTGAGGATCTCGGCTGCGTCGTGGATGGCGTTGTGCCCGTTCCACGGTCGCGCCGAGTGGGCGGCTGCGCCCTTGGTGGTGAGGTCGATGCGCAACGTGCCTTTGCAGCCGCCCTCGACGATGGCTCCGGTGGGCTCGAGGAGGACGGCGAAGTCGGCGTCCTCGATGAGCTCGGGTCGCTGTTGCTGGATGTGGAGCAGCCCGTTGAACTCGCTCTCGATCTCCTCGCCCTCGTAGAAGACGTAGGTGACGTCACGGCTCGGCGCGGGAACCGTTGCGGCGAGCCGCAGCTGGACGGCGACGCCGCCCTTCATGTCGACCGTGCCCCGACCCCAGAGGACCTCGCCCTCACCGTCGGCACCGGGGAGTCGCCGCGTCGGGAGGTTCGGCGGGTCCGTGAGGGGCACGGTGTCGATGTGCCCGGCGAGCACGACCCGCTCGCCGTGGCCGAGCTCGGTGCGGGCGATGACGGTGTTGCCGATGCGCGTCACGGTGAGGTGCTGGAGGGGGCGCAGCGCCTCCTCGATCGCGTCGCAGACGGCGCCTTCGTCGAGGCTCACCGACTCGATGTCGCAGAGCGCAGCGGTGAGGGTGACTACATCGGCAGTGAGGTCGAGCGGCATACGCGAGACCCTATCGAGGACACCGAGTCGGGACGCCACGGGAGCGGCAGACCACGATCGGGGTCATCAGGTGCGCCCCCTAGGCTTGGCGGCATGACTGCGCGCACCGCACACGGCTTCGGCCTCCTCACTCTCCACGGAGACACCGTCCTCGACGTGTGGTTCCCGGCACCCGCACTGGGAGATGCAGGCGACGCGCAGGAGCCGAGCGGCCTGTCGGACCTGGCCGTGTCCGACGACGCGCGCGGCGTGACCCGCGAGGTGCGCCTGGTGGAGATCGATCTCGATGACGCGCCCACGGAGACCGCCGATGCGTGGCTCCGCCTCCACCTGCTGTCGCACCGACTCGTGGCCCCGAACTCGATCAACCTCGACGGCCTCTTCGGTGCCCTGACCAACGTCGTGTGGACCAGCCAGGGGCCGTGCGCCGTCGACGGGTTCGAGCTCACCCGCCTCGGCCTGCTGGCCCGCGGCCCGGTGCAGGTCTTCGGCATCGACAAGTTCCCGCGCATGACCGACTACGTCGTGCCCTCGGGCGTCCGCATCGCCGACGCCGACCGGGTGCGACTGGGCGCACACCTCGCCAGCGGCACGACGGTCATGCACGAGGGCTTCGTCAACTTCAACGCCGGCACCCTCGGCACGTCGATGGTCGAGGGCCGCATCTCCCAAGGCGTCGTCGTGGGTGACGGCTCCGACATCGGTGGCGGGGCCTCGACGATGGGCACCCTCTCGGGTGGCGGCACCGAACGCGTGTCGATCGGCGAGCGCTGCCTGCTCGGCGCCGAGTCGGGTCTGGGCATCGCCCTCGGCGACGACTGCGTCATCGAGGCCGGGCTCTATGTCACGGCCGGCACCAAGGTGACGCTTCCCGACGCCACGGTCACCAGGGCAAGCGAGCTCTCCGGCCAGTCGAACCTGCTCTTCCTGCGCAACTCCGTGACGGGCACGGTCGAGGCGCGTCCGCGCGACGGCCACGGCATCGTCCTCAACTCCGTCCTCCACGACAACGACTGATGCGCTCGACCCGCGGCCGCATGACCCTTGCCGAGGACCAGCCCACTCGCGCCCCCCGGTGGGTCGCCCGCGCCCTCGTCCTCAGCCTCGTGGCGCTCGTCGCTCTGGGAGCGTGGTTCGGCGGGCGCAACCTGTTCCAGAGCGTCCTCGGCCCGCGGTGCCAGGCGACGGCAGCGGGGAACTCGGTCGACTTCGACCCGGACCAGATGAGCAACGCCGCCACGATCACCGCGATCGCCCTGCGTCGTGGGCTCCCCGCGCGGGCCGCGACCATCGCCCTGGCGACGGCGATCCAGGAGTCCAAGCTCCGCAACATCCGTTACGGCGACCGCGACTCCGTCGGCCTGTTCCAGCAGCGTCCGTCGCAGGGGTGGGGCACGGTCGAGGAGATCCTCGACCCCGAGTACACGACGAACAAGTTCTACGACGCCCTCGTCAAGGTCAAGGACTGGGAGACCGGCACCATCACGGTGGTCGCCCAGAAGGTCCAGCGCAGCGCCTACCCCGAGGCCTACGCCGACCACGAGCAGGAGGGCCGCATCCTGGCGTCCTCGCTGGCCGGTCACTCACCCCGGGGCGTCGCCTGCCGGCTCGACGACCCCGAGGGCGAGGCCGACGTCGCGCTCATCGAACGCCTCCTCGACAACGAGTACGCCCTCAAGGCGACCGCGGGCCAGGGCACCTTGACGGTCAAGGCACCCAGTGACCGGATGGCGTGGTCCATCGGCTCCTGGTCGGTCGCGAAGGCCGTGGACACGGGCGTCACCGGCGTCACGGTCGGCGACCGCCGCTGGACGCGCAGCCGCGACTCCGATGCGTGGGAGTGGCAGCCAACGGACTCCCCTGCTCCCGCGCAGCAGGTCATCCTCCACCTCACCTGACGCTGGCTCGCAACAGCCCGGCGCATGCCGTTCCGTTGCGTTGTGGAGTCGCGTGCACGTGTCGGTTCGCCGCAGTCCCATCCGCGCTGCGCGCGTAGAACGCACTCCGCGCTCCCGCCAGACCCAGCCAGCGGCGAACCGGCACTTTCGTGCTCTCCAGAGGTTCCTTCCGCCGCGGCCCGGCGCTGCCCTCCCCGCCCGTCCCTGTCGGTGGCCTCAGAGCTGGTGGAACGCTCTCGTCGACCGATTTGCACTATGTGGGGTGCCAGTGCAAACTTGCACTATGGCCGGTGAGAGTGCAGTTTCGCGTCGGGAGCAGACTGCTCGCCGGATCTCGAGGTGTGCGCAGGAGCTGGCCATCGAGCACGGCTTCGACGGGTTCACCCTCGACGAGCTGGCCGAGCAGGTCGGGGTGTCCCGGCGGACGTTGTTCAACTACTTCCCCGGCAAGGAAGCGGCCGTCCTCGACAGCCCGGACCGCATCAGCCCCGACGACGTGGCCGTGTTCGTCGCCGGCGGACCGGAGGGGCACCTCCTGCGCGACCTCGGCCATCTGGTGACCAACATCTACACCCGCGAGGAGCCGACGCGGGAGGACTGGCACCGCATCCACGCCCTCTTCGAGCGCAACCCGCGACTCATCACCGTCGCCAAGGAGCGGTTCGAGGGGATGGTCACCCAGGTGCGCGAGGCCATAGAGCAGCGTGAGGGACTTCCCTCCGGCCACCCTCGGGCACGGGTGGCGGTCGCGATCATCGTGGGCCTCTTCCACCACTCGATGACCTCCTTCCTCAGCGATGAGGACCGCGACTTCCCCACCGACTTCATGGCTGGTGTCGACGAAGCCACCCGCCTTCTCTCCTGACCGGTCCGCGCACCCACCCAGCTCAGCCGCGCGGCCGATCGGTTCCTCTTCACCCACCTCCACCACAAGGAGCAGCTTCGCCATGGCGACATACCTCTATCGACTGGGCCGGACGGCATACCGTCGCTGGCCGTACTTCATCGCGGCCTGGCTCGTCGCCCTCGTCGCCATCGGCGGGGTGGCGACGTCGATCTCGAAGCCGATGATCGACAAGTTCTCCATCCCCGGGATCCCGTCCGAGCAGGCGGCGCAGCTCCAGCAGGAGCTCTTCCCGCAGACGGGGGACGCGTTCGACCAGGCCACGGCCACCGTCGTCGTCGCCGCACCGGAGGGTCAGAAGCTTGCCGACCCGGCCAACGTGGCCAAGGTGGAAGCGCTGCTCGCCGACCTCAAGGCCCTCCCGCAGATGCCGGCGCAGGACAGCCCCGGCGCCGCTCAGCTCGTGAGCCCGGTCGACTCCGCCGCCGGTCAGCGCGAGCAGATGCTCGAGGCCGCGACCGAGGGGGGCACGTCCGTCGCCCAGGCCGAGGCCAACGCCGCAGCCATCTCTCCGTTGAGTGCTGACGGGCGCATCGGCACGATCACCTGGACCTTCGACGTCAAGACCGTCACCGATGTCGCGCCGGAAACCCAGGACGCCGTCCTCGGCGCGCTGGACACTGCGCGTGAGCAGGGACTCACGGCCGAGGTCAACGGTGCCGGGATGCAGAGCTTCGCCCCACCCGGCGGCACGTCCGAGCTCATCGGCCTCGCCATCGCTGCCCTCGTCCTCGTCCTCACCTTCGGCTCACTCGTGGCCGCGGGCCTGCCGCTCGTCACCGCGGTCGTCGGCGTCGGAATCGGCGCGCTGCTCGTCGTCGGGGGGACCGCGTTCTGGGAGCTCGGCACGATGACGCCGACCCTTGCGACGATGCTCGGTCTGGCCGTCGGCATCGACTACGCGCTCTTCATCCTCAGCCGCTATCGCAGCGAGCTGCGACACACCGACGACCGGGCCGAGGCGGCTGGACGCGCCCTGGGGACCGCAGGCTCGGCCGTGGTCTTTGCAGGACTCACCGTGATCATCGCCCTCTCCGCCCTCGCCCTCGTCAGGATCCCGTTCCTCACGACCATGGGCCTCGCGGCCGCAGCGACGGTCCTCGTGTCGGTGCTCATCGCCCTCACCCTCACACCGGCCATCCTCGGCATGCTCAAGGGCAAGGCCTTCGCGGGTCGCGTCCGCAAGGTCAGGTCCGACGAGGGAGAGATCGTCAACAACGGGGTGCGTTGGGCCGCTCTCGTGGGTCGGGCGCCGGCTCTCGTCGCCGTGCTCGCCGTCGTCGTGCTCGGCTCGCTGGCCATCCCCATGAAGGACCTGCACCTCGCCCTGCCCTCCGACTCGACCTCTCCGGTCGAGACGACCCAGCGCAAGGCTGCCGACCTCATGACGGACGCGTTCGGCGCCGGGCGCCAGGGTCCGCTCGTCCTCGTCGTCGACGGGCGTCAGATCAGCGACCCTGCCGAGCGTTCTGCGGCCTACGGCGAGGTCGTCGACTGGGCTGCCGGACAGAGCGACGTGGCCAATGCGCAGATCATCGGCATGAACGAGGAGAGCACCGGCGCCCAGATCCTCATCACCCCCCAGAGCGGCCCGGACGACGAGGCCACGCTGACGTTGCTCGAGGACCTGCGCGGCACCAGCGCCGACATCGAGGCCCGGACCGGCACCACGGTCGGTGTCACCGGCCTCACCGCCATCCAGACCGACGTGTCCGAGAAGCTGCAGAGCGCCCTGCTCCCCTACCTCGCCGTCGTCGTCGGGCTCGCGTTCATCCTGCTGATGATCGTCTTCCGCTCCATCCTCGTGCCGCTCACGGCCACCCTCGGGTTCCTGCTCTCGGTGCTCGCGACGCTCGGGACGACGATCCTCGTGTTCCAGGAGGGCGTCGGCGGGTTCTTCGACGGCGCACCCCTCATGAGCTTCATGCCGATCCTCGTCATCGGCATCGTCTTCGGGCTGGCGATGGACTACCAGGTCTTCCTCGTGACCCGGATGCGCGAGGCCTTCGTGCACGGCGAGAGCGCCCGTGACGCCGTCGTCGACGGCTTCCGTCACGGCGCCCGCGTCGTCGCCGCCGCGGCCGCCATCATGATCTCGGTCTTCGCCGCGTTCATGCTCCAGGACGAGCCACTCATCCAGTCGATCGGCTTCGCCCTCGCGGCCGCGGTCTTCTTCGACGCGGTGATCGTGCGGATGACCCTGATCCCGGCCCTCATGTACCTCATGGGCGACAAGGCGTGGTGGCTGCCGCGCTGGCTCGACCGGATCCTGCCGGACGTCGATGTCGAGGGGCAGAAGCTCGGCCGCCCCGGCCAGACCCCGTCGTCCGAGACGTTCGCCGACGCCCCCGACTCGGACGCGCCCGAGGAGCACGAGCTCGTCGGCGCAGGTCGGCACCGCGCCTGACCCACGACGCAGGTATGCCGTCCACGCACCTTGCGCGGGCGGCATACCTGTCAGGCGATCCGCTACCAGAGGAAAGTGGAAAGGGCCCGGAGGGAAAGATCCCTCCGGGCCCTTCACGTCCCCTCAGGGGAGCAGGAGCTGGGTCAGCGGCTGGTGATGGCGCGGTAGTCGCGCTCCGTGGCCCCGGTGTAGATCTGGCGCGGACGGCCGATCTTGGTGTCGGGGTCCTCGATCATCTCGCGCCACTGTGCGATCCACCCGGGGAGGCGTCCCAGGGCGAAGAGCACCGTGAACATCTTGGTCGGGAAGCCCATGGCCTTGTAGATCAGGCCGGTGTAGAAGTCGACGTTCGGGTAGAGCTTGCGCTCGATGAAGTAGTCGTCCTCCAGAGCGCGCTGCTCGAGCTGCAGGGCGATGTCGAGGAGCGGGTCGCGCACGCCGTCCTTGCTGAGGATCGCGTCGGTCGTCTTCTTGATGATCGCCGCGCGCGGGTCGTAGTTCTTGTAGACCCGGTGCCCGAAGCCCATGAGCTTGACGCCGTCCTCCTTGTTCTTGACCTTCTTGACGAAGGTGTCGACGTCCCCGCCGCTCTTGACGATGCCGTCGAGCATCTCGAGCACCGCTGAGTTGGCGCCACCGTGCAGCGGTCCGGAGAGGGCGTGGATGCCGGCCGACACGGAGTTGAAGAGGTTGGCGTGGGCCGAGCCGACGAGGCGCACCGTCGACGTCGAGCAGTTCTGCTCGTGGTCGGCGTGCAGGATGAGCAGCTGGTCGAGCGCCTTGACCATGTCCGGGTCGATGTCGTAGTTCGTCGCCGGGACGCCGAAGGTCATCCGGAGGAAGTTCTCGGTGAGCGAGAGCTCGTTGTCCGGGTAGAGGAACGGCTGGCCGATGCTCTTCTTGTAGGCGTAGGCCGCGATCGTCGGGAGCTTGGCGAGGAGACGGATCGTCGAGATCTCGACCTGCTCCTTGTCGAACGGGTCGAGGCTGTCCTGGTAGAAGGTGCCCAGCGCGGAGACCGCGGACGACAGGACCGGCATGGGGTGGGCGTCGCGCGGGAAGCCACCGAAGAAGGACTTGAGGTCCTCGTGCAGCATCGTGTGCTGACGGACCCGGTCGGTGAAGTCGTCGAGCTCGGACTGGGAGGGAAGCTCGCCGTAGATGAGCAGGTAGGAGGTCTCGAGGAAGGTCGACCCCTCCGCGAGCTGCTCGATCGGGTAACCGCGGTAGCGCAGGATGCCCGCATCGCCGTCGATGTAGGTGATGGCGCTGTTGCACGAGGCCGTGTTGACGAACCCGATGTCGAGGGTGGTGTCGCCGGTCTCCTTGAGCAGGGCCGAGATGTCGTAACCGTTGTTGCCCTCGGTGGCCTTGATGAGGGGGAACCTGAGTTCCCGGTCGCGGACCTGGAAGGTCGCGGCAGCGGCTGCGTCTGTGCTCATCGTGTCTTCAATCCTCACGTCTCGGGCGAGGTCGCAGTGGGCGTCGCTCGCGCACCATTGACGCTACCCCAGAGGTCCGCGACGACGAAAAGAGCGTCCGCCCACCCGTGGCTCAGCCGGCCGAGAGGCGCGAGGCCGCGGCCCGGATCCGCTCGTCCGGCGCCGTGAGAGCGATCCGCACGTGCTGTCGTCCGGCTGCGCCGTAGAAGGTCCCCGGAGCCGCGAGTATGCCGCGTGCGGCCAGCCGCTCCAACGTCACCCAGGCGTCCTCGCCGGCCGTGGCCCACAGGTAGAGGCCGGCCTCGCTGTGGGTCGTCTTGAGCCCGAAGGCACGCACGCCGGCCAGCAGGACCTCTCGGCGCGCGGCATACACGGCCTTCTGCGCCTCGACATGACCCGCGTCCCCGACCGCGGCGGTGATCGCGGCCTGGACCGGCCAGGGGACAATCATGCCGGCGTGCTTGCGCACCTCGAGGATCTGCCTGACCAGCCGGGGGTCACCTGCCACGAACGCTGCGCGATAGCCGGCGAGGTTGGACTGCTTCGAGAGGGAGTAGACACAGAGCAGGCCCTCGTGCGAGCCGCCGGTGACCCGTGGGTCGAGGATGGAGGGTGTCGTCGGGGCGGTCGACCCGCCACGTTCGGTGCGCCAGTCGAGCTCGGCGTAGCACTCGTCGCTGGCGACGACGACCCCGTGCTGACGGGCCCAGGCCACGACCTTGGCGAGGTGCTCGATGCCCAGAACCTGTCCGGTCGGGTTGCCCGGAGTGTTGAGCCACAGCAGCCGTGGGGTGGTCGACGGCGTCAGCGGGCCGAGAGCGGCGAGTCCGTCCACCACCTGGGGCGTGGCGCCGGCGAGGCGCGCACCGACGTCGTAGGTCGGGTAGGCCGCCGAGGGGAAGCCGACCACGTCGCCGGGGCCGAGCCCGAGCAGTGTCGGGAGCCAGGCCACGAGCTCCTTGCTCCCGATCGTCGGCAGCACCCCGTCAGGGTCGACGTCGGGCACTGCGCGCCGCGTCGCGAACCAGCGGGCCACGGCCTCCCGCAGCGCGGGCGTGCCCCAGGTCTGGGGATAGCCGGGTGCGTCCGACGCCGAGCGCAGGGCCTCCTGCACGACCTCGGGTGTCGCGTCGACGGGGGTGCCGACCGACAGGTCGACGAGCCCAAGACCGTCGGAGGTGGCAACAGAACTCGCCCGCTCCTTGACCGGAGCGAGCGAGTCCCATGGGAAGTCGGGCAACGAGATCAAACGGAATCACCCTGTGTTCTCTGTCGCGATTCCGCGGCGCGCTCCGGGCCTCGCTCGTTCCTCACTCGTGTCCTCACGCGCCTGTCATCACTCCGGGTGCGACTGGGGCGGCAGGTCCGCGATCAACGGGTGGTCCTTGTTGATGAGGCCCATCTTGGCGGCGCCACCCGGGCTGCCGAGGTCGTCGAAGAACTCGACGTTGGCCTTGTAGTAGTCGGCCCACTGCTCCGGGGTGTCGTCCTCGTAGTAGATGGCCTCCACGGGGCAGACCGGCTCGCACGCACCGCAGTCGACGCACTCGTCCGGGTGGATGTAGAGCGACCGCTCCCCCTCGTAGATGCAGTCGACGGGACACTCCTCGATGCAGGCCTTGTCCTTGAGGTCGACACAAGGCTGCGCGATCACGTACGTCATGCGGCCATAGTATGCCGCTCGTGCCTGCCTCCTTCGACGCCGTCCACATCGGTGCCCGTGTCGTCGTGCGCTGGCGGCTCGACCCACCAGGCGACGCCGAGGCCGGCACCCCGTCGATGACCGACTCCGTCGGCGAGCTCGTGGCCCGCACCGAGCACGACGTCACGGTCGCGACGCGCGAGGGCGATGTCGTCATCAGCCGCACCCGCATCGTCGCGGCGAAGGAGATCCCACCCAGACCGAGTCGACGCGGGGCTCCACACCTCGCCATCTCGGTCGCCGACCTTCAGCGCGTCATGGGGCCGAGCTGGGGTGCGTTGGAGCGCGAGGCCCTCGGTGAGTGGGAGCTGCGGGCCTCGCGCGGCTTCACCCAACGCGGCAACTCCGTTCTCCCCATGGGCGATCCGGGCCTGCCGCTCTCGGCGGCCGTCGACCGCGTGGAGGCCTGGTATGCCGCGCGCGGGCTTCCGGCCCGCATGTCCCTGAGCGGTCCCACCGCGTTCGAACCAGCGGACGACCCCGTCGGCGCCGAGCTGCTGTCGCGCGGCTGGACCGTCGGCGTCCGCACCCTCAGCCTCACCACCACGACCGACACCGTCGCCGACGCCGATCCCGGAGGGCCGGACGTCCGGATGAGCGAGGAGCTCGACGACGTGTGGCTGGAGGCTTACGGCCAGACCAGGGCCGTGGTCCCGGTGGCCGTCGCGGGAGTTCTGGAGGGCAGCCCGCGGCAGCTCTTCGGCAGCATCGCCCTGGGGGGAGGTCTCGCGCAGCAGCTCGGCCTCGGCACTCCCGGTTTGCGCGACCCCCGGCCCGTGGCGATCGGCCGGCTGGGCATCGCCCAGGGCTGGGCCGGGCTGGGCGCCGTCTGGACCGACCCGGCGTTGCGCGGGCGGGGCCTGGCCGCCCACCTCACGAGCCGGCTGGCCGCGACGGCCAGGGCGGACGGCATACGGCTCATGCACCTGCAGGTCGAGGCGGACAACGCCACCGCCATCCGCCTCTACGAGCGGCTCGGGTTCCAGCGGCACTCGGGCTATGTCTACCTGACGAACGGACCCACCACCTGAGACCTCAGGTCACTTGGCGTCGGGGTGCGTGCAGGTGACGTCGTCCTCGGGGTTGTAGTGCGTGTTGAACGGCTCGGTCCTGACCGTCGCGCCACCCTGTTTGAAGATCCGCGTCACGGTGACGTCGAAACCCGGGACGGGGTTCTGGGTGATGCACTCCGGCGACGGGTCGTTGATCTTCTTCGGCGGGACGATATTGCGCCGCGGGCTCTTGGACGCGACGACATCCCACTTCTTCGTCCCGTAGAACGCCACGGTCACCTGCCCACCCGTCGAGGAGGCACGGATGTGGATGCCGCCGTCCGTGGTGTTGGTCCAGCGGTTGTCGGGGTAGGGATAGGAGATCGTCGCCTCGCGCCCCTCGGGGTAGCGCGAGATGTAGAAGCCGTGCGCCATGTACTGCTCGAACTTCACTCCGGCGAAGAAGGCCGCGTTGAACAGCGTCGTCGAGACCTGGGAGATGCCACCGCCATAGTTCTCACTGAGTCGCCCGTCCTGGATGACCCCACCCTTCTGGTAGCCCTTCTCCGGGGTGCGGCGTCCCAGGACCTCGTTGAGGCTGAAGGTGGCTCCCGGTGCGACATAGGTGCCGTTGAGCGTCCTCGCGGCGAGCCGGATGTTGGAGACCCGCCCGCCTCCGTTGGCCGGGAAGTAGGTCGTGAAGGTCGAGATCATGCCCTTGGGCAGCGTGGCCCTGGCCTTCTCGGTGGTGAACTCCGGCTGCGAGACCTTCACCGGGACGATCGCAGCGCGCTCCGGTGAGGTCAGTGCCGCCGTCACCGGCGCGACGATCTTGCTCGTCTCGAGCGCGACACCCGTCCGGGACGGGATGACGGTCGGCTGGCCGCTGGGGAACGAGACGGTGGCGTCCCGGGGGTCGGAGGTGGCATCCGCCCGGTCCGCTGCCTTGCTGACGGCAGCGATGATCAGCTTCTCGTCGAACGCCGGAGTGATCTTGCCCTGCGAGTCCGCGGGGAAGGTGATCGCGGGGGCGAGGGTCGCCGCACTGATCTCGAACGTCTTGTCGCCGGCCTTCACGGCGATGGGCCCGGACATCGCCTTGTCGGCGAACTCGGTCCTGACGCGTTGCAGCTCCTCGGCGGAGACCTTGGGCATGGCCACGGTGACCGGGGCCACGATCGGTGTGCTGCGCGGCCACGACTGCGCGATCGCCTCGACCGTGCGGTCGATCTCGATGGCCTGACCCTTGACCGGCTCGGTCATCGTCACCTTGCCGCCGGCCACGGAGATCGCGCCTTCCTTGGCCGGCACCGCGAGAGCCTTGGACGCCTTGGTGACGCTGGCCTTGAGCTTGGCCTCGTCGACGTCGGTCTCGAGGCTGCGGGTCACGCCGCCAGTCAGGTGGCTCACCACGTCGGCCGGGTTGAGGCTGAAGCCGGAGAGGTTGCCGATGGAGGTGTCGATGTCGATGCTCAGACCGGCGTCGGCCGGTGCAAGGGTGGCCGACCTGCCCCCGGCCGTGAGCGTGACCGGCGTCGCGCCGCGCTCGGCGACCGCGGTCGCGAGCGTTTTGCGTGCCTGCGCCGGCTCGAGGCCACCGACCTGCACGCCGCCCACCTTGGTGTCACTGGGCATCCGACCACTGGTGTATGCCGCCACCCCGACATAGCCGGCCACGAGCAGGACGAAGGCCCCCACGACGGCCGCGATGGCGCCGCCTCGGCGCCGAGGCGGCCCCTGCGGCTGGTCGAAAATGTCGGTCATCGGTGGTCCTTGGTCAGTCGGGTGAGGTCAGACGAGGTTCAGGGCAGCGCGGAGTACTGTCCGCGGAAGTGTACGAGGGCGGCCTGCGGATCGCCCGCCAGACGGGCCGAGGCGACCGTCGCGACGATGATGCTGTGGTCGCCTGCGGGGTGCACGTCACGCACACGGCACTCGAGCGAGGCCAGCGCCCCGTCGAGGAGAGGCACGCCGGCCGCGCCCCGCGTGTGCGGAGCGCGGTCCAGCTGTCCGGGCAGGGGGCGACCCGGCGTCGCGAACCAGGCCGCGAGCCCACGCTGACCGGCCGCCAGCAGGCTCACACCGAAGACCTGGGACTCCAGGACCGCGTCGTGGAAGCGCGCATCGGTCTCGATGCAGACGAGCAGGAGCACGGGGTCGAGAGAGACGCTCGTGACCGAGTTGGCCGTGAGGGCATGGTCCTGACCGGAGGCGGTCGTGGTCAGCACGGTGACGCCCCTGGCCAGGCGTCCCATGGCATGGCGGTAGGTGTCGACGTCCACCCCTGCCCCCTCCCCCGTCGTCGTCACCGGGCGTCCTCGACGAGCCCGGGTCGTCGACCGCCACCACCGGGCAGGAGGGCACCGGTCGAAGGATCCATGAGGGAGTAGCCCTCCCGCCCGGCCAGCCGGGCGGCCACGTTGTTGGAGAGCGCGAACCAGCCGTCCCCGACGACGACCTGGGTCTCGTGGAACCGCAGCGCCTGCTCCTGTCGGGGCACGACCTCGGGATCGACGACGGCATGGGTCACTGTGGCGTCGTCGACCACGGACGGTGCCATCGGCTCGGACGGGGACGGAACGGCATACCCCGTCTCACGGGGGACGTGGGCCGCGAGCCACTCACGGTCCTCGACCGCCCACGAACGGGGGGTGAGCACGACGAAGAGCGCCGGGCCAGCAGGCAGCTCGGCCACTGCGGCACGCACGGCGTCGTGCACGCGGATGTGGTCGGGGTGGCCGTAGCCGCCCTCGGAGTCGTAGGTGACGACGACGTCCGGGGCGATCTCGCTGACGGTGGAGCGCATCAGCTCGGCGACCTCGAGGAAGTCGGCGCCGGCGAAGGCACGTGGGTGCTCGAACGCGACCGACCCGACCATGCCGGAGTCCCGGTATGCCGGCCGCTCGCCGTCGGCGTGCGCGCCGAGATAGTGGTGCGTCACGCCGAGCACCGAGACGGCACCCGCGAGCTCACCCCGGCGATGCTCGGCCAGCGGGTCGCCGGCGGCGCCCTCGAGATGGGCCAGCTCGGCAGGGATGACCTCTCCCTCCTCACCGAGCGTGCAGGTCAGGACATGGACGTCGTCCCCGCGGGCCACGTGGTGGAGGATCGCGACACCGGTCGCGAGGGTCTCGTCGTCCGGGTGCGCGTGGACGAAGAGGAGCCGGCTCATCGTCGGACCGCGATGTCAGCGAACTCCACGACCCCGCCGGTGACCTCGTTGGCCGAGAGGTTGCGGACGTCGCTGCCGGCGATGTAGAGGGAGCGGCGCTCGGCGAGGCCGATGTAGGCGCCGAGGGTCTGGAGCCGGACGTCGAGTGCGGTCCAGGCCTCCTCACGGTCCGCCCGGTCCGCGATGGTGTTGATCCGCACGATCTCGGCATTGACCTTGGGGTCGACGAAGTAGCCGTAGTCCCGCCCGGGTCCGGACGGCGTGATGTTGATGGAGCTGTCGAATAGGGCCGGCAGGATCGTGCTGGCCGAGGCCCAGGCCGGCGCCCAGTTCGACCAGAAGACGTCGTAGTTCGCCGCAGCACCCGGCTGGGTGATGGCCGTGAAGTACTCGTCCTTGATCGGGGTGAGCCTGGGGGCGAAACCGGCCTCGGTCCAGCCCGCGACGAGCGAGGCCATCGCCTTGTCGGCCACCGGGCTCGACCGGTAGGCCACCCTGATCGGCACCGGCAGGGTCAGGCCGGCCTTGCCCAGGAGCACCTTGGCCTGCCCGGCGTCGCCGCGGTCGCCGGCCTTGAGGGGGTCTGCGGCGTGCGCCGCCGGCAGCGCCTCGGGGATGAGGGAGGCGGTCGGCCGACCGGTGGACCCACCACCGAGGGCCGTGACGTAGGCGCCCCGGTTGGTGGCGACGGCCAGGGCCTGGCGCGCCTCGACAGATGTGAAGACCTTGCTCCTGACATTGGGCACGAGGTAGTCGACGAGACCCGTGCCGGCCGTCACGGATCGCTCCTTGAGCGCGTCGACGGTGAGGATGTGCTGCTGGATGGCGGGAGGCGCGGAGCCGAGCGCGACGGCGGACTTCGAGTTGTCACCGTCCGCCATGATCTGCTGCGCGACGGTCTGGGTCTCGATGCCTTCCTGGTACTCGATGGTGTTCGGGTAGGCCTCGCGCACCTCGTCGGTCGCAGCCCTCCAGTGCGGGTTGCGAACCCACGAGCCACCGGTGGACGCGCGCCACGGCGCGGCCAGCTTGTAGGGACCGTTGGAGAAGACGTTGAAGGTGCCGTCCCCGCCCTTGTCGGTCGACTTCTTCACCGGGCCGAACGCCGCCTGGGTCACCATCTCGTTGAAGTCGCTCACCGGCGCGCTGAGCGTGAACGTGATCGTCGTGCCACGGCAGACGACGGCCTTGTCGTATGCCGCGCGGCCGGGGTCGTTCGGTGCCGCCTTGACGAACGGGCCGGCATAGATGGGCGTGCCGTCCGGCTTCTTGGGGACGGAGAGGACGGCGAGGGCGTCGGTCGAACCACCGGTGATGAAGTCGGTGCTGAACGTGCGCGAGATGCCGTACTTGACGTCCTCGCACGTGACGGCGCTGCCGTCCTCCCAGGCGATGCCCTCGCGCAGGGTGAACGACCAGGCGGTGAGGTTCTTGTTGGGCGTGCCCGTGTCGGTCGCGAGGTCACCCACGAGACGCGACTGGGTCCGCGCGTCCGTGCTGGGCTGGTAGGCGGTCAGGGTCCGCAGGAAGGTGCGCCCGGCGAACGCGGCGTCGTCGCGCGCCCCGATGCGCTGCGGGTCCCAGCTGAGCACCGGACCCAGCGAGAGCGCCTTGAGGGTGCCGCCGCGCTCGTCGGTGCGCTCGTGGGACGCGGTCACCGCCGGCGTCGTCGGCGGGTCGCCGCCGGCCAGGACGCTGCATCCCCCAGCTGTCCCCAGGACCACCACGATGAACAGCCCGACCAGCGCCCGGACGTGAGCCCGCTGCGGCCGTGGGTGGTGGCGTCGGATGGGGCTGCTCACGTGCTGCACTTCCTGGGAGGGGTCGTGGTGGCGCGTCAGGTCAGGCCTTGCGACCGCGGGAGGCCGTGCGGCCGCGGACCGTCTGGTCGAGCTCGACCTTGCGGATGCGGACGGCCTCGGGCGTCACCTCGACGCACTCGTCCTCGCGGCAGAACTCGAGGGCCTGCTCGAGCGTCAGCCGGCGGGGCGGGACGACCTTCTCGAAGTTGTCGGCGGAGGAGGCACGCACGTTGGTGAGCTTCTTCTCCTTGGTGATGTTGACGTCCATGTCGTCGGCGCGGGAGTTCTCGCCGACGATCATGCCCTCGTAGACCTCGGTCGCGGGCTCGACGAACAGCGTGCCGCGCTCCTGCAGGTTGACCATGGAGTAGGCGGTCACCGGGCCGGTGCGGTCGGCGACCAGCGAGCCCGACGTGCGCGTCGTGATGGTGCCGAACCACGGCTCGTAGGACTCGAACACGTGGTGCGCGATGCCCGCACCACGGGTGTCCGTGAGGAACTGCGTGCGGAACCCGATGAGGCCGCGCGAGGGCACGAGGAACTCCATGCGGACCCAGCCGGTGCCGTGGTTGGTCATCTGCTCCATGCGGCCCTTGCGCGCCGCGAGGAGCTGGGTGATGGCGCCGAGGTACTCGTCCGGGGTGTCGATGGTGAGGCGCTCGACCGGCTCGTGCAGCTTGCCGTCGATCTGCTGGGTGACCACCTGCGGCTTTCCGACGGTGAGCTCGAAGCCCTCGCGCTTCATCTGCTCGACGAGGATCGCCAGCGCCAGCTCGCCACGGCCCTGGACCTCCCAGGCGTCGGGGCGCTCGGTGGGCAGGACCCGGAGCGAGACGTTGCCGACGAGCTCCTTGTCGAGGCGGTCCTTGACCATGCGGGCGGTGACCTTGGAGCCACGGACCTTGCCGACCATCGGGCTGGTGTTGGTGCCGATCGTCATCGAGATGGCCGGCTCGTCGACCGTGATGATCGGGAGGGCGATGGGGTTCTCGGCGTCGGCGATCGTGTCACCGATCATGATGTCGGGGATGCCGGCGATGGCGATGATGTCACCGGGGCGGGCAGACTTGCCGTCCTCGAGCGGCTTGCGCTCGAGGGCCTCGGTCATGAGCAGCTCGGTGATCTTGACGCGCTCGATGCTGCCGTCGTGCTTGCACCACGCGACCTGCTGGCCCTTCTTGATCTCGCCGTTGAAGACGCGCAGCAGTGCGAGGCGACCGAGGAAGTTGGACGCGTCGAGGTTGGTGACGTGCGCCTGCAGGGGCGTCTCGGTGTCGTAGGTCGGCGCGGGGATCGTGTCGATGATCGTGGCGAAGAGTGCCGTGAGGTCCTCACCGTCGGGCAGGCCACCGTTGTCCGGACGCGCCATGGATGCGCGGGCGTTCTTGGCGGAGGCGTAGACGATCGGGAACTCGATCTGCTCCTCGGTCGCGTCGAGATCCATGAAGAGCTCGTAGACCTCGTCGACGACCTCCTGGATGCGGGAGTCGGGGCGGTCGACCTTGTTGATGCAGAGGATGACGGGCATGTGCGCGGCGAGGGCCTTGCGCAGGACGAAGCGCGTCTGCGGCAGGGGGCCCTCGGACGCGTCGACGAGGAGGACGACGCCGTCGACCATGGACAGGCCGCGCTCGACCTCGCCACCGAAGTCGGCGTGACCGGGGGTGTCGATGATGTTGATCGTCAGGCCGTCGGCCAGGCCGGCGTCGACCGCGGCCTTGCCCGCGTAGTGCACCGCGGTGTTCTTGGCGAGGATCGTGATCCCCTTCTCGCGCTCGAGGTCACCGGAGTCCATGACGCGTTCGCCGGTGGACTCGACGGTGGCACGGGCCTCGAAGGCGCCTGACTCCCAGAGCATCTTGTCGACCAGAGTGGTCTTTCCGTGGTCGACGTGCGCGACGATGGCGACGTTACGGATGTCGTCGCGAGTAGTGGTGGGCATGATGCCAAGTCTCTCAGGACTTGCCTCATTGACGAAAACGGCGGCAATCTGCCGCCAGCGCCTCTATCGCACGGACGATCGGGAGGTCCGCCGGGAGCCACGCGACGGCATACAGGTCGTCCGCCGGCAGCCAGCGCAGCTCGTCGTGGTCCTCGAGCGGTTCGGGCACGCCGTCGGTGATCTGGGCGAGGAACACAGACATGGCGTATGCCGTGCCGAGCGGCCAGCGCCCCCGGTCCAGAGGACCTTCGACGAGGTCGCCCACGACGACCTCGACGCCCAGCTCCTCCGCCAGCTCACGGTGGAGGGCATCGACCGGGCTCTCGCCCGGGTCGACCTTGCCACCGGGCAGCTCCCAGCCACCGGCGAGGTCGGGTGGCTCGGTGCGGCGGGCCGCGAGCAGCAGGCCCGGTCGCCCCAGGTCGTCGACCACCGCCCCTGCGACGACCTCGACGGGGTCCTTCGCGTCGTCCGTGCTCACGCGGCAGCTCCTCCTGACCTCTGGGTCTCACTCCGATAAACAATGTGCGAGCGCCAGACCAGCGCCGATGAATGTCGCTATGGTCAACCCGACCGGTGCAGAGAGGCACGCCACAGCCGCTTCCCTGCAGTCGGTCGCACCATCCTTCGGGGGTCAACCGTGGCTCTCGAGGTTCGCACATCCAAGCGAGGTATCGATGACGTTCAAGCGCAAGGCGACCCCGATCGCCGTGCTGACGGCTGCCGCGCTGGCCATGACGGCCTGCGCCCAGTCCGACCGTGAAGAAGACCCCGGAACCGGCGCGAGCAGTGACGGTGGCACGTCCACCTTCACCTTCGGCGCCGCTGGCGCCCCGGCCGTGTTGGACCCGTTCTATGCCACTGACGGTGAGACCTTCCGGGTCACCCGGCAGATGTTCGAGGGCCTGGTCGGCATCAAGGCAGGCAGCGCGGAGATCGAGCCCGAGCTCGCCGAGAAGTGGGAACCCGACGCCTCGGGGACCAACTGGACGTTCACCCTGCGTGAGGGCGTGAAGTTCACCGACGGTGAGCCGTTCAACGCCGACGCCGTGTGCAAGAACTTCGAGCGCATGTTTGACCAGAACGACGCCGGCCAGGTCCGCGGCGAGTACTGGGCCAACACCTTCGGTGCGTTCAAGGCCAAGGCCGCCGAGTCGCTCTACAAGGGCTGCGAGGCCAAGGACGAGAAGACCGTGATCCTCTCGGTCACCCGTCCCACCTCCGGCTTCCCGACCTTCCTCTCGCTCGAGTCGCTGTCGATGCAGTCGCCCAAGGCGATGGAGGCCGGCAAGGCCAACGAGATCGCGGCGCAGGGCGAGGGCTTCACCTTCCCGGCCTACTCGTCGGCCCCGGTCGGCACCGGCCCCTACAAGCTGGACAAGTACGACGAGGCCAACAAGACGGTCACGCTCGTGCGCAACGACGACTACTACGGCGAGAAGGCCAAGAACGCCAAGGTCGTCTTCAAGATCATCCCCGACGAGAGCACCCGTCGCCAGGAGCTGCAGGCCAAGAGCATCAACGGCTACGACCTGCCCAACCCGGCCGACTGGAAGGGCCTCGAGGGCGAAGGCAACAAGCTCGAGATCCGCAAGCCGTTCAACGTCTTCTACGTCGGGCTCAACCCGGCCAAGAACCCGAAGCTGCTCGACCTCAAGGTTCGCAAGGCCATCTACCAGGCCATCAACCGCGAGCAGCTCGTCAAGACCCAGCTGCCCGAGGGCGCCACGGTCGCGACGCAGATGATGCCCGACACCGTCAGCGGCTACAACAAGTCGCTCGAGGCCACGAAGTACGACCCCGCAGCGGCCAAGGCGGCCATTGCTGCGGCCGGTGGCCTGACGCTGAACTTCGCCTACCCGTCCGAGGTCACGCGGCCCTACATGCCCAACCCGCAGAAGCTGTACCAGGCCATGGTCACGGACCTCGAGGCCGCTGGCATCACGGTCAAGCAGTCCACCAAGCCCTGGAACGGCGGCTACCTCGACGGTGTCGACGCAGGCGCCTACGACGCGTTCCTGCTCGGCTGGACCGGCGACTACGACTCGGCTGCGAACTTCATCGGGACGTTCTTCGGCAACCTCGCCCAGAACAACTTCGGTCTGGCCAAGCAGAGCTTCGGTAAGACCCTGGCGGCCGACCTGGCCAAGGCTGACTCGATCGTCGACGAGGCCGAGCGCACCGCGGCCTACGAGAAGCTCAACCAGCAGATCCAGGAGGAGTACCTCCCGGCCCTCGCGATCAGCCACTCCCCACCGGCACTCGTCGTGGGTGAGGGAGTCGAGGGTGTCATCGCTTCACCCCTCACGGCAGAGGAGTTCAGCTCGGTGACCGTCGGCGGCAAGTGACCGCTCCGGCTCACCAGCATTGACGCAGTGGCCGTCCCGGCGAAGGATCGCCGGGACGGCCACCGTCATGACCACTGCCATTCCCCTGGGAGGTTTGCGTGCTGAGGTTCATCGTCAGGCGCTTGATTCAGATGGTCGCTGTCCTGGCGGTCCTCTCGTTGTTGTTGTTCATGTGGCTCAAGTCGCTCCCCGGAGGCACTGTCTCCGCGCTGCTCGGCGAGCGCGCCACCGCGGAGTCCAGGGCCGCCCTTGCCAAGGTGCTAGGCCTCGACCAGCCCCTCTGGTCGCAGTACGTCAGCTTCCTCGGCCGTATCCTCAAGGGTGACTTCGGGGTGTCCAACGGAGTCCTCATCGGACGTGACGCCCTCGACATCTTCCTTCAGCGCATGCCGGCCACGATCGAGCTGAGCACGTTCGCCATGATCATCGCGGTGTCCCTCGGCATCCCGCTCGGCTACTTCGCGGCCCGCCGCCACGGCTCGTTCCTCGACAACCTCTCGGTCATCACGTCGCTGGTCGGCGTGGCGATCCCGGTGTTCTTCCTGGCGTTCCTGCTCAAGTACATCTTCGCGCTCGAGCTCGGCTGGCTGCCGGTCTCCGGGCGTCAGGACAGCCAGCTCGGGGCCACCCGCGTGACGGGGTTCTTCGTCCTCGACGGACTCATCACCCGCGAGTTCGATGCCGCTTGGGACGCGTTCAAACACCTCATCCTCCCGGCGGTGGCCCTCTCGAGCATCCCCTTCGCCGTGATCTTCCGGATCACGCGGGCGGCCGTCCTCGACGTCGTCGGTGAGGACTACATCCGCACGGCGGAGTCCAAGGGCCTCACCAACCGGATCATCCGAGGCCGCCACATCCTGCGCAACGCCATGCTGCCGGTGACGACGACGATCGGTCTGCAGATCGGCGGGCTCCTCGCCGGGGCGGTGCTCACCGAACAGGTCTTCTCCTGGGGAGGGATCGGCAGCACCTTGGCCGAGGCCTTCACCAAACGCGACTATCCCGTGCTGCAGGTCGTCATCCTCGCCGCCGCCGCGACCTACGTCATCGTCAACCTCCTGGTCGACATCGCCTATGCGGTCATCGACCCCCGAGTCAGGACGAGGTGACCCTGATGACCAACTCCCCCATGGACCCTCGACCCAACGCCAGGAAGGACCGGATCGACTCGCTCGCGGCCACCGCGGGCGCCACCGGGACGGCCGTCAAGGACGTGCGGATCGACACCGCAGGAAGCGTCAAGGACACCGGCGGCGTCTCGCTCATCGCGAGCGCGTGGGCCCGCCTGCGCCGCAACCCGGTCTTCCTGTTCGGCGCGACCATCACCCTGCTGTTCGTCGTCCTTGCCCTCATCTCGCCGTGGATCGCTCCGAACGACCCGGCGCAGCGGATCCAGGCGCTGCTCGAGCAGCAGAGCCCTTCGAACCCGGTCCCCGGATCCGCTCCCGGCTATCCGCTGGGGGCCGATGACTTCGGTCGTGATCTCCTCTCGCGACTCATCGTCGGGGCGCGCCAGACCCTCATCGTGGGCGTCTTCGCGACCCTCTTCGGACTTGCGGGCGGCCTCGTCCTCGGCACCCTCGCGGGCGCCCTCGGCGGGTGGGTCGACTCGCTCGTCATGCGCGTGGTCGACGTCATGCTCTCCATCCCCTCGCTGCTGCTGGCCGTCTCCATCGCGGCCCTGGCGCCAAGGCCGTCTCAGTGGACCGTCATCATCGCCATCGCGACCGTGCAGGTCCCCGTGTTCGCCAGACTTCTGCGCGGCTCGATGCTCGCCCAACGCTCCAGCGACCACGTGCTGGCTGCTCGTGCCCTTGGCGTGAAGCAGAGTGCGATCGTCTTCCGGCACATGCTGCCGAACTCGCTCGGCCCGGTCATCGTCCAGTCCACCCTCGTCCTCGCGACGTCCATCATCGACGCAGCCGCCCTGTCCTTCCTGGGACTGGGCAACCCCGACGACCGCCAACCCGAGTGGGGCCAGATGCTGGGGCAGGCACAGAAGTGGCTCGCGGACTACCCGCACCTGGCCTTCTACCCGGCCGCGTGCATCATCGTCGTCGCGCTCGGATTCACCCTCATGGGTGAGTCGCTGCGCGAGGCACTCGACCCCAAGAGCCGGAGGTGATCTGGAGATGACGAACACCGCGGTATCCCCAACGACACACTCGAGTTCCTCGAGCAGGCACAGCTCGTCCGAACCCCTGCTGTCGGTGCGCGACCTGCGCGTGACCTTCCAGCGACAGGGGCAGGAGCCGTTCGAGGCCGTGCAGGGCGTCAACTTCGACGTCCGTCCCGGCCAGACCGTCGGCCTCGTCGGCGAGTCCGGGTGCGGCAAGTCGGTGACCTCGCTCGCGATCATGGGGCTGCTCCCCGACCGGGGCAACAAGGTCAGCGGCACCGTCATGTACGACGGCACCGACCTGCTGTCCCTGTCGGACCAGCAGATGCGCGACAAGCGGGGCAAGGACATCGCCATGGTGTTCCAGGACCCGCTGTCCTCCCTCAACCCGGTCATCCCCATCGGGATCCAGGTGACCGAGGTCCTCGAACGCCACCGGGGCATGTCCCGCAAGGCAGCGACCCCGGTCGCCCGCGAGCTGCTCGACCGCGTGGGCATCCCCGATCCGACCCGCCGGCTCAAGGACTACCCGCACCAGCTGTCCGGCGGCATGCGCCAGCGCGCGCTCATCGCCATCGCGCTGGCCTGCCAGCCACGCCTGCTCATCGCCGACGAGCCCACGACCGCTCTCGACGTGACGATCCAGGCCCAGATCCTCGCCCTGCTCAAGGAGCTCGTCCAGGACACGGGCACGGCGTTGGTCATGATCACCCACGACCTCGGCGTCGTGGCCGGTCTCTGCGACGAGGTCAACGTCCTCTACGGCGGCCGCATCGTCGAGAGGGGTGAGCGGCACGAGCTCTTCGCTGCGCCGAAGCACCCCTACACCCACGGTCTGCTCGCGTCGATCCCGAGGCTCGACGCCCCTCGCGGCCAGCGCCTCACGCCCATCCCCGGCTCGGTGTCCGACAACCTTCCGTGGACGAGCGCCTGTGCGTTCGCGCCGCGGTGCCCGAACCAGATCGACGTCTGCACGCAGGTCATGCCCGAGCTCGTGGAGCAGCACGGTCGTGCGCTGCGCTGCCACAACCCCGTGGAGGAGGTCCGATGAGCGCCCGACCTGAAGGCGACATGACCACGCAGAGTGAGCGAACGGCATACACCGACAAGGACGACGTCCTCGTGGACGTCCGCGGCATCAAGGTCCACTTCCCGATCAAACGCGGCGTGATCTTCGACAAGACGATCGGCCACGTCTACGCCGTCGACGGCGTCGACCTCGCGATCCGCAACGGAGAGACCTACGGGCTGGTGGGCGAGTCCGGTTGTGGCAAGTCCACGCTCGGCCGCGCCATCCTCAACCTCGAGCCGCCCACCGACGGGTCGGTGACCTTCGACGGCATCGACATCGCCTCGCTCAAGGGTGAGGAGCTGCGGCGCAAGCGCCAGGACATCCAGATGGTCTTCCAGGACCCGCTGTCCAGCCTGGACCCGCGTCAGTCGGTGGAGTCGCTGCTCTTCGAGGGCATGAAGGCGCACGGCATCGCCAACAGCGCCAAGGAGGCGCGGCCGCGACTCGTCGAGCTGCTCAACGCGGTCGGTCTGCCCGAGGCGGCCCTCGCGAAGTACCCGCACGAGTTCTCGGGCGGGCAGCGACAGCGCATCGGCATCGCCCGGGCCCTGTCGGTCAACCCCAAGCTCATCGTCGCCGACGAGCCGGTCTCCGCCCTCGACGTGTCGGTCCAGGCACAGGTCATCAACCTGCTCGAGGACCTGCAGGAGGAGTTCGGGCTCACCTACCTCGTCATCGCCCACGACCTCGCCGTCGTCCGGCACATCAGCGACCGCATCGGCGTCATGTACCTCGGGGCACTCGTCGAGGAGGCTGAGGCGGACGACCTCTACGCCGCGCCGCTCCACCCCTACACCCGGGCGCTCATGTCGGCGGTCCCGGTGCCGGACCCGGTCGTCGAGGACGCCCGCGAGCAGATCCTGCTCACCGGCGACCTTCCCTCGCCGTCGAACCCGCCCACGGGGTGCCGCTTCCACACGCGCTGCCCTTGGCGCCAGGAGACCAAGTGCGACACCGAGCGGCCCGTGCTGCGCGTGCCGGACATCCCCGGCGTCGGCCCGAGCCACCGGGTCGCGTGCCACTGGACCGAGCAGATCGCGTCCGGCGAGATCACTCCCCACGAGGTCGCACCCACCCTGACGGATGCGAGCGACCTCGGCACCGGCGCCGAGTCGCTCATGGGCCCGGCGTCCCTCTCGGAGGCGTTGTGAGCAAAGGCCTCCGGGCGACCAGCCGAGCGGGCATCATCGGCACGGCATGCACCATCCCCACCGCACCACATCCTGACCAGGAGAGCACATGAACATTCGACGTCTGGCCGCAGCCGCTGCCGTCGCCGCCGGCCTTGTCGCCGGTCCTGCACTGGCTGCCCACGCCATCACCGGCGGACAGCCCGACGGTGAGGGCCACCCCAACGTCGGCCTCATCGCGTACTACGACGCGACCGACCGCTACCGCTGCACCGCCACCCTGGTCACCCCGACCGTCCTCGTCACGGCCGCCCACTGCACCGACGGCACGCTGGGCAAGACCCTGGTGACCTTCAGGTCCAAGCTCGCCGACGCCCCGCCGTCCCCGCTCCCGGATGCGGCTGACGCCACCGCGGGCTACAGCGCCGCGGAGCTCAAGGCAGCCGGCTACCTCTCCGGCACCGCGCACACCCACCCGCTGTACTCCGACTTCACCGACCTCAAGAACTGGAACGACGTGGGCGTCATCGTCCTCGACGAGCCGATCACGACGATCGCGCCCGCCAAGGTCGCACCCGAGGGCTTCCTCGACCAGTTCACGCCCAACATCCTCAACCACACGTTGTTCACGTCGGTCGGCTACGGCACCGAGGTGCGCCAGGCCGAGACCGGGCCCCAGAAGCCGACGCCGCAGTCCTACCCCCTGCTGCGTCGGGTCACCGACTCGAAGGGCCAGAAGCTGACGCCACAGATCCTGCAGCTCAACGGCAACGAGAAGGACCCCTTCGGCGGCGGCGGCACCTGCTTCGGCGACTCGGGCGGCCCGACCTTCAAGGGCGGCTACCAGGTCACGGTGACGTCCTACAGCTACACGTCGAACTGCCGCTACCTCGGCGGAATGCAGCGGATCGACGTCCCGGTCGTCCAGAACTGGCTCGCCACGTTCGGCGTCGCGCCCGCCGCCTGACGCACGCGCCAACCCCCGTGGGCCGGTTCCGCAGTCGCGGAGCCGGCCCGCGGCATACCTGCCCTGTCGTATGCCGTCCGCACCCGTTGCGAGGTGAGGCTCACCGTGCTGGACGGGCCCCCTGATTCAGGACACGCTGGTGGCCATGAGCCGACTGCTGACCGACGAAGAGATCGAGCGCCAACTCGCCGACCTGCCCCTCTGGTCGCGCGAGGGTGATGCCATCGTCGCGACGATCGAGGCCCCGGACTTCCCGGCGGCCATCCGGATCGTCGCCGAGGCGGCCGAGGTCGCAGAGGAGATGAACCACCACCCCGACATCGACATCCGGTGGCGCACGACCCGCTGGCTGCTCACCACGCACGACGCCGGTGGGTTGACCCAGCTCGACATCGAGCAGGCCCACCGGGTCCTCGAGATCGCCCGACGCCACGGTGCCGCTGCCGGTGAGTGAGCACACCACCGAGCTCATCGAGCACGACGAACCGCACCACGGAAACATCGGCGAACGCCTCAACTGGCTGCGCGCCGCCGTGCTCGGGGCCAACGACGGCATCGTCTCGACCGCAGGCATCGTCATCGGCGTTGCCGCAGCGACGACGCAGCGCTCGACGATCCTCACCGCCGGACTGGCCGGCCTCGCCGCCGGTGCCATGAGCATGGCTGTGGGTGAGTACGTCTCGGTCAGCACCCAACGCGACACCGAGGAGGCGCTCCTCACCAAGGAGCGACGCGAGCTTCGCGAGGAGCCCGAGGCCGAGCTCCAGGAGCTCGCCGAGATGTATGCCGACAAGGGCCTCTCCGCGGAGCTGGCCCACCAGGTCGCCGTGCAGCTCACGGCACACGACGCCCTGGCCGCCCACGCCGAGACCGAGCTGGGCATCGACCCGGAGGCGCTCACGAGACCGTGGCAGGCGGCATACGCCTCGTTCGTGTCGTTCACCGTCGGTGCCTTGGTGCCGCTGGTCGCCATGCTGCTCGTCGGGGTGAGCGCCCGGGTGCCGGTCACGGTCGTGGCAGTCGTCGCGGCGCTGCTCGGGACCGGCTGGCTGAGCGCCCGGCTCGGCTCCTCCCCCGTCGGGCCGGCGATCCGCCGCAACGTCGTCGGAGGCGTTCTCGCCATGGCCGTGACCTATGCGATCGGATCCCTCGTGGGGACCCAGCTCTGACGACCCGCAGAGCTGGCGGTCAGTCCCCGGCGGTGGCGCGGAAGAGGACCTCCGCGAGCTCGGACTCCATCACGTCCTCGAGAGAGAGTGGTGTGCCGTCGGGGCCGGCCAGCGGCAGGTTCCAGTTGGGGTACTCGTCGTCGGTGCCCGGCTGGTTGATCGCTCGCCGGTCCCCGACGACGTCCGCCAGCGAGATGGCGCGAAGCGCGCTCGGGGTGTGGCCGAGCCAGCGGTGCATGGCCTCGATGACCAACGGCACCCCGGCGCCCGGCTCGAGCCAACCCCGCGCGACGAGGGCGTCACGGACCTTGGCGACCGACTCCTCCTCGTGCGCCCGCTCCTCCTCGACAGGACGCGTCAACAGCCCGAGGCGCTCACGGATGTCCACGTGCTCGAGGGTGAGGAACCCTGCGGTGGGCGGCAGGTCGTGCGTCGTCACCGACGACAGGCAGAGCTCGCGGTAGTCCTCGGGAGGGGTGGGTGCGTCGTCGGTGTTCTCGAACCACAGGATGCTCGTCCCCAGCACGCCTCGCTCCTGCAGGTAGTCACGGGTGATGGCCGGGACCACTCCGAGGTCCTCGCCGATGACCACGGCACCGGCGCGCTGTGCCTCCAGGCAGAGGATCCCGATGAGCGCCTCGTGGTCGTAGGTGACATAGGTGCCTTCGGCAGGCGTGAGGCCTTCGGGGATCCACCACAGGCGGAAGAGGCCGATGACGTGGTCGACGCGGATGCCGCCCGAGTCGCGCAGCACCGTGCGGACCATGTCGCGGAAGGGCGCATAGCCGAGCTCGGCGAGCCGCTCGGGGTGCCAAGGGGGCTGTGACCAGTTCTGGCCCAGCTGGTTGAACTGGTCCGGCGGGGCGCCCACGGTGACTCCACGGGCCAGGGCGCCGGCGAGGCCCCACGAGTCCGCTCCCCGCGAGTGGACACCCACGGCCAGGTCGTGGACCACGCCGAGCGACATCCCGGCGGCCCTGGCCTCGCGCTGGACCTCGCCGAGCTGACGGTCGAGGAGCCACTGCAGCCACATGTGGAAACCCACGAGGTCGGAGTGGCTCGCGGTGAACTCGGCGACGGCAGGGCTCGTGGGGTCGTGGTACTCGGCTGGCCACTGCGACCAGGGAAGCCCATGACGCTCGGCCAGCGCGCACCAGGTGGCGAAGGTCGTGAGACCCTCTCCCTCGCGCTCACGGAACCGGACGAAGTCGCGCGCTCGGCGACCCTCGAGCCCGACAGCGTGCACGAGTCCGAGCGCCTCCCGCTTGGCTGTCCAGGCGGCGTCACGGTCGATCGTCTCCCCGGCGTTGAGGGCCTGGGCCGTGGCAGCGAGCTCACCCACGCGGGTGCGGGCACTGGCATCGAGCCGCACCAGCTCAGGGATGTCCTCGACCCGCAGGTAGATCGGGTTGACGAACCGCCGCGTCGCCGGCAGATAGGGCGAGTCCTCCATCGGCGCCACGGGTTCCGCCGCGTGGAGCGGGTTGACGAGGATGAAGTCGGCCCCCAGGTCCGTCGCCGCCCACGAGGCCAGGTCACCGAGGTCCGCGAGGTCGCCGACGCCCCACGAACCCGCCGAACGCACCTGGTAGACCTGCGTCATCAGGCCCGTGACGCCGCCGTGGCGCAGAACCTCCGGGAGCTCGAGCCGACCGGGTGTGACGACGAGGGTCGAGACCTCGCTGCCCTCCATGACTGCGGGCTGGTCGAGGTGGGCGACGAGGGTGTGCCAGCCGGTCGGCAGGTCACCCGGGAGCTCGAAGGTCGCCTCGCCGATCTCGCGGCCGTCGATGGTCCGCGGGTGGACCCAGCGCTCGACCGCCGGCACCTCGCGGCTGCTGCCGTCCTCGAGCTCGACCGTGAGTGCGATGGCGGCGCCGTGGGGCACGTGCGCATGGATCCACGGGGTCCAGCCCTCACGGCATACGACGGTTGCGGGCAGGGTGCGCCGCCAGGGCCGGTCCTCGACGTCCAGCAACGCCGACGCCACCGCCTCAGGGGTCGAGGCGTCGACGCCGAGGGCACCCAGGACGGTCCTCAGGGGTCCGTCGGCGATGACGGTGTGGGCGCCCTTCCAGTCCACGAACTCGGTCGCCACCCCGTGGGCGCGGGCGAGGTCGAGGAGGGCGTCGGACGGCGCGACGGGAGGCATGGCTCCATCCTGCCCGTCCCCGGCGCGGGCATGCACCAGGGGCGTCGCCGCAACCGCGACGACGCCCCTGGACTCAGCTCCGACCATGGGTCAGGGGTTGGGTGTGCTCTCGTGCGGGCCCACCTGCAGCCGCTCGACCCGAGGGTCGCCGGCATCGGCGAAGTAGTCGCCCCGGATCGTCTCGTCGTGACCGTTGGACACCTTCATCGCGTTGAACACGGCGCTGAGCACGCCCGCGATGATGAGGTTGAGCACGAACGCCGTCATCGCGATGTAGCCCAGCTGGGCGATGCCCGGGATGTTGGCCAGGGACCCACCGAAGTGGCTGCCGGTGACGGGGTTGACGACGTTGTATGCCGACCACGTGCCATAGACCATGCCGATGGCCCAGCCGACGAGCAGGGCCCACCGGTGGAACCAGCGGGTGTAGAGGCCGAACACGATCGCTGGGAAGGTCTGGAGGATCCAGATGCCGCCGAGGAGCTGGAAGTTGATCGCGTTCTGCTTGTCGAGCAGCAGGACGAACACCAGCGCGAACCCCTTGACGACGAGCGACACGAGCTTGGAGACCTTGGCCTCCTCCTTGGCGGTCGCGTGCGGCTTGATCCACTCCTTGTAGATGTTGCGGGTGAAGGTGTTCGCGGCCGCGATGGACATGATCGCTGCAGGCACCAGGGCACCGATGGCGATCGCCGCGAACGCGACCCCCGCGAACCAGCTCGGGAACATGTCCTCGAACAGCTGGGGGATGACGAGCTGCGCGTTCGGCTCACCGTCGAGACCTATCGGCTTGGTCCCAGCGGCGATGGCCACCCAACCGAGGAGGGCCAACAGGCCGAGGACGAAGGAGTATGCCGGCAGGATCGCGGCGTTGCGGCGGATCGTGTTGCGGGTGCTGGACGAGAGGGTCGCGGTGATCGAGTGGGGGTACATGAACAGCGCGAGCGCCGAGCCGAGACCGAGCGTCGCGTAGGCCCACATCTGCTCGCTGCCCGGGATGAACGCACCTGGCACCTTGCCCGTCGCCGGGTTGGGCGTCGTCATCTTCTCCTCGGCCGCGCCGAAGACCGCCTCCCAGCCACCGACCTTGGACGGCAGGTAGATGATCGCCACGATGATGACGAGGTAGATGAGCGTGTCCTTGACGAACGCGATCATGGCCGGCGCGCGCAGGCCGCTGCTGTAGGTGTAGGCCGCGAGCAGGGCGAACGCGATGAAGAGCGGCGCGTCCTTGGCGACCCAGTTGTCGCCGCCACCGACGCCGACGACCTCGAGGACGGCCTGGATGCCGACGAGCTGCAGGGCGATGTAGGGCATCGTCGCGAGGAAGCCCGTGACCGCGACGGCGAGCGAGAGCTCACGGCTGCCGTATCGACCCTTGACGAAGTCGGCCGGCGTGACGTAGCCGTGACGGTGGCTCACCGACCAGAGGCGGGACATGAAGACGAAGATGATCGGGTACAGCACGATCGTGTAGGGCACGGCGAAGAACCCCGACACCGACCCGAGGGCGAACATGGCGGCCGGGACGGCGACGAACGTGTATGCCGTGTAGAGGTCACCTCCGAGGAGGAACCAGGTGACCCATGTGCCGAACGAGCGTCCGCCGAGGCCCCACTCGTCGAGGGACTCCATGCTGTCCGGTCGGCGCCAGCGCGTCGCCAGGAAGCCCATGACGGTGACGACGAGGAACAGCACGACGAGGATCGTGAGGGCGACGTAGTTGACGCCTTCGGGGTTCGCCGCGGGTAGTGCTGTGGTCAGGGTGGTCATCGGTCGCCGTCCTTGGCGTCGAAGGGCTGGCCGTCGTGGAGGTCGGCGTCGGTGGTGTCACCGATCGACGCTCCCCGCTCGTGGCGGCCGTGATGGCCATGGGGCCGGGAGTGACGCTCGGCCTCACTCATGGGGCGGTGCGGGCGAGCCGCGAGGACAAGGCGGTACGCGGCATACGTCATGGCGGAGCACAGGAACACCCAGAGGAACTGGTACCAGATGAAGAACGGGAAGCCCCAGAGCTTCGGCTCGACCCTGGCGTAGGAGCTCACCCACATGAGCGCGACGATGGGGAGCAGCAGCAGGACCCCGGCGGCCGCCAGCAGCTTCTTGTTGGCGGGAGGGACCGTGTCATGGTCCACGACCTCAGGTTCGTCCACGAGAACAACCTCTTTCGTCTGCGTTGCGAGCGCCGTTGCGCGCACCCGCGAACACTAGACCCGGCTCATGGTCCGCGCCACACCGACGCGCGGCCCCTTCTGCGCGCCCCATCCGCACCCGCTGGGTGTCGCCGTGGTCCGTGGTTCTCCTTCCCGCCCGGTGTCGGCAACCTCGGCGAGCGGTAGCCGAGTGAGGATGGGCTGCCGGGGGTACTGTCGCCACGTGTCGTCGGCGCCCTGTCCCTCGACGTGACCGCAAAGGTTCTGGAGGTTCGAGTGCCCACCGGAAGAGGACGGACGTGGAGTCTGCGGGCCGCGCTGGCAGCCGGCCTCCTCGCCGCCTCCGCTCCGGCTGCGCTCCTCGGCGCTCCGGCCACGCACGCCACGGCGGCACCGGGCTCTGTGATCGCCCAGCTCTCGCCTGCCGATGCACCTTTCGACCTCCCGGACCAGCTCACTGACAAGGCCGGGGTGCTGGGCGGTGATCTTGCTGCGCTGCGCGCCGAGCTCGAGCAGCTGCGCGCCGATGAGGGAGTCCAGCTGTTCTTCGTCTACGTCACCAGCTTCGACGGGCGCACCGGGGAGGACTGGACGCAGGCGACGTTCACCGCCTCGGGGATGGGCGGTGACGACGTCCTCGTGGCCGTCGCGACGCAGGAGCGCCGGTACGGCACCTGGACCACCAGTGAGTCGGGCGTCTCGCCGGGTGAGGACAGCCAGGTCCGCGCTCGCTACATCGAGCCGGCCCTTGCGGACAACGACTGGACCGGTGCAGTGCGCGGTGCCGCCGAGGGTTACGGGCGTGCGGCAAGCGGGCGTTCAACCACTTCCACGGGCTCGGATGGCGGTTCGGGCGTTCCGTGGGGTCTGCTCCTTGTGCCGGTCGGCGGGTTGGTGGCGTTCGGGCTCATCCGCCGAGCAGCGCGACGCGGCCAGCCACCCGGTGGTCACGCCGGCACCGGGCCGGAAGGCGCGCCCGACGTCGTGCCGACCGAGGAGCTCCGCCGGCGGGCTGCGGCGGCCCTGGTCGAGGTCGACGATGCCATCCGTTCGTCGACCGACGAGCTCTCGTTCGCCGAGGCACAGTTCGGGGTGCAGGCGACCCGCTCCTTCAAGGTCGCACTGGAGGAGGCTCGGCGCAATGCGGCAGAGGCGTTCCGCTGGCAACGAGAGCTGGATGACGCTGAGGCGATGGGAGGCCTCGATGAGGCACAACGTCGTCACCACCTCGAACGCATCATCTCGCTCGCATCATCGGCCGACCAGAGCCTCGACCAGCAGGAAGCGGAGTTCACGCGCCTCCGGGACCTTCAGGCGAGGGTCCCGGAGTTCCTGGCGGAGCTCCGGGTGCGGGCGGGGGAGGTGCGCCGTCGTCTGCCGGTGGCCGAGCAGGAGCTCGCCGGTCTGGCGACGCAGTATGCCGCAGGAACACTGCGCACCGTGCTGGGGAGCGTCGAACAGGCACGGGAGCTGCTCAGCTCGGTCGACGCCTTCGTCGAGACGGGCATGGGGCACGTGGAGTCGGGTGACCGTGCTGCCGCCGTGGCCGCCGGTCGAGCCGCGGAGGAGGCCGTCGGTCAGGCGGATGGGCTGCTCATGTCGGTCGCACGAGCGCGCACGGAGCTGGCCGAAGCCGCGAGCCGTATTGACGCAGCACTCGTGTCCATCTCGTCCGACGTTGCGGATGCCGAGCGGCTGGGTGCTGACGACCAGCTGGCGCGAACCGCACTGGATGCTGCGCGAACGGCCATCGAGAACGGCGTGGTCGCCCGGGACACGGGAGACCCCTTGGCCGCACTCAGCGCCTTGACCCGGGCGGAGCAGGACCTCGACAACGCCTTGAGCCGCCACCGCGAGGAGGAGGCGCAGAGGGAGCGCGCCACCGAGCTGCTGCAGCGCCGCCTCGACGAGGTCGGCGCCCGCCTGACCAGCATCGACGACTACATCGCCAGCCGCCGCGGAGCCGTTGGCTCGGGTGCACGAACGCGGATCGCGACCGCCAGAAGCCTCTTCCACGAAGCCGCAGCAGCGGCCCAGGCGGACCCGCGGCACGCCGCGCCCCTGCTCGACCAGGCCGAAGCCGAGGGAGAGCAGGCCCTTGCCCTGGCCCAGGAGGACCTCGACTCGTGGGGCGGCCAGGGAGGCGGCACGGTCGTCGTCGGTCCACGTGGCCTCGACCCGACGGCACTCATTCTCGGCGGAATCCTTGGTTCAGGCGGCTTCGGCGGAGGGTTGGGAGGCCGCGGCGGGGGTTGGGGTGGATCGGGTGGGGGCTTCGGTGGGGGCTTCGGCGGCGGCGGCGGCGGCGGTTTTGGAGGAGGTGGTCGCTTCTGAGCAGCCACACCGATTCGAGGCAGCACCCCGCCCCACAGAGCGCGACTCATGGCGCACCTTGCACACGCTTGTAGGCACCCGTACACACACCAACCGGAGGCAGAACCATGACCCAGAAGACGAGCATCCTCGGCCGCATCAGCCAGCTGGCGAAGGCCAACATCAACGCCATGATCGAGCGCGCCGAGGACCCCGAGAAGATGCTGAACCAACTCGTCGCGGACTTCACGAACTCGATCGCCGACGCGGAGGAGGCAGTGGCGCAGACCATCGCGAACACACGAATGGCTGAGGAGGACCTGCGGATCGACCGTGAGGCGGCAGAGGAGTGGGGACGCAAAGCAGCCGCCGCATCGAACAAGGCCGACGAGCTTCGCACGGCCGGCGACTCCGCTGGTGCGGACAAGTTCGACGCCCTCGCCAAGGTCGCGCTGACCCGCCAGATCGGCTACGAGCGCGAGGTGCGAGACGGCGAACCGAGGATCACCCAGCAGAACGCGACCGTCGACGAGCTCAAGAGCGGGCTCACCGTCATGCACACGAAGCTGGAGGACCTGAAGAACCGACGATCGCAGCTGGTCGCACGCTCTCGCGCCGCCCAGGCCCAGGCTCAGGTCCAGCAGTCCATGAGTGCGATCGACGTCATGGACCCGACCAGTGAGCTGTCCCGGTTCGAAGACCGGATCCGCACGCAGGAGGCCATGGTCCAAGGTCGCGCCGAGGCCCAGGCCACGACTCTCGAGGACCAGTTCGCCGAGCTCGACGACTCTGCTGACGACGCAGAGGCCACTGCCCGTCTCGCCGCTCTCAAGAACCAGTCGGGCTGAGCAGACGGACCCTTCGGCGAGGGGTGCTCCCCGTCAGGTGTGTCGCACCGCCACGACCGCGATGTCGTCGCGGGGTTCACCCGACTGGAAGCGCAGCACCTCCTCGAGCAGCGACTCGACGAGGACCGACGGGTCATCCGACTCGCGCGCCGCTGCCCAGGCCAGGAACTGCTCCTCGCCGAAGTACTCACCGTCCAGCCGGGCCTCGGTCACCCCGTCGGTGTAGAGGAGCAGGGTGTCGCCGGGCCGAAGGTCCACCGGCCACTCCGAGAAGGCGACGTCGGGGAGGAGGCCCAGCACCGGGCCGCGGGCATCGACCATCCGGGGTTCGCAGCCGGGCCGCAGCAGCATCGGCGGCGGGTGCCCACCCACGGCCACGGTGCTCATCCAGCCGTCGCCGTCGCGGCGCAGCCGGAGCACCACGAGCGTGCAGAACTTGTCGGTCTCGTGCTGGGCGACGACCCGGTCCACCCCGTCGAGGACCTCCGGCAGGCCCTGCCCGAGCACCGTCAGGGCACGAACCGTGTGCCTCACGATCGACGTGACGACGGCAGCCTCGACGCCCTTGCCGCTGACGTCCCCGAGGGCCACCACCCAGTCCTGTGGTCCGGTCGGGAAGATGTCGTAGAAGTCGCCTCCGACCTCGGTTCCGTCACCAGCGGGCCGGTATGCCGTCGCGATGGCCAATCCGGGTATCTCCGGAGCGGTCGGCGGGATGAAGCTCTGCTGCAGTGTGTGGGTCAGGGCCTCGGCGCGCAGCTCGGCCTCGCGCGCGGCATCGCGGGCCCGCACGAGCTCACGTTCGTAGGAGCGGCGTTCGGTCGCATCGAAGATCGCCATACGGACGAGGTGGGTGGAGTGGTCGGCCGACGGGGCCGTCGAGGCGTTGAGGAGGACGGACAACCTGCTGCCGTCCGCCCGCACCATGTCTGCGGCGATCTCGCGGACGAAGCCCTGCATGCGCAGCATGGGGCCGTAGTGCGTCTCGTGATAGATCCGGCTCCCCGGTGTCAGCAGCTCGGCGAAACGACGACCGAGCAGCCCACTGGGCTCCCGGCCGAGCCAGGTGCACAGGGTCGCGTTCACCTTGACGATGCTGCCGTCGTCGGTCGTCGAGAGGTAGCCGCAGGGGGCCTGCTCGTAGAGCAGCGCAGGGTCGTCGTCGAGCGGGACCATTGGGAAGGCGTGGTCCGGGTCCTCCACGGTCAGGCCGCCTCGCGTCGACGCAGGAAGTCGTCGATGACCGCGATGGTCTCCTCGGGCGCGCTGAGGTTGGGGCAGTGCCCCGTGGCCGCCATGCGGACCAGCGTCCCGTCGGGCACGGCGTTCGCGACATAGGCCCCGACAGAGTCCGGCGCGATGAAGTCCTCGGCGCACTGCAGCACGAGGGTGGGGACGGGGATGCGTCCCAGGTCCTCGCGGTTGTCCGAGAGGAACGTCGCCGTCGCGAACTGACGGGCGATGTCCGGGTCCATCCGACAGAAGCTCGCGGTCAGCTCGGCGCCCAGCTCGGCCCGGTCGGGGTTGCCGACGATGGCCGGCGCCATGGCCGCAGACCAGCCGAGGAAGTTGGAGGCGAGTGACTCGAGCAGCTCGTCGATGTCCTGACGGGAGAAGCCCCCCGCGTAGTCGCCGTCGTCGAGGTAGCGCGGCGAGGGCCCCACCATGACCAGGCTGCTGAACCGCTCCGGTGCCTCGATGACCGCCAGCGCGCCGATCATCGCCGACACCGAGTGCCCGACGAAGACGACGTCGTGCAGGTCCAGCTCCCGCACGATGTCGAGGACGTCCGAGGCGTAGCCGCGCAGGTCGGCATACTTCTGCGGGTCGTAGGCCGCGAGGTGCGAGCCTCCCGCCCCGACGTGGTCGAAGGTGATGACCCGGTGGCGGTCGGCGAACGCCGGTGCGACGTGGCGCCACATGGTCTGGTCGCAGCCGAACCCGTGCGCGAACAGCATCGGCTGCCGGCCCTCCGCCCCTGAGGTCACGACGTTGTGCCGGGCGAGCGGATCCATGTCCCGAACCCTAACCCTCACCTCTCGCGGCCGAGGTTGTTCGGCCACTTCGAGAGGCACCTTCCGAGTCCCGACCGTGATCGACTGGGCGCCATGAAGATCCAGCGCATCGTCCCGGACCTCACCGTCGACGATCTGGCCGAGGCGGTGCGCACCCACACCGAGGTCCTGGGCATGCACGTCGCCATGGACCTCGGCTGGTTCGTGGTGCTCGCCGACGACTCCGGGCACCAGCTCGGACTTCTGACGACGGATGCGAGCGCACCTGTCAACCCGGACGTGTCGGTGTTCGTGGACGACGTGCAGGCGGCGTATGCCGCGGCGCTGGCTCTCGCTGTCGACGTCGTCCATCCGTTGACGGACGAACCCTGGGGCGTGACGCGGTTCTTCTACCGGGACGCCTCCCGTCGCGTCGTCAACGTCGGCACCCACTCCTGAACCGGAGCGTCAGACGAACTCCACCCCGGTCAGGTCGGTCGATGTCGACCAGAGGCGCGACGCGTCCTCCGTGCTGCGCAGCGGGGCCCAGAGCTTCTGCTCACCGGGAGGACCACCGGCCTTGCCGGGCCACTGCGGTCCGTAGAAACCACCGTCCCCCGCGTCGGCTCCGGTCGCGGCGAGCAGGGCGGGCAGCTTCGCGGTCTCGACGGTGCCAGCGACGAGTCCCTGTGCAGAGAGCCAGCGAATCATCCGCACCTGGAGGGTGTCCTGCGTCCGGCCGAGCTCCGGCCGAGCAGCGAGCAGGCTCGTCGGAGCCACGCCGGGGTGCGAGAGGTTGCTGCCCAGCCCCCAGCCCTCGGCGGCGCTGCGGCGGCTGAGCTCCAGGCCGAAGAGGCCGACCGCGATCTTGGACTGGCGGTACGCGCGCATGCCGTCGTACTCGCGCTCCCACTGCAGGTCGTCCCAGTTGAACTTCCCGCTTCGTGCGGCGATGCTCACCTGCGACGTGACGCGCGCACGTCCCGCCTTGAGCAGGGGGAGCAGCCCGCCGGTGAGGGCGAAGTGGCCGAGGTGGTTCGTGCCCAGCTGCAGCTCGAACCCGTCCGAGGTGGTCTGTCGCTCGGGTGGCGTCATCACTCCTGCGTTGTTGATGAGCAGGTGGACGGGCGAACCCTCTGCGCGCAGCTGCTCCGTCGCCGTCGCGATGGACTCGAGCGAGGACAGGTCCATGTCGACGAGGCTCACGACAGCGCCGGGATGCCGCTTCCTGATCGTGGCGATCGCCGCCTCCCCCTTGCGCCGGTTGCGGACCGGCAGCACGAGCTCGGCACCGGAGGCCGCGAGCTCCCTCGCGATGCCGAGGCCGATCCCATCGCTCGCTCCCGTGACGACCGCCCGCCTCCCGGTGAGGTCGGGGATGGAGAGGTCGTACTTCGTGCCTGCCATGCGTTGCTCCTGGACTGGTCGGTGAGGTGCCCTGGATCGGTGCACCTGACCACCATCCGCGGTGGCGAAGGAGTTAGCCACGGCCTGACGATCCGTGGCTGCGCGGGCCACCCCGGGAGAGGATGTCCGCATGATCGATCGCGCCGGGCTGGCCGGCTTCCTCCGAGTCCGCCGGGAGTCGCTCCAGCCGGAGGACGTGGGTATGCCGCGTGGTGCCCGACGTCGGACCAGTGGCCTGCGCCGTGAGGAGGTCGCCGTCCTGTGCCACATGTCGACCGACTACTACTCACGCCTGGAGCGCGAACGGGGTCCGCAGCCCTCCGAGCAGATGATCGCGTCGATCGCGCAGGGTCTGCACCTGTCGTTGGACGAGCGCGACCACCTCTTCCTCCTCGCTGGCCACCAGCCCCCGGCACGGCGCCCCGGCGGCGACCACATCGGTCCCGGGATGCTGCGCATCTTCGACCGGCTGGGCGACACACCGGCAGAGATCGTCACCGAGCTGGGTGAGACGCTGCGCCAGACCCCGCTCGGCGTTGCCCTCGTCGGTGACCTGGGCCGGCACTCCGGCCCGTCGCGCAGCATCGGCTACCGGTGGTTCACCGACCCCTCCGCCCGCGAGCTGCACCCCGCCGAGGACCACGAGTTCTACTCCCGCATGTATGCCTCCGGCCTGCGTGGAGTCATGGCGCTGCGCGGACCGGGCTCCAGGGCCGCCCAGCTCGCGGACCTGCTCGCCCCTCAGAGTGAGGAGTTCAGGCGCCTCTGGCAGGAGCACGAGGTCGGCATCAGACCGAGAGAGGTCAAGCGCTACCAGCACCCGGCAGTCGGGCTCCTCGAGCTGAGCTGTCAGATCCTGCTCGACCCCGAGCAGGCGCACATGCTGCTCGTCTACACCGCCGCGCCCGGCAGCGAGAGCTACGAACGCCTGCAGCTGCTCTCGGTGGTCGGGAGCGCACCCGCCACCTGACCGGCGCGGGGCCTCAGACGTTGAAGCGGAACTCGACCACGTCGCCGTCGGACATGACGTACTCCTTGCCCTCCATGCGGACCTTGCCGGCGGCCTTGGCCGAGGCCATCGACCCAGCGGCGTCGAGGTCGTCGAAGGACACGATCTCGGCCTTGATGAACCCGCGCTGGAAGTCGGTGTGGATGACACCGGCAGCCTGGGGCGCGGTCCAGCCCTGCCCGATCGTCCACGCCCGCGACTCCTTGGGCCCGGCGGTCAGGTAGGTCTGCAGCCCGAGGGTGTGGAAGCCCGTGCGCGCGAGCTGGCTGATGCCGGACTCGGTCGCACCGAACGACTCGAGCAGCTCCATCGCCTCGGCCGCGTCCATCTCCATGAGGTCCATCTCGAGCTTGGCGTTGAGGAAGACGGAGTCGGCCGGGGTTACGAGAGCGCGCAGCGAAGCCTGCAGCTCGGCGTCCGCGAGCTGGTCCTCGTCGAGGTTGAAGACATAGATGAAGGGCTTGGTCGTGAGCAGGCCCAGGGAGGTGGTGGCAGCCCAGTCGAGACCGACCTTGGTGTCGTCCTTGACGGCATACAGGGTCGTGCCCTCCTCGAGCACCTTCTGCGCGACGAGGGCGTTGTCGAGGAGCGGCTTGGACTCCTTCTTGATCCGCGACTCCTTCTCGAGGCGCGGCACGGCCTTCTCGAGGGTCTGGAGGTCGGCGAGGATCAGCTCGGTGTGGATCGTCTCGATGTCGGACTCGGGCGAGACCTTGCCGTCGACATGGACGACGTCACCGTCCTCGAACGCGCGCACGACCTGGCAGATCGCGTCCGCCTCGCGGATGTTGGCGAGGAACTTGTTGCCGAGCCCCTCCCCCTCCGAGGCGCCACGGACGATGCCGGCGATGTCGACGAAGGACACCGTGGCCGGCAGGATCTTCTCGGACCCGTGGATCTCGGCGAGCCTGGCCAGCCGGTCGTCCGGCAGCGGCACGACGCCGACGTTGGGCTCGATGGTCGCGAACGGGTAGTTCGCGGCGAGGACGTTGTTCTTGGTCAGGGCGTTGAACATCGTCGACTTGCCGACGTTGGGGAGCCCGACGATTCCGATGGTGAGTGCCACGGGGACAGGAGTCTACTGGCGCAGGGCGCGTGCCTTCACCACACGGCTCCTTGCGCTGGTCACTGCAGGCTCGCGGGGACTTCGCTGTTCTCGAGATACATCGGGTATGCCGGCCGTCCACCTTCGAGGACCTGCTCCACCATCCGTGCGGTGTAGGGCGCGACGTGGTCGACGAGCGCCTCGGGAGCCACCCAGTGCACCCCCTTGATCTCACGCGGCAGGAGGGTCAGGTCGTCGGTGAACGAGCGCGGGACCACGCCCACTCCGAAGAGGAACAGGACCGCGTCGTCCCACCCGCGCCACGGCGGCAGCCAGTTGACGGCAAGGAGGGACTCGATGCCGAGCGCGACCCCGAGCTCCTCGGTGATCTCACGGACGACACACGCGGCCGGCGACTCCCTGGGGTCGACGACGCCCCCGGGCAGGTCCCACTCGGACTTGTAGGTCAGCTCGCACAGCAGGATCTCGCCGTCCTCGTTGCGCAGCAGGCCCTGGGCGATGTTGCGCTTGCGTGGGAGCTTGGCGTTGAGGAAGTGCACATGGGACCCCCGACCGGAGTCAGCTGCACCCTTGGAGGATGGGTCGGGTCGCCCGCGGTCTGCCATGCATCGAGGCTAACTTGCGGGTCCGCCACCGCGCGGAGGCGACCGTGCGGCATAGCCTGCACGTCATGCTCGTCCACCTGAGGATGACGGTTCCAACGGACCTCTCCCCCACGATCGAGGACCTCCTCGTCACCGACGACCGCGTCACCAACGTCGTCGTCATGCGCGGCGTGTCGGTGCAACCCGTGGGCGATGCGATCGAGGCCGACGTGGCACGCGAAGCGGCCAGCGACGTCATCGACGCGATCTGCGCGACGGGACTGCCCGCGCGTGGTGGTCTGGCCTTCAGCGATGTGGACGGTTCCCGATTCGACGCGGCCTCTGCGGTCGGTCGCGCAGCACCGGGCGACCCGGACGATGCCGTGCTCTGGGGCGCGGTGCTCGACCGGGCGCGCACGAGCGCGCGGCCCAGCGCGACCTACCTGGCGTTCCTCGTCCTCGCGACGATCCTTGCCGCCATCGCGGTCATCACCGACTCGGCCGTCCTCGTCGTGGGGGCGATGGTCGTCGGCCCGGAGTTCGCGTCCATCGCGGGGGCGTGCGTGGCCATGGCGTTCGGTCGGTGGGGTCAGGCGGCGCGAGGGCTGTCACGACTCGTGGCCGCATTCCTCGTCGCCATCGTCGCGGTCATGCTGCTGGCCCTGGTCGCCCGGGCGACCGGGTTGATCACGTCGGAGATGGTGACGCGTCCGTGGCCACTGACCGGCTTCATCTGGCACCCGGACCGGTGGTCGTTCATCGTGGCGCTCGTCGCAGGCGCTGCTGGAGTCCTGGCGATGACGACCGCGAAGTCAGCAGCCATGGTCGGGGTCTTCATCTCCGTCACCACGGTCCCGGCGGCAGGGAACCTGGCACTCGCGCTGGCCCTCTGGTCGCCTGACGAGATCAGGGGTTCGGTGAGCCAGCTCGTCGTCAACATCGCCGGGATGCTCGTCGCCGGCGTCGTGACCGTCTGGCTCCAACGCGCCTTCCGCCCCGTCGCTCGCTCCTGAGGTCCCGCGCCCTGTCGGTGCCGACTGGCACGGTGGCACCCATGAACCCGTGGATCACGTTGGTGGGGGGCATCGTCATCGGTGCGCTCACGGCATACCTGCTTCTCCGGCAGACGTACTCCGTCCGCGCAGCGTCCGTGGCCACGGAGCGTGACCTGCTCCGCGAGCGGGTGCTCGACCTCGAGGCCTCGCTGGCCGAGGACCTCGAGACGGCATCGCTGCTCGCGCCGCTGCGTGATGCCCTGGGCCGGGTGGAGCGACAGGTGGGTGTGCTCGAGCGTGACCGCGTGGAGCAGTTCGGAGCGATCCGGGCGGTCATGGGCCGGGTCGAGTCCGAGGCCCAGCAGCTGGGGCGCCAGACCCAGTCGCTCGCGGGGTCACTGCGGTCCTCGTCGGTGCGGGGCTCCTGGGGCGAGGTGCAGCTGCGGCGGGTGCTCGAGGCCTCCGGCATGCTGGCGCGCTGCGACTTCGAGGAGCAGGTCCGCGCGCGCAGCCGGCACGACCGCGAGGTGCGCCCCGACGTGGTCGTGCGACTGCCCGGCGAGCGCTCCCTCGTCATCGATGCCAAGGCCCCGATGGCCGCCTTCCTCGACGCGCAGACCGAGGAGCTCCCCGAGGACGAGCGGGCTGAGCTGCTCCGGGAGCACGCGCGGGCGTTGCGGCAGCACGTCCACGCCCTCGCGGCCAAGGACTACTGGTCGGCCTTCGACACGACACCTGAGATGGTCGTCTGCTTCGTGCCCAGTGACGCGATGCTGGGGGCGGCCCTCGCGGCCGACCCGGGGTTGCACGAGCGGGCGATGGCCTCGCGTGTCGTCCTCGTCGGGCCGGGCACCCTGCTCGCCCTGTTGCGCACGGTCGCGTTCGGCTGGCAGCAGGACTCGCTGAGCTCGAGTGCTCGCGAGCTGCTGGCCCTCGGGCAGGAGCTCTACCGGCGGCTCGCGACGCTCGGGACCCACACGGCCAAGATGGGGCGCTCCCTGCACGCCACCGTCGAGAGCTACAACCAGTTCGTCGGCGCCCTCGAGTCCCGGGTCTTCGTCACGGCCCGGCGGATGCAGGAGCTCGACGTCGTCACCGACGAGCTTCCCGAGCTGGCACCGCTCGAGACCGGGCCTCGCGTCCTCACCGCCATCGAGCTCCTCGAGGCCGTCGGTGCGCAGGACGAGCGTCCGGACCTGCTGCTCGACCTGCCCGTGCCTGAGGACGACGGTCGGTCGGGCTCGCGAGCCGGGTAGGTCCTCGCGAGCCTGGTTGATCCGGCTCGCGAGGAGAGATGTGGCTCGCGAGCCGGATCAACGGGTCAGGCCGTCGCGTCGACGGGGGCGTACTGCGGGTCGGTCGGTTCGACCCACTGCACGAGCTGATAGATCACCCCGTTCGGGTCGGCCATCTGGAAGTAGCGCTCGCCCCACGGCTCGGTCTCGATCGGGGTGACGATCGAGACGCCCTCGGCCTGCAGACGGCCGTACTGCGCGTCGATGTCGTCCACCGTGAGGGCGAGGAGCAGACCGTTCGCCGGCCCTGCTGCCGACGCCGGCTTGAACGTCGACAGACCTACGCGGAGGTAGACGATGCTCGTCCCTGTCTGCTCGTGCTGGAGCGCGACGAACCCGTCGGCGGCCATCGCCTCCGTGAACCCGAGGTGCTGCTTCGTCCACGAGGCCGAGGCCTCGACGTCGACGACGTTGAGTGACACGGTGAAGCTGCTGAACTCCACGGGGGCTCCTGTCGATGGGTGGGCGGGGCGTGCGGTGGTGCTCTGAGTCATTGGTCTCCTCGACTTTGCGGTACGGATCCTTACACTATACGGCGTACGGTGTACTGCGTACAACACGATCGTGGCAGAATTCTTCCCATGGCCACCAGACCTCCCACCGCCACGGGCGCTGGCGAGCCCAGCCGCACGCTCGCCCTGCTCTGGGGCGACCCGTCAGCCGCCCCCCGCCGCAGGGGGCCGGGTCGGTCGGTGACCGTCGAGCAGGTCGTCGATGCGGCACTTCGACTGGCAGATGAGCAGGGGCTGGCGGCGGTCACGATGCGTGCCGTGGCCGAGGCCGTCGGGGTGTCAGCGATGTCGGTCTACACCTACGTCCCCGGCAAGGCCGAGCTGCTCGACCTCATGGTCGACACGCTCTACCTCCGGATGCCCCGGCCGGCCTGGCGCCGATCCGGCTGGCGGACGCGCCTCACCAGGGTCGCGCAGGCCAACCGAGAGCTGCTCGTCCAGCACCCCTGGCTGACCGAGGTCGCGGCCCTCAGCCGCCCACCGCTGGGGCCGGGCGTGATGGACAAGTACGAGCACGAGCTTGCGGCGTTCGACGACACGGGCCTGTCCGATGTCGACACCGACGCCGCGCTGACCTACCTGCTCGGCTTCGTGCAGGCACACGTGAGGTCGGCGCACGACGCGGCCCGCGCGACCACCGACACCGCGATGAGCGATGCCCAGTGGTGGACCGCCAACGAGCCCGTCCTCGCCAGGGCCTTCGACGCCGAGGCCTACCCGCGGGCCGCGCGCATCGGGTCAGCAGCCGGCGAGGCGCAGGGCAGCGCGTGGAGCGCCGAGTCGGCGTGGGGCTTCGGACTCGCTCGCACCCTGGACGGCCTGGCCGCCCTCATCGACCGCGCCTGAGGCGCGGCCGCCCCCGTCAGCGGAGTGAGCCGTCCGCGGTGAACCCGGCGTCGTGCACCATCTTGTCGGACAGCCCCGCGGCCTTGAGGTCGCGGCGGATCTCGTTGGGCAGCGAGAACATCAGCGACTCCTGCGCTGCGACGACCGGCCGCACGTCCTCGAAGCCCCGCTCAGCCAAGTAGTCGAGCACCCCACGGACGAGCAGCTCCGGCACGGAGGCACCGGAGGTGACACCCACCGTCGCGACCCCGTCGAGCCACGACGCGTCGATCTCGTCGGCATAGTCGACGAGGTGACCGGCCTTGGACCCGTGCTCGAGTGCCACCTCGACGAGGCGCACCGAGTTCGAGGAGTTGCGGGAGCCGACGACGATCATCAGGTCGCAGTCCGGCGCCATGTGCTTGACGGCGAGCTGGCGGTTCTGGGTGGCGTAGCAGATGTCGTCACTGGGCGGGTCCTGCAGCAGCGGGAACTTCTCGCGGAGGCGACGCACCGTCTCCATGGTCTCGTCGACCGACAGCGTGGTCTGCGACAGCCACACGACCTTGTCGGGGTCGCGCACCTCGACGTTGTCGACGTCCTCGGGTCCGTCGACGAGGGTGATGTGCTCGGGTGCCTCACCGGCGGTGCCGACGACCTCCTCGTGGCCCTCGTGGCCGATGAGGAGGATGTCGAAGTCGTCGCTGGCGAAGCGGACGGCCTCACGGTGCACCTTGGTGACGAGGGGACAGGTCGCGTCGATCGTCTTGAGGCCGAGCGCCTTGGCCTCCTCGTGGACGACCGGGGCGACGCCGTGGGCCGAGAAGATCACCGTCGCGCCCTCGGGCACCTCGTCGGTCTCCTCGACGAAGATCGCGCCGCGCTTCTCGAGCGTCGTCACGACGTGCTTGTTGTGGACGATCTCCTTGCGCACATAGACCGGTGCCCCATAGAGGTCGAGCGCCTTCTCGACCGTGACGACGGCCCGGTCGACTCCGGCGCAGTAGCCGCGAGGCGCCGCGAGGAGCACGCGCTTGGTGGCTTGGTCATGGGGAAGATATGCGGCGGTCACGTCTTCAATGGTAGGTCGCCGTTCGTGGCGTCCCCAATCGCCCGAGCCCGCGTATGCCGGGTGCGCACCACACGGCGTACGCGACCCTGCGTCGTGGTCGCCCACCACGGCCAGCCGCTCGCGCCGGCGGGCGACGCTGCGGTCCTGACGGCGACGCCGGCAGCGCTGACGGACCCACCTCCTACAGTGGCTCCGTGACCAGCCCCGATGCGCGCCCGGCTCTCCCCGAGCGGGCCGGCGACACCACCGCCGAGCAGCCGTGGCCGGTCCGCCTGCTCTCGATGAAGATCGCCGAGTACGTCGACAAGATGTCGGTCCTCTGGGTCGAGGGCCAGGTGGTCCAGCTCAACCGTCGCCCCGGTGCGCGCACGGCCTATGTGACGTTGCGCGATCCCGACGTCGACATGTCCCTGTCGGTGGCGATCCAGGTCAATGCCCTCGACGCGATGGGCACACCGCTGGTCGAGGGTGCGCGGGTCGTCGTCCAGGCCAAGCCGACGTTCTGGACCCAGCGCGGCAGCCTCATGCTCGACGGTCGGCAGATCCGTCCCGTCGGCGTGGGCGAGCTGCTCGCCCGCATCGAGTACCTCAAGCGCAACCTCGCGAGCGAGGGTCTCTTCGACTCCGACCGCAAGCGAGCACTGCCCTTCCTCCCGCGCCGCATCGGCCTCATCTGTGGCCGGGCCAGCGCCGCCGAGAAGGACGTCGTCGAGAACTCCAGGCGCCGCTGGCCGACGGCGCAGTTCGAGATCCGCCAGGTGGCCGTCCAGGGCGGCAACGCCGTCACCGAGGTGACGGGGGCACTCCGCGAGCTGGACGGCATACCGGACGTCGACGTCATCGTCATCGCGCGCGGTGGGGGCGGGGTCGAGGACCTGCTGCCGTTCAGCAACGAGGCGCTTCTGCGCGCTGTGGCGGCCACGCGCACACCGGTCGTGAGCGCCATCGGCCACGACGTCGACTCACCCCTGCTCGACCTCGTCGCCGACCACCGCGCCTCCACGCCGACCGACGCGGCCAAGGCGATCGTCCCCGACGCCGACCGCGAGCACCAGGTCGTCGAGGCGGCACGCACGCGGGGTCGGCGAGCCCTCGAGGGGCGACTGCACCACGAGCGGCGGCGACTCGTCGAGCTGCGGTCGCGCCCGGTGCTCGCCGATCCGGGAGCCTTCGTGCGCGTGCAGCGGGAGGTGGTGACAGCGCTTCGGTCCCGGGCACGGCACCGCGTCGAGGCCCAGCTGCACCGTCACCACGACGGTGTCCGACACCTCCGGGCCCAGGTGCGCACGCTCTCACCGCAGTCGACGCTCGACCGGGGATACGCGATCGTCCAGCAGGTCGACGGAGCCGTCGTGCACGACCCCGCCGAGCTGAGCGTCCGGGAGCTGCTCCACGTGACGGTGGCTCGCGGAGACTTCGGCGTCCGCACCGAGGGTTGAGCCGACCGGGACTTGAAGCCTCACCACGGCGAGCGTGTCCCGCAGCGCGGCGCCACTGCAAGCCCGAAGCGGTTCGTGAACCATCAGGTCCTTCGTGAACCGGACCGATCCGGTCCACCAGTGAGCGCCCGGTTCGCGAACCGCGTCGTGCAGGCGCCGACCACACTGCTCCACGGGGGCCTTGTCCTCGTCCGCGGCTATGGTGCTGCGCATGGCCAACAGCACCCCGCAGCCCGAGAGCGTCGACGAGGCGAGCGTTGTCGCGACCCCCGATGGCGCCAACGCCGATGTGGCGGAGATGAGCTACGAGGCCGCGCGTGACGAGCTCGTCGACATCGTCGCGCGACTCGAGAACGGGCAGGTCGGTCTCGAGGACAGCATGGGACTGTGGCAGCGCGGCGAGGCCCTGGCCGCGCACTGCGCGAAGTGGCTCGACGAGGCCGAGGCCAAGCTCAGCGAGTAGCCGCCGTCGCGGGTCGAGCAGCCGTCACTCGGTGACGGGGCCGAGGTGCTCGGCGACGAAGGTGAGCTCCTCGAACGTGCCGGTGCCCGTGAGCAGCGTCGTCAGCTCGCCGGCCCCCTTGCGCCGGTCGAGGAGGCTGTTCTGGACCTTGCCGCCGCGTTCGAACTTGATCCACGTGATGTCCGCCGCCTGGAGCTCGCCGACGCGACGCGCCCGGTTGGTCTGGGCATCGACCCACCCCTGGGTGGCGTCCCGGGTCTGCTCCACGGCCACGTAGTTGCCCGAGGGCGCCTGGTACCCCGCGTGCCAGGTCATGAGACCGTCGGTCGCCTTGACGTAGCGCGCGCTCGTCGTCTTCCAGTCCGCGGGCAGGTCGACGGCTTCGGAGATCGGCCACCCGCTCTCCTTCGCGACGGACAGGGCCGTGCCGTGCACGTCCACGACCGGTCCACCCAGCGTGTTGACGCGAGGGGTCATGAACCAGATGAGGGCCATGAGGGCGCCGATGACGAGGAGCGACCGCAGCATGTTGGGGGCGGAACCCATCGAGTAGCGGCTCTTGGTCGGCGTCGTGCTCACACCTCCATCGTCGCCGATAACCCCGGGGATCGACGTATCGGGTCGGCGATAGAGTCGGGCGCGCAGGATCCCAGCCCGATTCAGCCACCGCGCCACGTCAAGGAAGACAGGTCTCCCATGCCCGACGCCCCGTCCGCGAACGTCCCCGACCGCAACCTCGCGCTCGAGCTCGTCCGCGTCACCGAGGCCGCCGCCATGGCCGGTGGCCGCTGGGTCGGCAGGGGCGACAAGAACCGCGCCGACGGCGCAGCGGTCAAGTCGGGCACCGTCCGGGTCGTCGAGAGCCACCACGTCGTCGGCCGCACCGCGGGCCTCCCGCAGGGAGATGCCTGACATGGCTGACAACCTCACCACGGAGCAGCGCGTCCTCGTCGTCGGCGAGACCCTCGTCGACATCGTCCACACCCCTGACGGTGCGGTCGCCGAGCACGTCGGCGGCTCCCCCGCCAACGTCGCCATGGGCATCGCTCGGCTCGGTCACGACACCGTCCTCGCCACGACCCTCGGCGATGACGACCACGGCACGCGCTGCACCGAGCAGATCACCTCGCACGGCGTGACCATCGAGAACCTCGACGCCGGCCAGCATCCGACGTCGACGGCGCTCGCGACGATCGACGACTCCGGCGCGGCTGAGTATGACTTCGACCTGCACTGGGACCTGCGCCCCGTCACCGGTCTCGACAGGGTCGCTCACGTCCACACCGGCTCCATCGCGGCGACGCTCACACCCGGCGAGGCCGTGGTCACCCAGACCCTCGCCGCAGCCCGTGAGCACGCGACGATCTCCTACGACCCCAACGTCCGCCCCTCGATCATGGGCACCGTCGACGAGGTGCGAGACCGTGTCGAGGAGCTCATCGCTCTCAGCGACGTGGTCAAGGCCAGCGAGGACGACGTCGCGTGGCTGTATGCCGGGGAGTCCCTCCCGGACGTCATGGCCGCATGGGGTCGGCTGGGACCGGGACTCGTCGTCATCACCCGCGGTGGCGACGGCGTCGCCTACCGCGTCTCAGCCACCGGCGAGCTCGCGCAGGCTCCCGCCCGAGTCGACACGGTCGCAGACACGGTGGGCGCCGGCGACTCCTTCATGGCAGGGCTGGTGTCCGGGATGCTCGACGCCGGGCTGCTCGGCGACGCCGACGCTCGGCAGCGGCTCCGCGAAGCCACGCTCGACGCCGTGGCCGGCTCGGTCAGCCGGGCGCTGGCGACGAGCGCGATCACGGTCGGGCGGGCCGGCGCCTATGCACCGACGCGAGGGGAGATCTGACGACGATGGCCGAGTTCGCCTACGAGGACCTCCTTCCGGTCGGTCGTGACGACACGGCGTACCGACTGCTCACCACGGACGGCGTCGAGGTCCTCGACGGCCCGGGCGGGCGCCAGTTCCTCCAGGTCGCACCCGAGGCGCTGCGTCTGCTGAGCGGGACGGCGATGCACGACATCGCGCACTACCTGCGGCCGGCTCACCTGCAGCAGCTGCGCGACATCCTCGATGACCCCGAGGCCAGCAGCAACGACAAGTTCGTCGCTCTCGACCTGCTCAAGAACGCCAACATCGCCGCTGGTGGTGTGCTGCCGATGTGCCAGGACACGGGCACGGCGATCGTCATGGGCAAGCGCGGCCAGCACGTGCTCACCGACGGCATCGACGAGAAGGCCCTCTCCCACGGCATCCACGACGCCTACACGCGCCTCAACCTGCGCTACTCGCAGATGGCGCCGGTGAACATGTGGGACGAGCGGAACACGGGCAACAACCTGCCCGCGCAGATCGAGCTCTATGCCGACACGACCCCGGGCCACGAGAGCACCTACAAGTTCCTCTTCATGGCCAAGGGTGGCGGCAGCGCCAACAAGTCGTTCCTCTTCCAGGAGACCAAGGCCGTCCTCAACGAGTCCGCGATGATGCGCTTCCTCGACGAGAAGCTCCGGAGCCTCGGCACGGCGGCGTGCCCGCCCTACCACCTGGCCATCGTCATCGGTGGCACGAGCGCCGAGTTCGCCCTCAAGACAGCGAAGTACGCGAGCGCCAAGTACCTCGACGCCCTCCCCACGACGGGCGATGCAGCAACGGGTCGCGGCTTCCGCGACACCGCGCTCGAGGAGCAGGTGCTCGGCCTGACCCGCGAGTTCGGCATCGGCGCACAGTTCGGCGGCAAGTACTTCTGCCACGACGTGCGCGTCGTCCGCCTCCCTCGGCACGGCGCCTCGCTTCCTGTCGCCATCGCCGTGTCGTGCTCGGCGGACCGCCAGGTCCTCGCCAAGATCACGGCCGAGGGTGTGTTCATCGAGCAGCTCGAGACCGACCCGGCCCGGTTCCTCCCCGACACGACGCACGGCGCGCTCGAGAGCCACGACGAGGCCACCGGCGCCGGCTCCACCGGCCAGGGTGCCGTCGTCGAAGTGGACCTCAACCGGCCGATGGACGAGATCCTCGGTGAGCTGACGGCATACCCCGTCAAGACCCGCCTCTCACTCAGCGGACCGCTCGTCGTCGCCCGCGACATCGCCCACGCCAAGATCAAGGAGCGACTCGACGCCGGGGAGGAGATGCCGGGCTACCTGCGTGACCACCCGGTCTACTACGCCGGTCCCGCAAAGACCCCCGAGGGTATGCCGTCCGGTTCCTTCGGTCCGACGACCGCCGGTCGCATGGACTCCTACGTCGGGCAGTTCCAGGCCGCTGGCGGATCCAAGGTGATGCTCGCCAAGGGCAACCGGAGCAAGGTCGTCACGGACGCCTGCAACGAGCACGGCGGCTTCTACCTCGGCTCGATCGGAGGTCCGGCCGCTCGTCTTGCCCAGGACTGCATCAGGAGCGTCGAGGTGCTCGAGTACCCCGAGCTCGGCATGGAGGCGATCTGGAAGATCGAGGTCGAGGACTTCCCGGCCTTCATCGTCGTCGACGACAAGGGCAACGACTTCTTTGCCTCAGTGACCAAACCGCTGGCCATGACCATCCCCAAACGACCAGGACTGAAATGAGTGAGAACCCCTTCCCCACACCGGAATTCGATGATCTGCTCGCGGCCAATGAGGCCTTCGCGACTCAGTTCACCCTCGGTGGCTTCGACGGCATCGCCCACAGGGGCGTCGCCGTCGTCACCTGCATGGACTCGCGCATCGACCCGCTGGGCATGCTCGGCCTCTCCCCCGGTGACGCCAAGATCTTCCGCAACCCCGGTGGGCGCGTGACGGCCGCGGCACTCGAGGCGCTCGTCCTCGGTGTGCACCTGCTCAATGTCCAGCGCGTGCTCGTGGTGCCGCACACCCGCTGCGCGATGACGAAGTACTCCGAGACCGAGCTGCGCGCGCTCATCGGCGAGAAGGCCGGCTCCGACGCCTCGTGGCAGGGCTTCCACGTGATCGCCGACCAGGAGACCGCTCTCAAGGCCGACGTCATGGCCGTGCGCGCCCACCCGCTCATCCCCGACAGCGTCGCTGTGGGCGGGTTCATCTACGACGTCGACACCGGCCTCCTCGAACAGCGCGCGTGAAGGTCGAGCGATGTCGACCATCCACGTCGTCGGGCTCAACGTGCATCCGGTCAAGAGCACGGCAGTTCGGCCGGTGAGGTCGGCCGCCGTCGAGCTGCCGGGGTTCGCTGGTGACCGACGTTGGATGGTCATCGACGCCGAGGGAGTTCTCGTCTCGGCCCGCGAGCTGCCCCGCCTGTTCTCCATCTCGGCGGACACCCCTGAGACGAGCAGCGAGGTCACGGCGACGCTGCGACTGCGCGCTCCCGGTATGCCGGACCTGCAGCTGCCCGGGACTGGTTCCGAGGTGCTCCCGGTTCGACTGCACCGTCATGACCTCACCGGCGCTCTCGAGGCGCCCGAGGCCGATGAGTGGGTGAGCCGTGTCGCCGGTGTTCCCGGGCTGCGTCTGGTGCGATGCGTCGACCCGACGCGTCGGGCGCTCAACCCCGACTTCAGCCAGGGAGGTGACCACACGGCATACGCCGACGGCTATCCCGTGACCCTCGCCAGCCAACGGTCGCTGGGCCGGCTCAACGACTGGATCGCCGAGGGCGCTGTGGACCGTGGCGAGCCGGTGCCCGAGCCGTTGTCGATCGAGCGCTTCCGGCCCAACGTCGTCATCGGCGGTGACCTGGAGGCGTTCGTCGAGGACAGGTGGTCGACCGTCCGGCTGGGCGAGGTGACCTTCCGGGTGGCGAAGCCCGTCGACAGGTGCGTCATGACGACCATCGACCCTGGCACCCTCGCGACATCGAAGGAACCCATCCGCACCCTGGCCCGGCACCGTCGCTGGAACGGCAAGACCTGGTTCGCGATGCAGCTCATCCCCGACAGCACCGGTGTGGTGCGCGTCGGGGATGAGGTCCTGCCGGGCTGAGGTTCAGACGATGGCGTCGAGCGCCAGCTTGATCGGTGTCTCTCCGTTGTTGAACAGGACCGTGGTGCGCGCGAAGACGTCGTGCTTGACGACGTATGCCGCCACGGTCGCCACGTCGTCACGCGTGACATGGCCGGGCTCGAGATCGTCACCGACCTCGATGCGTCCGGTGCCCGAGTCATCGGTCAGCGTGCTCGGTCCGAGGATCGTCCAGTCGAGGGAGGTCTCGCGGAGGTGGGCATCCGCATCGGTCTTGGCCTGGGCGTAGGTGAAGAACGGGTTGTCCTGCGGCACACCGTGATCGGGGCCAGAGCCGATGTAGGACACCATGACGTAACGCGGCACCCCGGCGGCGACGGCCGCCTCCATCGAGCGGATGGCCGCATCACGGTCCACAGCGATGGTGCGCTCGGGGTTGCCACCGCCGGCACCGGCGGACCACACGACGACGTCCGCTCCAGCGAACGCCTCCGTCATCTGCTCGACCGACAGCGACTCGACATCGAGGACCGCCGGGGTCGCCCCGACCTCCTCGATGTCAGCGCTCTGGTCGGCGTTGCGGATCCACGACGTGACCTCGTGGCGCGCGTCGGACAGCTGCTGGGCAAGCCGCAGCGCGATCTTGCCGTGGCCACCGATGACCGTGACGGCAGCCATGGTCAGGCCGCGCGTCCCGTGACGGTGACATCGATGTTGCCGCGGGTGGCCTTGGAGTAGGGGCACACCTCGTGGGCCTTCTCAACGAGCTCCTGGGCCTTGTCCTCGTCGACACCCGGGATGACCGCCTCGATCGCGACCGCGAGGCCGGCCCCACTGTCGGTCTTGCCAAACGTCACGTCGGCCGTCACGACGGACGCACTCGTGTCGAGGCCGTCCTTCTTGGCGACGAGGTTGAGGGCACCGGTGAAGCAGGCGGCGTATCCGGAGGCGAAGAGGGTCTCGGGGTTGGCCTTCGGGTTGGCCTGGCTGCCCGGCTTGCCCAGAGGAAGGTCGACGACGCCGTCCTCGCTCTTGACGGTGCCTTCACGCCCACCCGTGGCGGTCGCGGCGATCGTGTACAGGGTCTCGTTGACTGCTTCGTATGGCATATGAACACCATGCCTCAGCACTCGTGTGCGGACTACGTTGGGTCCATGACCTTCGAGACGACCTTCCCCGACGGATTCCTGTGGGGCGCAGCCACCGCGAGCTACCAGATCGAGGGGGCCGTCGCCGAGGACGGGCGCTCTCCGTCCATCTGGGACACCTTCAGCGCCGAGCCCGGCAAGGTCCACGGCGGCGAGTCCGGCGAGGTGGCGTGCGACCACTACCACCGCGTCCCCGAGGACGTCGCGCTCATGAAGGAGCTGGGTCTGGGTGCCTACCGCTTCTCCGTCGCCTGGCCCCGAGTCATCCCGACCGGCACGGGCGCGGTCAACCAGGCCGGCATCGACTTCTACTCACGCCTCGTGGACACGCTGCTCGACAACGGGATTCGCCCCTTTGTCACGCTCTACCACTGGGATCTGCCGCAGGCCCTCGGCGATCGTGGTGGCTGGCTGAACCGTGACATCAAGGACTGGTTCGCCGACTACACCGGGGCCGTCGTGGACGCTTTGGGTGACCGCGTGAAGAACTGGACCACCCTCAACGAGCCGTGGTGCTCGTCCTTCCTCAGCTACTCGCTCGGACAACACGCCCCCGGGCACACGGACCCCGTCGAGGGACTCGTGTCCGCGCACCATCTCATGCTCGCCCACGGCACCGCGGTCCCGGTCATCCGTGAGAAGTGCGCCGACGCGGAGGTGTCGATCACGTTGAACCCCACCCAGGTCTGGGGACCCGAGGACGGCGACGAACGCGATCTCGATGCCGTGCGTCGGGCCGACAACGTCCTCAACGGTGTCTTCTTCGGCCCGCTCTTCCACGGCTCCTACCCGGCGACGTTGCTCGAGGACACGGCCCACCTCACCGACCACGCCTACATCCAGGAGGGGGACCTCGAGGTCATCAACGCCCCCCTCGACAACCTCGGCGTCAACAACTACTTCCCCACCCGCGTCCGCCACGCGGAAGGTGCCGTCCATCCGCTCCCGGGCGGCGAGGGCGTCGAGGACGCCGAGCCACGCCCACCACTCACCGACATGGGCTGGGAGATCTCGCCCGAGGGCCATCACGACATCCTCATGCGCTCGTGGGAGGAGTCCGGGCTGCCGATCTATGTCACCGAGAACGGCTCCGCCTGGCCGGACACCCTCGAGACCGGACCCGAGGGCGCGGCGGTCCACGATCCGGAGCGGACGGCATACCTGCACGGTCACCTCGACGCCGCGAAGCAAGCGATCGACGACGGCGCCGACATCCGCGGCTACTTCGCGTGGTCCCTCATGGACAACTTCGAGTGGGCGTTCGGCTACAGCAAGCGCTTCGGCATCGTCCACGTGGACTACGACACCCAGAAGCGCACCATCAAGGACTCGGGGCTCGAGTACGCCCGGATCATCGCCTCGCACCAGTCCTGATCGGGGGCCGGCGAGGCACGACACAGGTCACGATTCGGGGGTCTCATGCGACAAAGTCGCTGCATCCGGCTCAGCGCTGGGTAGGGTCAGCGACTAGTCAGACGTGGGTCGACCACGTCCACTACCGCCAAGGAGTCCCCCGGTGACCACCTCACGTACCCGCCGCGCCAGCGCCCTCGCTGCCGCCGCGCTCATGTCCACTCTCGCCCTCGCCGCCTGCGGTTCCGGTGACGGGGACGCCGAGCCCGCTGCCTCGAACTCCAGCGGCATCACCCTGATCACGGACGGCAAGCTCAAGGCCTGCACGCACCTGTCCTACAAGCCGTTCGAGCACAAGGAAGGCTCCAAGGTCGTCGGCTTCGACGTCGACCTCGCCGACCTCGTCGCCAAGGAGCTCAAGGTCGAGCAGGAGGTCGTCGACATCGAGTTCGCGACGATCACCTCCGGAGCGGCGTTCGCCGCCAAGAAGTGCGACATGGGCTACGGCGCCACGACGATCAACGACGAGCGCAAGAAGGCCGTCCTCTTCTCGGACCCCTACTTCGACTCGACCGCGGCCCTCATCGTCAAGAAGGGTTCGGGCATCACCGATCTTGCCGGCCTCAAGGGCAAGAAGCTCGGCGTGCAGACCGACACCACGGGCCAGGAGTTCGGCGAGAAGGAGAAGGCCGCCAACGGGTTCACCCCGGTCGTCTTCGAGGACCTCCCCTCGCAGCTCGCTGCCGTCCTGTCCGGCCGCGTCGACGGAGCGATCAACGACAACGGTCCTCTTCTCGACTACGCCAAGGAGAACCCGGGCGCAGAGGTCGTCAAGGAGTTCGACACCGGCGAGCAGTACGGCCTGATGTTCAAGAAGGACGATCCCAACGGCACCAAGCTCGCCGAGCTCACCAACAAGATCCTCACGGACTCGAAGGCGGACGGCCGCTACAACACGATCTACAAGAAGTGGTTCGGAGTCGACGCCCCGAAGTGACCTTTCTCGGGGCGCCGGGGCGGCGGTACGGTTTCGACCGGGCCGCCGCCCCGGCGCATCTGAGCCCGCACCCGCAGGTCGGCAGGAGAACTCATGAGCACCACCACCACTGAAACGGCACCGAAGAAGAAGCTGTCCCCCCGCCGCAGGGCACAACGGATCCGGTGGGCGCAGTACGCCGTGCTGGCGATCATCGTCCTCGTCGTGCTCTTCACGGCCAACTGGGGCCAGCTCCAGGACGTCTTCTTCCGCACAGACCTCGTGAAGCTCACGCTGACCGAGGGCCTGCCCACCGCCTTCAAGAACACGCTCGTCTACACCGCTGGTGCGTTCCTCATCGGTCTCGTGCTGGGCACTGTGCTCGCCCTGATGCGACTGTCGTCAGTCGGTCCGTACCGGTGGATCGCGACCGTGTGGATCGAGTTCTTCCGCGGCCTGCCGGCGATCGTCGTCTTCCTCGCGTTCAGCCTTCTGCCCTTGGCGTTCGAAGGGCTCATCATCCCCTACGACCCCTACGGCACGGTCTGGGTCGCTCTCGGCCTGGTGGCCTCGGCCTACATGGCCGAGACCATCCGAGCGGGAATCCAGGCGGTCCCACCGGGACAGATCGAGGCGGCGCGTTCCCTGGGTATGCCCTCTGGGACGGCCACGCGCAAGATCGTGCTTCCCCAGGCCTTCCGGATCATCACCCCGCCGCTCACCAACGAGGTCATCCTTCTCGTCAAGGACTCCTCGCTCGTCTACGTCCTCGGGCTGTCGGCCACGGGCTACGAGCTGACGAAGTACGGCCGCGACCTGGCCAGCTCGAACGCCAACCTCACGCCGCTCATGGTCGCGGGGTTCTGCTACCTGATCATCACCCTCCCGCTCTCCATCCTCGTGCGCCGCATGGAAGCCCGTCAGAAGAAGGAGCGCTGAGCACCATGGCTGCGTCCACCACCGCCGGCTCCACGGTCGTCGAGGTCGTCGACCTCCACAAGTCCTTCGGCAGCAACCACGTCCTGCAGGGACTCAACGCCACCATCCGCCAGGGTGAGGTCGTCTGTGTCATCGGCCCGTCCGGATCGGGCAAGTCGACCTTCCTGCGCTGCATCAACCTCCTCGAGGAGCCCACGAGCGGCTCGATCAAGGTGGGCGGCGACGAGGTCACCGACCCGGACTGCGACATCGACGCCATCCGCCGCAACATGGGGATGGTCTTCCAGCAGTTCAACCTCTTCCCGCACCTGTCGGTTCTCGACAACTGCACCATCGCGCAGACCACGGTGCTGGGACGCAGCAAGGACGAGGCCCAGGCCAAGGCCCGCGAGAACCTCGAGAAGGTCGGCATCTCCGAGAAGGAGTCGGCGTTCCCGGCCCAGCTCTCCGGCGGCCAGCAGCAGCGCGTCGCCATCGCCCGGGCGCTCTCGATGGACCCGAAGCTCATGCTCTTCGACGAGCCCACCTCGGCGCTCGACCCCGAGCTCGTCGGTGACGTGTTGTCGGTCATGAGGCGGCTGGCCAGCGAGGGCATGACGATGTTCGTCGTCACCCACGAGATGGCCTTCGCCCGCGAGGTCGCGGACCGGGTGATCTTCATGGACGGCGGCAACATCGTCGAGGAAGGCTCCCCCGAGCAGGTCATCGGCACCCCCACCGAGGAGCGGACCAAGGTCTTCCTCCAGCGCGTCCTCGACCCGACGCATGTCGAGCCGGGAGCCGAGGACGAGGCCTACCTCAAGCGCCACGTCGCCGACGCCGCCGGAGGCGTCGACGAATCCCTCCCAGGCACGCACGGTCGCTACACCGGCGGCAGCGGCCTCGGCTGACCCAGTCGAGAGTAGAGAACGCGCCGTCTCCGGAACTTCGGAGGCGGCGCGTTCTCTACTCTCGACTGCTTGGGGCGGTGCAGTCAGAGGGTGAGGCGTTCCTTGACGACCTCGACCAGGCGGTCGGCGACCAGCTGGGCGTCGTCCTTGGTGGCGGCCTCGACCATGACCCGCACGACCGGCTCGGTGCCCGACTTGCGCAGCAGCACCCGTCCCGACCCGTTGAGCCGCACCCCCGCCTCGGCCACGGCCGCCTGCACGTGCTCGTCGCTCTCGACGCGTGCCTTGTCGACGCCCTTGACGTTGATGAGCACCTGCGGCAGGCGTGTCATGACCGTCCCGAGGTCGGCGATGGTGCGCCCGGTCGCGACCATGCGAGCGGCCAGCATGAGCCCGGTGAGGACACCGTCGCCCGTGGTGCCGTGCTCGAGCATGATGACGTGGCCGGACTGCTCGCCCCCGAGCGTGTGCCCGGACCGGCGCATCTCCTCGAGCACGTAGCGGTCGCCGACGCCGGTCTGCTTGACCTTGATGCCCTCGCGCTCCATGGCCTGGATGAGGCCGAGGTTGCTCATGACCGTCGCGACGAGGGTGTCCTCGTGCAGCGCGCCACGTGACTTCATGTCGACCGCCAGGATCCCCATGATCTGGTCGCCGTCGACCTCGTTGCCCTCGGCGTCGACGGCGAGGCAGCGGTCGGCGTCACCGTCATGGGCGATGCCGAGGTGGGCGCCCCGGCGGATGACGGCGTCCTTGAGGTGCGTCAGGTGGGTCGAGCCGTAGCCGTCGTTGATGTTGAGGCCGTCGGGCTCGGTGCCGATCTCGATGACCTCGGCACCGGCCAGCCGGAACACCTCGGGTGAGACCGACGAGGCCGCACCGTGGGCTCCGTCGATGACGACGGTGAGCCCGTCGAGACGGTTGGGGATGGCCTCCAGGAGATGCGCGACGTAGCGGGCCTGGCCGGCCCGGTTCTGGTGGACCCGACCGATCTGGGCGCCGGTCGGCAACGGCGCGGGCGAGTCGAGCCCGGCCTCGATCTCGTCCTCGAGCGCGTCGGGGAGCTTGTGCCCGCCGAGCGCGAAGAACTTGATGCCGTTGTCCGGCATGGCGTTGTGTGAGGCCGAGAGCATGACGCCGAAGTGGGCATCCATGTCGGCCGTGAGGAAGGCGACCGCCGGTGTGGGCAGCACGCCCACGTCGTGGACGTCGACCCCGGACGAGGCCAGTCCGGCGATGACGGCAGCGCTGAGGAACTCACCGGAGGCCCGGGGGTCCCGCCCCACGACGGCCTTGGGCTTGCGACCAGCCTCGCGCGCGCCCCGCCCGAGGACCGTGGCGGCCGACATGGCGAGACGCATGGCGAGATCGGCAGTGATGTCGACGTTGGCGAGTCCTCTGACTCCGTCGGTCCCGAACAGTCGTGCCATGCGTATGCCGTGCCTTTCGTCGTCCTTCAGGGCGCCGGTCGTGTTGACGGCCGCCGAGTCAACCTACCCCCGCACGCCGAAGGCGGCACCCCCTGAGGGATGCCGCCTCCATGCGGGGCGCGCCACGAGGACGCGCACGCCAAGAACGCTGGATCAGCGCTTGCTGTACTGGGGTGCCTTACGAGCCTTCTTGAGACCGGCCTTCTTGCGCTCCGGGACGCGGGAGTCACGCGAGAGGAAGCCGGCCTTCTTGAGGGTCGGACGGTTCAGCTCCTCGTCGACTCCGTTGAGCGAGCGGGCGACACCAAGACGCACGGCGCCGGCCTGGCCGGAGGGGCCACCACCGTGGACGCGCACGAGCACGTCGTAGGCGCCGTCGAGCTCGAGCACCTTCAGGGGCTCGTTGACGATCTGCTGGTGGACCTTGTTGGGGAAGTAGGCCTCGAGCGTGCGGCCGTTGACCTTCCACTCGCCGGTGCCGGGGACGATGCGCACGCGGGCGATGGCCTGCTTGCGACGACCGGTGGCTGCACCGGGAGCAGAGGCGGTGGGACGACGGGCCGGCTCGGTGGCCGAGTCGGCGGAGGACTCCGAGGTGTACTCGGTGATCTCCTGGTCCTCGGTGTCGGTGCCGAACTCTGCCTCAGTGGCGTCGGTGATGTTCTCGGTCATTACTGGGCCACCTGGGTGATCTCGAAGGGCTTGGGCTGCTGCGCAGCGTGGGGGTGCTCGGAGCCGGCGTAGACCTTGAGCTTGGTGAGCTGCTGACGGCCCAGCGTGGTGCGCGGGAGCATCCCACGGACGGCCTTCTCGACCGCCTTCTCGGGGAACTTCTCGAGCATCTCGACGTAGGTGCGGCTGCGCAGACCACCCGGGAAGCCCGAGTGGCGGTAGGCGCGCTTCTGCTCGAGCTTGGCGCCGGTGAGGGCCACCTTGTCGGCGTTGATGATGATGACGAAGTCGCCACCGTCGACGTGGGGGGCGAAGGTCGGCTTGTGCTTGCCGCGCAGGAGCGTCGCCGTCTGGACGGCGAGGCGACCGAGCACGACGTCCGTGGCATCGATGATGTGCCACGTGCGGGTGATGTCGCCCGGCTTCGGGGTGAAGGTACGCACGGTGTTGCCTAACGTGTGGATGGAACGGGATGACCTGCGGTCTGTGTCGACGGGACAGCCTTCGTCCGTGCCGGACCAGAACCTCAGGGGTATGCCGTGTGCTCCCGCCAAGGTTATGAGACCTCTCGGGTCACCCTGGGAAGGGCGCACGGCACAACAGTCCTCAAGTTTACGGGCGACCGGCTTCGCGCCCAAATCGCCCACGTCCGGGTCAGAAAGTAGCCTTGACCTGCACAAACGAAGGATAACCGACGGCATACACAAATGTTGTGCAAACGAAATGTGCAGAGGTATTGTGCACAGCATGCCCTCCGACTCCCCCTCCGCGGACCACCAGCTCACCGGCCTCCGGCTCGACGCGGCCTCGCTCAAGGTGCTCGCCCACCCGCTCCGCTCCCGTCTCCTGTCCGCGCTGCGTCGTGGCGGCCCGGCGACTGCGACCACCCTCGCCACCTCGCTCGGGACCAACTCGGGGGCGACGAGCTATCACCTCCGCAGGCTCGAGTCCGTCGGCCTCGTGACCGACACCGGTGAGGGCGAGGGCAAGCGACGCCTGTGGCGGGCCGCCACGGAGAGCCACACCTACGAGCCCAGCGACTTCGCCGGCGACGAGGACTCCGAGACGGCGCTCAACTGGCTCGTGCGCGACTACACCCGCCACTTCGCCGAACAGTTCGAGAGGTGGCTCGACGTCGAGGCCGCCTGGCCGATCGCGTGGCGTGACGCAGCCGGTATGAGCGACTCCTACGTCGTCGCGACCCCGGCACAGCTGCAGGCGATGAAGGCTGAGCTCGATGAGGTGGTTGCGCGCTATCGCCGTGTAGGACAGGGCAACCCGGCCGCCCGCCGCCTTGCGGTCTACACCGTGTCCTACCCCCTGGACCTGGACCGCATCCCCCGTGGGGAAGACCAGTGAGCGACCACCTCTCCCCCGCTGCTGCCAAGCGGGTCTTCCTCATCCTGAGTGCCACCCGGTGGCTGCCCGTCGGCTTCGTCATCGGGGTGTTCACCCTCTTTGCCATTGAGCGCGGCCTGACGGTCCAGCAGACCCTGACCTACGGAGCAGCCCAGGGCGTCATGGTCCTCCTGCTCGAGCTGCCCACCAGTGGTTTCGCCGACGCCTTCGGGCGCAAGGCAGTCCTCGTCGCCGCAGGTGTCGTCAACATCATCGCGGGGGTGCTCTACCTGACCGCGACGACGTTCTGGCAGTTCGCGCTCGCCGCGGCGTTCCTGGGCATCTATCGGGCCCTGGACTCCGGCCCGCTCGAGGCCTGGTTCGTCGACACCGTCCACCTCAGCGAACCCGGCGCCGACGTCGACCAGGCCCTCGCCACCCAGGGGACCATCGTCGGGGTCGCCATCGCCGGTGGGTCATTGGCCTCCGGTGGACTCATCCTGTGGCACCCCTTTGCCGACTACAGCGCCATCGCCGTGCCGATCGTGGTCTCGGTCGTGTTTGCACTGATTCACCTCGTGCTCACGATGGCGATGGTGCACGAGCCCGTCGAACTGTCAGAGCACACCCGAGCGCGCCAGGCCATCGACTCGGCCAAGGACACCCCCAAGGTCATTGGCGACGGCCTGAAGCTCCTGCGCCACAACCGAGTCCTGGCTGGCCTCGTCGGCGTCGAGCTCTTCTGGGTGATCGGCATGATGGTCTTCGAGACGATGTTGCCCATCCGGCTCGCCGAGATGCTTGGCACCACGGCTGAGGCGGGGGCCCTTCTTGGACCGGTCGCCGCTGGTGGCTGGGCGGTGTTCGCCCTCGGGTCGGCATCGGCCGGGCGGGCCATGCGCAGCTGGGGCGTGGTTCGTGCTGCCATTGCCGCTCGGATCCTCAACGGACTCGGCGCGGCAGCCATGGGCCTCATGTTGGGGCCGGTCGGACTCGTCGGGGCCTATCTGTTGACCTACATGCTGCACGGCGCGGGCGGAGCGCCCCACTCCGCGCTCCTGCACCGGGAGGCGAGCGCGCGCAACCGCGCCACGGTCCTGTCCATGAACTCGATGGTCATGCAGGCGGGGGGCGCAGTGGCGGCGCCTGCCCTCGGCTGGTTGGCCGCAACGACGTCCGTGCAGACCGCCATGGTGGTGGCCGGGCTGGTGAGTGTCTTCGGGGCCTTCCTCTACCTCCCGGCACTGCGCCACGAGCGCGGACGCGGCGTCGACCCTGCGGAGGGTGACGCCGCGCCCGCCTGAGGTCAGCGGCTCGTGACGGTCGTGCGGTGGGTCGAGGAGTCGTAGACGAAGTTCGTCGTCGCCCCGTCGCTCGGAACGGTCACGCTCATCTCGGCGCCGTCGCGGGTGCCGCCCTCGCCGTAGTTCTCCGCCCACGACTGGTCATGGGCGATCTTGAACGAGTAGGTGCCGGCCGGGATCCGCGTGGTCGCCCACGTGAAGACGCCGTCGCCGTCCTTGTCCTGCAACCAGGGGCGCATGCAGTCGGGGGCCCAGATCGCCGGACACCCGAGCGCGGTCTGGAAGGTCCCCGGCGCGGTGATGATCTCCGTCTGCTCGTCCGAGGTGCCCCAGTGGGTGCGCGGGTCGTAGAAGAACGTCACCGTGCCATCCGGGGTCTCGTACGAGATGTTCTCGCTGCCACCACCGTCACCGTAGGACTCGGTCCAGGATCGGTCGTGCGCCACCTTGTAGGAGTAGGGGCCGGGGGCGATGGTGAACGTCTTCTTCCAGATCTGGTCGTCCGGGTCCAGGGTCAGCTGGGCCTGGTCGCAGTCGGGCGCCCAGTCGCCGTTGACCCCGAGGTTGGACGGGCAGCCCATCTCGGAGTTGTGCGTGCCCGGCACCGACACCGCGGTCGGCTGGGTCGGCGGCGGGTCACCGATCTCACCCTCCGTCGAACCGCCTGTCGACTCCGCGACCACCGAGGCCCAGGTGCTGTCCGCAGCCACCCGTCCGGCGGCGTCACGCACGACCGCGCGGTACTCAAGTACCGAGCCCAGCGGCATACCGGCCACGTCATGGAAGACGCGGAACGGGGCGTTGTCGTCGGTCCCGATGGAACGCCACGCGGACGTCCCGACCGGGCGGTAGAGGAAGGTCGTCTGCGCGAAGGTGCTCGCCGACACGTCGGCGGCCACCTCGGCCCGACCCGACACCGTCGAGTCGGCGCCTGCGGTCAGCTCGACCGTCGGTGCGGCACCCGTCGTGGAGATGGCCTTGTTGGCCCGCCAGACGCTGACCGTCAGCGGCGGCACGCTCACCCTGACCGAGCCGTCGGCGGCCGGCTTGACCGCAGTGTCCGTGCCGGAGACCGGCGTGAACACGACGCCCTTGCCCTTGCTCCAGGTCGGGAACGTCGCGGACGCCGCCTTCTCGTCGTTGTTGGCGGCCACGATGTACTCGACCTTCTGACCCGCGTCGATCCGGGAGACGGCGAAGACGCCGGCGCCTTCGGCGGAGTAGCGGTTGACCTGCGCACCGTCCGCGAGTGCGGGGTGCTTCGCACGGACCGCCGAGAGCGCCCGGATGTGCGCGTAGAGCGGGTGCGTGGTGTCGAAGCGGTCGCGCGAGCCCTCGGGCCCGGCCAGGACGTCCTCGGTGTTGTAGACGTCGACCTTGCTCGCGAACATGTCCTCGCGGGCGAGCTGGTCGCCACCGGTGCCGACGAAGCCCTGCTCGTCGCCGTAGTAGGTCACCGGGTTGCCTCGGGTCGCGAACATGAGCGAGTCCGCGAACTTCACGCGGGCGAGGTGCTCGGCCTCGCCCGACACACCCTCCTTGAGGAACATCGCGGCGCGGCCCATGTCGTGGTTCCCGAGGAACGTCGGCAGCTGGTAGGCGTTGCTGTCGGCGTCGGTGTACCAGTCGTCCTTGGCGAAGAAGTCCGCGAGCGCGCCGGCCGGCTTGCCCTTGGCGAAGTCGATGCCCTGCTGCTGGAAGCCGAAGTCCAGGGTGGCCTGGAGCTTGCCGCGCGTCGTGTACTCGGACATGACGGCGGGGTTGCCGTCGTAGACCTCGCCGAACGCGAAGAAGTCCTCGTTCTTCTTGGCGGCGTGGCCGAGCAGGTCGGGCATGAACTTCTGCCAGAACTCGAGGTTGACGTGCTTGACGGTGTCGATGCGGAAGCCGTCGATGCCGAAGTCGACCCACTGCTTGTAGATCTCGCCCATCCCGTCGACGACCTCGGGGCGCTCGGTGAACAGGTCGTCGAGGCCGATGAAGTCGCCGTAGGTCGAGGACTCGCCCGCGAAGGTGGAGTCACCGCGGTTGTGGTACATCAGCGGGTCGTTGAGCCACGCCGGGGTCTTGGCGTCCTCGTCGCCCTTGCGCAGGACCGGGGTGTAGGGGAAGGACGTCGCCGGGTCCATCTCCGGGAAGGTCCTGTTGACGTAGTCGCGGTCGTCGAAGGCGGTCCCCGAGGCGTCCTCGTAGGGGAAGTTCTTCTTGGAGCGGTAGGTGTACTGCTGCTCCTCGTAGTCGATGACGTCGGCGGTGTGGTTGGTGATGATGTCGAAGAAGACCTTCATCCCCTTCTTGTGCGCCGCCGCGATGAGCGTCTTCATCTCCTCGTTGGTGCCGAGGTGCGGGTCGATCTGGGTGAAGTCGGTGATCCAGTAGCCGTGGTAGCCGGCGCTCTCCTCGCCCGGCCTGCCCTGTACCGGCTTGTTCTTGAAGCTCGGCGTGAGCCAGATCGCCGTCGTGCCCATGCCCTTGATGTAGTCGAGCTTGTTGATCACGCCCTTGAGGTCACCACCGTGGTAGAAGCCCTTGTGCGTCGGGTCGAACCCGGTCGTGAGCGGCCCGCCGGTGAGCCCACCCTTGTCGTTGGCCGTGCTGCCGTTGGCGAACCGGTCGGCCATGAGGAAGTAGAAGCGTTCCTTGGTGAGCGGGGAGCGCAGCGAGCTCTTGGCCAGCGCGGCGTCGGCGGACGTCGTGCCGCCGGAGAGGTTCTGGGGCGTCACGCTCACGAGGTGACTCACGTCGTCATAGGTGAACTTCAGCGTGGCCGGTCCCTCGAGGACGAGCGGGATGTCGGCACCGTCGAGCGCACCGTTCGCGCCGTAGTTGACGGCCCACGAGTCGTTGATCGCGACCTTGAACGCGTAGTTCCCGGCCGGGAGGGTGAACGTCTTGCTGTATGCCGTGGTGTCCCCGACCCTGGTCAGCTCGCTGGCGCTGCAGTCGGGCTGCCAGTCGGCGGAGCATCCCAGCTCGGTCTGGAGCGAGCCGGCGAGCGCGACCGAGGTCGTCTCCGCAGCAGCGGGAAGCGCGGCACCCACGAGCGGGGTGAGGGCGACAGCGGCCCCGGCCAGGACGGCATACAGGCGGCGTGGACTGGGCATCGTTGCTCCTCCGAGGTCGCCGCGGCGCCACCGTTGGCGCGCGGACGTGAACTGGTGTGGAGGCTATCTGCGTAAACGCTTTACATGAAGCCCATCACCACCCCTTGTGTGCCCGAGACCACGTCTGGGCGTGGGCTCAGGCACACAGGGCAGGATGTGGTGGGTGAAGCAGTTCGTGCTGGGCGCAGTCACCATGCTCACGGCCCTGGTCGTCGCCGCCCTCGTGCTCGTGTGGTCCGTGGGCAGTCCGGGGTCGGGAGCCGACGTGCCTGCCCCGACCGCGAGCGCCGCCCCACGGCCGTCCGCGCCGACGGACCTCGCCAGCGGCGAGACCTGGCTCGGCGACGTGCGCCTGACCAGCGCCCAGGTCGTCACGGGCGACGGCGGCCTGCGTGACGTCACCGCCATCGGGTCGGCCGTGAGGTTGGACGGGGAGGGTCTACGTGCCGGACGCCTCGACATCGATGCCTTGCTTCCCTTCGAGTCGGCCGCGTCCCAGATCGGTGACGGCGTGACCCTGTATGCCGCGGACGACGGGCTCGCGGGCCTGCGACGCCGGGTGAATGTGCTGGGTCGCGACGTCGAGGTGCGCGCGACGGGCGCGGTGCGTGCCGTCGACGGCCGGCTCGTCATCACGCCCGAGACGATCGACCTCGACGGGCCCGACTGGCTCGACTCGGCCGCGTCGACGATCGTGCGGCAGCTGGTCACCATCCGGCACACGGTCCAGGGCGTCCCTGAGGGCATGGCGCTCACGGCAGTGTCCGTCCAGGCCGAAGGGTTCCGTGCGCACCTGCGCGGCGACGACGTCAGCATCACGCGCTGAGGGTGAGGATCAGGGGTCGGGGTCGAGGGTGCGCGTGGCCCGGGCCTCGCTCGCCCGAGCGGCGAGGTCCGCGTCCGCCGGATAGGCCACCTCTTCGAGCGAAAGCCCATGCGCCGGCATGACCGTGACGCGTGGGTCACGTGCACCCGCGGTGAGCACCTCGGCCGGGAACCCGACCTCAGCCCGCCCCTGCCCCACAGGAACGACCGACCCGACGAGGGCGCGAACCATGCTGTGGCAGAACGCATCCGCAACGACTGTTGCCTCGACGGTGCCGTCGGCCGTGCGCTCCCACGAATAGTCCAGCAACGTGCGCACGGTCGTCGCGCCCTCACGCTTCCTGCAGAACGCTGCGAAGTCGCGCAGCCCGGTGAGGCGCCCCGCCGCCAAGTCCATCGCCTCGACGTCGAGCTCGTCCTTGACGAGCACCGTGTCCCGTCGACGCAACGGGTCGAGCGTGCCGGGGCGGTCACAGACCCGATAGAGGTAACGCCGCTGCGTCGCTGAGAACCGTGCGTCGAAGCCGGCCGGCGCACGTGAGACGGCCCGCACCACCACGTCGGACGGGAGTATGCCGGCCAGCCGGGTTCTCGCCGCCTCCTCGGGTGAGCGGGACGACCGACCCGGCAGGACGGCATACAGGGCTGCGTCGACGTCGGCGTGGGCAACCTGACCGCGGGCGTGGACGCCGGCGTCCGTGCGCCCAGCGACGGTGAGCCGCAACGGTTCCGGCGCACGGAGCAGAGTTGCCAGGGCCGTCGACAGCTCTCCCTCGACGGTCCGCCGGCCCGGTTGCGCGGCCCAGCCCGAGAAGTCCGTCCCGTCGTAGGCGAGGTCGATCCGCACGCGCAGCGACGTCATGGGTCGGCAGCCTAGGCCACGCGCTCACGGCCAGACACCCTGCTGTGGCCGTGCAGCGGATGCGCGGGCACCGGTGCACGGTTACGCTGCCGACATGGGGCGGTACGCACGCATCCTTGTCGTCGGCGCTCTTGTTGCCGGGACCGCTACAGCGACCCTGGCCCCCGGAGCGGCGTATGCCGGTGCGTCGCCTCAGAGTGTGGAAGCGAAGGCTGCGGCGCTGGCTGCGGCGGCCGAGCCAGCCTCCCGCCTCACCACGGTAGCCAGTGGGCTCGCCCTCCCATGGGACGTCGCCCCCCTGCCGTCCGGCGAGGTGCTGTTCACCCAGCGCGGCGGCGCCACGAGGATCATCCGCACCAGCGGAGGCGTCCAGACCGTCAGCACCGCTCAGGGCGACCTCTTCGTCGGGTCGGAGTCCGGCCTCATGGGGCTCGTCATCGATCCCGGCTTCGCCACGAACCGCACATACTACACCTGCCAGGCCTACCGCGGCAGCGGCACCTCCGCCGTCGACATCCGCGTGCTGCGGTGGGTGCTTGCGGCCAGCGGCACCTCGGCCAGCCGCAGCGGCTCACCAGTCGTCACCGGCATCCCGGTCACCAGTGGGCAGCACGGCGGTTGCCGGTTGCGCTTCGCCGCCGACCGGACCCTGCACGTCGGCACCGGCGACGCCATCGTGGGCACGAGCCCGCAGGACCTCGGCTCTCTCGGCGGGAAGACCTTGCGCGTCAGCAGCTCCGGCGTCGTCCCGAGCTCCAACCCGTTCTCCTCACGAGGAGGCAACGCCGCGAAGGTCTGGACCTACGGCCATCGCAACGTCCAGGGCCTTGCGCTGCGACCCGGGACCAGCGAGATGTGGAGCGCCGAGCACGGCCCGGATGTCGACGACGAGGTCAACCGGCTGGTCCCCGGCCGCAACTACGGGTGGGACCCCGTGCCGGGCTACAACCAGAACGTCCCCATGACCGACCTGGCGAAGTTCCCCTCGGCCGTCCTGGCCCGCTGGCGGTCCGGCCGCCCGACTGTCGCCACGAGTGGCGCGACGTTCCTCACCGGCAGCCGGTGGGGCCGCTGGGAGGGTGCGCTCGCGGTGGCGGAGCTGAAGAACTCCGGTGTGCGGGTGCTGTCGCTCACGCCCGACGGCCGGGTGCGAGGAGACGAGCAGGTGGACTCACTGGACGGCTCTGTGGGACGGATCCGCACCGTGCAGTCGGCCGCCAACGGCTCGATGTTCGTGAGCACGAGCAACGGCAGCGGCGACCGGGTGCTGCGCCTCGACCCGACCGCGACGCCGCAACCCTTCACGTCCGGGCTCGACGTCTCCCCCAGCGGCGTGTCGGCGGTCGTGCGCAACGGCGCCGTGACGGTGTTCGTGCGGGCGACCGACGGGCGGGTGATGCACACGACGCAGGCCGTCGCCGGCGGGGCCTTCGGCGCCTGGCAGATGGTGCAGGGCACCATCACCTCGGCCCCGACGGCAGTCACCTGGGGCGGCTCGCGGGTCGACCTCTTCGCCCGTGGCCCAGCAGGCACGCTCGTGCACACCTACAGCAACGGTGGCGCCTTCGCGCCGTGGGGCAACCTGGGCGGCTCGATCCGGGGAGCACCCACGGCGGCGTCGTTGTCGTCCGGAACCCTGGACGCGGTGGCCCGCAGCGGCGATGCGCTGTGGAGGATCCGTTGGGACGGCACTCGGTGGACGCCCTGGTCGACGATCCACGGAGGCGTGAGCAGCGCACCGGCTGCCGCCGCCGACCGGACCTCTGGCACCGTGCGCGTGCTCGTGCGAGGCCGTGACGGCCGCCTGTGGGACAGCATTCTCACCAGCACCGGCATCCGCCGCGGCTGGGCCGCCGTGGGCTCCCGGCAGACCTCGTCGGCCCCGGCGGTCACACCGGGCTCGGGCGTCGTGCTCACCCGCAACGGGGTGACCCCGGTGGTGGCCATCGGCTCGTTCGTCACTGCGATCGGCGGCGAGCTGACCGGCGCCCCGGCGGTCGCCTCGCGGGGCACGGACAGCTGGGTGGCGTTCGGTCGCGGCAACGACGGCGCGCTGTGGACCTACGACGGACGTCCCGGGCGGCACACGTGGTCACGCGTCGGCGGCGCACTCGGCTGACCGTCGCGCGATCAGCGTCTGGTTCATAGGCTTCCACCCATGGACCGGCCCCATCTCACTTCGGCGCTCGAGCGGCGAGACGCCGTCCTGCGCGCGTTCGTCGGCGCCGACGGACGGCTCGCCACCATCCCGACGAGGATCACCAAGCGGCTCGTCGTGCTCGACCTCGTCGCGCAGGACTTCGCCCTGGGCGAGATCTATCCGGAGTCGGCCGTCACCGAGATCCTGCGACGGCGCCACCCCGATCACGCGGCACTGCGCCGCTACCTCGTCGAGGAAGGCTTCCTCGATCGTCGCGACGGGACCTACTGGCGCTCCGGCGGGACCGTCACGCTGGACTGAGTCGCCGAGTTCGACTCATCGAGGGGCTCGCGTGCCCAGCCGACCCGGACGGATGGCATGCGAAAGGGCCGTTCACCTCGTCGAGGTGAACGGCCCTTTGCGCTGTGCCGTGGAGGGCGGGTCAGGCGTCGTCGTCCTCGACCTGCTGCTTGTCCTCGCCACCAGCCGGCTCGAAGCCGGCAGCCTTGGCGTCGTCAGCCGAGGCGAACCAGAACTCGGCCTCGGTCTGCTCGAACCACTGCGAACCCTCGACGTGGTACTTGCCGGAGTCGGCGTTGCCCTTGACCGAGTAGCCCTCGGGTGCGGAGCCGTCCTCGTTGGAGGCGACAGCACCCTTCGGCAGCTCGACAGCGGCAGCGTCCTCGGTGGCCGGAGCGTCCGTGCCCTCGGTCTCGGTGACCTCAGCCTGGGTGACCTCAGTCTCGGCCTCGGCAGCCTTGGACTCCTTGACGGCACGCTTGGTCGCGCCCTCGGCCTCCTTGACGGTGGCCTTCCTGGCGACGGGCTCGCGGACGAGCTCGATGACCGCCATCGGGGCGTTGTCGCCCTTGCGCGGGCCGATCTTGGTGACCCGGGTGTAGCCACCCTGGCGCTCGGCCATGTCCGGTGCGATCTCGACGAAGAGGCGGTGGACGACGCCCTTGTCGCGGATGACCGTCATAACCCGGCGCCGGGCGTGCAGGTCGCCACGCTTGGCGAAGGTGACGAGGCGCTCGGCGAGCGGGCGAAGGCGCTTGGCCTTGGTCTCGGTGGTCGTGATCGAGTCGTGCTCGAACAGCGACGTCGCGAGGTTCGCCAGGATGTGACGCTCGTGAGCCGGTCCGCCTCCGAGACGGGGACCCTTGGTGGGCGTAGGCATGTCTTTATCTCCTAGGGGTTAAGTCAGCGTCAGAGCTGCTCGTCCTCGGCGAACGACGCGTCCTCTGCGTCGTCGGCGTCGGCGAAGCTGAACTCGTCGTCGTAGGAAGCGATCTGGCTCGGGTCGAAGCCGGCGGGGCTGTCCTTCAGGGCCAGGCTCATGCCGTGCAGCTTGGCCTTGACCTCGTCGATGGACTTCTGACCGAAGTTGCGGATGTCGAGCAGGTCGGCCTCACTGCGACCGACGAGCTCACCCACGGTGTGGATGCCCTCGCGCTTGAGGCAGTTGTAGGAGCGGACCGTGAGGTCGAGGTCCTCGATCGGCAGCGCCAGGTCGGCAGCGAGAGCAGCGTCGGTGGGCGAGGGGCCCATGTCGATGCCCTCGGCCTCGACGTTGAGCTCACGGGCGAGGCCGAAGAGCTCGACGAGGGTCTTGCCGGCAGAGGCGAGCGCGTCACGAGGGGTGACGGCCTGCTTGGTCTCGACGTCGAGGACGAGGCTGTTGAAGTCGGTGCGCTGCTCGACTCGGGTCAGCTCGACCTTGTAGGTGACGTTGAGGACCGGGCTGTAGATGGAGTCGACCGGGATGCGGCCGATCTCCTGGTCACCGGACTTGTTCTGCTGCGCCGAGACGTAGCCGCGACCGCGCTCGACGGTCAGCTCCATCTCGATGCTGCCCTTGTCGTTGAGCGTCGCGATGTGCAGGTCGGGGTTGATGACCTCGACACCGGCCGGCGGAGCGATGTCCGCGGCGGTGACGGCGCCGGAGCCCTGCTTGCGCAGGTACATGACCACCGGCTCGTCGTGCTCCGAGGAGACGACCAGACCCTTGATGTTGAGGATGATCTCGGTGACGTCTTCCTTGACACCGGGGATCGTGGAGAACTCGTGGAGGACCCCGTCGATCCGGATGCTCGTCACGGCGGCACCGGGGATGCTCGAGAGCAGGGTGCGGCGGAGCGAGTTCCCGAGCGTGTAGCCGAAGCCGGGCTCGAGGGGCTCGATGACGAATCGGCTCCGGTTCTCGGAGATGACGTCCTCGGAGAGGAGTGGACGCTGTGCGATGAGCACGGTGATTTTCCTTCCCACGGGCGACCGCTATATGACGCCTCGTGAAACTGCCGGGGTCGAACCCGGCTGTCCAGCCCACCTCTGTCTGTGGTCAGGACGAACAGCGGGTATGCCGTGTGCGCGACGTGCGCACACGGCATACCGCTGCGTGGATCAGTTCTTCGAGTAGAACTCGACGATGAGCTGCTCGGTCAGGATCGAGTCGATCTGCGCCCGGATGGGGAGCGAGTGGATCAGGATCTGGAGCGAGCCCGGGACGACCTGCAGCCAGGCCGGGGTCGGGCGGTCGCCGAAGGTCTCACGCGCGAGCTGGAGCGGGAACGTCTCCACCGACTGCTTGCGCACGGTGATGATGTCGTACTGCTCCACGCGGTAGGACGGGACGTCGACGCGCTTGCCGTTGACCTCGAAGTGGCCGTGCGTGACGAGCTGGCGCGCGGCACGGCGAGTGCGGGCCAGGCCCGCGCGGTAGATGACGTTGTCGAGTCGCGACTCGAGGATCGTCAGGATGTTCTCACCGGTCTTGCCGGGGCGGTTCGCCGCTTCCTTGTAGTAGCGGCGGAACTGCTTCTCCATGACGCCGTAGGTGAAGCGGGCCTTCTGCTTCTCCTGCAGCTGGGTGAGGTACTCCTTCTCCTGCATCCGGCGACGGCCGTGCTGGCCGGGCGGGAAGGGGCGGAGGTCGAAGTTCTTGTCGCCACCGACGAGGTCAACCCTCAGACGACGCGACTTCTTGGTGATGGGGCCGGTATAACGAGCCATGTTCTAGTTCTCTTTCCGTCTTCTCGCGGCGATCAGACGCGGCGGCGCTTGGGCGGGCGGACACCGTTGTGCGGTGAGGGCGTGACGTCCTGGATCGAACCGACCTCGAGACCGGCAGCGGTCAGCGAGCGGATCGCGGTCTCGCGACCCGAACCCGGGCCCTTGACGAAGACGTCGACCTTGCGCACGCCGTGGTCCATGGCGCGACGGGCAGCAGCCTCGGCGGCGGTCTGCGCGGCGAACGGGGTGGACTTGCGCGAGCCCTTGAAGCCGACCTGGCCGGCGGAGGCCCAGGCGATGACGGCCCCGGTGGGGTCGGTGATCGAGATGATCGTGTTGTTGAACGTCGACTTGATGTGGGCCTGACCCACGGGAACGTTCTTCTTGTCCTTGCGGCGCACCTTCTTGGCGCCGGCCAAACGGCCCTTGGGAGGCATTACTTACCAACCTTCTTCTTGCCGGCGACGGTGCGCTTCGGGCCCTTGCGGGTACGCGCGTTGGTCTTGGTCCGCTGACCGTGGACGGGGAGGCCCGAACGGTGACGGCGACCCTGGTAGGACCCGATCTCGACCTTGCGGCGGATGTCGGCCTGGACCTCACGGCGGAGGTCACCCTCGACCTTGAGGTTCTCGTCGATCCAGTCGCGCAGGGCGACGAGGTTGACGTCGGTGAGGTCCTTGACGCGGACGTTGGGGTCGATGCCGGTGGCGGCAAGGGCCTTCTGCGAGCTGGAGCGCCCCACACCGAAGATGTAGGTCAATGCGATCTCGACGCGCTTCTCGCGCGGCAGATCGACTCCTTGGAGACGTGCCATCGTGTGATGGTTCCTGTTCTGGTTTTCCGGAGGTCTGGTGCAGTCGCCGGTCCGGAACTCTGGTCCGGTCCTCGGCCTCCGGGCCGAGGGTGACGTCCCGCGCTCACCTCTGACAGGTGACGGACACGGGGGTCGGGCGCTGCGTTCTCAGTCATGTACTTGTGCGTGTGCTCGAAGGCTGTGGCCTCGTGCAGGTCCTGACTGCTCAGGACGATCAGGCTGTGACTAACCCTGGCGCTGCTTGTGGCGCGGGTTCTCGCAGATGACCATGACCCGACCGTTGCGGCGGATCACCTTGCACTTGTCACAGATCTTCTTGACGCTCGGCTGAACCTTCATTGCCTCTGCTGTCTTGTCGATCCTCCCGACACGGCGGAAGCCGCACGGGTTCTTGCTGGGATGCTGCAGAACTACTGCCTCACGGATCAGACCGGTCAGCGGTAGCGGAAGACGATGCGGCCTCGGGTCAGGTCGTAGGGGCTGAGCTCCACCACCACGCGGTCCTCGGGGAGGATCCGGATGTAGTGCTGGCGCATCTTGCCCGAGATGTGGGCGAGCACCTTGTGACCGTTGGTGAGCTCCACGCGGAACATCGCGTTGGGGAGCGCTTCAACGATGGTGCCCTCGATCTCGATGACGCCGTCCTTCTTGGCCATACCCTCTCAATCCGTTGCTGGTCCCACCCTGGGTGCGGCACGAGGCCACCAGTGAAACCATGGAGACGCGGCTCGTGCTAGTTCCAGGCATGCGTGAACGCACACGAGACCGACGCTCCATCCTACGGGAGCCCGCGCTGAGCACGAAATCGATGTATGCCGTGCCGCAGGCCCGTCGACGTGCGTGGGCTCCGTCGGTCGCTCGGGTCTGCCGGCCCGCGGAACCCGGCACGGGCCCGATGCGTGCTCGGCCGCGCCCGACAGCGAGACTTGACGGCATGAACGTGCGCATCGCCGTCGTGGGGGATCCCGGCCAGGAGCCTCACCAGCGCTCGCTCTCCCAGGCACGAGCTCTCTCCGTCGGCGCCGCCGCAGACCTGGAGTGGTCGCCGTTCGCCCCCTGGGAGCTGGGGGACGGGCGCCTCGACGGCTTCGATGCCCTCTGGCTGATGGCCTGGCCGCAGGACGCCGAGTCCGAACCAGTCCGCCGAGCCGCGTGGGTGGCCCACCAGCAGGGCACCGCGGTCGTCGTCTCCCCCACCGAGCCACCCCGGTGGTTCGTCGAGCTCGCACGGCAGCGGGCGGCATACCGGATTCGGGGCGAGGTGGAGCGCACCAGAGCCGCCGAGCTCGAGGCGGCCGAGCGCGAGCCGCGGACCTACGTCCACCAGATGCGTGGCCCGCGTCACCGCTGGTGGCGGCCGCTCGTCGCCCTGGCCGTCGCGGTCGCCGTGGCGGTGGCCTGTGTCATCGCCCTGCTCGTGCCCAGCGGGCTCGGCGGCCTCATGGACAGCGAGGAGTCCCTCGTCGACCCGTTGAACCCGTGGGCAGCCCTGGTCACCAACCTCCTGCTTGCCAGCCTCATCCCGGCGACTCTGGTCGGGGTCTGGGCGGGCTTCCGGCGGAGTCCGTGGCGGGTTCTGTCAGTGGCCGGGCGTCTGCGGTGGGGGTGGCTGGGCTGGTGCACCCTCGTGGTCACCCCGTTGTGGGCGGCCTACCTCGCCGTGAGCTGGGTGGTGTTCGAGCAGGAGGTGCTCGACCGGCCCGACCACTGGGCGGCGCTCATCGTCGTCACGCTGCTCACCACTCCCCTGCAGGCGGCCGGTGAGGAGCTCGCCTTCCGGGGCGGGCTCGTCCAGGGAGTCGGAGCGTGGTTCCGCTCCCCCGTGGTGGCCCTGATCATCACTGCCGTCCTGTCGACGGCGTTCTTCGCGGCCGCGCACGGGTCCGCGGACCCGTGGATCATCATCGAGCTCGGCTCCCTGGCGCTCGCGGGCTGCTGGTTGGCGTGGCGCACCGGCGGCCTCGAGGCCGTCATCGTGCTGCACGTGGTCAACAACCTGCTCATCATGGTGACCGGCATCCTCCTCGGTGGGCTCGAGGAGTCGTTCGTCGACGGAGCCAGCGAGGGGTCACCCGTGTCGGCAGCGATGAACGTCGTCGCCACGGCGCTCGTGTCGGCCGTCCTGCTGTGGTTGGCCCGCCGTCGGGGCGTGGCGCCGGCCGGGTGGCGCACCCCCGCACGGGCCTGAGCTCCGTCCGCGGGCGGTCAGCGCCCGAAGGCGGCGAGGATCTTGCTCGCTGCGTCGACGGCGCTGAGCTCCCCCGACCTGACGGCGGCCTCGATCCGCGCGCGCTGCTCCCTGACCTCGGGGGCGGCGCGCACGGCATCGGTGAGGTGCGCGTCGACGAGCGCCCACATCCAGTCCTGCTGCTGCTGGGCACGCCGAGCCTCGAGGGACCCCTCGGACTCGAGGTGGGCGCGGTGCTCGAGCACTGCGGCCCAGACCTCGTCGAGCCCGGCACCGGTGAGGGCCGAGCAGGTCAGCACCGCCGGACGACGCACGTCGGCGCCCGGGAGCATGAGTCGCATCGCCGAGGTGAGGTCCTTGGCTGCACCCTTGGCCGGCAGCTCACCGTCACCGTCAGCCTTGTTGACCGCGATGACGTCGGCGAGCTCGAGGATGCCGCGCTTGATCCCCTGCAGCTGGTCGCCGGCCCGGGCCAGAGTCAGCAGCAGGAACGTGTCGACCATCTCGGACACGGCGATCTCGTTCTGGCCCACCCCCACGGTCTCGACGATGACGACGTCGAAACCTGCTGCCTCGAGGACGAGCATCGACTCGCGGGTCGCCCGCGCCACTCCCCCGAGGTGCCGTCCGCTGGGACTCGGCCGGACGAAGGCGCGGTCGCTGGCACTGAGCTCACCCATCCGTGTGCGGTCGCCCAGGATCGAGCCACCGGTCCGCCGCGAGCTGGGGTCGACGGCGACGACAGCCACCTGGTGGCCCGCCTCGATGAGGCGTTGGCCCATGGCGTTGATGAAGGTCGACTTGCCAGACCCCGGAACGCCCGAGACCCCCACGCGCACAGCCGAACCCGTGTATACCGCGAGCTCGGTGAGCAGAGCGCGTGCCCGCTCGCGGTGGTCGGGTCGCGTGGACTCGACGAGCGTGATCGCTCGGGCGACGTCGGTCCGCGAGCCGGCGCGGATCCCGTCGAACAGCTCGTCGGTCACTCGCCGGCCCGGGAAGCTGCGTCCAGACGAGCACGCAGGTCACCGATGAGGCTCATCGCCGCAGTCGCGATGACCGTCCCGGGTAGGTAGATCGCGTCGGCGCCGGCGGCCCGGAGGTCGTCGAAGTCCTGGGTGGGGATGACACCGCCCACGACGATCATGAGGTCCTCACGACCCAGCGCATCGAGCTCCCTGCGCAAGGCGGGCACGAGTGTGAGGTGGCCGGCCGCGAGCGAGGACACACCCACGACGTGCACGTCGGACTCGACCGCCTGGCGCGCCACCTCGGTCGGCGTCTGGAAGAGGGGGCCGACGTCGACGTCGAAGCCGAGGTCGGCGAAGGCCGTCGCGATGACCTTCTGCCCGCGGTCGTGGCCGTCCTGGCCCATCTTGGCGACGAGGATGCGCGGGCGGCGACCCTCCGCCTCCTCGAACTGCTCGACGAGTCCCTGAGCCCTGCGCACGTTGGCGTCGGCGCCGGCCTCGTCGGAGTACACGCCACCGATCGTACGGATCTGTGCGGTGTAGCGGCCGAACGCCTCCTCCATCGCGGCCGACATCTCTCCCACGGTGGCCTTGGCACGGGCCGCGTCGATCGCCAGCGCCAGCAGGTTGGTGTCCAGCGTGCCGTCGGAACCATCGCGAGCCGCCGCGGTCAGGCGCTCCAGGGCGACACGGCACACCTCGTCGTCTCGCTCCGCCCGCAGTCGCTCAAGCTTGGCGATCTGGCTGGCCCGCACCGCCGCGTTGTCGACCTTGAGCACCTCGAAGGGCTCGTCGCCGTCCGGCACATAGCGGTTGACGCCGATGACCGGCTGCTGGCCGGAGTCGATGCGCGCCTGGGTGCGGGCGGCCGCCTCCTCGATGCGCATCTTGGGGATGCCGGCCTCGATCGCCTTGGCCATGCCGCCGGCGGCCTCGACCTCCTGGATGTGCGACCACGCACGCTCGGCGATGTCGTGGGTGAGCCTCTCGACGTAGGCCGAGCCGCCCCACGGGTCGATGGTGCGCGTCGTGCCCGACTCCTGCTGGAGGACGAGCTGGGTGTTGCGGGCGATCCGCGCGCTGAAGTCGGTGGGCAGGGCGATGGCCTCGTCGAGGGCATTCGTGTGCAGGCTCTGCGTGTGGCCCTGCGTCGCCGCCATCGCCTCGATGCAGGTGCGGACGACGTTGTTGTAGACGTCCTGGGCGGTGAGCGACCAGCCGCTGGTCTGGCAGTGGGTTCGCAGGCTGAGCGACTTGGCGCTCTTGGCGCCCTGCTCCTCGACCAGCCGCGCCCAGAGCAGGCGGGCCGCGCGCATCTTGGCGACCTCCATGAAGAAGTTCATCCCGATGGCCCAGAAGAAGGACAGCCGAGGGGCGAACCGGTCGACGTCGAGCCCGACCGCCTTGCCTGCGCGGAGGTACTCGATGCCGTCGGCGAGCGTGTAGGCGAGCTCGAGGTCCTGTGTCGCTCCGGCCTCCTGCATGTGGTAGCCCGAGATGGAGATGGAGTTGTAGCGCGGCATCCTCTCGGAGGTGAAGGCGAAGATGTCGCTGATGATCCGCATGGAGGGCTCCGGCGGATAGATGTAGGTGTTGCGGACCATGAACTCCTTGAGGATGTCGTTCTGGATGGTCCCGGAGAGCTGTTCCGGTGCGACGCCCTGCTCCTCCGCTGCGACGACGAAGAGCGCGAGCACGGGGATCACCGCGCCGTTCATCGTCATCGACACCGACATCTGGTCGAGCGGGATGCCCTCGAAGAGGGTGCGCATGTCATAGATCGAGTCGATGGCGACACCGGCCATGCCGACGTCACCCTCGACGCGAGGATGGTCGCTGTCGTAGCCGCGGTGGGTCGCGAGGTCGAACGCCACGCTCAGGCCCTTCTGCCCACCGGCCAGGTTGCGGCGGTAGAAGGCGTTGGACTCCTCCGCGGTCGAGAACCCGGCGTACTGGCGGATCGTCCACGGCTGGTTGACGTACATCGTCGGGTAGGGGCCACGCAGGTAGGGCGGCGCACCGGGGATCGTCTCGAGGAAGTCGAGGCCCTCGAGGTCGGCGTCGGTGTAGAGCGGCGGCACCTCGATCTGCTCCGGGGTGACCCAAGCCTCCACACCCAGGTCGGGCGCCGGGGTGCCGTCGGCCGAGCCACCGGGGCGGCCGTCGCCGAGGTCCACGCGGGTGAAGTCGGGGATGACGCTCATGCGGGGACCTCGCGAAGTATCTGGAGGAGCGAAGCGGGGGAAGAACTTCGTGGGGTGCTCATGCGGGGTCCTCGCGAAGTATCTGGAGGAGCGAAGCGGGGGAAGAACTTCGTGGGGTGCTCATGCGGGGTCCTCGCGAAGTATCTGGAGGAGCGAAGCGGGGGAAGAACTTCGTGGGGTGCTCATGCGGGGTCCTCGCGAAGTATCTGCAGGAGCGAAGCGGGGGAAGAACTTCGTGGGGTGCTCATGCTGGCGCTCCGATCTCGTCGAGGAGGGCGGAGAGGAAGGCGACCACGTCCATGCCGGCGGTGACACCCTCGTAGCCCGTGTCGCTGCCTGACAGGACGGCTGCGGACTCGCCCTCGGCCTCGACGGCCTCGATGCCGGCCACCGTGAGGAGGTTGACGGCGTCGACGCGCCGGTCGGCGGCGCGAGGGACGTCGAGGGTCGGCACGGCGACGCGGGGTGCGTGTCCGTGCTCCGTTGCGTATGCCGCCGAGCGGTCCCGAAGCGCTTCAAAGATCGCCGAGTCCCGCTGTGGCACAAGGGCGTTGGCCTGCACGGCCAACTCGGCGCGCGGCACCCGTGCCATTGGGGTCTCGCCCGCCAGCGGGAAGGTGCTCACCCCGGTGATGGGCGTGCTGCGGGTCGCCAGGCTGCTGACCCGCTCAGCTCGGGCCGTCGAGATGCGCTGTGCCACAGTGCCGTTGGCCAGCGCGTCGGCCATCCCACCCTCGGCCTCGACATCCTGGAAGGCGGACCATGCAGCCTTCGCGACGTCATCGGTGAGGGTCTCGACATACCAGGAGCCACCCGCCGGGTCGGTGACGCGGGCGACGTTGGACTCCTCCGCCAGGAGGATCTGCGTGTTGCGAGCAACGCGTCGGGAGAACGGTGTCGGCAGTCCGGACACGGTGTCGAACGGCAGCACGGTGATGGCGTCGGCACCGCCGATGCTGGCCCCGAAGGTCGCGAGCGTGCTGCGCAGGATGTTGGTCCAGGCGTCATCGCGCGTGAACATGCGCCGCGAGGTCACCGCGTGCGTGCGGGCACCCCGCAGCTGCTCAGGAACGCCGACGCTCTCGCCGATGCGTGCCCATGTCCGACGCAGGGCGCGCAGGGCGGCCGCGGTGAGGAACTGGTCGGCGCTCGCGCTCACCCGGAAGTCGATGTGGCGGAAGGCCTCGACGACGTCGACGCCCTCGGCCTCGAGGTGACGGAGGTAGCCCACGCCCGTCGCGAGCGCGAACCCGATCTCGTCGGTGACGGTCGCGCCGGCGTCCGTGTGGACGCGCGCGTCGACGGTGATCGCACGGACCTCACCGTGGTCGACGAGGCGGCGGACGGCCTCCGCCAGCGGCTCGAGGTCGACCGGTCGGCCCGTTCGTGCGGCCGCACCGATCGGGTCGTGCCCGAGGTTGCCGGAGGCGGCAGGGGAACCGGACAGGACGGCATACAGGGCATCCGCTGCAGCGATCTGGTCGTCCCACGAGGAGACGACGACCGGCGCGAGGTCGAGCCGGACATCGGCGAGTGCCTCGGCGACGTGAGCGGGTGCCAGTCCGTCGGCACCGACGTGGAGCCAGACGGAGGTGACGCCGTTCTCGAGGTCGGCGAGCACCAGCTTGCGCGTCGTCGGGGCATCGGGGTCGTCGTGGAGCTGTCGGACGTCCCACGGGACGTCCGCGTCGCGCAGCGCCCGCCCGCGGGTGAACGGCATCGCACCGGGCAGGCCTAGCGGAGTCGCAGCGGATGGCTTCGTGTAGAGCGGCTGGATGTCGAGCCCGCCCTCAAGGTGTGAGTGCATCGACGCGACCGCGGCCTCACCGCTCAGGTGCTCGTCCTCGGGTCGCCCCTTGTTGACGACGGCGCCCACGAGCTCGCGCCACTGCTCCTGGGTCCGCTCCGGGAAGTGTGCCGCCAGCGCCATCGCCGCGGGCCGCTTCGGGGCCACCGTCATCCACCGCTCCTCAGCCGATCGGGTCGGTCCGCACCTGACGCGAGGTCTGCGAACCTCTCGTCACCCTACCGGCGGCGGAGGCGTGCGCCGACGAGAGTTTGGGCACACGTCACGCCGTGCCGCACGCGGGAGGAGAGCATTGACTCGGCCACCCCCGGGCGTACGATCACGAGATGGTCTCGTCGAAGGAGCTCACCTCCTCGACCCTGCGCAGACTCGTGGCCGGCGCCGCCGCGAGCCTCTCGGTCCTGGCCGTGAGCGCGGGCCCGGCCGGTGCGCAGGCCGATCCGGAGGCTCCCTGCACCTACGCCGACCTCGTGCTTCCTCCCCGCGTCGGCATCTCCAGCCGCTACACGTATCCGGCTGCCGAGGTCGAGACCGACTGCTGGCCCCCGGCCGAATCGCACCCTGAGAACTTGTCGATGAAGTGGAAGGCCCACGCTCCGAGCGGACGAGTTGGACCGGAGCCGGTCTGGTACCACTCGTTGTCGAACCCGACCCAGCGCGACCTCGACCCACCTCCGTACATCTTCGACCACACCTCGCCGGGTCGGTGGACCTGGCGGCCCGTCTCGGGCTACGTCGACCAGCGGGACTCGACGCGCGAGCTGACGGCCGACGAGATGAACACGCCGGCGGTCGATGTGCGCGTCACGTCACGTGCCGGGATCACGGCGACTCGATCCGGAGGGAAGGTGACCGTCTCGACCAGGGCCACCCGGTTCTGGACGTCCACCGCGGCCTTCGGCACGTGGGGTGGCGCGGTGGGCCTCATCCAGTACCGCGTGCCGGGCACGACCCCATGGCTCGGCCTCAAGAACGTCGCATCCGATCCGTATGGGCGCTACTCCTACACCTACACGGTGTCCGCGCGCCGCGAGTACAGAGTCCTGCTCTTCAACGCCACCCACGTCTTTGGTGGCAGCAGCACCTCGAGTGCGCCGGCCTGACCGACCAGAGGCCCACCGGCCCGAGGACTCGGGCACGCCACCGACGCGTGAGAGCCCTGTCAGCGTTGCCTGCCCGCGGCGACGGCTTCGTATGCCGCCTGCAGCCGTTCGCTCGCCCGTGGGCCGTCGCTCGGTGCCAGAGGTGTGCCGAGGTGGAGGGCTCGCAGCTCGTCCATGAGCTCGGCGACCATGGCCGCTCCGCCCTCCTCCATCACCTGCTGTCGGATGGTGAGCTCCGGGGTGGTGTCGCGGTGTGCCCGACCCCAGCTGCCGAGGGCCACGAGCACCGGCAGCGTCTGGATGCCGTCCTCGGTCAGGCTGTAGCGGGCCCGCTGGCCACGCGTCGCACCGTCACGGGTCAACAGGCCCGCAGCAACGAGGGACTTGAGCCGGGACGAGAGGACATTGCTCGCGATCCCTTCGTCGGAGCCGTTCAGCAGCTCCCGGAAGTAGCGGCGGTCGCCGAACATCATGTCGCGCAGGACGATGAGGCTCCAAGGGTCACCGAGCGCCTCCACGGCGGCGTTGATCGGGCAGCCAGAGCGTGGCTCACCGCGCATGTTTCTCCTCGTCGAACGGGGGTCGGCAGAGTGCTTGCCAATCGCAACCACTCCACTCTACGGTGATCTGTGGTTGCACTTCGCAATCACTCGCCCGGATTCCCGGACCAAGGAGAGAAGACGATGTCGGTCGTTCGCGTCACGGGATTCAGCATCTCCCTCGACGGCTTCGCCACGGGGGACGTGCAGACCCTGGACGAACCGTTCGGGCACGCCGGTCAGCGGCTCCACGAATGGATGTTCCCACCCGAGGCGGGTGGCGAGACCCGCGCCCAGTCCGGCATCGACGGAGCCCTGGCCGCCGTGAGCTGGGACGGCTCGGTTGGCGCCGAGATCATGGGTAGGCGCAAGTTCTGGCCCTATCCAGGCCCGTGGACCGACGACTCATGGCGAGGCTGGTGGGGCGAGAACCCCCCCTTCCACACCCCGGTCTTCGTCATGACCCACTACGCGCACGAGCCGATCGAGATGGAGGGCGGGACGACCTTCCACTTCACCGATGGGACACCAGAAGAGGTCCTGGCGATGGCTCGCGAGGCAGCTGGCGCCCTCGACGTCCGGATCGGTGGTGGCCCCACCATCGTCCGGGAGTTCCTCAGGGCCGGGCTCATCGACGACCTGCACCTGGTCATCGCGCCGATCGTGCTGGGCCGCGGCGAGTCCCTCTGGCAGGGCCTCGAGGGCGTCGAGTCTGAATTCGACATCCACACCGCGAACTCTGCTCGGCCCGGGGTCGTCCATCAGTTCTGGCAACGGAAGCAGCACTGATGGGACGCCTCCGCTACGGGATGCTGGTCTCCCTCGACGGCTACGCCCGCGACGCCGCGGGCTCGTTCGACTGGGCCGCCCCCGACGACGAGCTCCATGCCTACGTCAACGAGCGTGAGGGCGGCATCCGGACCTACGTCTTCGGCCGAGGGATGTGGGAGACCATGCGCTACTGGGAGAACCCGCCGGCCGTGGACCTCACGGCGCCCGAGCACGACGAGTTCGTGGCGATCTGGAAGCAGACCGACAAGGTCATCGTGTCGACGACCATGGACCCACCGTCCGAGCCCCGCACCGAGCTCTGGGCCCACCTGGACCTCCCTCGACTCGCGACCTTGGTCGGCGAGAGTCCGACCGACGTGAGCATCGGCGGTCCCACGCTCGCAGCCCACGCCCTGCAGGCCGGACTCGTCGATGAGATCACGGCATACGTCATGCCGCACGTGGCCGGCGGCGGGTTGCGATGGTTGCCCGGCGGGTTCACGAGCCGGCTCGAGCTACGAGAGCACCGCGCGTTCGACAGCGGCGCCGTCGCTGTCGTCTACGACGTCGAGAGGACAACTCGTGATCATCGTGACCGGACATCTGAGTGTCGCCGCGGACGACCGTGACCGCGTGGTGGAGCTGTCCCGCGACGCGGTCGTGGCCGCCCGTGCAAGCGCGGGGTGCCTCGACTTCGCCGTGAGCGCCGACTCGGTCGAGCGGGATCGCGTCAACATCACTGAGAGATGGACCGACCGCGAGGCACTCGACCGCTTCCGGGGCAGCGGCCCGGAGGGTGAGGTCGGAGACCTCATCCGCAGCTTCACGGTCGACGAGTTCGACCTGGCCTCGGACGAGTCGGCCGGCGACGGCATACGCGAACTTCTGGAGTCCCGGGTCACCGCCGTGAAGGCCAAGGATCTCGACGCCCTGGCGGCCGTCCTGGCCGAGGATGTCGAGTCCTTCAACGTGCTTCCACCGCACCGGATCGTGGGACGAGAAGCGGTGCTCGAGTCCGCGCGCGGATGGTTCGACGGCTACGCGTCCGACATCGGCTACGACCTGCACGACCTCACCGTGACCGCAGCTGGTGACGTGGGTTTCGCGGGCTTCCTGTATCACGTCACCGGCACCCTCGACGGTGGCGCGGACGTGGACATGTGGGTTCGCGCCACCTTGGGATGCAGGCGTCAGGACGGTGGCTGGCTGATCACGCACGACCACGAGTCCGTGCCCTGGGACCCCGAGACGGGGCTGGGCGTGCTGACGCGGTGAGACTTCGTCAGTCGCGCCAGCCCAGCCCGGGGGCGACGTGGGTGAGGATGCTCTCGAGGATGTGGGCGTTGTAGTCCACTCCGAGGGTGTTGGGGATCGTCAGCAGCACGGTGTCAGCGGCAGCGATCGCCTCGTCCTCGGCCAGCTGTCGCACCAGCTCGTCCGGCTCCGCGGCATACGACTTCCCGAACCGGGCGAGGCCGCCGTCGATCATCCCGACCTGGTCGGTGCTGCGGCGGTCCGCGCCGAAGTAGGCGTGGTCCTGCGCCGTCACCAGCGGGAAGATGCTGCGGCTCACCGATGTCCGCGGGGTGCGCTCGTGGCCGGCCTCGCGCCACGCCTCGTGGAACAGGTGGATCTGCTCGGCCTGCAGCTGGTGGAAGGGAACTCCGGTGTCCTCGGTGAGCAGGGTCGAGCTCATGAGGTTCATCCCCTGCTGCGCCGTCCACACGGCGGTCGCCCGCGAACCGGCGCCCCACCAGATGCGGTCCCGTAGCCCTTCGGAGTGCGGTTCGACGCGCAGCAGGCCGGGCGGGTTGGGGAACATCGGACGGGGGTTGGGCTCCGCGAAGCCCTCACCCTCCAGCAGGGCGAGGAACTGCGCCGTATGCCGTCTTGCCATGTCGGCGTCGGACTCACCTTCACGCGGGTCGTGCCCGAAGTGGCGGTAGCCCTCGATGACCTGCTCGGGCGATCCTCGGCTGATGCCCAGCTGAAGTCGGCCCTGCGCGATGAGGTCGGCCGCTCCCGCGTCCTCGACCATGTAGGCCGGGTTCTCGTAGCGCATGTCGATGACGCCCGTGCCCAGCTCGATCCGGCTCGCCCGAGCCCCGGCTGCGGCGAGCAGGGGGAAGGGCGACGCGAGCTGCTGGGCGAAGTGGTGCACTCTGAAGTAGGCGCCGTCGGCCCCGACCTCCTCGGCGGCGACCGCCAGCTCGATCGACTGCAGCAGCACGTCGGAGGCCGAGCGGACTGCCGACTGCGGGTGGGGGTTCCAGTGTCCGAACGACAAGAATCCGATGCGTTTCACACCTGCATACAACGCCGCGGAGCGTCGGGCATTCCTCGTGGCGGTCCCGCTCGGTCAGGTCAGGGGCGCGTAGGTGGCGCCGAGCTCGCGGAGTCGCGCCTCGCCACCGTCGACCTCGGTGAGCACCCAGAGGCCGCGCGCTGTCGCGGCCACGGTGTTCTCCCAGTGGGCCGCTCTCGAGCCGTCGTTGGTGACGACGGTCCAGTCGTCCTCGAGAACCCGGTTGGCCTCGTCGCCGAGGGTCACCATGGGCTCGATCGCGACGGTCGTCGCGTCGACGACCAGCGGCCCCTTGCCGCTCACGCGATAGTTCGGCACCTGGGGGTCCATGTGCATCGACGTGCCGATGCCGTGACCGACGTAGTCCTCGACGATGCCGTACTCGCGGCCTCGCCGTTGCCCCGAGGCGGTGATGCTGTCCTCGACGGCCTCACCCACGGCATACAGGCTCTTGCCGACGGCCAGGGCGGCGATGCCCGCCCACATCGAGGCCTCGGTGTCGTCGATGAGCTCGAGGTCCTCGGGGCGAGCGGCCTCTCGCCCTCCGACGATGACCGAGATGGCGGCGTCGCCGTGCCACCCCTGCACGATGGCGCCGCAGTCGATCGACAGCAGGTCGCCCTCGATCAGGGTCCGCGATCCCGGGATGCCGTGCACGACCTCGTCGTTGACCGACGTGCAGAGGGTGCCCGTGAAGCCGTGGTAGCCCAGGAAGCTCGGGACGCCACCACCGTCGCGGATGTGGGTCTCGGCCAGAGCGTCGAGCTCCTTGGTCGTCAGGCCCGGACGGACCGCCTCGCTGACCAGCCGGAGGGTCTGCCCGACGAGGAGCCCGGCTGCGCGCATGAGCAGCACCTGCTCGTGAGTCTTGGCCTCGATGCGCTCACGTCCGAACAGTCCCATGCAGGGCAACCTACAGCGACGCCTCCCGCTCCCCCGAATCCCGGGACGGAGCGAGAGGCGCCAAGATCGGTCAGGACTGGGCCGGGACCTCGTCGAGGTCGAGGACCTTGCCATGGAGGGCGTCCAGCAGCTCACGCAGCTCGGCCGCGACCGGGTCGCCCTCGGCGACGACCCCATCGGTGCTCAGCTGCTCCGGGAAGCTCAGCCCGACCTGACCCACGACCTCGGCCTTGACGTGCGTGAGGACCTTGGTGAGGTCGGCAGCCGCGTCGCTGGCGCCCGACCAGCCGTAGCCGACGATCGCGATCGGCTTGGAGTCCCACTCGGCGAAGAGGTAGTCGATGGCGTTCTTGATCGGCGCCGGGAAGCTGCGGTTGTACTGCGGGGTCACGACGACGACGGCGTCGGACTCGAAGATCTCGCTCGCCCACGCCTGCGTGTGGGGGTGGCGGTAGTTGCCCTTCATCGGGGCGTCCTCCTCGTCGAGGAAGGGGAGCCCGATCTCGGCGAGGTCGAGGATCTTGACCTCCCACTGCTCCGGGGCGGCCTGCTCACTCACCCACTGGGTGACCTTGTGGCCGATGCGGGACGGACGGGTGCTGGAGACGATGATGCGCAGTTGATTCACATTTCAACCAACCGGGTATGCCGTGCGCCCATTCCCCGATCGCGGGTCCCGTTCGTCGCGACCGCCACAGGCCCGGCGCAACAGACCTAGGCTCGTCGGGTGGTCACCGAACGCGAGAATCTTCATCGAGCCCTCACCGGCGCCCGCCAGCACGTCCTCGACCAGCTCGATGGCCTCGACGAGGAGGCGCTCCGGCGGCCGGTCCTTCCGTCGGGATGGGCTGCTCTGGGACTCGTGCGTCACCTCACCCTGTCGGACGAGCGCTACTGGTTCGAGGTGGTCGTGGCCGGCGGGCCCCTCGACTGGTGGCCCGAGGGCGACGACGGCGACTGGCAGGTCTCTCCCGACGAGCCCGCTGTCGAGGTCGTCGCGGACTATCGCGCTGCGATCGACGCGGCAGACCGCATCCTGGCCCGTCATGCTCTCGACGCCAGCCCTGCCGGTCGCGAGCCGGACTGGCCCGATGACCGCTTCCCCGACGTGCGCAGCGTGGTCCAGCACGTCATCGTCGAGACGGCGACGCACGCCGGACAGCTGGATGCGGTTCGCGAGCTCCTCGACGGCCGCCAGCACCTCGTCCTCTAGGACCGACGAGGCAGACCGGCTCGCGAGCCGGGATGTCGCTCGCGAACCGGATCGATCCGGCTGGTGAGCCCACATCCGGCTCGCGAGCCGGTTCGTGCACCTGCCCGTGCGGGGACGGTCAGGAGAGCGCGGTGATGATGCGTTCGGCGACCTCGTCGACCTCGCCCAGGCCGTCGACCTCGACGAGCAGACCGCGGTCGGCGTAGACCTCGACCAGTGGCGCGGTCTCTCGGCGGTAGATCGCCTGACGGTCGCGGATGACGCCCTCGGTGTCGTCGGGACGCCCCTCGACCTCGGCCCGCTTGAGCAGACGCTCGACAACGGCGTCCTCGTCGACCGTGAGCGCCAGCACCTTGTCGAGACCGTGGTCGTGCTTGCCGAGCATCCAGTCCAGGGCCGTCACCTGACCGGTCGTCCGCGGGTAGCCGTCGAGGAGGAAGCCGTCACGGGCGTCGTCCTCGCTCAGCCGGTCCTCCACGATCGCGTTGGTGATGTCGTCGGAGACGTATCCACCGGAGGCGGTGATCTCCTGGACCTGCTTGCCGAGCTCCGTGCCGTTCTTGATGTTGGCGCGGAAGATGTCACCGGTCGAGATCGCTGGGATCCCGAAGTGCTCGGCGATGCGAGCGGCCTGCGTGCCCTTGCCGGCCCCCGGCGGTCCGAGAATGATGAGTCGCATTTAGCGGAGGAACCCTTCGTAGTGGCGCTGCTGCAGCTGGGACTCGATCTGCTTGACGGTCTCGAGACCGACCCCGACGATGATCAGGATCGAGGTGCCACCGAACGGGAAGTTCTGGTTGGCGCCGACGAGCACGAGTGCGATGAGCGGGATGATCGAGACCAGCGCGAGATAGATCGCACCCGGGACGGTGATACGGGTGAGGACGTACTGGAGGTACTCCGCCGTGGGTCGCCCGGCGCGGATACCCGGAATGAAGCCGCCGTACTTCTTCATGTTGTCGGCAACCTCGGTGGGGTTGAACGTGATCGACACATAGAAGAACGTGAAGAAGAGGATGAGTGCGACGTAGGTGATGGCGTAGACCCACGTGTCACCGCCCGCGTAGTTGGTGTCGATCCACTGGACCCACCCCGGCGAGCTGCCGTCGGCCTTGCGGTTGAACTGGGCGAGCAGGGTCGGCAACGCGAGGAGCGAGCTGGCGAAGATGACCGGGATGACACCGGCCATGTTGACCTTGAGCGGGATGTAGGTCGAGGTGCCGCCGTAGACGCGTCGCCCGACCATCCGCTTGGCGTACTGCACGGGGATTCGACGCTGGCTCTGCTCGACGAAGACGACGAGCGCGATGATGACGAAGCCCATGAGGATGATGCCGAGGAAGATGTCCCAGCGTCCCTCCCGCTGCTGGATGGCCCAGAGCGCGCCCGGGAACGTCGCCGCGATGGAGGTGAAGATGAGGATCGACATGCCGTTGCCGACGCCGTGGTCGGTGACGAGCTCACCGAGCCACATGACGAGACCGGTGCCGGCCGTCATCGTCAGCACCATGATGAGGATCGTCACGACGGAGTCGTCGGTGAGGATGTTGGTGCACGCGGGGTTCGCGAACAGCTGCGAGGGGTTCTGCGCGAAGGTGATGAAGGTCGCCGACTGCAGCACCGCCAGCGCGATCGTCAGATATCGCGTGTACTGCGTCATCTTGGCCTGACCGGCCTGACCCTCCTTCTTGAGGGTCTCGAACTTGGGGATCACCACCGTGAGCAGCTGGACGATGATGCTCGCCGTGATGTAGGGCATGATCCCGAGCGCGAAGATCGACAGCTGGAGCAGCGCCCCGCCGCTGAAGAGGTTCGCCAGGCCGAGCAGGTCGTTGGCCTCCCCCGCACCCTCCTGGCACGCCTGGATGAGTGAGTAGCTCACCCCCGGCGTCGGGATCTGGGCACCGAGCCGGTACAGAGCGATGATCCCGAGTGTGAACAGGATCTTCCTGCGCAGGTCGGGCGTCTTGAACGCGCGGCCGAAGGCGGTGAGCACAGGTCCTCCAGGTGGGCGGCGGTAGCCGCGTCAGTGGTGATCGACGAACAAAGATACCCCGGCGTCATCCGCGGTCGGCGACCGCAGTCTTCTCAGGGGGTCAAACGACGTATGCCGCACGGCGAGTTCCCGGATTGCCTCCGGGAACCGCGCCCTGCGGCATACGCACTGCGTGGACGGTCAGGCTGAGTCACCCAGCGTGGCCGTGCCACCGGCAGCGACGATCTTCTCCTTGGCGGAGGAGGAGAACGCGTTGGCGGTGACGTTCACGGCGACGGTGATCTCGCCGGTGCCGAGCACCTTGACGAGCTGACCATCGCGAACGGCGCCCTTGGACACGAGGTCCTCGACGCTCACGTCGCCACCGTCAGGGTAGAGAGCGGAGAGCTTGTCGAGGTTCACGACCTGGTAGTGGGTCTTGAACGGGTTCTTGAAGCCGCGAAGCTTCGGCAGGCGCATGTGGAGGGGGGTCGAGCCACCCTCGAAGCGCTCCGGAACCTGGTAGCGGGCCTTGGAACCCTTGGTACCGCGACCTGCAGTCTTGCCCTTGGAGCCCTCACCACGACCCACGCGGGTCTTGGCGGTCTTGGCTCCCGGGGCGGGACGCAGGTGGTGGACCTTGAGCGCCGAAGCGCCGTTGGTCTCCACCTTGGTCTCGGACTTGGATGTCTTCGCCATGATCACTCCACCTCCTCGACGGCAACGAGGTGCGTCACCGTCTTGACCATCCCGCGGATCTCGGGACGGTCCTCCTTGACGACGACGTCGCCAATGCGCTTGAGACCGAGGCTGCGCAGCGTGTCACGCTGGTTCTGCTTGCCACCGATCCCTGAACGGGTCTGGACAACCTTGAGACGCGCCATCACGCACCTGCCTTGGCCTCGGCGATGCCCGCAGCCTGGGCGCGGAGCATCGCAGCGGGGGCAACCTGGTCCACGGGGAGACCGCGGCGCGCAGCCACGGACTCCGGACGCTCGAGCTCCTTGAGAGCCTGGACGGTCGCGTGGACGATGTTGATGGCGTTGGACGAACCAAGGCTCTTGGAGAGCACGTCGTGGATACCGGCGCACTCGAGAACCGCACGCACCGGGCCACCGGCGATGACGCCGGTACCGGGGCTGGCGGGACGGAGCATGACGACACCGGCCGCGGCCTCACCCTGGACGGGGTGCGGGATCGTGCCCTGGATGCGCGGGACCTTGAAGAACTCCTTCTTGGCCTCCTCGACACCCTTGGCGATCGCGGCGGGAACTTCCTTGGCCTTGCCGTAGCCGACACCGACGGTGCCGTCTCCGTCACCGACGACGACGAGGGCGGTGAAGCTGAAGCGACGACCACCCTTGACGACCTTGGACACACGGTTGATGGTCACGACACGCTCGACGTAGGCGCTCTTCTCGGCATCACGCCCGCCACCACGGCGGTCGTCGCCGCGGCCACCGCGACGGTCTCCGCCGCCACGGTTGTCGCTGCGCTCGCCACCGGTGGTGGACGACGCGGGACCGGTGCCTCGACGCTGGGGTCCTGGCATCAGATGTTCCTCATTTCAACACTGGTCTGGGAAAGCATGTGGGTCACAGCGACAGCCCACCCTCGCGGGCGCCGTCGGCGATGGCCGCAACGCGACCGTGGTACTTGTTGCCACCACGGTCAAAGACGACAGCCTCGATGCCAGCAGCCTTGGCCCGCTCGGCGACGAGCTTGCCGACTGACCTGGCCTTGGCGGTCTTGTCGCCCTCGAGGGACCGGACATCGGCCTCCATCGTCGACGCCGACGCGACGGTCTTGCCCGCGGTGTCGTCGACGACCTGCACGAAGACGTGACGCGAGCTGCGCGAGACGACGAGACGGGGACGCACTGCCGTGCCCGCGACGTGCTTGCGGAGACGGACGTGACGACGGCCGCGCGCGGCGACCTTGCCCTTGGCACGCTTGATGATCATTGCCATGGCCTACTTACCAGCCTTTCCGACCTTGCGGCGGATGTGCTCGCCGGCGTAGCGCACGCCCTTGCCCTTGTACGGGTCAGGCTTGCGGAGCTTGCGAATGTTGGCGGCAACCTCACCGACGAGCTGCTTGTCGATGCCCTCGACCTGGAACCGGGTCGGGTTCTCGACGGTGAAGGTGATGCCCTGCGGCGGCTCGACCGTGATCGAGTGGGAGTAACCGAGTGCGAACTCGAGCGAACCGCCCTTGTTCTGCACGCGGTAACCGGTGCCGTGGATCTCGAGCTTCTTGACATAGCCCTCGGTCACACCGAGAACCATGTTGTTGATGAGCGAACGGGTCAGGCCGTGGAGCGAACGCGACTCGCGCTCGTCGTTCGGCCGAGACACCTGGACCTCGCCATCGTTCTTCTCAACCTGGATCGGCTGGGACACCGTGTGCGCGAGCTCGCCCTTGGGACCCTTGACCTTGACGGTCTGGCCCTCGACGTTGATCTCGACACCGGAGGGGATGGCAACCGGAAGACGTCCGATGCGCGACATGTCAGATCCCCTTACCAGATGTAGGCGAGGACTTCCCCACCCACACCCTTGCTAGCGGCCTGCCGGTCTGTGAGCAGACCGGACGACGTCGAGATGATGGCGACACCGAGACCACCGAGCACCTTGGGCAGGTTGGTGGACTTGGCGTAGACGCGCAGTCCGGGCTTGGACACGCGACGGACACCCGCGATGGAACGCTCGCGGTTGGGGCCGTACTTGAGGTTGACGGTCAAGGTCTGTCCGACCTCGGCCTCCTCGACGGTCCAGCCGGCGATGTAACCCTCGGCCTCGAGGATCTCCGCGATGTGCGACTTGAGCTTGCTGAACGGCATGGCAACCGTGTCCTTGTGCGCCGAGTTGGCGTTCCGGACGCGGGTCAACATGTCCGCAATCGGGTCAGTCATTGTCATTGGGCTTCTCCGCCCTCTCTCACCGTGGTTTCATCCGGGGCTGATGCTCCGGCTGACCTTCGATGTAGATGGTTTGGGGGTATGCCGCGAGTGCGGCGTGGTCGTGGCTGCGCCTCGACCGGGATGGCTGAGTCAGCCGTGGTCACCAAGAGGACTTCGTGATACCGGGGAGCTCGCCGCGGTGGGCCATCTCCCGGAAGCAGATTCGGCACAGGCCGAACTTGCGGTACACGGCGTGGGGACGGCCGCAGCGCTGGCAGCGCGTGTAGCCGCGCACCTTGAACTTCGGCTTCTTGTTCGCCTTGTTGACAAGGGCGGTCTTGGCCATCTCAGTTCTCCTTGAACGGGAAGCCGAGCGCCTTGAGCAGCGCACGTCCCTCGTCGTCGTTCGTCGCGGTGGTGACGATGGTGATGTCCATGCCCCGGACGCGGTCGATCTTGTCCTGGTCGATCTCGTGGAACATCGACTGCTCCGTGAGGCCGAACGTGTAGTTGCCGCGACCGTCGAACTGCTTCGGGCTCATGCCACGGAAGTCACGGATGCGGGGAAGCGCGACCGAGATGAGGCGGTCGAGGAACTCCCACATGCGGTCGCCGCGCAGCGTGGTGTGCGTGCCGATCGGCATGCCCTCACGCAGCTTGAACTGGGCGATCGACTTGCGAGCCTTGGTGACGACCGGCTTCTGGCCGGTGATCGCCGTGAGGTCGCGGACCGCGCCGTCGATGAGCTTGCTGTCCTTGGCCGCGTCGCCGACGCCCATGTTGACGACGACCTTGACGACGCCGGGAACCTGCATGACGTTGGCGTAGCCGAACTTCTCGAGCAGGCTGTCCCGGATCTCGTCCGCGTAGCGCTGCTTCAGGCGCGGCTTGACCGCGGTCTCCTGGGTGGTGGTGGTGTCAGTCATGTTCTGGCTCACAGGTCCTTGCCCGAGCGCACGCTGACGCGGGTACGGGTCGCCTTCTGGCGGCCGTCACGCTCAACGGTCTCGACGCGGGTCTTGGTACGGGTCGGCTTCTTGTCCTCCGGGTCGACGACGGCCACGTTGCTCACGTGGATCGGCGACTCCTGGACGACGAGGCCTCCGGTCTGGCTGCCTCGGGCAGTCTGGCCGGCCTTGGTGTGGCGGGTCACACGGTTGACACCCTCGACGAGGACGCGGCTCTTCTCGCGGTCGACGGAGATGACCTTGCCGGTCGATCCCTTGTCCTTGCCGGCGAGCACCTGGACGGTGTCGCCCTTCTTGATACGGATCTTCGCCATGGTCAGAGCACCTCCGGGGCCAGCGAGATGATCTTCATGAACTTCTTCTCACGCAGCTCGCGGCCCACCGGGCCGAAGATACGGGTTCCACGAGGGTCACCGTCGGTCTTGAGCAGCACTGCTGCGTTCTCGTCGAACTTGATGTAGGAACCGTCTGGACGACGGCGCTCCTTCTTGGTCCGGACGATGACCGCCTTGACGACGTCGCCCTTCTTGACGTTGCCACCGGGGATGGCGTCCTTCACGGTGGCGACGATGGTGTCACCGATACCGGCATACCGGCGACCCGAGCCACCGAGCACCCGGATGCACAAGATTTCCTTGGCACCCGTGTTGTCGGCGACGCGTACTCGCGACTCCTGCTGGATCACTTATCTGTCTCCTATACGTCGTGCTGGTTCTCTGGCTGCCTCGGACTGGCCGGCGGCGGCAGAGCCTGGCCGAACTGGGGGGCTGCTGGGGTTACTTGGCCTTCTCGAGGATCTCGACCACGCGCCAGCGCTTGGTCGCCGAGAGAGGGCGGGTCTCCATGATGAGGACGCGGTCACCGATACCGGCGGCGTTCTCCTCGTCGTGGGCCTTGACCTTGCTGGAGCGACGCAGCACCTTGCCGTACAGGGCGTGCTTCACGCGGTCCTCGACCTCGATGACGACAGTCTTGTCCATCTTGTCGCTCACCACATAACCCTGGCGGGTCTTGCGGTAGTTGCGGGCCTGTGTCTCGGTCACGGTCTCGTCCTTCACGTTCTCAGTCACTTGGCGTCCTCGCTCGCGGTCGGGCCTGCACCGATACCGAGCTCGCGCTCACGCATCTCGGTGTAGATCCGGGCGATGTCCTTGCGGACGGCGCGGAGCCGACCGTGGTTGTCGAGCTGCCCGGTGGCGGACTGGAAGCGCAGGTTGAACAGCTCTTCCTTGGCCTTGCGCAGCTCGTCGACGAGACGATCGTCGTCGAACCCACGCAGCTCGTTGGAGATCAGGTCCTTGGAACCGATAGCCATCAGAAGTCACCACCTTCACGCTGGACGAAGCGGCACTTCATCGGCAGCTTGTGCATGGCCAGGCGCATGGCTTCGCGCGCGACCTCTTCGGACACACCGGAGATCTCGAACATGATGCGTCCGGGCTTGACGTTGGCGATCCACCACTCGGGCGAACCCTTACCGGAACCCATGCGGGTCTCAGCCGGCTTCTTGGTCAGCGGGCGGTCGGGGTAGATGTTGATCCACACCTTCCCACCACGCTTCATGTAGCGGGTCATCGCAATACGAGCGGACTCGATCTGGCGGTTGGTGACGTATGCCGGCTCGAGAGCCTGGAGGCCGTAGTCACCGAACGCGATGGTCGTCCCACCCTTGGCAGCGCCCGAGCGACCCGGGTGGTGCTGCTTGCGGTGCTTGACGCGACGGGGAATCAACATCAGCTGGACGCTCCCTCGGTGGTCGTTGCCGGTGCGGCCTCGGCGGCAGGCGCCTCGGTCGGGGCGGCAGCAGTCTCGACACGGTCGCGACGTGCGCGGGCCGGACGGTCGGGACCGTCACGGCGCGGGCCGCGGCCCTGGCCCTGACGCGGGGCGCTGGCCTGCTGCGCGGCGAGCTCACGTGCGGTGACGTCGCCCTTGTAGATCCAGACCTTCACACCGATGCGGCCGAAGGTCGTCTTGGCCTCGTAGAAGCCCACGTCGATCTGCGCGCGCAGGGTGTGCAGCGGCACGCGACCTTCGCGGTAGAACTCGGTGCGGGACATCTCAGCGCCGCCGAGACGGCCGGAGACCTGGACGCGGATGCCCTTGGCACCTGCGCGGGTGGCCGACTGCATGCTCTTACGCATGGCACGACGGAACGAGACGCGAGCCGACAGCTGCTCGGCGACGCCCTGGGCGACGAGCTGAGCATCGGTCTCGGGGTTCTTGACCTCGAGGATGTTCAGCTGCACCTGCTTGCCCGTGAGCTTCTCGAGCTCGCCGCGGATGCGGTCTGCCTCGGCGCCACGGCGACCGATGACGATGCCCGGACGTGCCGTGTGGATGTCCACGCGGACACGGTCACGGGTGCGCTCGATCTCGACCTTGGAGATGCCTGCGCGCTCCATGCCCTCGGACATGAGCTTGCGGATGGCGACGTCTTCCTTGACGTAGTCGCGGTAGCGCTGGCCCTCCTTGGTGGAGTCAGCGAACCAGCGGCTGCGGTGCTCGGACGTGATACCCAGACGGAAGCCGTGCGGGTTGACCTTCTGACCCATGTTCAGCGGCCTCCCTTCGAGTTCTTTGCTTGCTTGGGTGCGACGACCACGGTGATGTGGCTCGTGCGCTTGTTGATGCGCGAGGCGCGGCCCTGCGCACGCGGACGGAAACGCTTCATGGTCGCGCCCTCGTCCACGTAGGCGGACGTGATGACGAGCTCCTGCTCGTCGAAACGCTCGGCAGTCTTGTCGGCCTTGACCCGGGCGTTGGCGATGGCGCTCTCGAGCACCTTGAGGATCGGCTCGGACGCGCTCTGCGGGGCGAAACGCAGCGTGGCGATGGCCTCGCTGGCGTTCTTGCCGCGGATGAGGTCGATGACCCGACGCGCCTTCTGCGGGGTGACCCGCACGGAGCGGGCCTGGGCCCGAGCCTCGAGGACCACGGAGGAGGTGGCCTCGGTGGCGTTGTCCTTGGTCGTGGTTGCCATCAGCGGCGCCGGCCCTTCTTGTCGTCCTTCACGTGACCCTTGAAGGTGCGCGTGGGTGCGAACTCGCCGAGCTTGTGGCCGACCATCGACTCGGTGACGAACACCGGGACGTGCTTGCGGCCGTCGTGGACGGCGAGAGTGTGGCCGAGCATGTCCGGGCTGATGACCGAACGGCGCGACCAGGTCTTGATGACGTTCTTGGTGCCCGCTTCGTTCTGGACGTCCACCTTCTTCTGAAGGTGGTCGTCGATGAAGGGGCCCTTCTTCAAGCTACGAGGCATGTGTCAATGGCTCCTTGTCAGCGCTTCTTGCCAGTGCGGCGTCGGCGGACGATCATCTTGTCGCTCGGTTTGCCCGGGCGACGGGTGCGGCCTTCGGCCTTGCCCCAGGGGCTGACCGGGTGACGACCACCGGAGGTGCGGCCTTCGCCACCACCGTGCGGGTGGTCGACCGGGTTCATGACGACACCACGGACGGTCGGGCGCTTGCCCTTCCAGCGCATGCGGCCGGCCTTGCCCCAGTTGATGTTGGACTGCTCGGCGTTCCCGACCTCACCGATCGTCGCGCGGCAGCGCGCGTCGACGTTGCGGATCTCGCCGGACGGCATACGCAGCTGGGCGTAGGGACCATCCTTGGCGACGAGCTGCACGCGGACGCCGGCCGAACGCGCGATCTTCGCACCGCCACCGGGGCGGAGCTCGACGGCGTGGACGACCGTACCGGTCGGGATGTTGCGCAGCGGGAGGCTGTTGCCGGGCTTGATGTCGGCGCCAGGACCGTTCTCGATGTTGGCGCCCTGCTCCAGACCCTTGGGGGCCAGGATGTAGCGCTTCTCACCATCTGCGAAGTGCAGCAGAGCGATGCGGGCGGTGCGGTTGGGGTCGTACTCGATGTGAGCGACCTTGGCCGGGATGCCGTCCTTGTCGTGGCGACGGAAGTCGATGAGTCGGTAGGCGCGCTTGTGGCCCCCACCGATGTGACGCGTCGTGATGCGGCCGTTGTTGTTGCGGCCACCGCTCTTGGTGAGCGGGCGCACGAGCGACTTCTCAGGCGTGGTGCGCGTGACTTCGACGAAGTCGGCGACGCTAGAGCCGCGACGGCCAGGCGTCGTCGGCTTGTACTTGCGGATACCCATGTCGTGTTTCCTTAAGTTCCTCAGTCGTCTCTCAGGCGCCAGCGCTGCCGAAGATGTCGATGGTGCCCTCGCGGAGGGTCACGATCGCGCGCTTGGTGTCCTTGCGCTTGCCCAGTCCGAAGCGGGTGCGCCGGGTCTTGCCCTTGCGGTTCAGCGTGTGGACCGAGTCGACCTTGACGTTGAAGATCTCCTCAACGGCAATCTTGATCTCGGTCTTGTTCGAGCGCGGGTCCACCAGGAAGGTGTACTTGCCCTGGTCGAGCAGTCCGTAGGACTTCTCGGAGACAACCGGCGCCAGCAGGATGTCGCGCGGGTTCTTGCGAACGATTGATGAGCTCACTTCTGCTCCTCCTTGACATCCTTGGCCGGCTTCTCAGCCTTGGTGGCCTTCGCAGCCTTGGCCGGCTTCTCAGCCTTCGCGGGCTTCTCAGCCTTCGTCGCCTTGTCGGCCTTGGCGGGCTCGTCGGCCTTCGTGGCGACGGGGGCGGCCTCGGTCGCGGCCGGGGCCTCGACGACCTCGAGGACGTCCATCGGCTTGACGTTGCCGGCAGGGCCGGCGACGAAGGCGTCGAACGCGGCCTGCGTGAAGACGACGTCGTCGGCGCAGAGCACGTCGTACGTGTTGAGCTGGTCGGCGACGATGACGTGGAGGTTCTCCAGGTTGCGCACCGACTTCAGCGACACGATGTCGGTGCGGTCGAGGACGACGAGCAGGTTCTTGCGCTCCGTCAGTCCCGCGAGCAGGGCGACGGCGTCCTTCGTCGACGGCGCGTTGCCCGTGACGAGGGACGAGACGACGTGAATGCGGCCGTGACGAGCGCGGTCCGAGAGCGCGCCGCGCAGGGCAGCCGCCTTCATCTTCTTGGGGGTGCGCTGCGAGTAGTCGCGGGGCGTCGGTCCGTGGACGACGCCACCACCGGTCCAGTGCGGCGCGCGGGTCGAGCCCGCACGGGCGCGGCCGGTGCCCTTCTGGCGGTGGGGCTTGCGACCGCCACCACGGACCTCGCCGCGGGTCTTGGTCGAGTGGGTGCCCTGGCGCGCCGCAGCGAGCTGGGCGACGACGACCTGGTGGATCAGGGGGATGTTGGTCTGCACGTCGAAGATCTCGGCGGGCAGGTCAACGTTCACGGTGGTGGCCACAGTGGTCACGCTCCCTTCACGGCGTTGCGGACGAGCACGACCGCACCGCGGGGACCGGGGACGGCGCCCTTGACGAGCAGCAGCCCCTTGTCCGCGTCGACGGCGTGGATCGTGAGGTTCTGGGTGGTCTGACGCACGCCACCCATGCGGCCGGCCATGCGCATGCCCTTGAAGACACGCCCCGGGGTGGCGCAGCCACCGATGGAGCCCGGCTTGCGGTGGTTCTTGTGCGAGCCGTGGGAGGACGAGACGCCGTGGAAGCCGTGACGCTTCATGACACCGGCGAAGCCCTTGCCCTTGGTGGTCGCGGAGATGTCGACGGCCTGACCGGCCTCGAACGTCCCGGCGGTCAGCTCCTGGCCCAGCGAGTACTCGGCAGCGTCCGCGGTGCGGAGCTCGACGAGGTGGCGGCGCGGCGTGACGCCGGCCTTCTCGAAGTGGCCGGTGAGCGGCTTGGTCACCTTGCGCGGGTCGATCGCACCGAAGGCGATCTGGACACCGGCGTAGCCGTCGGTCTCGGTCTTGCGCACCTGGGTGACGACACAGGGGCCGGCCTCGATGACGGTGACGGGGATGAGCCGGTTGTCGGCGTCCCACACCTGGGTCATGCCGAGCTTCTTGCCCAGCACGCCCTTCTGGATCTTGGTTGCAATGTCAGTCATGTCGTCAACCTCAGAGCTTGATCTCGATGTTGACGTCCGCCGGCAGGTCGAGACGCATCAGCGAGTCGACGGCCTTGGGCGTCGGGTCGATGATGTCGATGAGGCGCTTGTGGGTACGCATCTCGAAGTGCTCGCGGCTGTCCTTGTACTTGTGCGGCGAACGGATGACCACGAAGACGTTCTTCTCCGTGGGCAGCGGCACCGGGCCGACCACCGTTGCGCCGGCACGGGTCACCGTGTCGACGATCTTCCGCGCCGAGTTGTCGATGACCTCGTGGTCATACGACTTCAAGCGGATGCGGATCTTCTGTCCCGCCATCTTGGCTTCCGTCTCTCTCTCGCCGTCTTCTTACTTCTGTCTCAGGTCGGTCCTGGGTCCGACCCCCGAGGTCGGGCGTGTCGCGCCCGCTCCGCGGCCCGACGGCATGCGCATTCCTGCGACGAGCCATCAGGTGAATCGGAACTCCGGTGGACCGGAGCTGCTCTGCCTGCCGTGTGTCGCCCCGGCTTGACCGGTTCGAGGTGTTCTCACGTGCAGTGGTGGTCCAGACCCGACGAGTGGTCGAGGGGTGCGTCCCACACCAAGCAACTGGACAATAGTGCCAGAGCGGGGGGCGACCTACCAAATCGGGTCGGGGCCGACCGGCATACCGGTTCCTGTGGCGCGTCGGATGCTCGTCGCGCAACGCATCCGAGAACCCCCGCGGGAAGGCACCCCGCGAGGGTCTCGGTGTCGCTCGGGGGAGCTCCGGACGACGTCAGCGGGGCCCGCCTCCGAGGACGCCTGCGTCGAGCGCCTTGAGCACGGAGGCCTTGTCGGCCTCGGTGAGCTTCCCGGCGGTGACCGCTGCGTCGAGCTTTTCACCGAGGGCGGCGCGGTGCTCCGCGGTGCGGGCGGCACGCAGGTCCTCCAGAGCGGCAGTGACCCTGCCCTCCTCGACTCCGAGCTCCTTGGCGAGGGCGGTCACGAATGCCGCCTGCCGGGCTGCGCGGTCGGCCTCGCTGGGCCTGGTGCCCTCAGCCGGCCGTTCGGTGGGCTTGTTCGCCTCGCGCACCTTCTCGATGGCGGCCTGGACCTTGGCCTCGTCGATGCCCAGGGCCTGCGCCAGGGCGCCGGCGTCGGCGCCCCTCATGCCACCGGGTCCGTGACCGCGACCGCCACCTCGGGGCGGGTTGCCGGTGTCGGGCTGCGTGCCCGTCGCGGAGGACGAGCTGGGCGTGGGGGTGGGCGTGGTCTCGGCGAGCGCGGCACTGGCTCCGAATCCAGCCAGCGTCACAGCGGCTGCGCCGGCCACACCGGCCAGTGCGGTGGACGTCGTGAACTTGGGCATGAGGGGTTCCTCTCGTCGCAGTCGACCCGAGTTGGTCGAGCTTGCGTCCTCCACAGTCGACGCCCGAACTGGGGCGACCGTATGCCGTACCTGTCACGAACCTGTCAAACCCGGCGGCAACTCGGCCAGCCGACCCGCTCCCGCTCGGCCCACGGTGACAACGCCTCTTCCGGTGTGACAGGAGCAGCTCGCGAAAGGGCGGACAGGACCCGCGCGACGAGGCCCACGGAGCCGGCGACGAACGTCGCTGCGATGTCGGTGTCCCCGCCGACGAGCCACTCGTGGGTCCGGGGCCAGAACAGGTCGGGCACCATGCTCCAGATCGACCCGTTGCCGACATCGAGGTCGTCCAGGTCGTCCAGGTGGGCATCGAAGAGGGTGTAGGAGCGACCGGGGAGCACCAGCCGAGGAGCCTCGATGACCTCACGACCCAGCGGTGGCTCGACCTGTCGTTCCTCCCCGGTTCCCGGGTTCAGCACTGCCGCGCCGTCCGAGGCACCCCCGTAGAACGTCAGCATCCATCGGGTCGAGAATCTCGGCGGTTCCACCCGCGGGGTCCGCCGGGTAGTGCGGCACCACGGCATAGGCGCCGAAGTCCGTCGCGACGAGCCCCCCCACCGTGTCGAAAGCGCCCAGTCGCGGCAGCAGCCACTCCCCTGCCGCGGGAGGCAGAGCGTCAAGATCGGACCAGGTGCGCGGCATACGCATCAGTGAAGGGCCTCCGCGCGCACGAGCGCACGCGAGTTTCCCACCGGCCAGAGACCAGGCACGCGGAAGGGCCCCACAGCACCGGAGTGCTGTGGGGCCCTTCTCGAGTGCGTCAGGGACGCAGTCGGTCGCTCAGATCACGCGGTGATCTTGGTGACGCGACCGGCGCCGACGGTCCGGCCACCCTCACGGATGGCGAACTTGAGGCCCTCTTCCATGGCGATCGGCTGGATCAGCTCGACCGACATCTCGGTGTTGTCGCCGGGCATGACCATCTCGGTGCCCTCGGGCAGCTTGACGACGCCGGTGACGTCCGTGGTACGGAAGTAGAACTGCGGACGGTAGTTGTCGTAGAACGGCGTGTGACGGCCACCCTCATCCTTGGACAGGATGACGACGTTCGCCTCGAAGTTCTTGTGAGGGGTGATCGAGCCCGGCTTGCAGATGACCTGGCCGCGCTCGACGTCCTCGCGCTTGATGCCACGGATGAGCAGGCCGACGTTCTCGCCCGCACGACCCTCGTCGAGGAGCTTGCGGAACATCTCGATGCCGGTGACCGTGGTCTTGGTCGCGGGACCCTCGTGGATGCCGACGATCTCGACGTCCTCGTTGACGTTCAGGACGCCACGCTCGATACGACCGGTGACGACGGTGCCACGACCGGTGATCGTGAAGACGTCCTCGACGGGCATGAGGAACGGCTTGTCGATGTCGCGCTCGGGCTCCGGGATCGACTCGTCGACCGCGTCCATGAGCTCCATGACCGTCTGGCCCCACTCGGCGTCGCCCTCGAGCGCCTTGAGCGCCGAGACCTTGACCACGGGGACGTCGTCGCCGGGGAACTCGTAGGCGGAGAGCAGCTCACGAACCTCCATCTCGACGAGCTCGAGGATCTCCTCGTCGTCGACCATGTCGGCCTTGTTGAGCGCCACGACGATGTAGGGGACACCAACCTGGCGGGCCAGGATGATGTGCTCCTTGGTCTGCGGCATCGGGCCGTCAGTGGCGGCGACGACGAGAATCGCACCGTCCATCTGGGCGGCACCGGTGATCATGTTCTTGACGTAGTCCGCGTGACCGGGGCAGTCGACGTGGGCGTAGTGACGCTTCTCGGTCTGGTACTCGATGTGCGCGATGGAGATGGTGATGCCGCGCTGCTTCTCCTCGGGTGCCTTGTCGATGTCGTCGAACGCGAACTGCGGGTTGAGGTCCGGATACTTGTCGTGCAGGACCTTGGAGATTGCAGCCGTCAGCGTCGTCTTCCCATGGTCAATGTGACCAATGGTGCCGATGTTGACGTGCGGCTTGGTCCGCTCGAACTTTGCCTTCGCCACTTTTTGTCCTCCTCAGGACTCTTCTTTGGTGAAACGCTTCACGGCCGTGCAGGACGTGGCGTCGTTCTGGGGTTGTGCATGTGGTTGAACTGGAACCCAAGTCGACACGGCCAGGCGTGTCGACGTCGTGCCCAGATCCGGACCAGCGACCAGTCTAGCGGTCACTCACCCCGGGTCTTGGCGATGATCTCCTCGGCCACGGACTTGGGAACCTCCGCGTAGGAGTCGAACTCCATCGAGTAGTTCGCCCGGCCCTGCGTCTTCGACCGGAGGTCTCCGACGTAGCCGAACATCTCGGACAGGGGAACCAGGCCCTTGACGACCTTGGCTCCGCTGATGTCCTCCATGGCCTGGATGTGGCCACGGCGCGAGTTGATGTCGCCGATGACGTCGCCCATGTACTCCTCGGGCGTGCGCACCTCGACAGCCATCATCGGCTCGAGGATCACGGGGTCGGCCTTGCGGACGGCCTCCTTGAGTGCCATCGACCCAGCGATCTTGAACGCCATCTCCGAGGAGTCGACGTCGTGGTAGGCGCCGTCGAGCAGCGCGGCCTTGATCCCGACGAGCGGGTAGCCCGCGAGCACGCCGTACTGCATGGCGTCCTGGATACCGGCGTCGACCGACGGGATGTACTCGCGCGGGATGCGACCACCGGTGACCTTGTTCTCGAACTCGTAGAGCTCGCCGGACTCGGTCGTGTCCAGGGGCTCCAGGCGAATCTGGATCTTGGCGAACTGACCCGAGCCACCCGTCTGCTTCTTGTGGGTGTAGTCGTGCTTCTCGACGGTGCCCTTGATGGTCTCGCGGTAGGCGACCTGCGGCTTGCCGACGTTGGCCTCGACGTTGAACTCGCGCTTCATCCGGTCGACGAGGATGTCGAGGTGGAGCTCGCCCATGCCGGCGATGATCGTCTGGCCGGTGTCCTCGTCGAGGTGGACCTGGAAGGTCGGGTCCTCGGCCGAGAGCTTCTGGATGGCCGTGGACAGCTTCTCCTGGTCGCTCTTGGTCTTCGGCTCGATCGCGACCTGGATGACCGGGTCGGGGAAGCTCATCGACTCGAGCACGATCTGCTGGTCGGGGTCACTCAGGGTGTCGCCCGTCGTGGTGTCCTTCAGGCCGATCGCTGCGTAGATGTGGCCTGCCAGTGCCTCGTCAACCGGGTTCTCCTTGTTGGCGTGCATCTGGAAGAGCTTGCCGACGCGCTCCTTCTTGCCCTTGGTCGTGTTGACCACCGGCGAGCCGGCGGCGATGCGGCCGGAGTAGACGCGGATGAAGGTGAGCGTGCCGAAGAACGGGTGCGTCGCGACCTTGAAGGCCAGCGCGGAGAACGGCTCGTCCCTGCTGGGCTTGCGGGTCATCTCGACGTCCTCGTTGCCGGCCTTGTGGCCCACCATCGGAGGGACGTCGATCGGCGAGGGGAGGTAGTCGACCACCGCGTCGAGCATCGGCTGGACGCCACGGTTCTTGAAGGCCGAGCCGCAGAGGATCGGGTAGAGCTCGGAACGCACGGTGAGCGTGCGAATGCCGGCCTTGATCTCGGCGACCGTGAGGTCCTCGCCACCGAGGTACTTCTCCATGAGGACGTCGTCGGACTCGGCGACGCGCTCGATGAGGTGGTGCCGGTACTCGTCGGCCTTGGCCTGGAGGTCCGCGGGGATCTCCTGGACCTCGTACTTAGCGCCCATGGTCACGTCACCCTTGGAGTCACCGGGCCAGACCAGCGCGCGCATCTCGACCAGGTCGATGACGCCGAGGAAGTCGTTCTCCGCGCCGATGGGCAGCTGGATGACGAGCGGCTCGGCGCCGAGACGGTCCTTGATCGTGTCGACGGTGAAATAGAAGTCGGCGCCGAGCTTGTCCATCTTGTTGACGAAGCAGATGCGCGGGACGTTGTACTTGTCGGCCTGACGCCAGACGGTCTCGGACTGGGGCTCGACGCCCTCCTTGCCGTCGAACACCGCGACCGCGCCGTCGAGGACGCGCAGCGAGCGCTCGACCTCGACGGTGAAGTCGACGTGGCCGGGGGTGTCGATGATGTTGATCTGGTTCTTGCCCCAGAAGGAGGTCACGGCGGCGGACGTGATCGTGATGCCGCGCTCCTTCTCCTGCTCCATCCAGTCGGTCGTGGAGGCGCCGTCGTGCGTCTCACCGATCTTGTGGTTGACACCGGTGTAGAAGAGGATGCGCTCCGTCACCGTCGTCTTGCCGGCGTCGATGTGGGCCATGATGCCGATGTTGCGGACCTGGGTCAGATCCGTCAGGACGTCGAGTGCCACTCGGTTATCTCATCTCGCTCGTTGCGGAAGTTCTGCGTGCTGTGTCGTGCGGTCGTGCGGTGGCAGTTCCAACGGAACTGCGTGGTCCGGTATGCCGTCCGCCCTGGTGCGCGGACGGCATACCGGCCAGTCACCAGCGGTAGTGCGCGAAGGCCCGGTTGGACTCGGCCATCTTGTGCGTGTCCTCGCGACGCTTGACTGCCGCGCCGAGGCCGTTGGAGGCGTCGAGGATCTCGTTCATGAGGCGCTCGGTCATCGTCTTCTCACGACGCTGACGCGAGTAGCCGACGAGCCAGCGCAGCGACAGGGTCACGGCGCGGTTGGGCTTGACCTCGATCGGGACCTGGTAGGTCGCACCGCCGACGCGGCGGGACTTGACCTCGAGGGTCGGCTTGATGTTGTCGAGCGCGCGCTTGAGAAGCAGCACGGGGTCGGTGCCGGACTTCTCGCGGGCACCCTCGAGGGCGCCGTAGACGATCGTCTCGGCGATCGACTTCTTGCCGTCGAGGAGGATCTTGTTGACCAGCTGGGTCACGAGCGGGCTCTGGTAGACCGGGTCGATGAGCAGCGGGCGCTTCGGAGCGGGGCCTTTACGGGGCATTACTTCTTCTCCTTCTTGGCGCCGTAACGGCTGCGAGCCTGCTTGCGGCCCTTGACACCCTGGGTGTCGAGCGAGCCGCGGATGATCTTGTAGCGGACACCGGGGAGGTCCTTCACACGGCCACCACGCACGAGCACGATGGAGTGCTCCTGGAGGTTGTGACCCTCACCGGGGATGTAGGCGGTGACCTCGATGCCGGAGGTCAGCTTGACGCGCGCGACCTTGCGGAGCGCGGAGTTCGGCTTCTTGGGGGTGGTGGTGTACACACGCGTGCACACGCCGCGGCGCTGCGGAGAGCCCTTGAGAGCAGGAGTGGTCGTCTTCGTGACCTTGTCCTGCCGGCCCTTGCGCACCAGCTGGTTGATGGTAGGCAACCTGGATCCTTTGTCTGTCTGGTCAATGTCACGGCGGCTGCCGCAACTCCTTGTGGTGTCTGGTGCTCGACCCCCGTGGTCGGGCGTGTCGCACCAGGTGCTTTCCCCTGCATCCCCCGCTCCAGCCCGCATCACAGTGACGTGACTCGGTCGTGGTGTGGGGTGCCCGGCGAAAGGTGGGCGGCCAAGTGCTCCGAGCGCTCAGCGCCCTGCTCCTGACCAACGTCTGGGCCTAGCCAGACACGGTGTCCAACGATACCGGTATGCCGTGAGCGCACCAAATCGCGCACGGGTGCAGAGCACCCGTTGGGGCTAGCGCCCCGGACGACACAGGTCCCCGCATCGTCGAGCGATGCGGGGACCTGCGCGATCCTCAGCCCTTCAGCTCAGAGAAGGACCTTGGTGTCGGCTCCAGCCACCTGGACGATCGTGCCAGTCGGGAGCCCAGCGATGCTGCTGGACAGCGTGATCTCGAGCATGACCACCTGGATTCCGGTGGGTGTGCGGGTGACCTTGCGGAAGGTGACAGACCCGAGTCCGGGCAGGTTGATGGTGGTGTTGGGTCGCACGTCGGACGTGATCAACGGAAGACCTGCGACTTGAAGGTTGACGAACTTCGACCGGTCGGCGGTCCCGATGAAGCCGGTCGCCGTGCGAGTCGTCTGTGCTTCGGCGACGATCGCGTCCGCGGTGATGAGGCCACCAAGGATCGAGGGCTGGGCGACGGAGCTGACGACTTTGCTGGTGGCCGTCGTCGAGGTGCCAGCCGAGAACGTGGTCACCTGCGTGTTCCCCGTCGAGACGAGCGGGTCCCGGGTGATCGTGGCGAGACTGCCTCTGGCCGTCCCACCGAAACAAGGAACACCGACGTGAGGTTGGCGGCCCACGACAGCGGTGCCGTTCAGCGCCGATGCTGACAGACCCCAGCCGCTACCTCCGGAGAAGGCGACGCGGGGCGTGGTGACGGCGGCGTTGACCCCACCGATATAGATGGCCGTGGACGCCGGCAGCCCGAACGGGTTGGTGGCGAACAGAGTGATGTAGATGCCGCGGACTGAGATGTTGTTGATGCCGTTGGCCGTCGAGCGGACCTGGTGGTTGAGGATGACTGTGCCTACCCGCTGACCTCCCACGTTGAGGGCAATACGCGAGTTCGGCGCCACGTCGACCGCGACGCTCGTTCCCCCGACCTTCAGGCCAGTAAGGGTCGTTGACCCACTGGTGGTCGCGACTCCCCCCGTGCTTGAGGCAGTGGCGCTGACCGCGATCGCCTCGGCGACGACGGCGCCGTTGAGCAGATTGACACCGGTCACCGTCGACGTGGACGTCGTTGACCGCGTCTCACCTGAGATTGACGTTGTGACCTTGGTATTCACACCACCGGCCTGTCCGACCCCTGGAAGGGTGGCCGTGGCGACGGTATTGGTGCGGGTGAGTCCTGTCACGGTCGTGCACGTGATGGAGGCGGAACTGGTGGGACCCGAGCGGATAGTGGCATCCAGGGCGGTGACATAGGTACCGAAGGCGGAGGACTGGAACCCAATCTTGGTTCCTTCGGCCGCGGCCGCCCGCGTACTTGTCGCTGCGGATGCGGGTGTGACCGCAGATGCCGGTGGCCCGGCTACTGCGACGGCGGCAAGTGCCGCCACGATCGGAACGAGAACTCGAGTGACGCGCATGTCCACACTCCCCTGACGGTACGACGGGGAGGGAGGCCCCGTAGGGACGTACCGTGCTGCTTCGGACGCTAGCCCAGCCGAACTAGTCATTACCAGACCCAAATGGGCCCCCCACCTGCAGTTAAGCCTCTGACCTGCAGTTAGGCCGCTCACCTGCGGAGACGTGGTCAGCGAAACCAGGCAGATGGTGGGGTGGAGACATGGCCCGGTGGCGGCTCACGAGTCGTGCTCCCCTCAGGCGTCGAGGCGCTCGAAAGCCGGGGCGAAGCGGAACGGGCCACCCTGCTCAGCGCGCCAGGCGCGCAGCGTCTTGATCTGGAAGTGCGCGTCCTCCCACGGCCGTGGTGAGTCGACTCCATGTCGGGACGCCGCCACGAAGCCGAAGTGTGCGTAGTACCCGGGGTCGCCGAGGAGCACGATCGCGGCATCGCCTCGCTGCTCGGCCGAGGCGATCACCGAGGCCATGAGAGCGGCACCGATGCCCTGCCGCTGCAGGGCCGGGGCAACCGCGATCGGACCGAGGCCGACGGACGTCCCCTCCCCCAGCGTCGCCGCCGAGCACATGACGTGGCCGACGACCTCTCCATCAAGCTCGGCGACGAAGGTGAGCTCCTCGATGACGTCACCGTCACCTCGGAGCTCGTCGACCAGTGCCGACTCGACGGAGCGAGCCGCCCCCTCGACCCGCGGGAACGCGTCGTCATGGAGCGCGGCGATGCCCGCGTGGTCCTCGACGCGTTCGCGCCGGATGATCATGTCGTCGCGCATGGGCTCAACCCTCTCACCTCGTCGCGTCCGCGCAGACGCCGGCAACTCGAGGGACGACGAAGGGCGGGTATGCCGTGTGGTGACCACACGGCATACCCGCCCTTGCGTCTCAGCGGCTCAGAACCTCAGAGCCGGTCCAGACCGAGCTCGCTGTCGTCGAGCCGGACGGCCTCGCCGGAACCCGGACCGAAGGCCGGGTAGGCGAACTCGTCGTAGTTCGGCATCGAGTACATCGCGGCCTTGGCCTCTTCGGTCGGCTCCACGTTGATGTTGCGGTAGCGGAGCAGACCTGTGCCGGCCGGGATGAGCTTCCCGAGGATGACGTTCTCCTTGAGGCCGAGGAGGGTGTCGGACTTGCCCTCCATGGCGGCCTCGGTGAGGACGCGGGTGGTCTCCTGGAACGAGGCCGCGGAGAGCCACGACTCGGTGGCCAGGGAGGCCTTGGTGATACCCATGAGCTCGGGGCGACCCGAGGCAGGGGTGCCGCCCTCGGAGACGACGCGACGGTTCTCGTCCTCGAAGCGACCACGCTCGGCGAGCATGCCCGGAAGCAGGTCCGCGTCGCCGGCCTCGATGATCGTGATCCGGCGCAGCATCTGCCGGACGATGACCTCGATGTGCTTGTCGTGGATCGACACACCCTGCTGGCGGTAGACGTGCTGGACCTCGTCGACGAGGTGCATCTGCACCTTGCGCGGACCGAGGATGCGCAGCACCTGCTTCGGGTCGATCGAACCCACGGTGAACTGGGTTCCGACCTCGACGCTCTGACCGTCGGTGACGAGCAGGCGCGCGCGCTTGCTCACCGGGTAGGCGTGCTCCTCTGAGCCGTCGTCCGGCGTGAGCAGGATGCGACGGGCCTTGTCGGTCTCGTCGATCGTGACGCGGCCACTGGCCTCGGCGATCGGCGAGACACCCTTGGGGGTGCGTGCCTCGAAGAGCTCGACCACACGCGGCAGACCCTGGGTGATGTCGTCACCGGCCACACCACCGGTGTGGAAGGTACGCATCGTCAGCTGCGTGCCGGGCTCACCGATCGACTGGGCCGCGATGATGCCGACGGCCTCGCCGATGTCGACGAGCTTGCCGGTCGCGAGCGAGCGGCCGTAGCAGAGCGCGCACGTGCCGACCTTGCTGTCACAGGTCAGGACCGAGCGGACCTTGACACTGTCGACGCCAGCGGCGAAGAGCGCACCGATGACGAGGTCACCGAGGTCGATACCGGCCTCTGCGAGCGTCTCGCCGTCCTTGACGACGTCCTCGGCGAGCGTGCGGGCGTAGACCGAGGTCTCGACGTCGTCGTGCACCGTGCGGTTGCCCGTGCGCTCGTCGGTCGCGGCGATCGGCATGGCCAGACCACGGTCGGTGCCACAGTCGTCCTCACGGATGATGACGTCCTGCGACACGTCGACGAGACGACGCGTGAGGTATCCCGAGTCGGCCGTACGGAGCGCCGTGTCGGCGAGACCCTTGCGTGAACCGTGTGTGGAGATGAAGAACTCGAGCACCGACAGACCCTCGCGGAAGTTCGCGCGGATCGGACGCGGGATGATCTCACCCTTCGGGTTGGACACCAGCCCACGCATACCCGCGATCTGGCGCAGCTGCATCCAGTTACCGCGAGCACCCGAGGACACCATGCGGAAGATGGTGTTGGTGGCCGGGATGTTGGCCTCCATCTCCTTGGCGACCTCGTTGGTGGCCTGCGTCCAGATCTCGATGAGCTCCTGACGACGCTCGTCGTCGGTGATGAGACCGCGCTCGTACTGGACCTGGACCTTGGTGGCCTTGACCTCGTAGCCCTCGAGGATCTCGAGCTTCTTCGGCGGCGTCACGACGTCGGAGATGGCGACCGTGATGCCGGACCGGGTGGCCCAGTGGAAGCCGTACTCCTTGAGCGCGTCGAGCGAGGCCGCGACCTGCACCTTGCTGTAGCGCTCGGCGAGGTCGTTGACGATCGTCGAGAGACGCTTCTTGTCGACCTTGTCGTTGACGTAGGGGTAGTCCATCGGCAGCGTCTCGTTGAAGAGCGCGTTGCCCAGGCTCGTGTCCGCGAGCCACTCGGCGACGAACCCCTCGTCGTCGGGCACGACACCCTCGGGGAGGACTGCGCCCGGCGTCGGGACGACGTGGTGCAGACGGATCTTGACGGGCGTGCCCAGCAGGATCTCACCGGCGTCGAAGGCCATGCGGGCCTCGTAGACCGTGGAGAAGACCCGACCCTCACCCTGGCTGCCTTCGATGGGCGAGGTCAGGTGGAAGAGGCCGATGATCATGTCCTGGGTCGGCATGGTCACGGGACGACCGTCAGCCGGCTTGAGGATGTTGTTGCTCGACAGCATGAGGATGCGGGCCTCGGCCTGCGCCTCCGCGGAGAGCGGCACGTGCACGGCCATCTGGTCGCCGTCGAAGTCCGCGTTGAAGGCGGTGCAGACGAGCGGGTGGATCTGGATGGCCTTGCCCTCGACCAGCTGGGGCTCGAAGGCCTGGATGCCGAGGCGGTGCAGGGTGGGAGCGCGGTTGAGCAGGACCGGGTGCTCGGTGATGACCTCTTCGAGGACGTCCCACACGACGGAACGGTGACGCTCGACCATGCGCTTGGCCGACTTGATGTTCTGCGCGTGGTCGAGGTCGACCAGGCGCTTCATCACGAACGGCTTGAACAGCTCGAGGGCCATCTGCTTGGGCAGACCGCACTGGTGCAGCTTGAGCTGCGGGCCGACGACGATGACCGAACGGCCGGAGTAGTCGACGCGCTTGCCGAGGAGGTTCTGACGGAACCGCCCCTGCTTGCCCTTGAGCATGTCGGACAGCGACTTGAGCGGACGGTTGCCGGGACCCGTGACCGGGCGACCACGACGACCGTTGTCGAAGAGGCTGTCGACGGCCTCCTGCAGCATCCGCTTCTCGTTGTTGACGATGATCTCGGGTGCACCGAGGTCGAGCAGTCGCTTGAGGCGGTTGTTGCGGTTGATGACGCGACGGTAGAGGTCGTTGAGGTCCGACGTCGCGAAGCGGCCACCGTCGAGCTGCACCATCGGGCGCAGGTCCGGCGGGATGACCGGCACCGCGTCGAGGACCATGCCGGCCGGCTTGTTGGTCGTCGTCATGAAGGCCGAGACGACCTTGAGGCGCTTGAGCGAGCGGGTCTTCTTCTGACCCTTGCCCGTGGCGATGATCTCGCGGAGGAGCTCGGCCTCGGCCTCGAGGTCGAAGGACTCCAGACGCTTCTGGATCGCCGCGGCACCCATGCCGCCCTCGAAGTACAGACCGAAGCGGTCACGCATCTCACGGTAGAGGATCTCGTCGCCCTCGAGGTCCTGGACCTTGAGGTTCTTGAACCGGTCCCACACCTGCGCAAGACGCTCGACCTGAGCGTCCGCACGCTTGCGGATCTGGTTCATCTCGCGCTCGGCGGAGTCGCGGACCTTGCGCTTGGCGTCGGACTTGGCACCCTCGGCCTCTAGCGCGGCGATGTCGCCCTCGAGCTTCTTGGCGCGCGTGTCGACGTCGGCGTCGCGACGGTTCTCGAGCTCCTTCTTCTCGACCTCGATCTGCGCCTCGAGCGAGGGCAGGTCGGCGTGGCGCTGGTCCACGTCGACGCTCGTGATCATGTAGGCGGCGAAGTAGATGACCTTCTCGAGGTCCTTCGGCGCCAGGTCGAGGAGGTAGCCCAGGCGTGACGGGACGCCCTTGAAGTACCAGATGTGGGTGACGGGGGCGGCGAGCTCGATGTGGCCCATCCGCTCACGACGCACGGCCGCACGGGTCACCTCGACGCCGCAGCGCTCACAGATGATGCCCTTGAAGCGGACGCGCTTGTACTTGCCGCACGCGCACTCCCAGTCCCGGGTCGGGCCGAAGATCTTCTCGCAGAAGAGTCCGTCCTTCTCGGGCTTGAGGGTGCGGTAGTTGATGGTTTCGGGCTTCTTCACCTCACCATGGCTCCACTCACGGATGGAGTCGGCGGTGGCGAGGCCAATGCGCAGTTCGTCGAAGAAGTTGACGTCGAGCACGTGGTTCCTTCTCTCGTTGCTCTTGCTTAAGTCTGGGGGTTGGTCAGGAGAGGCTGGGTATGCCGTGCGCGCACCGGACGCTTCCGCGAACGGGAGCACACGGCATACCGATCAGACCTCTTCGACCGAACTGGGCTCGCGGCGCGACAGGTCGATCCCGAGCTCCTCGGCCGCGCGGAAGACATCTTCCTCGGCGTCGTGCATCTCGATCGCCTGGCCATCGCTGGACAGGACCTCGACGTTGAGGCACAGGCTCTGCATCTCCTTGATGAGCACCTTGAAGGACTCGGGGATGCCGGGCTCGGGGATGTTGTCGCCCTTGACGATGGCCTCGTAGACCTTCACGCGACCGTTGACGTCGTCCGACTTGATGGTGAGCAGCTCCTGCAGCGCGTAGGCCGCGCCGTAGGCCTCCAGTGCCCAGACCTCCATCTCACCGAAGCGCTGGCCACCGAACTGGGCCTTACCGCCGAGCGGCTGCTGGGTGATCATCGAGTACGGACCCGTGCTGCGTGCGTGGATCTTGTCGTCCACGAGGTGGTGCAGCTTGAGGATGTACATGTAGCCCACCGACACCGGCTCCGGGTACGGCTCGCCGGAGCGGCCGTCGAAGAGCGGCGTCTTGCCGGAGCCGTCGATGAGACGGACGCCGTCACGGGTCTCGCGGGTGCTGTCGAGCAGACCGACGATCTCGTTCTCGCGGACGCCGTCGAAGACGGGCGAGGCGACACGGGTGCCGGGCTGCGCCGAACGGGCGTCGTCCGGGATGAGGTTGGCCCACTCGGGGTTGCCCACGATCTCCCAGCCGCGGCTCGCGGCCCAACCCAGGTGCAGCTCGAGGATCTGGCCGATGTTCATGCGGCCGGGGACACCGAGCGGGTTGAGCACGACGTCGACCGGCGTGCCGTCCTCGAGGAACGGCATGTCCTCGACGGGGAGGATCTTGGAGATGACGCCCTTGTTGCCGTGACGACCGGCGAGCTTGTCGCCGTCCGTGATCTTGCGCTTGTTGGCCACGTGGACGCGTACAAGCTGGTTGACGCCCGGGGGCAGCTCGTCGCCCTCGTCCTTGTCGAACACCTTGACGCCGATGACCGTGCCGGTCTCGCCGTGAGGCACCTTGAGGGACGTGTCGCGAACCTCGCGCGCCTTCTCACCGAAGATCGCACGGAGCAGTCGCTCCTCCGGCGTCAGCTCGGTCTCACCCTTGGGCGTGACCTTGCCGACGAGGAGGTCTCCGTCGCGGACCTCGGCACCGATGCGGATGATCCCGCGCTCGTCGAGGTCGGCGAGGACCTCTTCGGAGACGTTGGGGATGTCGCGGGTGATCTCCTCAGGGCCGAGCTTGGTGTCGCGGGCGTCGACCTCGTGCTCCTCGATGTGGATCGAGGAGAGGACGTCGTCCTGCACCAGACGCTGGCTGAGGATGATCGCGTCCTCGTAGTTGTGGCCCTCCCACGGCATGAACGCCACGAGGAGGTTGCGGCCCAGGGCCATCTCGCCGCCGTCGGTCGCAGGACCGTCGGCGATGAGGGCACCCTGCTCGACGCGGTCACCCTCGGAGACGATGACGCGCTGGTTGTAGCTGTTGCCCTGGTTGGACCGGGTGAACTTGTCGATCCGGTAGGTGCGCGACGTGCCGTCATCGGCAGCGACGGTGACGAGGTCAGCCGAGACCTCGGTCACGACGCCCGCCTTCTCGGCGACGACGACGTCACCGGAGTCGACCGCGGCGCGCAGCTCCATGCCGGTGCCGACGAGCGGGGCCTCGGCCTTGACCAGCGGCACCGCCTGACGCTGCATGTTGGAACCCATGAGCGCACGGTTGGCGTCGTCGTGCTCGAGGAACGGGATGAGCGCGGTCGCGGCCGAGACCATCTGACGGGCGGAGACGTCGATGTAGTCGACGTCGTCGGCCGGGATGTACTCGACCTCGCCACCCTTGATGCGCACGAGGACTCGCTCGCTGGAGAACCGCTCGCCGGTGGTGTCGAGCGCGGCGTTCGCCTGGGCGATGACGTGCTCGTCCTCCTCGTCAGCCGACAGGTAGTGGATCTCGTCGGTGATGCGACCCTTGGTGACCTTGCGGTAGGGGGTCTCGATGAAGCCGAAGGCGTTGATGCGGCCGTAGGACGCGAGCGAGCCGATCAGACCGATGTTGGGACCCTCAGGGGTCTCGATCGGGCACATGCGGCCGTAGTGCGACGGGTGGACGTCACGGACCTCCATGCCGGCGCGGTCACGGGAGAGACCGCCCGGGCCCAGCGCGGACAGACGACGCTTGTGCGTCAGCCCGGAGAGCGGGTTGTTCTGGTCCATGAACTGCGACAGCTGCGAGGTCCCGAAGAACTCCTTGATCGAGGCCACCACGGGGCGGATGTTGATCAGGGTCTGCGGCGTGATCGCCTCGACGTCCTGGGTCGTCATCCGCTCGCGGACGACGCGCTCCATCCGCGACAGGCCCGTGCGGACCTGGTTCTGGATGAGCTCGCCGACGTTGCGCAGACGACGGTTGCCGAAGTGGTCGATGTCGTCGGTCTCGACGCGGATCGCGACGTCCTCGCCCTTGCGACGGCCCGGCAGGGTCTCGTCGCCGTTGTGGAGGGCCACGATGTACTTGATCGTCGCGACGATGTCGCCCACGTTCAGCGTGGAGTCGGTGAGCTCGCCCTCGATGCCCAGCTTCTTGTTGATCTTGTAGCGACCAACCTTGGCCAGGTCGTAGCGCTTGCCGTTGAAGTAGAGGTTGTCGAGCAGGTTCTGCGCGGCCTCGCGGGTGGGCGGTTCGCCCGGACGGAGCTTGCGGTAGATGTCGAGCAGCGCGTCGTCCTGGCCCTCGGTGTTGTCCTTGTCGAGGGTGAGCTCGATCGACTCGTAGCCGGCGAACTCCTCACGGATCTGCGCCTCGGTCATGCCGAGCGCCTTGAGGAGGACGGTGACCGACTGCTTGCGCTTGCGGTCGACGCGGACGCCGACCATGTCGCGCTTGTCGATCTCGAACTCGAGCCAGGCGCCACGGCTCGGGATGATCTTGGCGGTGTAGATGTCCTTGTCGGACGTCTTGTCGGGAGTGCGCTCGAAGTAGACGCCCGGGCTGCGGACGAGCTGCGAGACGACGACCCGCTCGGTGCCGTTGATGATGAACGTGCCGCGCTCGGTCATGAGCGGGAAGTCGCCCATGAAGACGGTCTGGCTCTTGATCTCACCCGTGGTGTTGTTCATGAACTCCGCGGTGACGAACAGGGGCGCGGAGTAGGTCTGGTCGCGCTCCTTGCAGTCCTCGATGGAGTACTTGAGCTCCTCGAAGCGGTGGTCGCGGAACGAGAGCGACATGGAGCCGCTGAAGTCCTCGATCGGGGAGATCTCTTCGAAGATGTCCTCGAGACCCGAACGCTCCGGGACGTCGTCGCGGCCGGCAGCGCGCGCCGTTGCGACACGCTCCTGCCACCGCTCATTGCCGAGGAGCCAGTCGAAGCTCTCGGTCTGGAGTGCGAGGAGGTCGGGGACCTCCATGGGCTCACGGATCTTGCCGAACGAGAGACGGCCCGTAGCCGTCATTGCGGTGGTCACGATCTTGGACGCGGTGCGCGAGGCAGCCAAGGATGGTCCTTCCACTGGCCATGTGTTTTTACGGTGGTCGCACGGCCCAGGACCAGTCCGCTCACATCAGTGAACCGAACTCCCCGTGCAGTAGCCGGGATGCGGCAGGGGCACGGCGGAGGTCGCTCGACGAGAGCGGAGGGAGGTCATGGGCAGGGCAAAGCAACAGCATAGACCAAAAAGGGCGCAACAGTCCAACCCTGTCCAATCCCGCAGGGAGTGCGGGACGCGGGTCCGGCCACCGTCGTGTGCGAGAAGCGCACGGTGTGACCCGGAAAGGATGACTGGCGCAGCGGCGCACGTCAAGCGCCCACCCGGCATACCCGGCATCTGAGGCCCGCCGGGACCCCGGACATGCGGAACGGGCGGGACGGATCCAGAGGATCCATCCCGCCCGTTCGCGGAGTGCTTCAGCCTCGGTGGAGGCTCAGGTCACTTGACCTCGACGGACGCGCCTGCGGCCTCGAGCTGCTCCTTGGCCTTGTCGGCCGTGGCCTTGTCGACCTTCTCGACGACGGCCTTGGGGGCGCCATCGACGAGGTCCTTGGCCTCCTTGAGACCGAGGGAGGTCAGCGAACGGACCTCCTTGATGACGGCGATCTTCTTGTCGCCGGCGGCGGTCAGGATGACGTCGAACTCGTCCTGCTCCTCCGCGGCGGCGGCGTCGCCGCCACCACCGGCGGGGGCTGCGGCAACCGCGACAGGCGCGGCGGCGGTGACGTTGAAGGTGTCCTCGAACTGCTTGACGAACTCAGAGAGCTCGATGAGGGTCATTTCCTTGAAGGCCTCAAGGAGCTCGTCGGTGCTGAGCTTGGCCATGATGGCGTCCTTTCTACTTCGGTGTATGCCGTGAGTGGCGGTGGTGTTTTTCCTGGGACCTCAGCGTGTGCCGGGTCTCAGGCGTCGTCGCCACCCGTGGCGACGTCTGGGGTTGCCTCGGCCGCAGGTGCGGCGTCGGCGGGGGTCTCCTCGGAAGTGACCTCGGGCTCGGCCTCGGCCTCGGGAGCGGCGACAGCCGGACCCTCGGTCTCGACCTTGGCACGCAGTGCGTCGACGACCCGAGCGGTCTGCGACAGCGGCGCGGCGAAGAGGTAGACAGCCTGGCTGAGCGATGCCTGGAGGGCGCCGGCCAGCTTGGAGAGGAGCACCTCGCGGGACTCGAGGTCCGCGAGCTTGGTGATCTCCGCGGCCGAGAGCGCCTTGCCGTCGAGCAGGCCGCTCTTGATCACGAGGAGGGGGTTTGCCTTGGCGAAGTCACGCAGGCCCTTGGCGGCCTCGACCGGGTCGCCATCGACGAAGGCGATGGCGGAGGGTCCGACGAGCTGCCCGTCGAAGGCCGTGACTCCGGCCTCCTTGGCGGCGAGCTCGGTCAGCGTGTTCTTGACCACGGCGTAGGTCGCGTTGCCACGAAGGGCGCCACGAAGGTCGGTGATCTGCTTCACCGAGAGCCCGCGGTACTCCGTGAGGACAGTGGCGTTGGAGCTACGGAACTTCTCCGCGAGCTCGGCGATCGCCGCGGTCTTGTCTGCACGAGACATTCGGGCCTCCTTCCGTCGGTACGACCAGCGGTGAAGGTCCACGAAAGAGAAATGAGCCCCAGCGCAGGGCGCGGGGCTCAAGCAGACGTGACGGTTGAGGTCACCTGTGGTTGAAGCTCGGCCTGCGCTGGTTGCCCGCTCTCGCGGAACCTTCGGTCTGGTGCGGATGCACCCGACAACCGGCGGTCTTTGGTCAAGGGACACAGTAGACGCGGGAGCGTCCGCCGACCAAATCCACCCTTCCCTCACCACCACCCCGACCACCGCCTGCCGCATGACCGGGTGACCCGACAAAGGGGCGCTCCACCCGGGCTGGCAGCTCGGGTGGAGCGGGACGAGCTCGGGTGGAGCGGTGGGTCAGCCCGCGGGAGCGGACGGGAAGCTGATCGGACCCACCTGGTCGGCGGGAGGCTCGGTGATCTCGACCTTCTTGCCCCAGTCGCCGTAGGTGACCTTGATCGACTGGTTCGACACCGAGGTCGAGATGGTGACGGGACGGTCGTCCTTGTCGAGGACGTAGGTCATCGTCAGCGGCGGGGTCGAGGCGCTGGCCGACGGACTGGGCGTGGGGGCGGTGGTGCCCAGGGCCTTGGCCGCGTCGACGCTGAACTCGTAGGTGGAGTTGCCGCCCTCGCTCGACTTGAGCGTTGCCTTGGTGCCCTTGAGGTTCTCGGCCATCTTGGTCGGGTCGCTGATGCCACCCTCGGCGATGCCCTTGAACATCTGGCTGACCGGGTCGCTCGCCTTGGGGTCGATCTTGACCCAGGGCTTCGCCTGGTCCGGGAGCCCCTTGAGGTAGACGAAGTCCCCGACGGCGATGATCTCCATCTGGGAGCCCTCGACCGGGACGGTCGTGTGCTGCTGGAGCTGACCGTCGACGTACTTGAAGTCGCCGGAGGCCTTCTCGCCGCCCGTGTCCATCGCCATGGTGCCGCTGCCGGCCTTCTCCATCGCGGCGACCATGCGACCTGCGAGCTCGCCGGCGTCGATCGTGTCGCCGGCCTTGGCCGGGTCAGCCTTGTCGCCCTGTGCGGTGGAGGTGTCGGCGGCGCCCTCGGACGAGCCACACGCTCCGAGCGCGAGCAGACCCGCGAGCGCGAGTGCGGCACCGCCGGAGCGGCGCATCGAGATCTTCATGGGTTCCCTCCCGGTTGAGTCCCTCGAGACTATCCGCGAGGTCTGGGAGCGTCGAAAGCGGCCGGTCAGTAGGCCTTGAGGGACGAGACGAGCCAACGGTCACCGGACCTGGTCATCGTGGCGATCACGCGGTTCTGGTCGATCGACGGCTCCTTCTGGACATCGCTCGTCCGGGCCTGGTTGACGAAGGCCTGGACCGTGATGGTGCGATCGGTCTGGGACATGACGCCGGCCTCGTAGACCCGGGCCTTGACGACGGTCTTGTCCTTCTGGGCGAGCGGGACGATGGTCCTGGTCATCGTCGCGGCGAACTCCCCCTTGAACGAGCCGGTGAGCAGCGCCTGGTTCGCAGGAAGCTGCTGGGTCATCGTGGCGTGGTTGTAGCTGAGGATCTGCTCTAGGGTGCTGCGGGCGGTCGCGGTGGCGGCGCTGGCGGCACGGGGCCGCGCCTGGGGGTCCTCGCGGGTCACGACGAGGACGACCATCAGCAGAGCCAGACTGAGCCCGAACGCGATGGCCGCCAGGATCGCCGGCAGGACCGAGCCGCTCGGACGGGCGGTGTCGTCGCGCTCGTCGCGCTCGTCGACACCGTCGTTCGGCGCGTCGTGGGTGGGAGCCGCCTCTGTCTCGGTCTCGGTCTCGGTCTCGTTCTCGGCGCGGGTCTGGGTCTGTGCGATGGGCGTGGTCGTCGTGGTCGTCGCCGAGCCCACCTCGGCGTGCGGTGCCTGAACGCCCTGGTCGTCGCCGACGAGGGCCCCCTCCCCCCGGAGCGGGCGACGCCGCTGCCCCGCGACACGGGGCCGACGGTTAGCCGACGAACTCAAGGCGCTCCACCTTCCACTGTTCACCCACGAGGCGCAGGCCCAGCTTGGTCCGATAGGTCTTCTTCTCGCCACTGGGGACGACGGTGTTGCTGGTCGGCGCGATGACGCCCACGATCACCGTCGCCGAGTCACGGTCGCCCGTGACCAGGGCAGCCTCCGAGCGCTCGACCCTGCTCACCGACCGGTTGTCGACGATGACCTTCTTGAGGCCCTCCAGCTGGCTGGTGTAGCTGGCGAGGAACTCGCCCGTGGCGCCGGCCTTGACCCGGCCCGTGTCCTCGTCGACCTTGCGGTAGTCGATCGTCGCGAAGTTGACGGCGTGCTGCCGACCAGCAGCGAGGGCGTCGGTCTGGGCGTGCTCGATGGCGCGGGCGTCCCACCACTCGCGACCGCGGGTCCCGGCAAGCGCCACGGTGGCGACGAGGACGAGTGCCGTGAGCACCCACAGGACGCGGGACGCGAAGATGTGGCTCATCGGGTCGCCTCCTCCATGATCCAGGACCACGAGTCTGCACCAGCCGCTCCGCCCTCGGGCGCGAGGGGCGTCGCGAGCTGGGGCATGCCCTCGGCCAGGGCCTCGTTGCCCAGCGGCAGGATCTGGTCGGCCATCGACAGCGGGTGCGACGAGGCCACGCCGTCGCGGGGTCGCGGCGCATTCTGCGCACCACGGACGTTGGACGCCGATCCACGGGGCAGGGTGCAGCCGGCCCTCGTGTTGGCCGGTGGCAGGTTCTCGGTGCGGTTGGGGTCCACCTTCTGCGTGCCCTCGTAGCCCTTCGTGCACGCCGTCGGTTGGGCCGCGCTCTGCAGACCGAAGTGCGCGGTCCCGTCTCCGGGCACGACGGTGTAGCCGCCGGCGACCGCCGAGGGATAGGTGACGAACATCTGCTGGATGCCGTCGATCCGCGAGGTGGTCACCTGACCGATGGTGATGAGGTTGGCGATGAGCGTCGCGAGGTCCCCCTGGTTGTCCTTGACGAGGGCCTCGAGCTCCTTGGACGCGACGACCCCCCGGTCGAGGATGAGACGCAGGTCGGCGTCCGACTTCTGGAGGGTCTCGGAGAGGTTGGCGAAGTCGGTCGCGAAGTTCTTGATCTGCGGCGCCGTGTCGCGCTGCGTGTCGAGCACGGTCTTGCTCTGCTGGAGCAGCGCCACCGTCTCGGGCAGCGCCGTGATGGCGGCCTGGGTCAGGAGGTTGCCGTTGTCGATGAGCCGGCCAAGGTCCGGTCCCGAGCCCTCGAAACCCGCTCCGAGCTCGCCGATCACCGTTCGCAGGTCCTCGGTGTCGACCGACTTCACCGTGTTGTCGACGTGCAGCAAGAGCTGGTCGACACGGATCGGGTATGCCGTGTCCTTGCGTGGGATGACGTCGCCCGTCGCGAGGACCTGCCCGCCGGAGGACCGTGGCTGCAGGTCGAGATACTGCTCACCGACGGCCGATCGGTTCTCGACGACGGCCCGGGTGTCCTTGGGGACCTCGGTGCCGCGGTCCAGCTGAGCCTGCACCAGCACGCCGTCCTTCTCGAGCTCGAGGCCGGTGACCCGCCCGACCTTGACACCGCGGTAGGTCACCTCGGAGCCGACGAAGATCCCGCCCGACTGGGCGAAGCTCGCCGAGAACTCCGCTCCCCCGCCCAGGAGCCGCTGCGTGAGTCCGATGTAGTTCGCCGAGAGGATCGACACTGCGACGATGGTGATGAGCGTGAAGGCGGCGAGCTGTGCCTTGGTGAGGGCGCGGATCATGCGGCGCCTCCCTCGTAGAGGGCGGTCCACGACGTGTCGCGACCGGGTGTGTCGCTCGTGCACAGGGGTGGGCACAGCGGGTTCGTCGTCGGGGTCGTCGTCGGGGTCGGCAACCTCGGGGTGCCCGGCACCGTGGGCGCCGGCACTGACGGGACCGGCACTGACGGGACCGGGACGGGCGGGACGGGGACGTTCGGGAGCGGCACGCTCGGCAGCGGAACCCCCGGCAGGGGTGGGCCCGGGAGCCCGTTCTCGAGCAGCTTGAGCTCGCGCAGGTCGAGGTCCGCGGTGACGGACAGGTTGACGAAGTCGCCCTTGACGGCTTCGAGGAACTTGTCCGGGAAGGGATAGGTGAGGAAGATCTCGAGCGACTGCGGCAGGGCGTCCCCGGCCGCGTTGAGCTGGGTGAGGATGGGCGCGAGGAGCTTCAGGTTCGCGAGCATGTCCTCCTTCGAACCCTGGATCACCTTGGTGCCGACCGCTCCCAGCCGGCTGAGCGCCTGCAGCATCTGGGTCAGCTGGATGCGCTGGTCCGCGAGGACCTTGAGCCCCTTGGGCAGCTCCTCGAGCGTCTTCCCGATGAGCTCCTTCTGGGCCGCGAGCCTGGCCGCGAGCAGGTCGACCATGTCGATGGCTCGCACGATCTCGGCCTTCTGGTCCTCGAGGCCGCCGATGAAGGTGTTGAGCTCTCCGATGAGGTGCTTGATCTCGTCGGTGTTGCCGCGGAGGGCGTTGTTGAGCTCTTTCTCGATGACCGCGAGCTGCGCGATGCCACCACCGTTGAGCAGCAGCGACATCGCCGACAGGACCTCCTCGACCTCGGGGTTCCTGTTCGTCCGGTCGATGGGGATGAGGTCACCGTCGGACAGGGTGCCCACGCCCTTGCCGTCGGCCGGGCCGGAGAGGGCGATGTACTTCTCGCCCAGGAGGGAGGTCTGCTTGAGCTCGGCCGTCGCGTTGTCGGGGAGCTTGCTCGACCGTGGGACCGTCAGAGTCACTCGCGCGGTCCAGCCGTTGAGCTCGATGTCCTCGACCTGGCCGACGGCCACCTCGTCGATCTTGACCGCGGACTTCGGGACGAGGTCGAGGACGTCGGCGAAGTCGACCCGGACCGTCATCGACGGGCCCTCGCCCTTGGCCCCGCCTGGCAGCGGCAGGTCGAAGGCTCCCTTGCACGACGTCATCGTCAGGGCCACGACGACGGCGAGGGCGACGGCGCGAAGGGTGCGCACGGCATACGTCATGGCTTCTCCTTCGGGAGGAGGCCACCGAGGGTCGGGTCCGCCCCACGGATCGTGACGTCCACGGTGGCCGGCTCCGGCTTCGCGACCGCGGGAGCGGGCGCGAGGAGCGGAGCGGCCGCAGGAGTGGTGAGGGCCGTCGGGATGGCGGAGAGGCCGGGCAGGTTCAGCAGGCCGGGGAGCGGCAGGCCGCCCTTGGGGATGAGCCCTTGGAGCAGGGTGCAGAGGTTGGGGTTGGCGTTGCCAGTGCCGGTCGGGCCGGTGAGGAGCGAGCACAGGATCAGGGCCGGGTCGTCCAGACCCTCGATGTTGCTGCGGGTGTCGAGCGTCCCCGAGTCCGAGTTGTAGGCGAGAGCGAGGTTGGACAGCGCCACTGGCGCGTTGTCCAGGGTGGTCGCCAGGGCGTCGCGTTTGGCCGCCACCGCCGTCGTCAGGCTGGTGAGCTGGTCGATGTCCTCGGTGAGGACCGCGCGGTTGTCCTTGACGAAGGTCGAGATCTCGTTGAGGGCGACGGCGAGGTTCTTGAGGGCGCCCTCAAGGTCGTCCCGCTCGCCGTCGAGCTGGTCGGACACCTTGGACAGGTCGGTGTTGAGCCGACGCACCTGGGTGTCGTTGGTGGCGAGCATCCCGGTGAACGTCTCGAGGTTCTTGACCGTGGCGAAGAGATCGCCACGGCCTTCTGCGAACGTCTGGACAGCCTGGGAGAGACCGCGATTCATCTCGTTGAGGTTCTGACCGTTGCCCTTGAGGTTGCGTGCTCCCGTGTCGAGGACACGCGAGAGGGCACCCTCCTTGTTGGCACCCTCGGGCCCGAGAGCGACCATGAGGTCGTCCAGGCTCTGGGAGACCCGGTCCAGCTCGACCGGGACGGCCGTCCGCTCCCGCGGGATGGCGGCCCCGTCCTGCATCACTGCTCCCGAGGTGTAGGCCGGGAGCAGCTGGACGTAGCGGTCGCTCACGAGGGAGGGAGCGACGACGGCGGCCTGCGCACTTGCCGGGACCTTGACGTCCTCGTCGACCTCCAGGGTCACCCGAACGGTCTCGCCGCGGGGCTCGACGGCGGTCACCGTGCCCACCTTGACCCCGAGCACCCGGACGTCGGAGCCGGCAAAGAGGCCCACCGCGCGGGCGAAGTCTCCGGTCACCGTGATCTGGCCGGTCCGGGGCCACCACACGAACGCGGCCGCGACGAGCCCGACGACGGCGAGGGCCGCCACGAGCTTGCCCATCAGTCCCTGTCTCATCGGCCCACCGACCCGACCGGGACCGTGAGGTTCTGGATGTAGGTGTCGAACCATCGACCGTTGCCCAGGGCACTGGCGAAGACCCGCGTGAACGGCCCCATGGCCTCGATCGTCCTTGTCAGGTCCGCCTCGTGCCGGCGCAGCGTGTCGAGGACCTTGCGCAGCTCGGCGAGCGTCGGCCCGAGCTGGGCGCGGTTGTCCCGGACGAGTCCGGTGATCTGGACGGCCATGGCGCTGGTGTTGGTGAAGAGGGTGTGGATCGCGTCCCTGCGCTCGTAGAGCTCGGCCAGCAGGAGGTCGCCGTCGATGATGATCTTCTCGATGACCTTGTTCTGGTCCGCGAGGGTGCCGGAGACGGAGTTGGCCGCCTTGAGCAGTGCCTTGAGCTCGGTGTCGCGGCTGGCGACCGTCCGCGACAGCCGGGTCAGCCCGTCGAGGGCGAGCCTGACGTTGGCCGGCGTGTCCGTGAACTCGCTCGCGATGGTGTCGAGCGAGGTGGCGAGCTGCTCGGTGTCGATGCGCTCGGTCGTCTCGGTGAGGTCGGAGAACGCGTTGATGATGTCGTAGCTCGAGACGGTGCGCGAGAGCGGGATCGTCGTGCCCTCGGCCATCTGGCCGCGCCCCCGGGGCTCGAGCGACAGGTACTTCTGGCCGAGCAGGGTCTTCATCCGGATCGACGCCCCGGACTCGGGCCCGAAGGCGACGTCCTCGGTGATCCGGAAGTCGACGTCGACCTTGTTGCCGGCCAGAGTGAGGTCGGTGACCTTGCCGACCCGCACGCCGGCGATCCGGACCTCGTCGCCGGAGCGGAGGCCGCCGGCCTCGCTGAACGACGCGGCATACGCATCCCCACCACCGATGAGGGGCAGCTTGGCCGCGTTGAACGAGGCGAGCAGGACGAGGACGATGGCTGCCAGGCCCGCGATGCCGATGGGCAGCGGGTTGCGGGAGCGGAAGGGCGTGCTCATCGGCACCTCGCCGCGGCGACGTCGTAGCCCAGACCGCCGGGGGTCGGGCCGGTCGGGAGGAGGAGGTTCTTGACGTCGAAGCGGCAGAGGTAGAAGTTGAACCACGACCCGTAGGACGCGGTCCTGGTCAGGGTCGTGATCTTCTCCGGCGAGCCGGTGATGAAGTCCTCGTAGAGCTTGGTGTTGGCCGGCTCGTTGAGGTTCTTGCTCAGGGCTCCGAGCTGGGCGATGTCGGTCTTGATGTCGGGGCGGCCGGCGGCGAGCAGCCTGGCTGTCTCGTCAGCGACGGAGTTGATGTTGGTGAGCGACTCGCCGATGGCCTTGCGGTCGGCAGCAAGGCCGGACACGAAGCGCTGGAGCTGGATGAGGAGCTCCCCGAGCGCGGTGTCGTGCTGCTCCACCGTCGTCAGGACGGTCGTGAGGTTGCCGATGACCCGCCCGATGACCTTGTCGCGGTCCGCCAGGGTGCCGGTCAGGGAGGCGGTCTGCCCGAGCAGGGTGTTGATGTTGCCACCCTCCCCCTGGAGCACCGAGATGATCTGCGCCGAGAGCTCGTTGACGTCCTTGGGCGACAGGGCGGCGAACAGCGGCTTGAAGCCGTTGAAGAGCACCGTGAGGTCGAGGGCGGGATGGGTGCGCTCCAGCGGGATCCTCGCGCCGTCCCGCAGTGGCGTCGCGCCACCGGGGCCCTGGGTCAGCGAGATGTAGCGCTCGCCGACGAGGTTGCGGTACTTGATCGTCGCCACCGTCCCCTGCGTCAGCACGCTCGACGTGAGGACGTCGAACGTCACGTCGGCGTGGGTGCGGTCCCTGGACACGGCGATCTTCTTGACCGATCCGACCCGGACCCCGGCGATGCGGACCTCGTGCCCCTTGGCCAGTCCCGTGACGTCGGTGAACACGGCCGTGACGGTGTTGCGGTCACCGGGCTGGATGTTGGCGATGGTGGCGGCGAGGGTCGCTGTGGCGAGGATCGTGACGATCGCGAAGACGACGAACTTGACGAGGCTGGACGTGGTCTTCACTGGTTCACCACCGTCCCGCGAAGCATGGGTCCGGCGAGCAGGGTCGCCAGCGAGGCATCCTCGCCCTCACCGACCCCGACGAGCGCTCCGACGAGCTGTTGCTCCTCCGCAGTCCCGGCGAGACCTGCCTCCACGCTCGGGATCCGTGCCGCGTCGGGCAGCAGGAAGGCCTGGGGCAGGACCGACTGGCTGGGCGCGGTGGGCGCACCGTCGGTGCCGTCGTCGATCTTGATCGCATGGTACGGATCGCCCTGACCGCCGTCGGCCGCAGGCAAGCCCTGACAGCTCGGTGCGCGCTTCTCGTTCCAGGAGGGCTCCTCGCCGGGGTGGTAGGGCTTGGACTGCGGCGGCAGCTCCAGCGTGATGTGGAAGATGCCGTCCCGCACGATGTCGCGCACCTGGGGAAGCCACCTCACGAGGCCCTGGGTGAAGCAGGGATAGATGGGTGAGTGCTTGGCGAGCACCTGCAGCGTCGGCCGCTGGACACGGCCCACCTGGATGATGCGGTTCTGGTTGGCCTCGAGGAAACCGGCGGTCGTGTTGGCGAACCCTGCAGTCCCAGCGAGGAACCCGGCGAGCTCCTGCTGCTTCTCGACGATGGTGGCGTTCGTGGTGAGCAACGCCTTCGCCGCCCGGAGCAGCTCGGGGGCGGCCACGGCATACGTGCTCGCGAGGTCGGCGAGACCGGAGATGTCGGCCTGGAGCGTCGGGAGGTGCGGGTTGAGCTGGGTGAAGTAGTCGTCGACGAGGACGAGGTTCTTGCCCAGGGCCGTGCCTCGGCCGTCGAGGGCGGTCGCGAGGGCGTTGAGGGTGGCCGACAGCTTCGCGGGCTCGATCGAGCGCAGCAACGGGAGCAGGTCCTCGAAGACCTGCTCGAGCTCGATGGCCACGCTCGTGCGGTCCTGCGGGATGACGTCACCCTGACGGATTGCGCGGCCCTGGTCGCCCTCGGGCGTCACGAGGTCGACGTAGCGCTCACCGAAGAGCGTCTTGGGCAGGAGCCGGGCGCTGACCTTGGCGGGGATCAGGTCGACCATCTCGGGCTTGAGGGCCAGGCCCAGGGTCGCGCCCTCCGGGCCTGAGTCGATGGTCCGGACCTCACCGACGATGAGTCCGCGGAGCTTGACGTCGGAGGCCTCCTGCAGCTGGCTGCCGATGCGGTCCGTCCGCAGCGTCACCTCCACGACGTCGGTGAAGACCTTCTTGAAGGACGCGACCGACAGGGCGAGGAGGAGGGCGATGACGAGGAGGAACGCGACACCGTAGGTGCGGTGCCCGAGACGTCCGAGAGTTGATCTGGCCATGGCTAGCCCGCGATCCTCACCGTGGTCGTCGCGCCCCACACGGCGAGCGAGAAGAAGAAGTCGACCACGTTGATCGCGACGATGGAGGTCCGCACGGCCTTGCCCACGGCGACACCCACCCCCGCCGGACCACCGCTCGCGTTGTAGCCGTAGTAGCAGTGGATCAGGATGATGATCACCGCAAAGACGAGCACCTTGAGGAACGAGTAGAGGATGTCGATCGGCGGTAGGAACAGGTGGAAGTAGTGGTCGTAGGTCCCCTTGGACTGCCCGAAGTAGTCGGTCACGATGAAGCGCGTCGCGGCATACGAGGACAACAACCCGATGACGTAGAGCGGGATGACCGCGACGAAGCCGGCGATCATCCGCGTCGTCACGAGGAACGGGAGGGAGGGGATGCCCATGACCTCCAGGGCGTCGACCTCCTCGGAGATGCGCATCGCGCCGAGCTGGGCGGTGAAGCCACAGCCGACGGTCGCCGCGAGTGCGAGCCCGGCCACGAGCGGGGCGATCTCGCGAGTGTTGAGGTAGGCCGCGAGGAAGCCGGCGAACGCCCCCGTCCCGAGCTGGTTGAGCGAGGAGTAACCCTGCAGACCGACCTGGCTGCCGGTGAAGAACGCCATGAAGGTGAGGACGCCGACGGTGCCACCGATGACGCTGAGCGCGCCGCTGCCCAGCGAGACCTCCGCGAGCAGGCGCAGGATCTCCTTCTTGTAGCGGCGGATGGTGCGGGGGGTCCACGCGATCGAGCGCACATAGAAGTGCATCTGGTCACTGAGGCTGTCGAGCGCCCTGCCCGGTCGCGCAGCGAGGTCGGTGGTCCGGCTCATCGTCGTGTCACCCCTCACACCTTCTGCGGGACGACTTGGAAGTAGATGGCCGACACGACGAAGTTGATGACGAACAGCAGCATGAAGGTGATGACCACGCTCTGGTTGACGGCGTCGCCCACACCCTTGGGGCCACCACCGGCCGTCAGGCCCTTGTAGGAGGCGACGATCGCCGCCACCATCCCGAAGAGCAGCGCCTTGATCTCGGACGTCCACAGGTCGGCGAGCTGGGCCAGCGCGGTGAAGGACGCGAGGTAGGCGCCGGGCGTCCCACCCTGGATGACGACGTTGAAGAAGTAGCCCCCGGCGACGCCGACCACGGAGACCAGGCCGTTGAGGAGCACCGCGACGAGCATGCAGGCGAGAACTCGCGGCACGACGAGGCGCTGGATCGGGCTGATGCCCAGCACCTCCATGGCGTCGAGCTCCTCGCGGATCTTGCGGGAGCCGAGGTCTGCGCAGATCGCGGAGCCGCCCGCTCCCGCGATGAGGAGCGCCGTGACGATCGGTGAGGCCTCCCGGACGACGGCCAGGACGCTCGCGGCGCCGGTGAACGACTGAGCGCCCAGCTGCCGGGTGAGGGTGCCGAGCTGCAGGGCGATAACCGCACCGAAGGGGATCGAGACCAGGGCGGTCGGGACGATCGTCACCGATGCGATGAACCAGCACTGCTGGATGAACTCCTTGGCCTGGAACGGGCGCTTCGGGATGGCCCGGAGCACGTCGAGGGCCAGCGCGAAGAGTGCGCCCGCCTGACGGATCGGGGCGGTGATGACGTTCATGTCGCCGCTGCCTGACCCTGTCCGACGGCCTGCGAGTCCCTCGGGACGCCGGGCACGCCGGCGTTGCCGGACAGGAAGGACCCGGGCGGTGGGGTGACGTCGTTGGTGCGACACCACTCCCCCGCCGGCTTCTCGGCACGGCGAGTCGTCCCGTCGCTCGTGCCCAGCTGGAGCGGGATGGGTGGCAGCGGCGGCAGCTCCTGGCCGGACTCCGAGGCGAGCTCGTCCGCGTCCTTCTCCTCGGACATGCCGATCGGCCCGATGGTCTGGGCGTTGAGGAACTGGCGGACGACCGGCTCCTCCGAGCTCAGCAGCATCTCGCGGGGACCGAACATCGCGAGGTGGCGGTGATAGAGCAGACCGATGTTGTCCGGGACCGTGCGTGCCGTGTTGATGTCGTGCGTGACGATGAGGAAGGTGGCATCGATCTGCGCGTTGAGGTCGATGAACAGCTGGTTGATGTAGGACGTGCGCACCGGGTCCAGTCCCGAGTCGGGTTCGTCGATGAGCAGGATCTCCGGGTCGAGCACGAGCGCGCGCGCCAGGCCGGCGCGTTTGCGCATGCCACCCGAGATCTCGCCGGGCAGCTTGTCCTCGGCACCGGTGAGGCCGACGAGGTCCATCTTCTCGAGGACGATGCCCCGGACGTCGGACTCGGACTTCTTGGTGTGCTCGCGCAGCGGGAAGGCGACGTTGTCGTAGAGGGACATCGACCCGAAGAGCGCGCCGTCCTGGAAGAGCACACCGAAGAGCTTGCGGATCTCGTAGAGGTCCTGCTCCTTGAGGGTGACGAGGTCGGAGCCGTTGATCACGATCGAACCCTTGTCGGGCTTGAGCAGACCCACGAGCGTCTTGAGGAAGACGGACTTGCCGGTCCCCGAGGGGCCGAGCATGACCGAGATCTCGCCCGCGGGGAGGGTGAGGGTGACGTCGTTCCAGATCATCTGGGACCCGAAGGACTTGGTGAGCCCTTGGACGTCGATGGCGACACCCATGCAACCGACCTCTCTCCAGCCCGGTTGTCGTGGCAGGGATGCGTCGCCGCGAGGAGGAACCCGATGCGGCGGTGCGACAGGGCTCCGGTGAAGTTACCCCGGGGTTACCTGAGATTCAAGGTCTGAGCCCGAGCCACCTGGTGACGTCCCTCTGCCGACCGCTCACATGACGTCCGCGAAGGTCGTCACCTTGTCGGCCGGAGGCGCCACGACGTCCACCGGCTCGCCCCATCCCGAGTACGTCAGGTTCAAGGTCAGGTCCGCACCGCCGACGAGCTCGGTCCTCGTCGGCAGGTCGTCGGGGCCGATCGTCTGGCGCACGATGAGCGGCTTCATGGCAGGCGTCGGCAGCGGGGTGTCCCCCATCCCCATCACGGCCAGACGCTCCTTGGCGATGGCGAGCTGCTGGTCGACCGAGACGCTCACCTCGTAGGTCGTCGTGCCGTCCTTGACCTCGATGACCTCGGCCTTGAGTGCGGTGATGCCGGCCAGGGACGCCGTCGGGTCGGCCGCCTCGGCCATCTGCGACAGCATCGGCCCCATCATCTTGCTCATGGGGTCCTCGCCCTCGGGGTCGATCTTGACGAAGGTCTTGCCCGGGGGCAGGTGCGGGAAGCCGCCGATGTACATCACGCCGTCGACCAGGAGCATGTCCACCTTGGCACCCTGCACCGTGGTCTGGATCGTCATGGCGGTACCGTCCCCGTCGACCCTCATCTGACCGGACATCGCCGCCCCTGCGGCCTCGCCCGTGAAGCTGTAGGTCTTCTTGGCCTTCATGGCGGCGGCGGAGGCCGCGAGAGCATCGGTGAGATCGACCTCGTCGCCCACCGTGACCGAGACCTGGTCCGGTGCGGGGGTGCCGCTCGGCGAGGAGCCGGTCGGGCTCCCTGACGTGGCCGAACCGCAGGCTCCCAGGGCCGTGGTCAGGGCGAGGGCTGCGAGGGCAGCGCCGAACGGACGAGAGCTGAGCGCCATGGCATCCCCTGCGACGGAAGTGGCCGCGCCTTGCGGCGAGGCCCAGATTAGCCGACTTGACCAACGAAGCGACCCCCGTTCCGGAGAACGGGGGTCGCTTCGGTCGCGAGCAGGATCAGGCGTCGGCCTGAGCATCCTCGTCGAGCAGGTTGCGGGTCTTGGTGAAGTCCAGCGGGATGCCGGGGCCCATCGTCGTCGACAGGGTGGCCTTGCTGATGTAGCGGCCCTTCGACGAGGCGGGCTTGAGGCGCAGGATCTCCTCCAGCGCGGCGGCGTAGTTCTCGACGAGCTTGGACTCGTCGAAGGACGCCTTGCCGATGATGAAGTGGAGGTTGCTGTGCTTGTCGGCACGGAACTCGATCTTGCCGCCCTTGATGTCGGTCACGGCCTTGGCCGTGTCCATCGTGACGGTGCCGGTCTTCGGGTTGGGCATGAGGCCACGCGGACCGAGGACCTTGCCGAGACGACCGACCTTGCCCATGAGGTCGGGGGTGGCGACGATGGCGTCGAAGTCGAGCCAGCCGCCGGCGACCTTCTCGAGCATGTCGTCGGAGCCCACGTAGTCGGCTCCGGCTGCGCGAGCGGCCTCGGCCTTGTCGCCGTTGGCGAAGACGAGGACGCGGGCGGTCTTGCCCGTGCCGTGGGGGAGGTTCACTGTGCCGCGAACCATCTGGTCGGCCTTGCGCGGGTCGATGCCCAGACGCATGGCGACCTCGACGGTCTCGTCGTAGGTGCCCTTGGCGCCGGCCTTCGCGAGACGGACGGCGTCCCTCGGGGCGTAGACCTTGTCGGTGTCGATCTTCTCCGCGTTGGCGCGGTAGCCCTTGCTGCGCTTCATGTTCTCTCCTGGGTTTTCGGTGTTGGAGTCGTGGTGCGGGCCAGCGCTGGCCCTCCCACCGCTTCACTCACCTGAGTGAAGCCCTTCGGTATGCCGCCCGCTCACCCGAGTGGGCGGCATACCGAACGTGTCTGTTCTCGAGACCTAGACGGCGGTCTCGATGCCCATCTGACGGGCGGTGCCGGCGATGATCTTCATCGCGGCGTCGATGTCGTTGGCGTTGAGGTCGGGCATCTTCTGCTCGGCGATCTCGCGCACCTGCTCGGCGGTCAGCTTGGCGACCTTGGTCTTGTGCGGCTCGCCGGAACCCTTCTGGACGCCCGCTGCCTTCTTGATCAGCTCGGAGGCCGGCGGGGTCTTGGTGATGAAGGTGAACGAGCGGTCCTCGAAGACCGTGATGACGACGGGGATGATGTTGCCCCGCTGGTGCTCGGTCGCAGCGTTGTAGGCCTTGACGAACTCCATGATGTTGACGCCGTGCTGACCGAGGGCCGGGCCGACGGGGGGAGCCGGGGTCGCCGCACCAGCCTGGATCTGCAGGTTGATGTAGCCGGAGACCTTCTTGCTCTTGGGAGGCATGCTGTGTGTCCTTTGGTTGGTTGTGGGCCCACGCCTTGGGCGATGACCCGGTTGCAGTGCGTCGCTCAGGTCAGAGCTTGGAGACCTGGCTGAACGACAGCTCGACCGGGGTCTCCCGGCCGAAGATGGAGACGAGGACCTTGAGCTTCTGGCCCTCGGCGTTGATCTCGGAGATCGTCGCCGGCAAGGTCTCGAACGGGCCGTCCATGACGGTGACCGACTCGCCGACCTCGAAGTCGACGAGCGGGGTCTTGGCGGCGGAGCCCGCACCGGAACCGGACGCGTCGCCACCGACGGCGGCAGCAGCGGCCAGCTCGAGCTCGGCCGGCTTGATCATGGTGTAGACCTCGTCGAGGCTGAGCGGCACCGGCTGGTGCGCATTGCCGACGAAGCCCGTCACACCGGGGGTGTGGCGCACGGCGCCCCACGACTCGTCGGTGAGGTCCATGCGGACGAGGACATATCCGGGCATCCGGACCCGGCGGACCAGCTTGCGCTGACCGCTCTTGATCTCGGTGACCTCCTCCATAGGGACCTCGATCTCGAAGATGAAGTCCTCCATGTTGAGGGACTGGATCCGGGTCTCGAGGTTGGTCTTCACCCGGTTCTCGTAGCCCGCGTAGGAGTGGATGACGTACCAGTCGCCGAACTTGGAGGCGAGGTCCTCCTTGAAGGCCTTGACCGGGTCGATGTCCGTCGGGACGACGTCGCCGTCCTCGTCGGACTCGGTGGTCGCTGCCTCGAGGGTGCTCTCGCCGTCCTCGTCGGCCTCGGCGTCGCTGTCGGACTCGTCGGCGACCTCGGCGTCGCGGGGACCGTCGGAGGGCGTGTCGAGGAAGGCGGGAGCGGTGTCGCCGAGCGTCAGCGACTCACGCTGGGCAGCACTGTCGGACTCGTCGACGGCGAGCGTCTCGGGAGTCGCCGTCTCGTCGGCGATGTCGCCGTCGGACGTCGTTTGGTCGGACACGTGCGGACCTACTTCCTGTGCAGCATTGAGTTCAAACGTGGTGCGGCGCGACCTCTCGGACGCGACCGGGGCTCAGCCGCCGTCGCCGAAGACGAGGGCGACGAGCTTGCCGAAGCCGTAGTCCATGCCGGACACGAGAGCCATCATCACCGTCACGAAGACGATGACGACGATCGTGTAGCTCCACAGCTCGGAGCGCGTCGGTCGGACGACCTTGCGCAGCTCGTCGAGGATCTGGCTGATGAACAGACCCAGGGACCCGAAGAGCCGTGACACGGGGTTGCGACCGTCGCCCGAGCTCTTGCTCGCACGTCGTGAGTCGCGGGACTCGCCCACTTCCGTCACAGTTCCTCTTCTCCGAAATGATCTGAACCTGCAGGGCAGGAGGGACTCGAACCCCCAACCGCCGGTTTTGGAGACCGGTGCTCTACCAATTGAGCCACTGCCCTAGGAACGCACCCGCTGGGACGGTGGTTCCGAAGGTGACCGTAGGCATGACGAATCATGGTGCGATCACCGAGGGAACAGCATACGGGACGCCCCGGTCCGACGCGAAACGCATCGGACCGGGGCTCCCGCTCGCTGGGACGAAGGTCCGTTCTCAGCCGACCGGCTTGAGCGGGACCTGCCCCCACAGGATCCGGTGGTTGGACGTGGTGCAGTCCTGCGTCTGCGGATTGCCGTCCTTCCAACAGGTCTGCTCGGTTCCACCGCTCGCACGTGAGCCCTTGACCGAGGCGAAGATGTAGTCGAACTTCCTGGACTCGTCCCCGCCACCGATGGTGGGCTTCCCAGCGCGGTTGGTCGTGCCCTGGCCGGCCATCTGGTGCAGCTCGCGGAACTGCCCGGTGTGGTCCTTGCCGACGCCGTAGAGGTTGTCCATCGGGTACGTCTTGGGCGTCGTGTTGAAGTCACCACCGACGATGACGACGTCCTTCTGGCTGACGACCGGGCTCAGCGCGGCCTTCATCGCTGCCGTCAGGGTGTTGCGCTGACTCTGGGGAGCCTTGGCTGCGATGAGGTGGGTCGAGCAGGCGCGGATGTCCCGACCGTTGCGGGTGACGTCCAGGCACGCCAAGCCGTAGGTGTGCCCGTCGATGGGCTCGGCGTTGAGGATCACCGCGGAGCGGCCGCCGCACCTGAGCCGGTCCAGACGGTGGCTTCGCCGACCGACCCGTTCGTCCCGCACTTGGCTGCGGTGCGCCGAGGCCGGAAGGTCGTGTAGCCGAGGTCGTCCTGCAACCGCTTCACCATCGACGAACACACCTCCTGGAGCAGGACGAACTCCGGGCCCTGCGTCGCGTTCGCCTTGCGGATCGCACCACCCAGCGCCGAGGGCTTCTTGGCGACGTTGTGCGTGATGACCCGGATGGAGTTCTCCGCGGCCGACGCAGGTGCAGCGATGGTCGTGGCGCTCACCCCGATGGCGCCGGTCAGCGCCAGCCCTGCGACTGCGAGTCCAGCGACGTGGCGAACTCTGGAACGTGTCATGTCTCTCCCCGTGGGACGTGGGAGCCGCTTCTCGGCCCCCTGCTTCCCCACCGTCCCAGCCGTGGCCGTCTCGCGCCATGGGGAGGGCTGCCCCTCGACCGTCCCGTTCTGGGACGATGGGCGGGTGACCGAGCAGACCACCCTCGCCCCCCTGTCGTCCCTCTCCCCCGCGGAGCTCGAGGCCTTCCTCGAGAGCCAGCGCACGGCATACGCCGCTCTCCAGGATCGCGGGCTGAAGCTCGACCTCACGCGCGGCAAGCCGTCGGCCGAGCAGCTCGACCTCTGCAACGAGCTCCTCGAGCTGCCCAAGGGCCACAAGGACGCGAGCGGGACGGACGTGCGCAACTACGGCGGCCTGTCCGGGCTGCCTGAGCTGCGGGCCATGTTCGCCGACCTCCTGTGGGTCGAGCCGGATCAGGTCGTCGCGGGCGGCAACTCGAGCCTGACGATGATGCACGACTGCCTCGTCCAGCTCCTGCTGCACGGCGGACCCGACTCCCCGCGGCCGTGGGTGCAGGAGGAGAGCGTGAAGTTCATCTGTCCCGTCCCGGGCTACGACCGCCACTTCACGATGCTGGCGTCCTACGGCATCGAGATGCTCACCGTGCCGATGCACGACGACGGACCTGATGTCGAGGCCGTGCGCGAGCTCGTCAAGGACCCCGCGGTCAAGGGCATCTGGATCGTCCCGACCTATGCCAACCCGTCGGGCTCCACCTGCTCGCAGGAGGTCGCGAGCGCACTGGCCTCGATGGACACCGCAGCGCCGGACTTCCGCATCTTCTGGGACAACGCCTACGCCTTCCACCACCTCACGGAGGACGAGGCCAAGAGCGCCGACATCATCACGCTGGCCTCGGGCTCCGGGCATCCGAACCGGCCGCTGATGTTCGCCTCGACCTCGAAGATCACCTTCGCAGGGGCGGGCGTCGCGTTCCTCGCCGCGTCACAGGCCAACGTCGACTGGTACCTCGGGCACCAGCAGTACGCGTCCATCGGGCCCGACAAGGTCAACCAGCTGCGCCACGTCCAGTTCTTCGGCTCCGCCGACGGGGTGCGCGAGCACATGGCACGGCACCGCGAGATCCTGGCCCCGAAGTTCGCCGCCGTCGACGCAGCGCTGGAGTCGGCACTCGCGGGTCGCGACGTGGCGACCTGGTCGAAGCCGTCAGGGGGCTACTTCGTCAACCTCGACGTCCTCGACCGCACGGCGTCGCGGGTTGTCGAGCTGGCCAAGGCGGCGGGCATCGCGCTCACCCCTGCCGGCGCCTCCTTCCCGCGTGGCGTCGACCCGAACGACCGCAACATCCGGCTGGCCCCCTCCTTCCCCGTGCTGGCCGAGGTGGAGACCGCGATGGCCGGCGTCGCGACCTGCGTCCTCCTCGCCGCCGCCGAAAAGCTTGCGGGCGTGAAAGGCTGAGGTCATGAGCGACCAGCCTGGAACCGAGAACTTCGACACCGACCTGGGCTCGATGAGCCTCGATGACGACGTGGACGCCGGCAGCGGACAGCCCGGCCTGCTCGACGCGAGCGAGGGCGACAACCTCCCCGTGTCGCCTCCGGACCTGCAGCCGCGCAACACCGAGTGGGGCACCACCGGGGCCGAGCAGGCCCAGGAGGAGACCATCGACCAGCGCATCGCGCAGGAGGAGCCGGACCCCGACTCCGCCTATGGCGCCCCCGACAACGAGTCCGGACTCGACGGACCCCCCGCCGTCGGCGGTGACGACCCTGACGCGATCCCGGCCGCCCAGGACTTCCTCGGCGACCCGAGCGAGCCGGTCGACGGCACGTCCCTGGTCTCCCCCGACGAAGGGATCGGCCCCGACGAGGAAGCGTCCCTCGTGGCCGAGGAGAGCGCGGACAGTGGCGCTGGAGCCGGACCCGACTACGCGGTGTCCGCGGAGGAGTCGGCCATGCACATCGTCGAGGATTGACCGCGCCCGCCCGCTCCACGGCGACCCTGCCCAAGGCGCACCTGCACCTGCACTTCACCGGGTCGATGCGCATCGAGACGGTGCGCGAGATGTCGGCGACACACGGGTTGAGGCTGCCCTCGGCCCTCCGGGGCGACTGGCCGGTGACGTTCGAGACGCGCGACGAGCGTGGCTGGTTCCGTTTTCAGAGCCTGTATGACGCCGCGCGTGCCTGTGTGCGCGGCGAGGACGACATGCGACGGATCGTGCGCGAGGCAGCGCTCGACGACGGCGGCGAGGGCTCACGCTGGCTCGAGATCCAGGTCGACCCGACGTCCTACGCACCGTTCGTCGGAGGCATCACCCCAGCGCTGGAGATCGTGCTCGACGAGGCAGCCTCCGTGTCGCGGGAGGCGGGCGCCGCCCAGGTCGGCGTGGTCGTGGCGGCCTCGCGGATGCGCCACGAGCTCGAGTCCCGCACCCTGGCGCGGTTGGCTGCCCGGTATGCCGGCGAAGGGCCGGGTGCCGTCGTGGGCTTCGGACTGAGCAACGACGAACGACGCGGCGACACGGAGTCCTTCGCTCCCGCCTTCGCCATCGCCCGGCGAGCCGGGCTGGCGCTGGTCCCTCACGCGGGCGAGCTGTTGGGCCCGGACGCGGTCGATCGAACGCTCACGTCGCTCAGGCCGGATCGCCTCGGCCACGGCGTGCGCTCGGTCGAGGACCCTCGGACGCTGGACCGGGTGGTGGCCGAGGGGGTCGCCCTGGAGGTGTGCCCCGGCAGCAACCTCTCGCTCGGCGTCTATGACGAGCTCGAGGACGTGCCACTGCGCCGGCTCGTCGAGGCAGGCGCCACCGTGGCGCTGGGGGCGGACGACCCGCTGATCTTCGGGTCGCGCCTGGTCGCGCAGTACGAGGTGGCCCGGCTGCTCGACTTCTCGGACCTCGAGCTGGCCGAGCTGGCGCGAGCGTCGCTGCGGGCGTCGCGAGCGCCCGCCGAGGTGCGGCAGACGGCATACGCCGACATCGACACCTGGCTGGCCACTGAGCCGAACTGACTCGGTGGCTCCCTCCTCGGGTCGGAGCGCGCCTAGGTTGGGAGGATGCAGCCAGCCACCTCGTCATCTGCGCACCCCCGCTCGACCGCGGGGCTCGTGGACCTGGTCGCCCGGGTCGCTGGTCGGGCTCTCGCCGTGGCATTCGGGGAGGCTGCACGCCTGCGCGGCACGCGCGCACTGCACCCGGTCGGGTTCTGCGGCGCCGGCTCGCTGACTGTGGACCCCGGTCGCCCCAGTGGGGTGGTGATGCTCGACGCACCAGGGCCGCACCCGTGCCTGGTCCGCTGGTCGCGCGCCACCGGCCTCCACAAGGGGCCGGACCTCGAGGGTCTCGCCGTCCGGCTGCAGGGTCCCGCGGCCGGCGACGTGCTCGTCACGTCGACCGGCACCGGTGTCCTCACCCGCCATGTGCTCACGGTGCGCCGCCGTCACCACCACGGGCCGCTCACCACCGTGCTCCCGCTGAGCACTGCGAGAGGCCCGCTTCTCCTGCGCTTCGACCCCCTGGGCTCCGGTGACGACCCTCCGGCGGCCTATCGGCTCCTTGTCTCAGCGCCGGGACGCCCGTGGCACAAGCGTGGCCGGCTCGACATCACCTGGACCGGCTCCGACTGCACCCGCCGCCACGATCCCGTCGGTCACTCCCCGGCCGGGACGTGGACGCACCCCCTGTGGGCTGGACTGCGTGAGCCCTCGTATGCCGCGTCCCGACGCGTGCGTGCCGAACCTGAGGAACCCCGTGGCTGAGCCGAAGGCCGGCGCCGAGGAGCACCCCGAGCGGTGGCTCGTCGTCAACGGGCGCCGGTGGCGGCGACAGGATCCTGAGCTGCCCCCGGTCATCTCGGAGAGGCTGTTGTCGCACCTGGGCCGTGGTCGGTCCGGGGTGCGGTCGGCGACCCGGGCAGGTGAGGACCCGGCTCCAGCGCGTCGACGGGTGGACCTCGCCAAGCACGGTCTCGGAGAGCGCGGGACCCCGTGGTGGGAGCAGGATGGTGATGAGCGGCGCCGTCGCTGGGAGGAGGCGTTGACCGACCTTGACCGACTCGACGAGTGACCTCGGAACTCCGGCCCGTCCAGCCTCCGGCCTGCAGGTGCTGCTCCTGGCCGACACCCACGTCCCGACTCGTGCCCGCGACCTCCCGGCGCAGGTGTGGACGGCCGTGGACGCGGCCGACGTGGTCGTGCACGCCGGAGACTGGATGAGCCCAGCCCTGCTCGACGCTCTCGAGGCGAGAGCGCGGCGACTCGTCGGGGTCTGGGGCAACAACGACGGGCCGGAGCTGCGACGGCGCCTCCCCGAGGTGGCCAGGGTGGAGCTGGGCGGGATGGCGTGGGGCGTGGTCCACGAGACCGGTGGCAGGGCGCGGCGCGAGGAACGGATGCGGGCGGCATACCCCGATCTCGACGTGCTCGTCTTCGGGCACAGCCACATCCCGTGGGACACCGAGCATGCTGGGCTGCGGCTGCTCAACCCCGGGTCGCCCACCGACCGGCGCCGCCAGCCGCACTGCACCTATCTGACGTGCACGGTGGCCGATGGAGCCATCACCGCGCTCGAGCTGCACGCCCTGCCGCCCCGCACCAGCTGACCCCGGCGTCGTCGACGCGGGTCAGCAGTCGGAGACGGGAGCGGAGCACGCCGAGTGGTCGGTCGGTTCGTCCGCGGTGACGCGGGCGAGCAGCGACCGGAACAGCTCGGCCTCGTCGTCCGACAGGCCACCCAGGACGTCGCGCTCGACCCCTCGAATCCGCTCCGACGAGCTGCGCAGCGTCCGGCTGCCCTTGGCGGTGAGGATGACCTGCCGCGCCCGGCGGTCGTTGGGGTCCGGCACCCGGCTGACCATCCCGGCCGACTCGAGGTCGTCGACGAGGTGAGTCATCACCGTGCGGTCCAGTCCCAGCCTCAGGGCGATCGTGGCCTGGTTGCCGCAGGCGCCCTCGGCGGCAGTCGAGAGGACCTGGAAACCACGTGGGCCGCCGGGCAGGGCCTCGACCGCACCCCGCGCGCCCTCGAGATAGCGCCGCAGCAGGGCCCCCAGCGCCTGCCCGAGGTCGACCTCGGCGGCAGCGCGTGGCTCCTGCTCCGGAGCGTCGATGCCTGTGGCCATGCGTCCGAGTCTAGCGCGAAGCGGGCACCGGTCGATCATCAATTTGCACGATGATCGTCTTTATAGACTATCGTCGGCATAGAGCACCTTGCTCGACATCCCCACGACGACCACCACTCAACGACCAGGAGCACACCATGACCACGATCTTCCGACTGGACTCCAGCATCCGCACCGAGGGCTCGGCCAGCCGCGCCGTCGCCGACACGCTCGAGTCCTCGATCACCGAGGCGGAGGGCCCGGACACCTCGGTGGTGCGGCGTGACGTCGGGCTCCACCCCCTGCCCAACGACGTGTGGTCGACCTCCGCCTTCGCAGGCTTCGTCCCCGAACTCGACCGGACGGCCGAGCAGGTGGCCGCCCAGACCCTCGCGGCCGACCTCGCGGACGAGGTGGTGGCCGCCGACGTCGTCGTCGTCGCGACCTCGCTCTACAACTTCGGCGTCTCGCAGCACCTCAAGACCTGGATCGACACGATGATCACGGACCCCCGCTTCGCGCCGGGCAGCGAGACCGTCAAGGGCAAGCCCGCCTTCCTCGTCGTCGCCCGAGGCGGCGGCTACGGCGAGGGCACCCCGCGCGAGGGCTGGGACCACGCCACGGCATACCTCCGGCGCATCTTCGAGGACGTGTGGGGCCTCGACCTCGACGTCATCGAGACCGAGCTGACCCTTGCGGAGGTGACGCCCCAGATGGCCGAGCTGCGTGACCTCGCCCGCCAGCAGCTGGCCGAGTCGCACGACGCAGCCCGGGCCGGCGGCCGCTCGGTCACCCTCAAGCTCCGCCGGGCCGCGTAGGGCTGCCTAGCCGGCGAGGAAGTCGAGCCGGACGCTGCGGTCGTGGTTGTCGACGTTGAGGTCGACCAGGCAGATGCTCTGCCACGTGCCGAGGGCGAGGCGCCCATCCTCGACGGGGACGCTCGCGTAGGGCGGGACCAGGGCCGGCATGACGTGTGAGCGCCCGTGGCCCGGGCTGCCGTGCCGATGACGCCACCGGTCGTCGGCCGGCAGCAGGTCCGCGAGAGCTGCGAGCAGGTCGTCGTCCGATCCTGCCCCGGTCTCGATGATCGCGATGCCGGCGGTCGCGTGCGGCACGAAGACGTGCAGCAGGCCGTCGCCGCACCCGCGCACGAAGTCCGCACACTGGTCGGTGAGGTCGAGGACCACGTCCTCGCCTCCGGTGCGCACCTGCAGCGTTGACGTCTTCATCCGTGCCTCTCTCAGAGCTCGTGGCCGACAAGGACCGGTTCGTTGACCAAGGTGACACCGAACCGGTCGTGCACCCCGTCGCGGACCTGCCGGGCCAGCGCTGCGACGTCGGCGGCCGTCGCGGACCCACGGTTGGTGACCGCGAGGGTGTGCTTCGTCGACAGGGCGGCGGGACCCGGCATACCGAAGCCCTTGCCGAACCCTGCCCTGTCGATCAGCCAGGCGGCGCTCGTCTTGACACCACCGCTCGCGTCGGCGAACCGCGGCGGGGCGGGTGCGTCGGCACCGAGCTCGCGTCGCACCCGGGACTCGAGGGCCTCGAAGCGGTCCGGAGACATGATCGGGTTGGTGAAGAACGAGCCGCAGCTCCAGGTGTCGTGGTCGGCCGCGTCGAGGACCATGCCGCGTCGGCGTCGCTGGTCGAGCACTGCCTCCCGTGCGTCGGCGAGCGGCACGCGCGCGCCGACGTCGACGCCGAGCCCAGCGGCGAGGTCGGCATAGGCGATCGGCTGCGACAGGTCGGCCACCCTGAGCTGGAAGGTCACGTCGAGCACGACGAAGTTGGAGCTCGACTTGAAGAGGGAGTGCCGGTAGGTGAAGGCGCACTGGGAGGCGCTCATGGTCCGCACCTCCTGGGTGCCGCGGTCCCAGACCCGCACCCGCGCGATCGTCTGCGAGACCTCCTGGCCGTAGGCGCCGACGTTCTGCACCGGCGTGGCACCGGTCGATCCGGGTATGCCGCTCAGCGCCTCGATCCCGGACCACCCCTGCGCTACCGCCTGCATGACGAGGTCGTCCCAGACCTCGCCGGCAGCGACGCGGACCATCGCACCACCGCAGGAGTCGTCGGACTCCACGACGACGCCGGACGTCGCGACCTTGACGACCGTGCCGGCGAACCCGGTGTCGGAGACGACGAGGTTGGAGCCGCCACCGAGGAGGAGCAGGGGCTCCTGCGCGTCGTCGACCTCGCGGACGGCGTCGACGACCTCGTCGATCGTCTCCGCGACGACGAGCCGCTGGGCCGGTCCACCCACGCGCATCGTCGTGTGCTCGGACAGCGGGGCGTCGTGGGACTCCTGCATCAGTCGAGCTGGATGACGGCCGTGCACCGGCCGAGGACCTTGGCGCCGCCGGAGGTGACGGTCACGTCGAGGGTCGCGCAACGCGTGTCGGGGTCGACGGCCTTGACCGTGCCGTCGATGAGGACCTCGGCCCCTGCGGCCGGCACGACCACCGGCTTGATGAAGCGTGCCCCGAACTCGACGACCCGCCCCGCTCCCCCGGCCCACGCGGACACGACCGAGCCGGCCGCGCCGAGCGTCCACATGCCGTGGGCGATGACGTCGGGCAGCCCGACGGACTTCGCGAACTCCTCGTCCTGGTGGATGGGGTTGCCGTCACCCGAGGCGCGGGCGTAGGCGACCAGGGTGTCGCGGCCGACGGGCACGGTCACGGGCCCGAAGACGTCACCGGCCGCGGTCTCTGCTGCTGTGCGGACGCTCACGTGTCCTCGCCTCCCCGGACGACGATCGTCGACGTCGACGTGCAGACGGGCTCGCCCGCCGCGCTGAGCTCGGTGCGGGTCGTGATCATGGCGTGGCCACCAGCCATCCGGATGGAGTCCACGGTGGTCTCACCGAGGAGCTCGTCGCCGGCCGTGATCGGGCGGTGGTGGACGAGGCGCTGCTCACCGTGGACGACGCGGTTGTAGTCGATACCGGCCTCGGGGTCGACGACGTAGACGCGGTCGCAGTGCTGGGCGATAGCCACGGCCAACGTCGGGGAAGCGATGACGTCGGCGTAGCCGGCGGCCCGGGCCACCTCGGCGTCACGGTGCATGGGGTCGTCCGACCCCACCGCATCGGCGAAGGCAGCGATCTGCGCTGCGCTCACGGCATACGGACCGCTTGGCGGATAGGACCGACCCTCGAAGGCGACGTTGACAGGCATGCCGTCACCCTACCCAGCGCACCCGGCGGACCTCACTGGCCTCGCCCTGAGAGCGCCTCACCGAACGCACCGTCGAAGAGGTCGAGCCCTTCGTCGAGGAGGTCGTCGGGCATCGACAGCGGCGGGAGGAAGCGCAGGACGTTGCCCCACGTGCCGCAGGTCAGGGTCACGAGGCCCTGCTGGGCACACGCCGCCTGGACTGCCGCAGCCAGAGGGCCGTCGGGCGCCTTGGAGTCGATGTCGGTGACCAGCTCGATGGCGAGCATCGCCCCGCGGCCGCGGATCTCGCCGATCACGCCGGGGTGGGTCGCGGAGAGTGCTTCGAGTCGCGGACGGATGATGCCCTCGACGGATCGGGCGCGGCCGGCAAGGTCCTCCACCTCCATGGTCTCGATGGCGGCGAGCGCCGCCGCGCAGGCCACGGGGTTCCCGCCGTAGGTGCCGCCGAGTCCGCCGGGATGGACGGCGTCCATGAGGTCGGCGCGTCCCGTCACTGCCGCGAGCGGCAGGCCGCCAGCCATGCCCTTGGCAGTGGTCACCAGATCGGGCACAACCCCTTCTGCGTCGCAGGCGAACCAGTCACCGGTGCGACAGAAACCGGTCTGGATCTCGTCGGCGATGAAGACGATCCCGTTCTCGCGACACCAGTCGGCGACGGCGGTGAGGTACGCGGGCGGCGGGACGATGAAGCCGCCCTCGCCCTGGATGGGCTCGATGAGCACCGCTGCGACGTTGCCCTCGCCCACCTGCGTGTGGACCGAGTCGACGAACGCGGCGAAGGCCTCCTCGGCACACCGCTCCGGACCGGTGGGCCAGCGGTACGGATAGGCCATCGGCACGCGATGGATGTCGCCGGCGAAGGGTCCGAATCCCTGCTTGTAGGGCAGGTTCTTGGCGGTGAGGGCCATCGTGAGGTTCGTGCGCCCGTGATAGGCGTGGTCGAACACCACCACGGTCGACCGGCCAGTGGCCGAGCGCGCGATCTTCACGGCGTTCTCGACGGCCTCTGCACCGGAGTTGAACAGCGCCGAACGCTTCTCGTGCCTCCCGGGCGTGTGGTCCGCGAGCTTCTCGCAGACGGCGACGTACTCCTCGTAGGGCGTGATCATGAAGCAGGTGTGGGTGAAGTCCTCCACCTGACGGCGCACCGCCTCGACCACCCGCGGGGCGGCGTTGCCCACGGTCGTCACGGCGATGCCCGAACCGAAGTCGATGAGCTGGTTGCCGTCAACGTCGACGAGGATCCCGCCGCCGGCGCGCTCGACGTAGACGGGCAGCGCCGTGCCCACGCCCGCGGACACGGCGACGCGCCTGCGGGCCTGGAGCTCCAGGGACCGCGGTCCCGGGATGGCCGTGGCCAGGATGCGACGTTGTTCGACCGGCGCGCTCATCGGTCCTCCATGCCCCACGGTGACCCGTAGCCCTGCGGCCTGGGTGCAGCGAGCAGGTCGAGGAAAGGTGCAGCGTCGAAGGCCTCCGGACCGAGGACGCCCGTGCCGGTCCAGACACCCGAGGCGAGCAGCTCCAACGCCACGACCGGGTTGATCGCTGTCTGCCACACCACGCACTGGGCGTCGTAGTCGCGCATCGAGTCCGCGTTGTCCACCACGTGGTAGAGGTAGGTCCGTCGGGGCCGGCCGTCCTTGCCGGTTCCGGTGACCCAGAGGCCGGCGCAGGTATTGCCTTCCATGCGTGGCCCAATGGTTCCAGGGTCGGGCAGGGCCGCGGCCACGACATCACGCGGGGCGACCATGACGCCCTTGACCTCGATCGGCGTCGTCGAGTCCAGTCCCAGGGTCTGCAGGGTCTTGAGCATGGCGATCATCTCGGCGCCGAGCCCGTACTTGAAGGTCACCTTCTCGGCATCGACCCATCGGGGCATGAGGAGAACCTCCTCGTGCTCGACGTGGACGCACTCCACCGGACCGATGCCCTCGGGGAAGTCGAACATCTCGGGATCGCTGAACGCCGGAAGGGTGAAGAAGCCCCTGTCGAGGTCGACCGTGCCATCGGGTCGTGTGGCCCGGGCGCGTTCCCACACGACCGGCGGGTTGAGGCACTCCTCGATGATCGTCCACATCGAGAAACCGGGCGCAAAGATCTCGTTGCCCGCGTCGTCGCGGATGACGAGGTTGGCACCGTCGCGAGTGCCGAGCTCGTCGATGTGCGAGAACAGGTGGTCCGCGGCATACCGGGCGAAGACGTCCGAGAGCCCGGGCTCCACACCGATGCCGAGCAGCGCCAGGCGCCCGGACTGCTCCCACGACTCCTGCTGGGCGAACTGACGATCGCCGAGCTTGACGTGGGCCCTCGCGTAGGGCTCCTCCGGATGGCGCTCGGACAGGCTCATGGCCATGTCGAGGTAGTCCGCACCCGCCGCGAGCGCTCCCTCGAAGATCGGCATGACGAAGCGAGGGTCGACGGCATTGAACACGTGGGTCGCCCCCACCTCCGTCGCGAGCTCCGAGACCGCAGTGGCCGAGGACGCGTCCACCTGGAGGGCCGTGAACCGCGACTCCTTTGCGCTGCGGGACTGCACCGCCGCCACGGTCCGCTCCGCCCGGGTCAGGTCGTAGTCGGCCACGAACCACGCCTCGAAGAAGTCTCGCTCGGCCGCGATGCGCGCGGCCGCGTCACCGACCCCGCCGGCACCGATCATGAGAACACGCATCGTCAGGCTCCTTTGCGTCGTCGAGCGCCGAGCAGCTGGGCTGCGACCACGATGGCCAGCGCGAGGAAGAGCATCACGGTGCCGATGACGTTGACCTGCACCGGCACTCCTCGTTGGGAGGCTCCCCACACGAACATGGGGAAGGTGATCGAGCTGGGTGACGCGTTGAAGTTGGTGATGATGTAGTCGTCGAAGCTCAGCGAGAAGGCCAGCAGCCCGCCGGCGGCGATACCGGGTGCGGCAAGGGGCAACGTGACCCGCAGAAAGGTCTGGGTCGCAGAGGCCCCAAGGTCTGCGGCGGCCTCCTCGAGCTGTGGGTCGAGCGTCGACACGCGCGCCTTGACTGCCACCACGACGAAGGAGAGACAGAACATGATGTGGGCGATGAGGATCGCCCTGCCGCCCTGAGGAACACCCAACATGAGGAACAGCGTGAGCAGGCTGGAGCCCATGACGACCTCGGGAGTGGCCATGGGGACGAAGATGAGGAGGTTCGTCGCAGAACGTCCTTTGAACCGGTAGCGCCCGAGGGCCAGCGCCACCATCGTGCCCAGGATCGTGGCGATGACGGAGGCCGTCAGCCCGATCCGCAGGCTCAGTCCAAGGGACTCGCAGATCCCCGGAGAGCCACAGGGGTTGGTCCATGCGTCGGTGGAGAAGCGCGACCAGTTGTAGTTGAACTTGCCCACGGGGTCGTTGAAGGAGAACACGGCCACCACGACGTTGGGTATGAGCAGGTAGAGCAGGACGACGATCGCCACGAACGCCAGCAGGTGCCGGCGGACCCACGCAAGAACGGCCACTCAGACCAGCTCCTCGGTGCCGGCCCGGCGCACGTAGGCCGCGACGAGAACGACGATCATGGTCAGCAGGATGAACGAGAGCGCCGCGGCCAGCGGATAGTCCAGCACCCGGAGGAACTGGCTGTCGATGACCTGACCGATCATCACCGTCTGGGTGTTGCCGAGGAGGCGCGAGTTGATGAAGTCACCCGCGGCCGGGATGAACGTGAGGAGGGTGCCGGCCACGACCCCGGGCAGCGACAACGGCCACGTCACCCGACGGAAGACCTGCGCCGGCGAAGCGTAGAGGTCGGCCGCCGCCTCCAGGAGCCGACCGTCCAGACGCTCGAGCGAGGCATAGAGCGGCAGGATCATGAAGGGCAGGAAGTTGTAGGTCAGTCCACAGATGACGGCGAACTTCGACGCCAGCAGGGTGTCGTTGCCGGTGAGGCCGACAGCCTGCAACAGGCTCGTCAGGCCTGTGGACTGGGCGAACGCCACGACGGGGCCGTCGTCGGACAGGATGTTGCGCCAGGCCAGGGTGCGGATCAGGAAGCTGGTGAAGAACGGCGCGATGACGAGCACGAGCAGGATGTTCTTCCACCTCCCCGCCTTCTGGGCCATGAAGTAGGCCAGCGGGTAGCCCAGGACCAGCGCAAGGACCGTGGCCGTTGCCGCATAACCGATCGAACGCACCAGGTGCGGCAGGTAGCGCTGGATGGCCTCCGAGTAGATGGCCACGTTGCCGGTGAAGGTGTAGCCCTCGTCGACGTTGCCTTCCTGGAGCGACTGGGACCCCAGCGTGAGCATCGGCGCCACGAAGAACACCGCCAACCAGAGGAGTCCCGGAAAGAGAAGCGCGTAGGGCACCCAACGACCGCGTCGCACCGGCACGACTGCGCGGGCGCCACCCAGCGCGAGGTCGGCCATCAGATCTCCTCGAGGGCGCTCGCGGCCTCGGGCGCGTCGGTGGCGGGGACTCCGAACGCGTGGCCGGAGTCCCAGGCCAGCCAGACCTCGTCACCCGGGCGAAGGTCGACCGGGTCCACGTCCAGGTTCTGCTCGTAGACACTCCACGTGCTGCCGCTCGCCGTCTTCACGAGGTACTGGGTTGCCACACCGCTGAAGGACACGTCGACGACCGTGGCCTTGAGGTCGCTCCCCACGCCCTGCGGCTGGTCCCTCGAGATGCGCACCTTCTCGGGCCGCACCCCGAACATCACATCGCCGCTGGCCACCGTGGACCGCGACGCGGGGATGCTCACCTTGGACCCGTCGATCTCGGCGACGAGGAGATCCCCGTCGCGGCCCGTGATCGGGCCGATCCCCAGGTTGGACTGACCGAGGAAGTTCGCGACGAACCCGGTCTTCGGCAGGTCATAGAGCTCGGCCGGGGCACCCATCTGCTCGATCCGTCCGCGGTTCATCACGGCGACGGTGTCGGCCATGGTCATGGCCTCCTCCTGGTCGTGCGTCACGTGGATGAACGTGAGGCCGACCGAGGTCTGGATCTGCTTCAGCTCGACCTGCATCTGGCGACGCAGCTTGAGGTCCAGGGCGCCCAACGGCTCGTCGAGCAGCAGCACGTCGGGTCGGTTGACCAGGGCCCGCGCCAGGGCGACCCGCTGTTGCATGCCACCCGAGAGCTGCGCCGGTCTGTGCTTTGCGACGTTGGTGAGCTGCACGAGCTCCAGGGCCTCGAGGGCCTTGGACCTCGCGTCCTTGTCTCCGCGCCTCTTCAGACCGAACGCCACGTTGTCCAGCACGTTGAGGTGCGGGAAGAGGGCATAGGACTGGAACACCGTGTTGACGTTGCGGCGGTAGGCCTTGGTGTCGGTGATGTCCGTGTCACCGATGAAGATCTGACCCGCACTGGGTTGTTCCAGACCGGCCACCATGCGCAGGGTCGTGGTCTTCCCGCAGCCGGAGGGGCCAAGCAGGGCGAAGAACGTGCCCTGCGGGATCACCAGGTCCATCGGGTGGACCGCGGTGAACGTGTCGAAGTCCTTGGTCAGGCCCGACAGCCGCAGGTTCCCGGAGCTCTCCGTCGCCATCAGCCCGTCGCCAAGTCCGTGAACTGCCGGGTGAAGGTGGACTCCTCCTCGGCGGAGAGATCACGGAACTTCTTGGCCTTGGACAGCGTCTGCGCCGACGGGAAGATCAGCTCGTTCTCGGCGAGGCTGGCGTCGATCGCCACGACGGCCTCCTTCGTGCCCGCGACCGGCGAGATGTAGTTCACCCAGGCCTCGACCTCGCCCATGACCGCCGGGTCGTAGTAGTAGTTGATGAGCTTCTCGGCGTTGGTCTTGTGCTTGGCCATGGCGGGGATCACGAAGTTGTCCGACCACAGCATGTAGCCGGCCGCGGGCAGCGTCAGGCCCAGCTCGGGCGCGTCGAGGCCGAGCGAGGCGACGTCACCGGACCAGGCGACGCAGGCCGCGATGTCACCGGCACTGAGGCCATCGGTGTACTCGTTGCCGGTGAACTTCTGGATCTGACCGGCGTCCTTGGCCTTCTGGATCATCTCGATCGCGGCGTCGAAGTCGGCCGCGGTGAAGCTGGCCGGGTCCTTGCCCTGCTCGAGCAGGACGAGGCCGACGGAGTCGCGCATCTCCGAGAGCAGAGTGACCTTGCCCTTGAGCGAGGGGTCCGTGAGCAGCTGGGTCATGGACTCGACCTTCTTGCCGCCCGTCGCCTTCGTGTTGTACCCGATACAGGCGAAGCCGGCCTGCCATGGGAGGGAGTACTTGCGTCCCGGGTCGAACGACACGTCCTGGAAGCTCGGCTCGAGATTCTTGGCGTTCGGGATGTTCGCCTTGTCGAGCGGCTGGACATAGCCCTGCCGGATCAACCGGGCGACCATCCAGTCGGTCGAGCACCAGACGTCTCGACCCGTGTCCTTGCCGCCGTCCAGGAGCGGTCGGACCTTGGCGTAGAACTCGTCGTTGTCGTTGTAGTCCTCGGTGTAGTTGACCTTGATCCCGGTGGCCGCGGTGAAAGCATCGAGCGTGGGGTTGCTCTTCTCGTCCTCCGACACGTCGATGTACTGCTGCCAGTTCGACCAGTTGACCACCTTCTCCGTGGCGGACAGGTCCTCCGCAGCCTTGGCAGTCGGTGTGACGGACGCGGACGAGCCCGTGCTGGGGCTCTTGCCCGCCGAGCCGCACGCAGCCAGTGCGGTGACGCCCAGACCGGCTGAGCCCAGCATCAGGCTGCGCCGACTCAGCACGCCGCGCAGGAACGCGGCCTGCATGGGGGTGATGGGGGTCCGTTCGTTCATCGGTCTCTCCTGCGGGTGGGGTGGGAGTGCACGGTCCGCTCAGCTCTCGATGTTGGCCATGACGTGCTTGATCCGGGTGTAGTCCTCGAACCCGTACATCGACAGGTCCTTGCCGTAGCCGGAGCGCTTGAACCCACCGTGCGGCATCTCCGCCACGATGGGGATGTGGGTGTTGATCCACACGCACCCGAAGTCGAGGGCCGCACTCATCCGCATGGCCCGGCCGAAGTCCTTGGTCCACACGGAGGATGCCAGCGCGTAGTCGACACCGTTGGCCCACTGGAGGGCCTCTGCCTCGTCGGTGAAGGACTGGACGGTGATCACCGGGCCGAAGATCTCGTTCTGGATCTGCTCGTCGTCCTGACGCAGACCGGCGAGGACCGTCGGCTCGAGGAAGTAGCCGTCACCGAGGCCGGCGACGCGATGTCCTCCAGCCACGAGGGACGCGTGGTCAGGAAGCCGGTCGATGAAGCCGCTGACCCGTTCGAGCTGGGCCACGTTGTTGACCGGACCGAGAAGCGCGTCCGGATCGTCCGGCATACCCACTTTGGCGTTCGTGCGCGCGAAGTCGCCCAGGGCGGCGACGAAGTCGCCGTGGATCCGTGGCCCGACGAGCACGCGCGTCGCGGCCGTGCAGTCCTGTCCGGCGTTGAAGTAACCCGCGACGGCGATGCCCTCGACGGCCGCCTCGATGTCGGCGTCGTCGAAGACGATGACCGGTGCCTTGCCCCCGAGCTCGAGGTGGACCCGCTTGACCTGAGGTGCCGCACTCGCCGCGACCTCTGCCCCGGCCCGGACCGATCCGGTGATGGAGACCATTGCGGGAGTGCGGTGTTCGACGAGCAGCCGCCCCGTGCCTCGGTCTCCCGTGACGACGTTGAGCGTGCCCGCCGGCAGGAACTCGGAGGCGATCTCGGCCAGCAGGAGGGATGTCTCGGGAGTGGTGTCGCTCGGCTTGAGCACGACCGTGTTCCCGGCCGCGAGCGCAGGCGCGATCTTCCAGATCGCCATCATGAACGGGTAGTTCCAGGGTGTGACCTGGCCGATGACGCCGATCGGTTCGCGCCGGATCCAGGACGTGTGCCCTGCCAGGTACTCCCCCGCGGCGCGTCCCTCGAGGATGCGGGCAGCTCCGGCGAAGAAGCGCACTTGGTCGATCGCCGGGGGCAGCTCCTCGCTTGCTGTGAGCGCATGCGGCTTGCCGGTGTTCTCGGCCTCGAGATGGACGAACTCGTCCGCCCTGGACTCGATCGCGTCGGCGAGGTGCAGGAGGGCCTGCTGCCGCTCGCTCGGAGTCGTGCGACCCCACTCGCCGAACGCTGTGCTCGCTGCGGCGTATGCCGCGTCGACGTCGGCTTCGTTGCTCACCGCTGCGCTGGCCACGACGGCGCCCGTGGCCGGGTTGACGATGTCCTGCCTGGCCTCACCTCGGGCATCCGCGTAGGCGCCGCCGACGAAGTTGCGCAGGACTCGGGGCTCACTCACGACCTGGACCTCCTTGGGGTCAATCGATGTCGCACTCTAGTCAGACGAAGCGTGGAAAAACCAGAGTTTGGCGGCAGTCGATAAGGAATCGATAGGTTGGACACCTCTGAAGTAGGGATACCAACGGTCAGCTGGTTGCGGATCGGAGCAATCCGCGTCACCATGTCGGCGTGAGCCAACCAGCCAGAGCCATCGTGGAGCCGCCCGAGGCGCGTCTCGACGACGTGGCCAAGCGCATCGTCGAGATCCTCCAGCAGGACGGTCGGCGCTCCTATGCCGCCCTCGCGAAGGAGGTCGGGCTGTCCGAGGCGGCCATCCGGACCCGGGTCCAGCGCCTCCTCGACGCCGGCGTCATGCAGATCGTCGCGGTCACCGACCCCTTGCAGCTGGGCTTTCGCCGGCAGGCCATGATCGGCGTCCGCACCGACGGTGACCTCCTGGCCGTCGCCGACAAGCTCACCGAGCTGCCCGAGGTCGACTACCTCGTGACGACCGCCGGCACGTTCGACCTCCTCTGCGAAGTCGTGTGCGAGGACGACGACCACCTGCTCGAGCTCATCACGCAGCGGATGCGTCGCATGCCTGGAGTCGTCTCGACCGAGACCTTCGTCTATCTCAAACTCAACAAGCAGCACTACGACTGGGGCACGCGATGACCGAACCGAGCACTGAACCGCAGACGACACCCGCCGGCACCTCCTACCAGGACGCCGCCCGCGACCACCTGTGGATGCACTTCACCCGGCACTCCGTCTTCGAGGACGGCGGATCGGTGCCCGTCATCACCCGCGGCGAGGGGCACACCATCTGGGACGACCGCGGCAACTCCTACATCGACGGGCTCTCCGGGCTGTTCGTCGTGCAGGTCGGGCACGGGCGGGAGGAGCTCGCCGAGGCTGCTGCCGAGCAGGCCAGGAAGCTCGCGTTCTTCCCGCTGTGGTCCTACGCCCACCCGCCGGCCATCGCCCTCGCCGAACGCCTGGCCGCAGGAGCACCCGGCGACCTCAACCGGGTCTTCTTCACCACGGGGGGCGGCGAGGCCGTCGAGACCGCGTGGAAGCTCGCGAAGCAGTACTTCAAGCTCACCGGCAAGCCCAGCAAGACGAAGGTGATCAGCCGAGCGGTCGCCTACCACGGGACCCCCCACGGCGCCCTGTCGATCACCGGGATCCCGGCAGCCAAGGAGGCTTTCGAGCCGCTGGTCCCCGGTGCACTGAAGGTGCCCAACACCAACCTCTACCGCGCACCCGACCACCTTCGCGACGACGACAAGGCATTCGGTCGCTGGGCCGCCGACCGCATCGCCGAGGCGATCGAGTTCGAGGGGCCGGACACGGTCGCGGCCGTCTTCCTCGAGCCCGTGCAGAACTCCGGCGGCTGCTTCCCGCCGCCTCCTGGCTACTTCGAGCGCGTGCGCGAGATCTGCGACGAGTACGACGTGCTGCTCGTCTCGGACGAGGTCATCTGCGCCTTCGGTCGCATCGGGTCCATGTTTGCGTGCGACGACTTCGGCTACGTCCCCGACATCATCACCTGCGCCAAGGGAATGACCTCCGGCTATGCCCCCATCGGCGCCATGATCGCGAGCGACCGCCTCTTCGAGCCGTTCAAGAAGGGCACGACGTCCTTCCCCCACGGCTTCACCTTCGGGGGCCACCCCGTCTCGGCCGCCGTCGCGATGGCCAACCTCGACATCTTCGAGGGTGAGGGCCTCAACCAGCGGGTCAAGGAGAACGCACCGGCGTTCCGCGCCACCCTCGAGCGACTGCTCGACCTGCCGCTCGTCGGCGACGTCCGAGGTGCCGGCTACTTCTACGGGATCGAGCTCGTCAAGGACAAGACCACAAGGGAGACGTTCGACGACGCCGAGTCCGAGCGGCTGTTGCGTGGCTTCCTGTCCAGGGCCCTGTTCGAGGCCGGGCTCTACTGCCGCGCCGACGACCGGGGCGACCCCGTCATCCAGCTCGCCCCTCCGCTCACGGTCGGCCAGGAGCAGTTCGACGACATCGAACAACGACTTCGCGGCGTCCTCATCGAGGCCGAGAACCACCTGTGAGCCAGACCCCGGCCTGAGGCGCCGCCCGTGGAGACCTGGACCCAGCCGCTGTGGTGGGAGAACGTGAGGCGGTCGCCCGCGGAACCACCCGGCATACCCGATCGCGCGGACGTCACGATCGTCGGAGCGGGCTACACGGGTCTGTGGACCGCGTACTACCTCCTGCGCGACCGTCCCGACCTCGACGTCCTCGTGCTCGAGGCCGAGCACGTGGGGTTCGGCGCCAGCGGGCGCAACGGGGGCTGGGTGTCGTCGCTGTGGCCGGTGGCTCCGGCACGCATCGCCGCCACCCATGGCCGGGACGCCGCACAGGCCATGCTCGCCGAGCTGCGCAGCACCGTCACGCACGTCGGGCAGGTCTGCCGCGAGGAGGCCATCGACGCCGACTTCGCGCACGGTGGTGTGGTCATCGCCGCGCGCGGCCGGGCCCAGGCCCACCGCGCGATGACCTCCGTCGCCGAGAGCGAGCAGTGGGGCCATGACACGCGGTGGCTCGACCCGGCCGAGGCGCACGACCTCCTCGCGGTCGACAACCTCCACGGTGCGACGTGGTCGCCGCACTGCGCGCGGGTCCACCCGATGCGGCTGGTGCAGGGCCTCGCTGCGGCGGTGCGCCGTCGCGGGGGACGCATCGTCGAGGGCGTGCGCGTGCTCGATGCGCAGCCGGGCGCGGTGCGCGTCAGCGGGGGCGTGATCGTGCGCAGCGGCGCGGTCGTGCGGGCCACCGAGGCGTGGACGGCGCGACTGCCCAGGCTGCGACGCAAGGTCGTCCCGGTCTACTCGCTCATGGTGGCGACGGCGCCACTGCCGGCCTCTGTGTGGGACGAGATCGGGCTGGCTCGTCGCGAGGTCTTCTCGGACCACGGGCACGTCATCATCTACGGCCAACGCACCGAGGACGACCGGATCGCCTTCGGGGGACGGGGCGCGCCCTACCACTGGGGGTCAGCCATCCACCCCAGCTTCGACGCCGACGCCACGGTCTTCGCGGCGCTGCGTCGCACCCTGACATCGCTCCTGCCGCAGGTCGGCGACGTCGAGTTCACTCACGCCTGGGGTGGACCGTTGGCGGTGGCACGCGACTGGCAGCCGTCCGTCGGTTTCGACGCAGCGGCCGGGGTCGGCTGGGCCGGTGGCTACGTCGGCGACGGTGTGGCGGCGAGCAACCTCGCCGGACGCACGCTGGCCGACCTCATCAACGGCCGGAGCACGGCGCTCACCTCGCTGCCCTGGGTCGGCCACGTCTCGCCCCGGTGGGAACCGGAGCCGCTGCGCTACCTCGGCGTCAACGCCGGGCTTCGACTCGCCAGCCTGTCCGATGCGCAAGAGGCCCGCACGGGTCTCCCCTCGCGGTTGACGCCGCTCCTGGGACGGCTGACCGGCGGCTGAGCCGGGTGCTGAGCCGTGGCCTGGCCCAGGGTCAGGGACCAAGGCCAAGCCGCGGGGAAGTCCCTAGACACGACGAAGCCGCCCGGCACCGTGAGGTGGGGCGGCTTCGTCGGACGAGGCGCTGGGGTCAGCGGGTCTCGCGGTGCTCGGTGTGCTTCTTGCAGCGGGGGCAGAACTTCGCCAGCTCGAGCCGGTCGGGGTCGTTCCGACGGTTCTTCTTGGTGATGTAGTTGCGCTCCTTGCACTCCGTGCACGCCAGGGTGATCTTGGGGCGGACGTCAGTGGCCTTGGCCATCGGGGCAACCTGCTCTCGAAAAAGTGATCGTGGTGTGATGCAAAGTGTGTGTCGCGCTAGTTCACGAGGGGTTTCACGCGACGACCAGCACAACAGACTACGCGAGTTCAGGTATTCCCAGAAATCGCGCCGAGTAGCGGGAGCGGGGCTCGATCCCGCGACCTCACGATTATGAGTCGTGCGCTCTAACCAGCTGAGCTACCCCGCCTTGGGGGTCGGAGGCCGTCACGTAGTGATGGCTCTGACCAGAGCCCCCTGTCGGAATCGAACCGACGACCTTTTCCTTACCATGGAAACGCTCTACCGACTGAGCTAAGGGGGCCTTTCAGGCACCGGGCAGACCCGGGCTGAGTGCGTCGGGAATGCTACACGGACACCTGCGCACGGGTGAAATCCGGCCACCGGACCCCGGATCTAGGCTCGGTTTCCGCTCAGCCGGGGAGCCTGATGACGGTCATGCCCGGAGATGTGGCGGGGTGGTCCATCGCCATCAGGGCCGCTCCGGCTTCGTCCAGCGAGATGACGTCTCCGACGAGGCGGTCGGGGCGGAGCGTGCCGTCCTCGACGAGGGCCAGCATGGCGGGGTACTCGTGCGCCGCCATGCCGTGCGAGCCGTAGATCTCCAGCTCGTGAGCGATGACGCGGTCCATGGGCAGGGGCGGTGTGGAGGCCGGACCGAGCAGCAGGCCGACCTGCACGTGTCGGCCACGTCGGCGCAGGCAGCTCACCGACGCGGCGGCGGTCGTCGGTGTGCCGAGAGCATCGATCGAGACGTGGGCTCCTCCGTGGGTGATCTCGCGGATCAGGGCGGCGGTGTCAGCGTCCCGGCCCGCGTCGACGACGTGCTCTGCGCCGAGCTCGCGGGCTCGGTCGAGGGCTGCGGCGGAGATGTCGACCGCGACGACCCGGGCACCGAGGGCCGCTCCGATCATCACCGCTGACAGCCCCACGCCGCCGCAGCCGTGGACCGCCAGCCAGTCGCCGGCGCGGAGGCGACCGTGTGCCGTGATCGCCCTGAACGCGGTGGCGAAGCGGCAGCCGAGAGAGGCTGCCGTGACGAAGTCGATGGGGTCCGGCAGGGCGACGAGGTTGACGTCGGCGGCATTGATCGTGACCCGGTCGGCAAAGGACCCGGGTCCGGTGAAGCCCGGCTGCGTCTGGTCGGGGCAGACCTGCGCGTCACCCGACCGGCAGAGCTCGCACACCCCGCAGCCGCAGACGAACGGCACGGTGACCCGGTCGCCGACCTGCCACTGCCTGACCTCGGCGCCGACCTCGGCGACCGTGCCGGCCAGCTCGTGGCCAGGGACCTGCGGCAGGGTCACGGGGTCGTGCCCCTTCCACGCGTGCCAGTCCGAGCGGCACACCCCGGTCGCCCGCACCGCGATGACGACGCCATCGCGCGGGCAGGCGGGCTCGGGCACCTCGGCCAGTGTGGGCGGCTGCCCGTAGGCGTCATAGATCACGGCCCTCACGGTGCGGCCACCTCGCTGTTTCTCTCGTGCATCACCCCAGTGTCGAGGACGACCGCGACCCGGCGGCGCCCGCCTCGGGACGAACGCGCCGTGGAGTGGCACGCTGAGCCCATGACCGACGAGCAGCCGCCGCGCCCAGACGAGTCGACCGACCTGCCCGAGGCGGCGACTGACGCGGCCGACGAAGCGGCCGAGGAGGCGGCGGAGGAGCAGGTGCGCACGTTCTGGGACCTCGCGCGGCTGCACGCCCACCTCAACGAGGTGCCGACCTACTTCGGGCCGTCTCCCCTGGACTCCGTCCCGCCGCCGACCTGGTCCTTCGGCGCCACGGCCGAGCAGGCCGACGAGCTGCTCGGCCTCGTGCTCGACGGGGTGAAGACGGCGACCGCCAGTGCGGCATGGGACTACGAGGCCGAGGATGAGCCGTTGCCGGAGCCGGGCACCCTGGGCATCGTCCTCGACGGCTCGGGCCGGCCCCGTGCGCTCATCGAGACCAGTCAGGTCGCCGTCGTGCCCTTCGACGAGGTCGATGAGGAGCATGCGCGCCGCGAAGGCGAGGGGGACCTGTCCCTCGCGCACTGGCGCACCGTGCACGAGCGCTTCTTCACCGACCACGCCACCCACGGCCAGGCCTTCGCCAAGGACATGCCGGTGGTGTGCGAGCGCTTCCGGGTGCTTTACGCCGACTGAGCGCCGCGGCTGCGGGCGGAGAACTAGTCACTCTAGTCACTTCGGGCTGGACCCTTTTACCATCCGAACCACTGTGACAGCATGTCGTCCCCCACCACTCGGGTGGTGTCGAAGCCATCCTTTCGGGCCCTTGACGACGACCTCGTCGGGCCGGGCGGCCGCTTCGGCCAACCCATTGTCCGAGGTATGCCATGAGACGGTCCGTTCGTACTTTCCTGCTGTTCCTGACCGCTCTCGCGCTGGCCATCTCGGGTCTGGCATGGGGCTCGACCGCGGCTTCCGGCTCCGCCGCCTCGGCGAGATCCGTGGCGGCCACCGTGCCCGGGAGCTTCGTCGCCGTGACGCCGGCCCGGGTCCTGGACACCCGCACCGGCAACGGCGCTCCCGCCACCGCCGTCGCCCCCAACTCCACCGTCCACCTCCAGGTCACCGGCCGAGGAGGCGTGCCCACCACCGGCGTCTCCACCGTCGTCCTCAACGTCACCGCCGTCACCCCCACCTCCAGCGGCTACGTCACCGCCCACCCGGACGGCACCACCCGCCCGAACAGCTCCAGCCTCAACTACGCCCCCAACCAGACCGTGGCCAACCTCGTCATCGCCCAGGTCGGAGCCGGCGGCAAGATCTCCCTCCACAACCGCTCCTCCGGCACCACCCACCTGCTCGCCGACGTCACCGGCTACCACCGCTCCGGCACCCCCACCACCGCAGGCGCCCACCGCACCCTCGCCCCGACGCGACTGCTGGACACGCGCACCGGCAACGGCGCTCCCGCCACCGCCGTCGCCCCCAACTCCACCGTCCACCTCCAGGTCACCGGCCGAGGAGGCGTGCCCACCACCGGCGTCTC